>CAZEVY010000126.1:0-12682 GCA_964515555.1 uncultured Solibacteraceae bacterium | reverse complement strand
TCCTGGTGGCGACGCCCGGCGGCGCCGAAGCCACCATCGTCGCGCTGAACAAGAAGACCGGCGCCACCATCTGGAAGGCGCAAGTTCCGGGCGGCGACCCGGCGGGCTACGCCTCGGCGATCGTGGTGGAGGGCGGCGGGCGCAAGCAGTACGTGCAGTTTCTGGGCAAGGGCGTCGCCGGAGTCGACGCCAAGACGGGCCAGTTCCTGTGGCGCAACAACGAACCGAACAAGGGACCGGCCAACATGCCGACGCCAGTGGCGCGCGACAACTGGATCTACAACGCCGCGCAGCGCGTCGGCGGCGTGATGGTGAAGCTCAACGCGGGCGCCGAGGGCGTGGTCGCCGAGCAGGTGTACTTCGAGCGCGGACTGCCGAACAGCATCGGCGGCTCGGTGCTGGTCGGCGATCATCTGTACGGGACCACCGACATGGGCCTGGTCGCGGTGCACTTCGCCACCGGCAAGATCGCCTGGCAGGACGCGTCGATCGGGCCGTCGTCGACGGTGGCGGCCGAGGGGCGATTGTACCTGCATGGCGAGAACGGCGAGGTCGCGCTGGTGGAGGCGACGCCGGAGGGGTATCGCGAGAAGGGGCGCTTTTCGCCACCCGATCAGCCGAAGAAGAAGAATGCACGCGAAAAAGCATGGACTTATCCGGCGCTCGCGAACGGAAAACTTTACGTGCGCGACGCGGGGTCGTTGTGGTGTTACGACGTCCGGGGGCGTTGACCTTTCGCGGATTCGGCTCTCGATGCTCCCTCAAAACTGTTTACTTTTTCGACGTCCTTCTGTTACGCTTCCGTAACGGTTGGGCTGAAGACTGAAGCGAGTCTACCGAAGGAGGCTAGCTAAATGCCGGTGTCCAGAATCCTCGTCGTGGTGGCTGTAGTCGTGATGAGTTTTCCCATCGCGGCCCAGGTCGACCGGGCGACTTTGCTCGGAACTGTAACAGACAGCAGCGGCGGGGTGGTGCCCGGGGCGCGCCTGGAGGTGGTTTCCCAGGAGACCGGGCTGCGGCGGGAGGCATCGACCTCGGAGGTCGGCGACTACACAGTCACCCAGCTACCGATCGGCGTGTATTCGGTCACTGTGTCACGGCAGGGTTTCAGAACCGTTACGACCAAGGACCTGCGGCTTGGGGTCGGCGACAACCGGGCGTTGAACTTCACCATGGAAGTAAGCGCCGTGGAATCGGCGGTGACGGTGGAGCACGTGCTGCAACCGCTCGAGAGCACGTCGCCGGTGGTGGGCACGGTGATCGGCGCGCAGCAGGTGCGCGAGATTCCGTTGAACGGCCGCCACTGGGCGAGCCTGATGGCGCTGGCGCCGGGCGCGATCAACGTCGGCGAGGGCAACCAGCAGTCGATTCGATTTGTGGGGCGCGCGCGCGACGACAATAACTGGACCTTCGACGGACTGGACGCCACCGGAGTCAAGGATCCGCGGCAGGAGGCGGCGCTGAGGCTGATCATCAGCACGGATTCGATCGCCGAATTCCGGGTGAACTCGACGCTCTATTCGGCGGAATCGGGCAGCGGCGCCGGGGCGCAGATCAACATCGTCTCGAAGTCGGGCACGAACGAGTATCACGGGAGCCTGTTCGAGTTCGTGCGAAACGACAAGTTCGATTCCCGGAATCCGTTCGACACCTCCAAGCAGCCCTTCCGCCTGAACCAGTTCGGCGGCAACGCCGGCGGCCCGATCATACGCAACAAGACCTTCTTCTTCGCCAACTATGAAGGGCTGCGGCAGAGGGTCAGCCAGACGTTCCGCAACGACGTGCCGAGCGCCGCGTTCCGGGCGCGCGCCACCAACCCGGTCATCCGGCAGATCGTCAACGCCTATCCGGCGGGAACGGAGACGACCTCGAACGCCGACGTCGACCGCGCGTCCGGCAACGTGAGTCAGCAGTGGCGCGAGGACGCCGGGACGCTGCGCATCGACCACCGCTTCAACGACAACAACACCTTCTTCGCGCGCTACAACGTCGACGACGGCACCATCCTCTCCCCTCGCACCATCATTCCCGGGGACCGCGACGAGAGCTTTTTCCGGCCGTCGAACTTCGTGATGCAGTACCAGCGGGTGCTCTCTCCGACGGTGGTGAACGAGGTGAAGGCGGGCTTCAACCGATCGGCGCTGAACCGTTTCACGTACGCGCCGTTCGCCGAATCCATCGCCGTGTCGGGCTTCACGACGTTGAACAGCTCGAACCTGCTCATCGAGACGGGGACTTCCTACTCGCTGATCGACAACGTGGCGTGGACGCGCGGGCGGCACACGTTGAAGTTGGGCGGCGAGATCCGGCGCGCACACGTCAACGTGGCCGACCCGCAGTTCGACGGCGTCAGCATCACCTACGCCAACCGCAACGACCTGCTGGCCAACCGCGTGGATCGCGTCGCCATCAACGGAGGCGACCCGGTGCTCGGCACGCGCAAGTGGTATTACTACGCCTTCGCACAGGACGACTTCAAGGTGAACTCCGAGCTGACCCTGAACCTCGGAATCCGCTACGAGTTTTACGGCGTCAACAGCGAAGCCTTCGATCGCTACCGCGTCTTCGACCTGAACGCCTGCCGCGGCTTCTGCCCGCACGGCTCGCCCTGGTATTTCCGCGACGCCAACAATTTCGATCCGCGCATCGGGATCGCCTGGGCGCCGAAGATCTTCAAGGGCAAGACCGTGATTCGCACCGGTGCGGGAATCTATCACGGGCCCGGCCAGATCGACGACCAGAACGCGGCGCTCGACAACGTCTCGGATAACTTCTCGCTGACGCAGGTGGAGGCGCCGGGGCTGTCCTACCCGATCACGCCGTTCCGCGCGCTGGCGTCCACGGCCGGCATCACGCCGCGGTCGTTGCAGCGCGACCGCCGCGACCTTTACAGCGCTCAGTGGGGACTCTCGATCCAGCAGCAGTTGCCGGCGTCGTTCGTGACGCAGATCGGCTACGTGGGCAGTTCGGGCAGCAAGGTCACCACGCGAAAGTACATCAACAATTTCTTTCTCGGAACCACCATCCGGCCGCTGCCCAGCTTCGGGCGCATGGACGAAAAGAACAACGACGGCAAGAGCAACTTCAACGCCTTGCAGTTCTCGATGCACCGCCGCGTGGCACGCGGGCTGAATTGGGGGACCGAGTACATGTGGTCGCACTCGATCAACGACAACTCGACCGGCGGGGGCGAAGGCGGGCAGCCGCAGAGCGCACTCTGCCGCGCCTGCGACCGCGGCAACAGCCCGACCGACATCCGTCACACCACGACCACCAACTGGATCTACCAGCTCCCGCTCGGCCCCGGCCGGCGCTACCTGAACGCAGGCGCCGCATCGACGATCCTCGGCGGCTGGGAGATGAGCGGCATCTTCACGGCGCGGACCGGCCGCATGCTGACCGTGGGAATCTCGCGCAGCACCGGCGACACGCCCGACGGCAACACTTCGGGTCAGCGACCCGATTTGACGGGCGCCTCGATCTATCCGGCGGGCGGCCCGACGTTCGCGCAGTGGTTCAACCCGGCGGCGTTCGCGATTCCGGCGCGCGGAACGTGGGGCAACGCGGGCCGCGTGGTCGCAACGGGGCCGGGGCTGGTGCAGGTGGACTACGCGTTGCAGAAGAGCACGCGGCTGGCGGAGAACAAGGACGTCGTCTTCCGCATCGAGGCCTTCAATCTTCTGAATCGCACGCAGGCGGGCAATCCGGGCACGGCCTTTACTTCGCCGGCGAGCTTCGGCATCGTCAACAGCGGGTTGAACCGGACGATCGGCACCGGCACGTCGCGCCAGTTGCAACTGGCCTTGAGGTTCAATTTCTAGTGGGGCGCCGGCGGCATCGCCGGACCGCTCCCTCCGGTCGCGAGTCAGTCGGATGCGTGCGTAGACGCGCCGCGTGCGCGCTGCTGGCGCTCGCCGCCTTCGCGGCCTGCACACGTCCGGCGTCGAATGCGGTCGACGTAGCGCCCGCGGGCCGAACCGCCTCCGTCGCCGACGATCCCGACGATCCCGCCATCTGGGTGCATCCGACCGACCCGGCGCGCAGCCTGATCATCGGCACCAACAAGGTCGAGGCTCCCAAAGGCGCGCTGGTGGTCTTCGGACTCGATGGCGCGGCGCGGCAGACGGTCGACGGGCTGGACCGGCCCAACAATGTCGACGTCGAGTACGGGCTTTCCGTCGGCGGCGCGGCCACTGACATCGCGGTCGCCGCCGAGCGCCTGAAGGGCCAGCTCCGGATCTTCCGCGTCGGCGAGGACGGCATCGCCGACATCACCTCGATCGGCAATACGCGGGTGTTCTCGGGCCGCGCCGGCGAGGAGGGCGCGCCGATGGGCGTCTCCCTCTACCGGCGGCCGCGCGACGGCGCGATCTTCGCGGTGGTCGCGCCCAAGGCGGGTCCGCGCGAGGGCTATCTCGGCGAGTACCGGCTCGAGGACGACGGGGCGGGCCGCGTGAAGGCGACCTTCGTGCGCTATTTCGGCCGGTTCAGCGGGACCGGCGAGATCGAAGCGGTGGCGGTGGACGACGCGCTCGGCTACGTCTACTATGCCGACGAGGGCGACGGCATCCACAAGTACCACGCCGACCCCGAACACGCCGAGGCCGCGCGCGAGCTGGCGCACTTCGGCCGCGACGGCTTCCGCGCCGACCGAGAAGGCATCGCCATCTACGCCCGCGACGACGGCAGCGGCTATGTCGTGTGCACCGACCAGATCGAGGGCGCGAGCGAGTATCGCATCTTCCTGCGCGAGGGCGAGCCGGGCCGTCCGCACGACCACGGCCGCGTCGTCAAGGTGGTGCGCGGCGGGGCGGACTCGACCGACGGCCTGGAGATCACCTCACGGGCGCTGGGGCCGAGGTTTCCGGCGGGCCTCATGGTCGCCATGAACAGCGGGCCAAAGAACTTCCTGACTTTCCGCTGGGAGGATGTCGCGCGCGCGGGGCAGCCTCAGCTCGCCGCCGGCCGCTAGTGGCCCTGGTAGACTACAGGCAGGGGCCACACCGTCCGTGAAGCTGATACCCACCGAGCGCGAAAGCGAGTCCGCGCCCGAGCGCCCGATTCTCCGTGACGACCCCAAGTTCGCGTCCGGAAAAATCGCCGCGGTGCAGTATCTTACGGTGATCGTTTTTCTCCTCCTGATCGCCCGCTTCTGGCAGCTCCAGGTGATCAACCCCGAGCTGTACACCGCCCGCGCCGAGCGCAACCGCATCCGCGCGCTGCCGATCCTGGCCCCGCGCGGCAAGATTCTCGACCGCGACGGCCGCGTGATCGTCGAGAACCAGGCGTCCTACACGCTGTTTCTCTCGCGCGAGTCGCTGCGTCCCGAGCATCTGGACACGATTTGCGAGGGGCTCACGATCGATTGCCAGGATCTGAAATCGCGGCTGGCGCGCTTCGACAAGTCGCGCCCGAGGTACGAGCCGATCATGCTGCGGCAGGAGCTGACGCCCGGCGAGCTGGCGTTTGTCGAGGCGCACCGCGGGCAGGACGCCTTCCCCGAGATGGAGCTGATTCCCTACCAGCGGCGGCTGTATCCGCGAGGCGGCGTGGCCGCGCACACCATCGGCTACATCGGCGAGGTGAGCGAAGAGGAGCTGAACACCGCCGAATTCGCGCGCTACCGGCAGGGCGACATCGTCGGCAAGGCGGGCATCGAGCGGCAGTACAACGACGTGCTGATGGGCGTCGACGGCCAGCGCCGTGTGGTGGTCGACAATCGCGGGCGGCACCGCCAGACCATCGACATGAAGGAGGCCTCGCCGGGCAAGACCATCCGGCTGACCGTCGATCTCGATCTTCAGGTGGTCGCCGAGCTCGCCATGGAGAATCGCCGCGGCGCCGTGGTGGCGCTCGATCCGCGCAACGGCGAAGTGCTCGCCATGGTCAGCCGTCCGTCGTTCGACCCCAACAAGTTCGCGGGCCGCATCCGCGGGTCGGACTGGCGGGACATAGTGCACAATCCCGAGAATCCGTTGCTCAACCGCTCCATTCAGGCGCAACTGGCGCCGGGCTCTACCTTCAAGCCGATCGTGGCGCTGGCGGGGCTGGAATCGGGCATGATCGACGATAACTTCGGAGTGAGCTGCGGCGGCGGGGCGCTGTTCTACAACCGCTACTTCAAGTGTCACGAGCGGCACGGCGGAACGACGCTGCATCGGGGACTGGTGCAGTCCTGCGACGTGTATTTCTACAACGTCGGCAACCGAGTGGGCGTAGACCGCATCGCCGAATACGCCGAGATGGCGGGGCTGGGCCGAAGGACCGGTATCGACCTGCCGCACGAAGCCGAGGGCCTGGTGCCTTCGACGCGCTGGAAGATCCGGCAGTACCGGCAGAAATGGTACGCCGGCGAAACGATTTCGGTCTCCATCGGACAGGGCGCCGTCACGGTCACGCCGCTGCAACTGGCGCACGCCATCGGCGGGCTGTCCGTCGGCGGCGTCTGGCACCGTCCGCACCTGATTCGCGACGCCGCCGCGCCGGAGCCGGCGCGCAAGGCCGATCTGAACATGGAGAACGTCGCCAAGGTGATCTACGGACTGTACGGGGTGGTCAACGAAGGGGGCACGGGCGTACGTGCGCGAATCCCCGGAGTCGAGGTGTGCGGCAAGACGGGGTCGGCGCAGCTGGTGTCGAATGAACTCAACCAGTCGCGCCGCGAGCACGAGCGGGTCAAGGATAACGCCTGGTTCGTCGGCTTCGCGCCCCGCGAAGCTCCGGAGATCATCGTGGTGGCGCTTTTTGAAGAAGGGGAACATGGCAACCTGGCGGCGCCGATCGTGCGCGACGTGATCAAGGCGCATTTCGATAAGAAGGCCCGCGCGGCCCCGGCGCCGTCGCTGGCGAGCGCACCGATGGTGGCGCCCGCGCCCGTGGACCCGCCGCGCGAGGGAGCGACTCCGTAGTGGCGCGATACCGTTCGTTCCGCGACCTCGACTGGCCGCTGCTGATCCTGGCGCTGAGCATCTGCGCGCTGGGCATTCTGGAGATCTACAGCGCCACGCACGGGATCGCTCTGTGGAAGCACGCCTGGCTCAAGCAGCTGGCGGCGCTGATCCTGGGCCTGGTGCTGATGGTGGTGATCACCTCCATCGACTACCACACGCTGTTGGGTCAGGTGCCGATGTTCTACGTCGGCGCCATCGTGCTACTGGTATCGGTGCGTTTCCTCGGCGAGCCCATCAACGGCGCGCGCCGCTGGATCGACCTTCCGGGAGGATTGCTGTTCCAGGTGTCGGAGTTCGTGAAACTGGTGATAATATTACTAGTAGCCCGGTATTTGACCGAATTGAAACGGGATCAACTGGAGTTGCGGGACCTGCTCAAGCTGGGCGCGCTGGTGGGTCTCCCGCTGGCGATGATCGCCAGGCAACCGGACCTGGGCACCGCGCTCACGATGGTCCCCGTGCTCGGAACGGGGGTTTTTCTGGCCGGCTTGCGATGGCGATACGTACTCGTGTTGGCGATGCTCGCCATTCTTGTCGTTCCGGCCGGATGGTATCTGATGCACGACTATCAACGAGCCCGGCTGGTCTCGTTTGTCGATCCGGGCAGCGATCCCAAGGGCGACGGGTACCAGGTGATCCAGTCGACCATCGCCGTGGGATCGGGAGGGATGTGGGGAAAGGGAGTCACTCGAGGGACGCAGACGCAACTGCGATTTCTCCCGGTGCCGCACACCGATTTCATCTTCGCCGCCTTCGCCGAGGAGCACGGCTTCGTCGCCGTGATTCTGGCGCTGGGGTTGTACTTTTTCCTCCTCATGCAGATCGTGCAGAATGCACAGACGGCCCCGGATCGCGCCGGAATGTACATTTGCATGGGGGTGGCGGCGATCCTGCTGTTTCATGTGTTGGTGAACGTAGGGATGGTGGTCGGCCGCATGCCGGTCACCGGCATCCCGCTGCCGCTGATGAGTTACGGCGGCACAAGCATGCTATCGGTTTTCATGATGTTGGGGCTGGTCAACAATGTCCGGCTCCGGAGATTTGTCAATTGAAGAGGCCAGGAGTGGCAATTCGACGCTGCCAGGGGCAGTTGGCCGCGATCGCGCCAGGGCCGCGCGCCGGGAGCGATCCCCGCGCCGCCGTGAGCGCACGCGCCACACTCCGCCGCGCCTCTTCCTTTCCCGTCAGCGGCTCGACCATATCCGGCGCGCACGCGCCGCCAGGCCGCGACGGAACAGCGGAGAAACTGAATGACCAAAGAGATGATCATCTCGGCCAACCGGCACGAGACCAGGGTCGCCATTCTCGAGGACGAGCAGCTCGTCGAGGTTTTCTTTCAGCGGGCCAACGAGTATTCGCTGGCCGGCAGCATTCATAAGGGACGCGTCACCCGGGTGCTTCCCGGGATGCAGTCGGCCTTTGTGGACGTAGGCCTGGAGCGCGACGCGTTCCTCTACGTCACCGATTTCCTGGAGGATTCCGAGGAGTTCGAGGCGGTTTCCACGGTCGAGGAGGCTGCGCCGCCGCCCCCCGCGCCCGAGCGCCGTCCGGCCATCGGTCCTCCTCCCCCGCCGCGCGCGGCCGCTCCCGACGGGAGTCCGGGCGATCGGGACCAGGAGCGCGATTTTCGGGGCGGCCGGCGTTCGCGCCGCCGTCGTGGGCGCGGGCCCGGCGGATTCCCGGACTCGAAGTACGCCCCTGCCCTGCCGGTCGCCGCCGAGCGGGAACCGGCGCCGGCGGCAGCCGACGACTCCGGCGCCGAGGACGCGATCGTGCTGCCCGGCGAATCCCTGGCCAAGTATCGCGAACGAGCGCCGGAACCTCCTCCCATCGAATCGAGGACCCACGCTCCCGCCGCAGCCGTGCCGCCGGAAGCCGAAGACTCCGAGCCGGTGGAGACGCAGCCGGAGGCCGCCGCGCCGCCGGAAGAGATCGTCGAAGCCGATTCCTTCGCGGAAGAGGCCGCCGAGTTGGAGGCCGAGGTATCGGAAGCCGTCGCCGAGGCGGCCGAAGCCGCCGATGCCGCGCAGGAAGCGGCCGAAGCGGCGCAGGACGCGGCGGAAGCCGAGAGCCGTTCGGAAGTGGCCGGCGACGAGCCGGAACCCGAGGCGCCCGGCGAGTCGCAGAACGAGATGATCGAGGGCCAGCGCAGCGTGCCCGTGTCGCTCACGGCGCGGCTGCGCGACCAGGGCGTGCGGTCGATGCACCGGATGCCGCGCCGCATGCGCGGGCGCGACCGGCGGGGAGGCCGCGACGAGCGGGGACGACCGCAGGGGCCCGGCGATCCGCAGCGGGGTCCGCGGCCCGAGCGCCCGGCCCCCGGCGAGCAGAGGGCGGAGCGCGGCGAGAGATCCGGCGAAAGGCGGGAGCCGCGGCCCGAGCGCCCGGTGCCGCTCATCAGCGACCTCCTCAAGGAGGGCCAGGAGATCGTCGTACAGATCGCCAAAGAGCCCCTCGGACAGAAGGGAGCGCGGATCACCTCGCATATCGCCCTGCCGGGCCGCTTCGTGGTCTTCATGCCGACGCTCGATCACCTGGGCGTGTCGCGCAAGGTCGGCACCGAGGAGGAGCGCTATCGCCTCAAGAAGATTCTCCTGGCGCATCGCGAAGGAATGTCGGGCGGGTTCATCGTGCGCACGGCCGGCGAGGGCAAAAGCGAAGCCGACATCGCCGCCGACATGACGTCGCTCTACAACCTGTGGCTCGACATCCGCCAGAAGGCCGAGCGGCGGCCCGCGCCCTGCCTGCTGCACGCCGACCTGGAGCTGATGCAGCGCGTGGTGCGCGACCACGTGACCGATCAGTTCCGCGCCATCTGGGTGGACAACGAGGAGACCTACGAGAACACGCTCGGCTACGTCGAGCGCTTCCAGCCGGCCATGGTGGGCCGCGTGAAGCTATGGACGCGGAACACGCCGGTCTTCGACGCCTTCAACATCACCTCCGAGATGGAAAAGGCGCTGCGGCCCAAGGTGTGGCTCAAATCGGGAGGCTACATCGTCATCAACCAGACCGAGGCGTTGGTGGCCATCGACGTCAACACCGGCAAGTATGTCGGCAAGTCGAACCGCCTGGAGGACACCATCGTCAAGACCAATCTGGAGGCGGTGCGCGAGATCGCCCGCCAGATGCGGCTGCGCGACCTGGGCGGCATCATCGTGGTCGACTTCATCGACATGGACGAGAAGAAGAGCCGCCAGCGCGTGATGCAGGCCATGGAAGAGGCCATGCGCTGGGATAAGGCGCCGTACAAGATTCTCCAGTTCAACGATTTCGGCCTGGTGGCGATCACGCGCAAGCGGGTCAAGCAGAGCCTGGAGCGGTCGTTGTGCTCGCCCTGCCCGTACTGCGAGGGCGCCGGCTACGTGAAGGGAGTCGGGACCATCATCAGCGAGATTCTCACCGAGGCGCAGAAGGTGTCTGGAGCGCTGGAGGGCAAGGAAGCGCTGCTGCGGGTCCATCCCGACGTCGCCAAGATGCTGAAGTCGCGCGAGGCGCGCTACATGGAGGAACTCGAGGAGATCCTGCGCAAACCCGTGCTGGTGACGGCCGATCCGCTGCTGCATCACGAAAAATTCGACCTCACTTAGCGGATTCGCCCCCGTTTCGCCGGGTGTTCGCGGCCCGGGAGTAATGGAAGAACCGGGCCTTTCCCGTCGGATTCCCGGAGACGTCTCGCCCGCTCTTCCCAGCATGCTTATATGGTTCCGCGAATCGGTATGGTAGGCTGACAGACATGGGACTTGCGATGCTTGTCAATCCCCCCGTGAGAGTTCCGAGGGAAAGCTACGACACTCCCAACTACCCGGCGATCGGGATCGGATACGTTGCCGGATACCTGAAGCGCCACGACGTACCAGTCCAGGTCATCGACGGCAAGCTGGGCCGGCTGACGGTCGAACAAACCATCGACCGGATTTGCGAAGCCAAGCCCCGGGTGCTGGGAATCACCTCGATGACCCACGAGATCGTCACCGCCGGGGAGATCGCCGCGGCGGTCAAGAGCCGGAGTCCGGGGACCATCACCGTGCTGGGCGGGTTCCACGGCAGTTTTCTACCGGAGCGCACCCTGACGGAGTTCCCGTCGTTCGACTACCTGATCGTCGGCGAAGGGGAAATGGCGTTCCTGAAATTCGTGCAGGCCGTGACGGCCGGCGACGATCCCTCCGAGATCCCGGGCGTGGCCAGCCGGCGCGGAGGCAAGTTCCGCATGAATGGCCGCGGCGAGATCCCGGAGAACCTGGACGATCTGGGAACGCCGGCCTGGGAGTTGTTTCCACGGGCGGAAATGTATCCAATCATGAGCCAGCGCGGTTGTCCGTTCGGATGCAACTTTTGCAGCCGGCCTTACGGGCGCACGCTGCGGGCCCGCTCGGCGCCGCACATTCTGGCGGAAATCCAGCGCAACATCGAGCGGTACGGCTGCAAGGAGATGCACTTTTACGACGAAACCTTCACGGTCCGCAAGAATCACGTCTCCGATATCTGCGACGCCATCGAGAGCGCGGGGCTCTCGGGCCAGGTCCGCTACTGGGCCTACGTGCACGCCAACACCATCGACTTGCCGACAGCGAGGAAGATGAAGCGCGCCGGCTTCGCCGAAGTGGGCATGGGTGTGGAGTCGGGAAACCCCGAGATCATGGCTCGAATGAACAAGGGCGTCACGCTGGAGCGGATCGAGGAGGCGTCGCGGATCTTCAAGAAGGCCGGAATCAAGCTGGGCTGCTACTTCATTTTCGGCCACCCCCACGAAACCGAGGCAACCATCCGGGACACGATCCGGTTCGCGACGCGGCTCAATCCCTACGGTGTCGGGTTCGGCCTGATGACACCCTATCCGGGAACGGAAGTCTGGGATCTCGCCACTAAGGGCGAGGGAGGCTACAAGGTAATCACGGCGAAATGGGAGGAGTTCAACAAACAGATCGGCTCTTCCCTCGAACTGCGAGGACTGAGCCGGAAGACCATGGAGCGGCTCCACCTGGAGGCGTATCTGACGGTATACCTTCGCAATCTAAGGATTGCGGATCTGCTTCGGGTCGCCTGGACCAATCGGGGACGGATCGCGTTTATTCTGAGGAAGCTCGGCAGCGGATCGATCAAGGGCGAGGTGGCGTCGTCCTCCTGGCTGGAGGGCTCCTCGTCGCCGCAGGTGGCTTCGTGGGCAGGCGGATCGGCCGCGGAAGCCGGCCAGGGGGCGGCCGTGACGGCGCCGTCGCTGATCTCGATCGGCAAACCCTCCGAAAAGTCCCCCGAGCGGCCTTCGCTGCCGAACTGAAACCGCGCCCGGCCGGACCCTGGCCCGATTGAAGTTCTCGCGCATGCTAGACTCAAGTGCCACGACGCGCCTCCCGTGATGCGCCTGTTCAACGTCTACGTTCCCACCCGCGTCCTCGGCGTCGTGATCTCGGACCTGGTCCTGCTGATCAGCTCGTTTCTGCTGGCGGTTTATATGACCAGCGATGTCGCTCCCGAGGTGTGGCTGCTCTACGGCGACGGCCTGCCGCGAGTCGCGGTCATGGTGGCGGCGCTGATGCTGGGGATCTACTTTCAGGACCTGTACTCGCAGCTCCGCGCCGTATCGAAGACGCTCCTGGTCCAGCAGTTCTGCCTGGTGGTCGGCGCGGGCTTCCTGTTTCAGGCGCTGTTGAGCTACATCGCACCGTCGCTGGTGCTTCCCAAGAGGACCCTGCTGGCGGCCAGCGCCCTGGTATTGGTGCTGATGCCGCTCT
>CAZEVY010000125.1:10414-14071 GCA_964515555.1 uncultured Solibacteraceae bacterium | reverse complement strand
GACATGGCCGCCAGCGTCTCGGTGAGCGTGCCGATCTGGTTCACCTTGACGAGACTCGAATTGGCGATGCCCTCGCGGACGCCGCGAGCCAGCCGCTCGGTGTTGGTGACGAACAGGTCGTCGCCCACCAGTTGCACGCGCGCGCCGAGCGCCGTGGTGAGCGTCTTCCAGCCGTCCCAGTCGTCCTCGTCCATGCCGTCCTCGATCGAAACGATGGGATATTGACGGCTCCATTCGGCCCAGAATGCGGACATTTCATCGGAAGTGCGGGCGCTTTTGTCGGATTTCTTAAAGACGTACTTGCCCGAGGCCGGATCGTGGAACTCGCTGGCGGCGGCGTCGAGCGCCAGGGCGATCTCGTCTCCGGGCTTGTAGCCGGCCTTGCCGACGGCTTCGAGAATCACCTCCAGCGCCTCTTCGTTCGACTTCAGATTCGGCGCGAAGCCGCCCTCGTCGCCGACCGCGGTCGAATAGCCGCGCTTCTTGAGGACGCCTTTCAACGTGTGGAAGACCTCGGCGCCCATGCGAATCGCCTCCGAGAAGCTGGGCGCGCCCCACGGCACGATCATGAACTCCTGTAGGTCGACCGAATTGTCGGCGTGCGCGCCGCCGTTGATGATGTTCATCATCGGGACCGGCAGCAACGCCGCCGAGACGCCGCCGAGATAGCGGTAGAGCGGCAGCCGGTGCGCGGCCGCGGCGGCGCGCGCGGTCGCCATCGACACCGCGAGAATGGCGTTCGCCCCGAGGCGGCCTTTGTTCGGCGTGCCGTCCAGGGCGATCATCTTCGCGTCGATGGCCGCCTGGTTGGCGGCGCCGTCGCCGATGATGGCCGGAGCGATCTCCCGGGTGATGTTGCCGACCGCGTTGCGCACGCCTTTGGCCAGGTAGCGCTTGGGATCGCCGTCGCGCAGCTCAACGGCTTCATGCTCGCCGGTCGACGCGCCGGAGGGCACGGCGGCGCGGCCGGTGGAGCCGCAGGCGAGGGTAACGTCGACCTCGACGGTCGGATTGCCGCGCGAATCGAGGATCTCGCGCGGGACGATGGAGACGATTTCGGACATGGGAGATCTTATTCTGTCACAGGCGCAGCGCCAGGCGTTCCGCGTGACCTCCGCTGCGCGCCGGCGGCTACTTGCGTCTCTCTCGCGCCGCCTTCGCGGTTGCTTTCGTCCGCGAGGCGGCGGCCACCCACGTACCGGGTGGCGCTGGTTACCCGGCCGCGCGGCGGGCCGCGATCGACGCGCTTTCCGGCCGCCGTTCGTCGACCGCGGCCTCTCCCCAGGCGCTCGATCCCCCTGCCGCCGGCGCGACCCGAAAGCCAACGCCGTTTTGCCGGATGAAGCGGCCGTAGACAGCGACGCCGGCCCGAATCATGAGGCGCGTCAGCATGCTGCGACGGGTGCGGTTCTCGGCGTCCGCCGAGAGGCCGTTGCCGGCGTACACGCGCCGGAAGACCAGGCTGGCGAAGAAGTAGGTGACTTTTCCGGCCCACGGCCAGTTCCTTCCGGCGCCGGTCCAGATGCGGCGGAGCGTTTCCCGCACCGAGTAGAACCGTCGCCAGCACTCCATGGTCTCCGCCGCCCAGTCGGCACGGTTGAGTTTCGGGAGGCGAACCAGGTCCAGTGGCGTGTGGCGGCCCAGCCAGAAGCGGTCGGAGAGCAGCTGCGCGCTATGGCGGGGCTGGTAGCCGATGGTCGTCAGATTATTCCGGTCGCGAAGCATCTCGTGGTAGTCGCGCGTGCCCGGCAGCGGATTGTACATGGTGAACTGAGCGAACAGCGCCCCGGAATCGACGGCGAAGCGCCGCATGGTGCGAATGGTCTGCGGGGTGTCGGACTCCAGTCCGCAGATGATCGACGCCAGCACGAACAGGCCCCGGTCCTGGATGGCCCGCACCGCCTCTACCATTCCCTGTCCGACCGGGTTCCACGTCTTGTTGACCGCGTCCAGGCCCTCTTCCGAGAACGACTCCACGCCGATCACGGCCCCTCGCACGCGCATTTGATCCCGCATGGCGGCGAGATACTCCTCGTCGCTGAGAACCTCCACCGTCATTTGCGTTAATCCGTAGAAGTTCCTGGGAACGCGGCGATCGTATTCCTCGAATAACCGCAGCCGCTCCTGGCGGACCTCTTCGAGCTGCCGCCGTTTCGCCGCGCTCGGCTCTCTTTGAATCCGGCCCGTGGTGGCGGGATTGAAATTGTCGTCGGCGAAAACGATATAACGGTATCCCATTTCATACAGCTCGTTCGCCTCCGCGATGATATTGTCGGCGAGCCGCATGCGGGGCGTGCGCCCCTCGGTCACCCAGACCGAACAGAAGCTGCAATTCTCCGGGCATCCGGCGACGGTCTGAATAGTCGGGAACAGATAGCGCGACGGGTCGAGCAGGTCCCAGCGCGCGGCGCCCATATCGCCGCCGGAGAGCCGTCCGCCGCCGTAGATTCTCTTGAGTCGTCCGTCGAAGGCGTCGCGGGCCACGGCCGGCCACACGCCCTCGCCGCTGCCGGTGACCACGGCGTCGGCGCCCATTTCCAGCGGCTCCTGCGGAAATATGGTGGCGTGGATGCCGCCCATGACGACGGTGGCGCCGCGCCGCCTGGCCTCGCCGAGAATCTCGTATCCCCGGCGGCAGTTCCCGCTGGTGATTCCAATGCCGACCAGGTCGCCCTTATCGACGATCTCCGGCCGAAAGCGCTCCAGGGTTTCGTCGACCAGCACCGGGTCGCCGCCATACTCGGCCGGCGTCGCACGCGCCAGCACGAACAGCCATCTTGGAGTGAAGAAACTGAACCCGGTGGTCGTCAATGCCGGGTGAATCAGAATGATTTTCGGCAATTTCGCACCCCCCTCTCCGAGGCGGTTCCGAGGCTTGATGACAGCTATTATAGTGTGCTCTGCTGGTGGGATGCCGAGTCGCGACAGCCCCCAGCCTGTCCCGCCGGCGTCGACCGACGTCACGATGTCTAACGCCGCCCCGTCGACGCCGCCGACGGCGCCGTGGACGCCTCCCTCCGAGTTCGGCGGCGGTCGCTACCAGGTGCGGAGCCAGCTCGGCGAAGGCGGTCAGAAAGTGGTGTTCCTGGCCTGGGACACCGAGCTCGAACGCGACGTCGTCATCTCCCTGCTGCGGACCGAGAGTCTCAGCGAAGAGGGCGTCTACCGGTTGAAGCGCGAGGCGCGTGCCATGGCGCAACTCGGCGATCATCCGAACATCGTCAATGTCTACGATCTGGGCGAGGAAGCCGGCCGGCCTTACATCGTCTGCCAGTACGTGCCGGGCGGGTCGCTGAGGGACCTTTGCCGAAGCACCGGAAGCCGACGGCTCGGAATCGAGCACGCAATGCGGCTCGGCGGCGAGATTGCGGCCGCGCTGAAGCATGCGCACGCCCGCGGCATCGTCCACCGCGATCTCAAGCCGGCCAACGTGTGGCTGACCGCCGAGGGAACGGCCAAGCTGGGCGACTTCGGCCTCGCTCTGCCCGCCTCGGATTCGCACTTCACTCAGACGGGCATGGTGGTCGGCACCGTGGTGTACCTGTCGCCGGAGCAGGCGCAGGGCCAGGTCGCAACGTTCCGAAGCGATCTGTATTCCCTCGGAATCCTCCTCTACGAGCTGGTATGCGGCCGCCCTCCGTTCCAGGGCGACCACGC
>CAZEVY010000125.1:6819-10314 GCA_964515555.1 uncultured Solibacteraceae bacterium | reverse complement strand
CTGGCGGGCGAAGCCGGAAGCGGCAAGACGCGGACCGCCGAACAGTTGTGCGCCTTCGCGCGGGTTCGTCACGCCGGCGTGTTCGTGGGACGATGCTTCGAAGGCGAAGGATCGCCCGCCTTCTGGCCGTGGCTCCAGATCATCCGCGAGTACACGCAGGGGCGCGACCCCTCCGAGCTCCGCCGCGTCTTCGGCGCCGGCGCCGGTCCTATCGCCGAACTGGTTCCCGAGATCGCCGATCAGATCTCGAGCGCGTCGGCGGCCGCTCCCCTGGAGCCGGCCCAGGCGCGATTCCGCCTGTTCGACAGCGTGACCTCGCTGCTCAAGAACGCTTCGGCCGACAAGCCTCTCCTGCTGGTCCTCGAAGACCTGCATTGGGCCGACCAGCCCTCGCTGCGGCTGCTGGAATTCCTCGCGCGGGAGATCGCATCGTCGCGGCTGTTGGTCGTGGGGACCTACCGCGATCAGGGGCTCGATCGGAATCATCCTCTGTCGCAGACGCTGGCGGAGCTGGCTCGCCATAGCGCCACGGGCCGCCTCGATCTTCCGCCGCTCGACGAGGGGGAAGTGGCGCGGTACATCGAGCTGACGGCCGGCGTGGCCCCCACCGAGTCGCTGGTCCGCGTCGTGTTCGAGCGCACCGAGGGCAGTCCGTTCTTCCTGAGCCAGTTGGTCAAGGTGCTGGTCACCGAGGGCGTGCTCGACGATCCGGAAAAGGCGGCCGCACTGGCGCGGCGCCTGCCCGGCGAAGTCCGCGAGGTGATCCTCCGGCGAATCTCGGCGCTGCCCGCCGAATGCGCCGCGATCCTGGCGGCGGCGTCCGTGCTGGGACGCGAATTCAGTCTCGGGGATCTGGCGGCCGTGGCCGGCCAGGGCGAGGACGAGCTGCTCGACCGCATCGAGTCCGCGTTGGCGGCGCGCGTGGTGGTCGAGCGCGGCGAGCCTGGCCGGTTCCTGTTCACGCACGCCCTGATTCGCGAGACGCTCTACGGCGAGATGAGCGCCACGCGCCGCGCCCGCCTGCATCGGCGCGCCGCCGAGATGCTGGAAGAGTCCGGGGGGCGCGATCCGCTGGCGCTCTACAGCGAGATGGCCCACCATCGGTTCCGCTCCGGCGCTCCGGCCGACAACCTGAAGGCCATCGAGTTCGCGCTGAAAGCCGCGCAGGAAGCCACGCGGGTCCACGCCCACGAGGAGGCCGCCGCGCTCTACGAGCGCGCCCTTCAGGCGCTGCCGGGCGAATCCGGCGGCGGGCACGACCGCTGCGATCTGCTGCTGGCGCTCGCCGAAGAGCTGAAGCGGAGCGGCGCCGTGGAGAGGGCGCGGGAGTCGTTTCAACGGGCCGCCGAGCTGGCGCGGCAGGCGGGCCAGCCCGAGAAGCTCGCGCGCGCGGCGCTGGGCATCGGCGTCGCCATGACGGGCGCCTTCGGCGAGGTCGACCAGGTGCAGATCCAGATGCTCCAGGAGGCCCTCGAAAAACTGCCGCCCGGCGACAGCCCGTTGCGGGCGCGGCTGCTGGCGCAACTCGCCAATTCCCTGTATTACTTCACCGGCCGGCGAGTCACGCTGAGCGAGCAGGCCCTGGCGATCGCGCGCCGCGTGGGCGATCCGGGGGCGCTCCAGATGGCGCTCTATTCCCGGCACGTGGCCCTCATGCTCGCCGAGCGCTTCGACGAGCGGCTGGCGGTGTCGGAGGAGTTCCTGCGGCTGGCCGGCATGTCCGGCAGCAAGGAAATGCAGTTGCGCGCCCGCTACCGCCGCATCATCGACGCCACCGAGACCGGCAACATGCCGGCGCTCGACCAGGAGATCGAAGCCTACACCGCCCTGGCCGGGGAACTGCGCCAGCCGGCCTTCCTGTGGATGGCGCGGCACTTCGCCGCCGCGCGATGCCTGTTGCGCGGCCGGTTCCAGGAGGCGGGGGCTCTGTCGCAACAGGCCCTGGCGCTCGGACAGAAGGCGCAGGATCCCACCGCCAGCCTGTTCGGCATGGTGGTGATGAACGGCGTCTATTGCGAGAGCGGCATGCCGGAGAAGTTCGTCGATACTCTGCTCCGCGTGATCGAGAAATATCCGCTGATTCCCGGTAACCGGTCCGTGCTTTCCTATCTTTATTGCCATATGGGAAAGCTCGACGACGCCGCGGCGCAACTGGACCTGGTGGCCGCCCGCGATTTCGAGGACCTGCCGCGCGACGGCAGCTTCATCGTGGTCCTCTCCGGGCTGGCCCAGGTCTGCTATTTCCTGAAGGACCGGGCCCGGGCCGAGAAGCTCTACCCCATGCTGCTGCCCTACGCCGGGCGGATGATCATGAGCGGCAACTCGGCGGTCGCCTTTGGCTGGATCTCGCGTCCCCTCGGCCTGCTTTCGGCGGCCCTCGGCCGCTGGGAGGAGGCCGCCGCCCATTACGAGGTGGCCATCCGCAAGAATGCCGAGGCCGACGCTCCGTCGTTCGTTGCCGGAGCGCGCGTGGAACTGGCCGAGACGCTGCTCGAGCGCGAAGCCCCCGGCGACCGCGAAAACGCCCGCGCCCAACTCGTGCTCGCCCTGACGGGCGCGGCGGCGATCGGCGCCCGGGGCATCGTCGCGCGGGCCGAGCAGGTGCTGCGGCGGTGGGAGGCCGGGGCCACGGCGGCGGGCTGACGAACGCGGCCACCCGCCATGCCCGGCACGCTCTACATCGTCGCCACCCCCATCGGCAACCTCTCCGACATCACTTACCGCGCCGTCGACCTGCTTCGACGCGCCGCCCTCATCGCCTGCGAGGACACCCGCCACGCGCGCAAGCTCCTCGACCATTACGCCATCGCCACGCCGACGCTCAGCCTCCACGAGCACAACGAAACCGCGCGCACGGCCGGCCTGGTCGCCCGCCTGCTGGCCGGCGCCGACGTGGCGCTCATCTCCGACGCCGGCACGCCGCTGGTCTCCGATCCCGGCTACCGCCTTGTCGAAGCCGCCCTCGCCGCGGGTGTTCGCGTCGTCCCCGTGCCCGGGCCGTCATCGGTGGTCGCCGCGCTCTCCGCCGCCGGACTCCCGACCCACGCCTTCCGCTTCTGCGGCTTCCTCCCGCCGAAGCCCGCCGCGCGCCGCCGCGCCATCGAGGCCGTCGCCGGCGACCCGGCGACCCTGGTCTGGTTCGAGGCCCCCCATCGCATCCTCGCCGCCCTCGACGACCTCTCGGCCGTCCTCGGCGACCGCCCCGTCGCCCTCGCCCGCGAGATGACCAAGCTCCACGAGGAGTTCCTGCGCGGCCCGGCGCGGGAGCTTCGCGACCTCCTCGCCGCCCGGCCCGCTGTTCAGGGTGAGTTCACGATCGTCGTCTCGGGCGCGACCGGAGAGGCCCCCGCCGCGGGCGACGATGAAGTCCGCGCCGCGGTCGCCCAGCTGGAGCGCTCCGGACTCTCCCGCATGGACGCCATCAAGGAAGCCGCGCGCCGCTTCGGCCGCCCCAAGCGCGAGGTCTATCGCATCGCGGGTTGACATCGAGTCTTT
>CAZEVY010000125.1:0-6719 GCA_964515555.1 uncultured Solibacteraceae bacterium | reverse complement strand
CGCGCCGGTGTTATCCTGATTACGCATCTTCGGAGTCCATCCATGAAGTTTCCCCGCGTCATTTTCCCCCTATTTCTCGCCCTTCCGTTCCTCGCTCCGGCGCAAACCTGCCCCGTGCGCGACCTGACCATCCCTGCCACCTTCCAAACCGCGCTGGCGGCCACCGACTGCACGCTCGCCCAGGCCATTCCCGACTTCTCCGGGCTGACGCAGCGCGTCGTCCAGTACCGCTTCACCCTCACCAAGGCGACCGCCGTGAAGCTCACCATGACCTCGGTGCGGTTCGACCCGGTGGTTCTCGTCTTTGACAGCGCCTACGCGCTGCGCGCCGTGCGCTCGGCCCTGACCACGGACGGCGTGCAGCGGATGACGGTGCATCTGCCCGCCGGAACCTTCATCGTCGCGTTCACTTCGCTCCGCGCCGCCACCGGCGCCTTTCAGATCGAAACCGCCGCCGACGATTTGCGCGCCTGCCCCATCGCCGACCTGGCGCTGGGCGAGACCGCCGCCGGCTCGCTCGCCTCCACCGGCTGCCGCGTGCTCGACCTCACGCCCTACAGCATCGACGAGACCTTTCTCGCCCGATATCGGGTGGTGGTCGCCGAGCGCGGCGCGGTGAAGTTTCAGTACGGCTCCGCGGAGTTCACTCCCAGCTTCCGGCTGCTCGGCCCCACCGGCACGACCGTCGCGACGCAGGTCGCCGGCGAAGGCGACGCCATCACCCTGATCAGCCTCGCCGCCGGAACCTACACCGTATGGGCCAACACCGCCGGCCGCGGCTTCGGCGCCTTCAACCTCTCGACCACTTTCGAGCGGCTACGCACCTGCCGCAGCTTCCGGCTCGCCCCCGGCGAGACCGCCACCGGCAAGATCGACGAATCCGACTGCCGTTTTCTCGATATCGTCGTCCCCAGCCGCGACGATTCGCCCGTGCAGTTGTTCGAGTTCGAGATGCCCCGCAAGGGCATTCTTACCCTCGACATGAAGTCCGCCGCCTTCGATACTTACGTCGGCCTCGGCAACGACGACGACGAGTATTTCACCGATAACGACGACTTCGAGTTGGAGACCACCAACTCGCGCGTCTTCACCAGCCTTCAGCCGGGCCCGTACGTCATTTACGCCGGCGCCTTCGCCGGCGAAGCCGGGGAGTTCACCGTGTCCGCCGCCGTGGAGGACCAGCGCACCTGCGAGATCCTCGACATCGGCACGGACCAGTCCGTCAACGGCGCCGCCAATCCCGCCGCCGACTGCCGCGTGCTCGACCTCGTCGCTCCGAGCGAGGACAACACCTTCGCCGACTTCTACCGCCTGACCCTGACCGAGCGGCGCGTCATGAGCCTGGCGATGCGATCCACCGAGGTCGACACCTATCT
The DNA here is from genome assembly GCA_964515555.1 of uncultured Solibacteraceae bacterium. GTDB lineage: Bacteria > Acidobacteriota > Terriglobia > Bryobacterales > Bryobacteraceae > CAZEVY01. The sequence goes on along the minus strand of CAZEVY010000125.1, from coordinate 5,343 downwards.
GATCCTCGCCGACGCCGACGGGCGTTTCCTGCGGGTCAACGACGACGGCCCGGACGGCACCAACTCGCTCATGGAATTCCTCATGACGCCGGGGACGTATCATCTGGTCGCCTCCACCTTCAACGGCGACGAGATCGGCACTTACGCCATGGTGGTCCGGTCGCGCCCGCCGGTCGCCTGCCAGATTTCGACCCTGGGCTTGAGCGCCACCGTAAACGGAGCGCTCGCCGACGGCGACTGCCGCATCGCGGACACCATCCCGCTGACAACGAGCACGGCGCTGGTCGACCAGTACCGGCTGCGCGTCGATGCCGAGACCGCGGTTACGCTCGACGCAACTTCCACGGAGTTCCCGGCGGCCGTGTTCATCGTGCGCGAGGACTATAGCGTGGTCGCCTCGGCCTCGGCCGACGCGTCGGGCGCCCTGCGGTTACGCGCGACGCTTCCGGCCGGGACGTACCTGGTGCTGGTGCGATCGGCGTTGACGTCGGCGCCTGTCGGCGCCTACACGCTGCGCACCTCCACGGGCGGCGACGCCGCTCCGGGGCCGGTTCCATCGTCGATCTCGAAATCCGCCGCCGGAGCGCCTCACACTCGCGCGGCTCGAATCGAAGGTGATCCGGAGCGCGTGCTCCCCAATCGCGGCGCCGATCCCCGCGCGCGCGTGCGCCCGCCGAAGTCGCCGCCGATTCGCTGACGCCCGCCGCGCCACCGACACCCGCCGCGCCACTGACGCCCGCCGCGCCACACGACGCCCGCCGCGCCGCATAGTATATTCCAAGGACCGAAAGGAGACGGCCATGCCGCAGCGCGCACTGATGCTATTGTGTCTCGGAATGTTGGAAGCCCAGCCCTGGGAGAACCCCGTCCGGAAGCTCCTCAAGGAAGGCAAACCCGTCATCGGCGCGACCATCACGGTCGCCAGCCCCGATGTCGCCGCCCAGGCCGCCAACATGGGTTTCGACTTCCTGTGGATTGAGATGGAGCACAGCCCCGTGACGCTGGAGACCACGCGCAACATGATCCTCGCCACGCGCGGCCTCAAGGCGATGCCCTTCACGCGCGTGCCGGTGAACGAGCTGTGGACCGCCAAGCGCGCGCTCGACGCCGGATCGCTCGGCGTGATCTTCCCCTTCACGTCGACGCCGGAGCTGGCGCGGCAGGCTGTGGACGCCTGCAAGTATCCGCCCGTGGGACGCCGCGGAGCGGGGCCGGGTCTGGCCAGCTTCCGCTGGCAGGGGCCGGAGAGCTACTACGACTTCGCCGACCGCAACGTGATGGTCATCATCATCATCGAGGAGAAGCGCGCCGTGGAGCAGATCGACGCCATCGCATCGACGAAGGGAATCGACGTGCTGTTCATCGGCACCAACGATCTGTCGTTCTCCTACGGTCATCGCGGCGACACCAGCAAGCCCGAGGTGCAGGCGGCCATCCGCAGGGTGCTCGAGGCTGGGAAGAAGTACAACGTGCCGGTGGGACGCCCCGCGGCGACGCCCGAGCTGATCGCGCAGCATTTGAAGGAAGGCTTCACGTTCTTCCAGGGGCCGGGTGAGCTGGCGCTGATGGCGGCCGGCGCGCGGCCGCTGTTGCAGTCGCTCGGCAAGAGCGGGATCGATCCGAAGAAGCAGCCGCTATACTAGCGGGGATGCCCCTCGCTCCCGGCTCCGTTCTCGGCGCCTACGAAGTGCTCGCGCCCCTCGGCGCCGGCGGCATGGGCGAAGTCTGGCGCGCCCGCGATCCGCGGCTGAATCGCGAGGTCGCCATCAAGGTTCTGCCCGACGCGGTTGCGGGCGACCCCGAGCGTCTGGCGCGATTCGAGCGCGAAGCGCGGGCGCTCGGCGCGCTCAACCATCCCAATATCGCCGGCGTCTACGGATTCGAACAGTCGGCGGGCGTGCCGTACCTGGTGATGGAGCTGGTTCCCGGCGAGGCGCTTGCCGGGCCGATGCCCGTCTTCGACCTGCTCCCCGTAGCGCGCCAGATCGCCGACGCCCTCGAAGCCGCGCACGGCAAGGGCATCATCCACCGCGACCTGAAACCCGCCAACATCAAGCTGACTCCCGACGGCAAGGTCAAGGTCCTCGACTTCGGCCTCGCCAAGGCCACTTCGGACGATCCCGTCTCCGGGTCCGCCGCCAATTCGCCGACCATGTCGCATCTCGCCACCCAGGCCGGCGTCATGCTCGGCACCGTCGCCTACATGAGCCCCGAGCAGGTGCGCGGCAAAGGCGTCGACCGGCGCACCGACGTCTGGGCCTTCGGCTGCGTGCTGTACGAGCTGCTCGCGGGCAAGCCCGCCTTCGGCGGCGAGACGATCTCCGACATCATCACCGCGACCCTGAGCCGCGACCCCGACTGGAGCGCGCTTCCCGCCGACACGCCGCCGGGCCTGCGGCGCCTGCTGCGCCGTTGCATCGAGCGCGATCCGTCCAAGCGCCTCCGCAGCGTCGCCGACGCCATGCTCGAGCTCGACGATCCCACGCCGGTGACTGCCGCCACGCCGCGCCGGGGGTCGATGGTGGCCTGGGTGATTGCGGCCCTGGGCGTTTCGGCGGCGGCCGCGATCGGCGTCGTGCACTTTCGGGAGACGCCGCCGGAGCCCGTCCTGAATCGCTTCTTCCTGAAGCCGCCCGCCAACTCCACCGGCGTGTCGTATCCCTCGGTCTCGCCCGACGGCCGTAAGGTCGCGTTCACGGCGAGGATCGACGGGCAGGAACAGTTGTTCGTGCATTCACTCGACTCGCTCACGCCGCAGGCGTTTCCCGGCACGGCCGGCGCGATTCTACCCTTCTGGTCGCCCGACGGCGCGTTCATCGGATTCTCGGGCGGAGGCAAGCTCAAGAAGGTCGCGGCCTCGGGCGGCGCGCCGCAGACGCTGTGCGACGCCGACGTCCTCGGCCACTGGGGCGCCACGTGGAACCGCGACGGGACCATCGTGTTCGCCTACGGAGTTCGCGGACCCCTGTTCCGGGTGTCGGCATCCGGAGGCGCGCCGGTTCCCGTGACCACGATGGCGCCCGGCGACGTGTCCCACCGCTTCCCGCAATTCCTGCCCGACGGAAAGCACTTCCTCTACTACAACCTGACCGAGCCGGATGAGAAGAGCGCCGTGCTGATCGCGTCTCTGGACGGCCGGCTTCCGTCGACCGGGCACAAGCAGGTGATGATCGGGACGTCGTTTGCAAGCTTCGTCCACGGGCGCCTGCTCTTCGAGCGGGGGAGCACTCTCCTGGCACAGGCCTTCGATCCGGAAAGCCAGGCGCTCTCCGGCGAGCCGATCGCCCTCGTGCAGGAGATCGAGACCGCCGGAACCACGCGCGGCTGGTCCACCTTCGCCGTGGCCGCGTCCACGCTGGTCTACCGCACCGGCCTTTCGCGCGACGCCGTTCAACTCACGCTCCTCGACCGCGCTGGAAAGACCCTCCGCACCATCGACGAGCCCGGAATGTTCCGCCTGTCGCCGGACGAGAAACACCTCGCCACCATCCGGCGCGAGGGCCGGAACAGCGACATCTGGGTCGTCGACCTGGAACGGAACACGTCCCTGCGGCTCACGTTCGAGGGCGTGCATCCGACGGCCTTCACCTGGTCGGCCGATGGAAACCGCATCGCGTACGCCTCCGGCGGCGCCATCTACGCGACGGCGTCGCGCGGCGGAGGATCGCAGGAGCTGTTGTGGAAGGGACAGCCCGAGGCGCGCCCGGTGCACTGGTCGCCTGACGGGCGGCATCTGCTGTGCTGGGCGATCGGCGCGAATACCGGAAACGACCTCTATATTCTCTCGCTCGACGGCGAGCGGAAGCTCACTTCCTTCGCGGCGACGCCGGCCGACGAGCAGGACGGCCGTTTCTCGCCGGATGGGAAATGGATCTCCTACACGCAGGGCCTGTCGACCAACGTCGCGGCGTTTCCGGGCGGGCATCCGAAGTGGCAGCTGGCCGGCCTCAGCATGGGGTCGCGCTGGCGCAAGGACGGTAACGAGCTTTTCTACCTCGGAGGGCAACTGATGCCCTCCGCCATCGACGTGACCGTCTCGGGTCAGACGCTGACGTTCGGCACGCCGCGGACGCTGCTGACGCTTTCGATACTCCCGCGTTCGGGGTTCCCCTTCGATGTCGTCGCCGGCGGGCAGCAGTTCCTGATGCAGATCAGCCCGCCGTCGCTGGCCTCGTCGCCGCTGGCGGTGGTGACGGACTGGCCTGCGCTGGCGGGTCGGTAGTGTGCGGGGACGAACGCCTGGACGATCCTCCGGCCAGCACCTTACCGAGCCGCGACCACAGGGAGCGGATCCCGCCGCCGCAGGCTCGCGTGCGTCAAATCCTCCGCACCGCCGCCAGAATCGACCGCGTCGCGTGCGACTTGTTCAGCGTGTAGAAGTGAATCCCCGGCGCGCCGCCTTCGAGCAGACCCCGGCACTGCACGATGGCGTGCTCGATCCCGGTCGCCATCACCGCCGCGGCGTCCTCGCGGTGGCGTCCGAGCCGCGCGGCCAGCGCCTCGGGAATCCGCGCGCCGCACATCTTCGTGAAGCGCTCGATCTGCGCGACGTTGGTCACCGGCATGATGCCCGGCACGATGGGCGCGGCGATCCCCGCCGCCCGCGCGCGCGCCACGAAGGCGAAATAATCCCGATTGTCGAAGAACAGCTGCGTGATCAGGAATCCCGCGCCCAGTTCGACCTTGCGCTTCGCCCAGCCCAGGTCGGCCTCGTCCGACGCCGCCTCGGGATGCACTTCGGGATAACACGCCGCGCCGATGCCGACGTCGAAGTTCGACTTCAGGTAGCCGATCAGGTCCGTGGCATTGCGCAGCCCGTCGACCGGCATCGCCGGCGCGTCCTGGGGCGGGTCGCCGCGCAGGGCGAGGATGTTCTCGATGCCGCTGGCGCCGAGCCGCGCGACGATCTCGCCGATCTCCGCCTGCGTGTGGCCGAGACAGGCCAGGTGCGCCATGGCCGTGACGCCGAGTCCCGATTGAATGCGCGCCACGCACTCCAGCGTCCGCGCCCGCGTCGACCCGCCCGCGCCGTACGTGACCGAGACGAAGTCCGGCGCCAGGGCGTCGTGCAGGTCGGCGATGGTGGCGAGGAGGCCGTCGACCGCGGCGTCGGTCTTGGGCGGAAAGAACTCGAAGCTGAAGACGGGCCGGCCGCGGCCATACTGGTCGGCGATGCGCATCTACTCAATGGTAAAGGCTGGAAGCTGGGACGGGCTAGCGGACGATTCCGGCGCCGCCCGACCGTTCCGCGATCTGCCTGAGGATGGGGTGGTCCGCGTCGGCGACCGCGAGAATCCGGCGCAACTGCTCGTCGATCTTGCGCGCCTCATCCACGCGGCCGAC
>CAZEVY010000124.1:0-14285 GCA_964515555.1 uncultured Solibacteraceae bacterium | reverse complement strand
CCGACCGTCGTCATGAAGTTGACGTCGGCCGGCCAGCGCGGCAGCACGTGCATGTGGATGTGCCCGGCGACCCCGGCCCCGGCGCACTCGCCGATGTTCATGCCGATGTTCACGCCGCCCGGCCGGTAGACGGCGCGCAGCACGCGCTCGGCGCGGCGGGTCAGCGCCATCATCTCCGCCAGCGCCTCCTCGCCCGCCTCCTCCAGCGTGGCGGCGTGCGCGTAGGGCGCGATCATCAGGTGGCCGTTGTTATAGGGATAGAGGTTCAGCAGCGCGAAGTTCAAGCGCCCGCGGTGGACGATCAGGTTCTCGCGGTCGCGCGACTCGCCGCCCTTGTCGCAGAAGATGCAGGATGCCGGCCGCTCGCCGGCGCTGACGTAACCGTATCGCCAGGGGCTCCAGAGGCGGTCCATCGTGTGCGGGCCGGGCGCGGGCCGCGCCTACGGCTTGGCCGCCGCTTCGCCGACCGGAGGAGGAGTGGTCCCGGCCGGCGGCGCCGGCGCACCGCCGTTGACCAGATCCTTCAGCTCCTTGCTGGGCTTGAAGTAGGGAATGCGCTTGGAGGGCACGTCGACGCGCGCGCCGGTCTTGGGATTGCGGCCGATGCGCGGCTGCCGCTGCCGAGTGCGGAAGCTTCCGAATCCGCGGATCTCGATCTTGTCGCCGCCGCGCAGCGAGCGCACGACGCTGTCGAAGATCGCCTCCACGATCACCTCCGAGTCCTTGCGGGTCATCTCCACCACCCGCGCCACTTCCTCGATCAGGTCCGCTTTGGTCATTCTGGCCTTTCCCTTACGCTACCGGTCGTCCGGTCTTCCTTTCATGTGAACCACTTCCTCGATGGTCATCGTGGCCGCCGCCGCGTGCCGCTGGTAGTCCTCCAGCCGCGATCGCTCCTCGTCGTCGGCGACGGCGCGCAGGCTCAGCCCGATCTTCTTTTCCGATTCCACCATCCGGATAATCTTGAACTCCATTTCCTCGCCCACCGGCAGCGCCGGTTCGTCTTTTCGTCCGCTGTGACCGGGTATTTCGGAATTATGGCACAACGCCTCCACGCCCGCCGCCAGCTCGACGAACATGCCGAACGTGGTGGCCCGCGTCACGCGCCCCCGCACGATGTCGCCGGGGTTATGCGAATGGAAGAACGTCTCCCAGGCGTCGGGCTCCAGTTGCTTGACGCCGAGCGACAGCCGCCGGTTCTCGGGGTCGATCTGGAGGATCACCGCCTGCGTGACCTGCCCCTTCTTGAGCACTTCGGAGGGATGCTTCACGCGCTTGGTCCAGGAGAGGTCGGAAATGTGGACCAGCCCGTCGATGCCCTCCTCGATCTCGATGAACACTCCGAAATCGGTCAGCTTGCGCACGCGCCCCTCGACCACCGAGCCGATGCTGTAGCGGTCCGCCACGGTGGTCCAGGGATCGGCCTCGAGCTGCTTGATCCCCAGCGAGACCCTGCGGTCGCGCGACTTCACTTCGAGCACCACGGCCTCCACCGTGTCGCCCACCTTCACCAGCTTGGAGGGATGCTTCATCCGCCGCGACCAGGTCATCTCGGAGATGTGAATCAATCCCTCGACGCCCGGCTCCAGCTCGACGAAGGCGCCGTAGTCGGTGATGCTCACCACGCGCCCGACGACGCGTTCGCCGCGGCGATAGCGCTCCTCGATGTTCGACCAGGGGTCGGCCTGGAGCTGCTTCATGCTGAGCGATATGCGCTCGCGCGCGCGGTCGAACTTGATCACCTTGACGGTCACCTGCTGGCCGGCGTGCAGCGCCTCGGAGGGGTGCGCCACGCGGCCGTAGGAGATGTCGCTCACGTGCAGCAGGCCGTCAATGCCGCCCAGGTCGACGAAGGCGCCGTAGTCGGTGAGATTTTTCACCACTCCCTGGACGACCGACCCTTCGGCCAGCGTCTCCAGGGTCGCGCTCTTGCGCGCGTTGGTCTCCTCCTCGACGGCCAGGCGCCGCGACACCACCACGTTGCCGCGCCGCCGGTTGAGCTTGACGATCTTGACCGGAATGTCCTGCCCGATGAACGATTCGGGATTGTGCACCGGCCGGGGATCGATGTGCGAGGCGGGCATGAAGGCATTCACGCCGACGTCGACCGAGAGTCCGCCCTTGATGCGGCCCACCACGCGGCCGCTGACCATCAGGTTCTCGCGATAGGCCTTGTCGAGGTTCTCCCAGCAGCGGAGCCGTACGGCCTTGTCGTGCGAGAGCAGCACGAAGCCCTCGACGCCGGGTTGGCTGCGGTCCACCATGACGTCGATGGCGTCGCCGGCGCGCACCTGCACGCTGCCGTCGGGAAGCTGGAACTGTTCGATGGGAACGATGCCTTCGGACTTGTAGCCGAAGTCGACGATTACGTCTTTCGCGGTGACCTTGAGGACATGGCCCTGGAGAATCTCTCCTTCGGCCGGCGGCGCGAAGTGCGTGTAATCGTCGAGGAGATGCTCATAATCCTCGATGTCGCCGGGTAAGGGGAGATCCAGTCGCTGCGAATCGCTGGCCATGACCATTTCTCCGGACAATCACTGAGGCCCCGGGAGCCGCCGCGGAAGCCAACCAACGCCGGAATATGGAAGATCGATCCACGGGGACTTTTTACGCGTGCGCTGGCGACCGTTACGAAGCTACCGACAACCTATTGATAAATCGGTACTTTAGCAATATAGCGGACCTGGAACCCGAAGTCAACAGCGCCGTGGGAGGCAGGACCGCTCGCTCACGCTCGCGGCTCAGCCGGTGGTCACGGCTCATTCGGAGGTGCACGTTACACGGGCGGCCCGCCGGAAGAGCGGGCTTCCGCCGCGGACTGATACGATGGACAGCGCGATGAAGGCACTGGTGAAATACGAGCGCGGCGAGGGCAACGTCGCCGTCATGGAGGTCGACGAGCCGCGCTGCGGGGCCGGACAAATCCGAATCGAGGTGGCCTACTGCGGCGTCTGCGGCACCGACCTGCACGTGCTGCACGACACGTATCGGAACTATCCGCCCGTGATCCTGGGGCACGAGATCGCCGGCACGGTCATCGAGACCGGCGCGGGCGTCGAGCGGGTGCGAATCGGCGACCGGGTGGCGATTCTGGGCGCCTCGACGGTGCTGTGCGGCGAGTGCACCTACTGCCGGTCCGGGTACTTCATCTTTTGTCCGAAGCGGCGCGGGATGGGGCACGGAGTGAACGGCGCGTTCGCGCGCTACCTGGTGGCGCGCGAAGACCAGGCCTATCCCATCCCGGAGGGATTCAGCCTCGACGAGGGCGCGCTCTGCGAGCCGTTCGCGGCGACGGTGCAGGCGGTGACCGAAGTGACGCAGGTGCGGCCGGGCGATGTGGCGCTGGTGTCCGGGCCCGGTCCGATCGGGCTGATGTGCCTGAAGCTGCTGGTGTCGGAGGGCGTGCGCACCATCGTCGCCGGGGCCGGCGAGGACGGCGCGCGTCTCGAAGCCGCGCGGCGGATCGGCGCCGACGTGGTGGTGGACGTGTCGCGCGAGAATCTCATGGACTACGTGCGCGAGGCCACCGGTGGACTGGGCGCCGACGCCGTGTTCGAGTGCGCCGGACATCCGGCCTCGGTGCGGAACTGCCTGGAGGCGGTGCGGCCGCTGGGACAGTACACGCAGGTCGGCATCTGCGGGAAGGAAGCCCCGCTGCCGATCGACGCCGTATTCTTCAAGCAGCTTCGCCTGCAGGGGTCGTTCGCCTACACGGCGTCGACATGGCGGCGGATGATGAAGATTCTCGGGTCGGGACGGATTCGCCTGGCCGACCTGATTACGGAGCGGCTGCCGCTGGATCGCTGGGAAGAGGCTTTCGCGCTCTGCCAGGAAAAGCGGGCGGTAAAAGTGGTGATCGACCCTCGGTAGGAGGCGTTTTTCGCTCGGCGGTGAACTACGCTCGCCGCTCGGCCAACGACAGGTCGCCGCGGAGGAGATAGGGCCTGCCGGCTGTCGTTTTCAACGTCGCCGTGCGATCCCTGTAGCGCAGCGCGCACTCGCCGCCGAGCTTCGAGCGAATCTCCGCCGAAGCGAGCTTGCCGCCGGACCATTCCATCGACACATCGAAGCCGCCGCGCGCGCAGAGTCCGCGCACGCTGCCCGAGGGCCAGGCCGCCGGCAACGCGGGCAGCAGGTGCAGTTCGCCGGCGTGGCTCTGGAGCAGCATCTCGGCGATGCCGGCGGCGCCGCCGAAGTTGCCGTCGATCTGGAAAGGCGGGTGCGAGCACAGCAGGTTCGGCATCACGCCGCCGCGGTCGACGCGCGTCTCGCTCGTCTTGGCGAGCTGGAACAGGTTGCGGACCAGCAGGTAGGCGTGGTCGCCGTCCTCCAGCCGCGCCCAGAAGCAAATCTTCCAGGCGCGCGACCAGCCGGTGCCTTCATCGCCGCGCAATTCGAGCGTGCGGCGGGCCGCCGCGAACAGCTCGGGCGTCCCGCGCCGCGTAATCTGGTTCGCCGGGTGCAGGCCGTAGAGGTGCGAGACGTGGCGATGCCGGGGGTCGCGCTCCACGTGGTCCTCGGCCCACTCCTGCAACTGGCCGCGCGCGCCCACCTGGTAGGGAAGAAGCCGCGCCAGCTTCGCCTTGAGCTCGGCGCGGAGCTCCGCGTCGCGGCCCAGGATCTCGGAGGCGCGGATGCACCCGGCGAACAGGTCGCGGACGATGCCGAGGTCCATGGTGGTTCCCATGGAGATGCCGGCGAGGCGCTTCGCGCCGGATTTATCGACGTAATGGAACTCGATTTCCGGGGAATTGCTCGCCACCGTGACCAGGCGCCCGCGCGAGTCCTCCACCAGCCAGTCGGCGCAGAACTCCGCGGCGCCCTTGAGGATCGGGTAGCCGCGCTCGGCGAGAAAGCGGCGGTCGCCGGTGAACTGGTAGTGCTCCCAGGCGTGCGTCGCCAGCCAGGCCCCGCCCATCGGCCAGAAGGCGGGCATGGCGTTGTTGTCGACCGGCTGCGCGTCGCGCCAGATGGTCGTATTGTGGTGCTCGACCCAGCCGCGCCGCTTGTACATGTTCTTCGCGACTTCGCCGCCGGTGACGCGCAGTTCGTCGAGCATCTTCATGAGCGGCTCGGCGCACTCCGGGAGATTTCCGGTCTCGGCGATCCAATAATTCATTTCCGTGTTGATATTCGTCGTATAGGCGCTGGCCCACGGAGGAATTACCAGCGGATTCCAGATGCCCTGAAGATTGAGCGGCTGGCCGCCGGGGCGCGACCCGGCGATCATCAGGTAGCGCCCGTACTGGAAGTAGAGCGCGGCCAGGCCGGGGTCGCGGTCATTGGCGAATTGCGCGATGCGCTCGTCGGTCGGCAGGCGGCTCTGCGCCGACGGCGCGCCCAGATTCATCGTGACGCGATCGAACAGCCGGCGGTAGTCGGCGACGTGAGCGGCGCGGAGGGTGTCGTAGGATTTGGCCGAGGCGCGGGCGAGATCGGCGGCGGCGCGCGCGGCGGGGTCGGCGCCCTCGCGGCTGGGACTCTTGCGGAAGCCGTTGTAGCTGGTGGCGGCGGCGAGTAGCAGCACGGCCTCGTCAGCGCCGGTGACGCCGATGCCATCGCCGGTGGCTCGCGCCGCGCCGCCCTTCGCGGCGACGCGCAGCCGCACGTCGAAGTACGTTCCCAGCCCGCCGATCTCGTCGCCGTAGAGAACGGTCTTGGCGACCGGCTTGCGGCGGCCGTCCTTCTCCCAGATTTCCGGGTATTTCCACTGCTCGCCGCGCTGCTCGACCCATTCGAGGGTGCGGCGCAGCGCGAAGCCCGGCGCCTGCCCGGAGAGCGCGATGGTGTCTCTGGCGGCGGCGCGCGACTTCGCGGTCGGATGGATGCTCGCGAGCGCGGCGCGAAACGCGAGGCTCCCGGGACGCGGCGCCACCAGGCGTATCGCGATGACCTGGTCCGGGAAGCTGGCGAAGTACTCGCGCGTGTAGCCGCCGTAGCGCGCCGTGGCGATCGCCGTTTGCAGGTCGAGCGCGCGCTCGTAATCGGCGCCGGGGGAGTGGCCCTCGAAGCGGATGCGCAGGTCGCCGAGCGGCTGGTAGCAGGGCTGCGCGCGGCCGCCCCAGTGTTTGGTGATGTGGTCGGCGGCCTCGGCGTAATCGCCGCGGCGCAGCATGGCGGCGACACGGTCGAAGTCGCGGGTGACGTCGAGGGGGAGGTCGCGGCGGCCGGGCTCGTCGGACCAGAGCGTGTTGTCGTTGAGCTGGAGGTGCTCTTCGGAGGCGCCGCCGTGGATCATGGCGCCGAGGCGGCCGTTGCCGATGGGGAGCGCTTCGTTCCAGTCGGCGGCCTCGCGCCGGTACCAGAGTCGCAGATCGGAGGGCGGGTCGGCGGCGTGGAGGAGACTTGCGGCGGCGGAGGACTGCAGGAAAGTGCGGCGTCTCATCTCTGGTCAGCATAGCGGGAGGGCCGGGTTGTCCGCCACGTAATACAATGCCCCTTGACTCCCCTCTACGTACGCGTCGACCCGCGCGACAACGTCGCCATCATCGTGAACCCCGAGGGCGTCGTGCCGGGCGCGTCGTTCGAAAGCGGCCTGGCCGCGCGCGAGTCGATTCCGCAGTCCCACAAGATCGCGCTGGCCTCGCTCGAGGCGGGCGCGCCGGTGCTGCGCTACGGACAGCAGATCGGACGCCTGAATCGCGACGTGGCGGCGGGCGCCTGGGTGCGCGAGGAGATGATCGAGCTTCCGCAGCCGCCGCCGCTCGACGAGCTGCCCCTGGCGACGGCGATTCCCGAGGACGCACCGCCGCTCGACGGGTTCACCTTCGACGGCTATCCGAACGCCGGCGGCATCGCGGGGACGCGCAACATCCTCGGCATCACGACCACGGTGCAGTGCGTCGCGCCGACCGTCGACTACGCCGCGGCGCGCATCCGCGCCGAGCTGCTGCCGCGGTTTCCCAACGTCGACGGCGTGGTGGCGATCACGCACAGCTACGGCTGCGGCGTCGCCATCGACGCGCCCGGCGCCGCCGTGCCGATCCGCACGCTGCGCCACATCAGTCTGCACCCCAACGTCGGGGGCGATCCGCTGGTGGTCAGTCTCGGCTGCGAGAAGATGCAGCCGCAGCGGCTGTTCGCGAACGACCTGCCGGTGCTCGAAGAAGGCAACGTGATCCGGTTGCAGGACGAGCGCGGCTTCGGCGAGATTGTCGCGGCCATTATGCGGGCGGCCGAGAAGCGGCTGGAGCGGCTGAACCGACGCACGCGGCGCGCGTGTCCGGCCTCGGAGCTCGTCGTCGGACTACAGTGCGGCGGCAGCGACGCGTTCTCGGGGGTGACGTGCAATCCGGCGGTCGGCTATCTCGCCGACCTGCTGGTGCGCGCGGGCGCGACGGTGATGTTCTCGGCGGTGCCCGATGTGCGCGCCGCGGTGCACCTGCTCACGCCGCGCGCGGCGACGGCCGAGGTGGGCCGCGGCCTGATCCGCGAGATGCGCTGGTACGACGAGTACCTGGCGGCCGGATCGGCCGACCGCAGCGCGAATCCGACGCCGGGCAACAAGCGCGGCGGCCTGGCGAATGTCGTCGAGAAGGCGCTGGGGTCTGTCGCGAAGTCGGGGACGTCGGCGATTCGCGCGGTGGCGTCGCACGGCGACAAGGTGACGGCGAAGGGGCTGGTGTTCGCGGCGACGCCGGCGAGCGACTTCATCTGCGGCACGCAGCAACTCGCGTCGATGAACATGCACGTCTTTACGACGGGCGAGGGCAGTCCTTATGGACTCGCGCTGGCGCCGGTGGTGAAGGTGTCGTCGCGCACGGCGCTGGCGGAGAAGTGGCACGACCTGATCGACGTGGACGCGGGGCGGATCGCGACGGGGCAGGCGACGATCGAAGAGGTCGGCTGGGAGCTGTTCCGGTTCATCCTCGACTCGGCGAGCGGGCGGCGCAAGCCGTGGGCCGAGCACTGGGGTCTGCACAACGCGCTGGCGCCGTTCAATCCGGGTCCGGTGACATGACGCGAAGGACATTCGCGCTGCTGCCGGCGGTGGCGGCCGCGCAGACGGCGTGGCGCACGCGGCTGGAGGCGTCGGCGAGCCGGGTGATGGCGCCGGGCGGCGAAGCGCTCGGCGATGTGCGGGTGTTGCGGCGGTGGCGCGGCGGCGTGTGCGCGCTGCGGCTGGAGAACCGGTCGCGCGAGGTGCGGCGAATCGGCGAGGTGGTGGCCTTCGATTTCGCGCATGGGCTGGCGCCGGAGACGCCGCTCTACGCGGAAGGGTCGCAGATGCTCTCGCAGACGGGCGGGACGATCGCGAAGCCGGAGGCGATCGGCGGTTACACGGACGCGAAGCACTACCGGCTGCCGGAGCCCGCGGGCGCATTCACGGCGTACAACCTGCTGCACGCTGGTTCGCTGGTGGCGGCGTTCACGTCGTGCCGCCGATTCCAGGGGAAGTTCCAGGTGCGCGCGGCGACGATCGAGGTCGCGCTCGACGCCGACGGCATTGAACTCGCCCCCGGCCAGTCTATTGAACTCGAGGAGTTCGGCCTCTTCGCGAACTACGACGCGCTCGCCGCCCGCCTGCGCGCGAATCATCCGCCGATTCACGGCCCGCGGCCGCCGGAGGGCTGGTGCTCGTGGTACTGCTTCGGTCCCAACGTGACCGCGCAGCAGGTGATGGAGAATCTCGACTTCATCGCGAAGCATTTTCCGGCGCTGCGCTACATCCAGATCGACGACGGCTATCAGTCGGCCATGGGCGACTGGCTGGAGACCGGCAAGGCCTTCGGCGGCGACGTGCGCGCCGTGCTGCGCCTGATCCGCGAGCGCGGCTTCGAGCCGGCGATCTGGTTGGCGCCGTTCATCGCCGAGGGGCGGTCGCGCGTGTTTCGCGAGCATCCCGAGTGGTTCATGAAGGACGAGCGCGGCGAGCCGCTGGCGTCGAATCGCGTCACCTTCGGCGGCTGGCGGATGGGGCCGTGGTACGCGCTCGACGGGTCGCATCCGGAGGCGCGCCAGCATCTCGAGAAGGTCTTCCTCACGATGCGGCGCGATTGGGGCGTGACGTACTTCAAGCTGGACGCGAATTTCTGGGGCGTGATGCCGCAGGGGCGGTTGCACGACGCGCGCGCGACGCGCGTGGAGGCCTATCGGCGGGGGATGGAAGCGGTGCGGCGCGGGGCGGGCGACGCGTTCCTGCTGGGATGCAATCATCCGCTGTGGCCGTCGCTGGGGCTGATCCACGGGTCGCGGTCGTCGAACGATATCGCGCGGCGATGGCCGCGGTTCCGGCAGGTGGCGCGGGAGAATCTGCGGCGCGGCTGGCAGAACGGGCGGCTGTGGTGGAACGACCCCGACGTCGCGCTGCTGACCGGGAATCTGACGGACGACGAGTTCGGATTTCACGCCGCGTCGATTTACGCGAGCGGCGGGATGCTGCTGGCGGGCGACGACCTGCCGCGCCTCGCGCCGCCGCGCCTGGCGATGCTGCGGAAGCTGAGTCCGCCGCTGGGGGTGGCGGCGGCGTTCGACGCGGAGCTTCGCGTGGGGCGGGCGCGGATGCGCGATCGCGAGGTGGTGTTCTTCTTCAACTGGAGCGAGAAGGCGGAGAGCTTCGAGGCGCGCGTAGCGACTCGGGCATCGGCGCGCGACTTCTGGTCGGGCGCGGCGGTGGCATCGCCGGACGGCGTGGTGCGGGCGGAGCTGGCGCCGCACGGGGCACGAATTCTTGTGGTGTCATGAAGCGGCTGGTGTTCGCGGCGGTGTGGGGCGTCGCGCTGGCGCAGCCGCCGTCGATTCGCGAGGAGTACCGGAAGGCGGCCGCCGGGGTGGAGCTTCTCGGCGGTGCGATCAACAACACGGCTGGCTCGATCGCGGCGCTTCATCGGATGTGGTCCTTAATCGGCGAATGGGTTGTCCAAACGCCGAACGTACGCCCGGCGAGCGGCGGCGCAATCGAGGCGGCAGTTCGTGGGCTGGACGACAAGCTCGGGTGCAGAGCCATAGAGCTGGAAAACGGCGCCTTCGTCGTTTCGGTGGCGTACGGCTTTGCCGGAACGTTCTTCATCGTAGACAAGGGGCCGTTCGGCTTTCGGGTCGCCTGGACCATCGTCGAGTTCGCGTCGCGGCTCCCGGATCGGAAACGAGGGCTGGCCTCCTGGGCTCCACCGCCCGGAGCGCACCCGCTCGACCGGCTCTCGGGGTTCGTCGAGAAGCTGCCCCCGACCGCCGCCGGGAATGGGCGCTTCTTTGTCAACGCCGACTACGCGTCGTTCGGCGGCTCCTGGGGATCTCATCTGAGCATTTGGGAATGGAACGGCAGGGAAGCGACTCTCCTGGTGCAGGGAGGCTACGGCCAGTCGGCGCAAACGCCGCCGCGGTCCTTCGACGGAGAAACTCTCCGAATCTCGACCATAGAGAATATGAAGCGGCTGTTCTCCTGTCGCGCCTGCCGCGACCCGGTCGGCGACTGGACGATCCGGGTTACACCCGACGGAATCGTCGAGTCCCGCCGACTGCGTGAGCCGGAACTCGCGGCGATTGACGAGCTGTTCGATCGCCTAATGCGCAACCAGCCGGCGAGCGATCTGGCGTCGGCGGCCGCGATTGCGCGTCTTCAGTTGGCCCTCCGCGAGACCGATGGTCTCATCGGCATGTTCGGGAACGTGGCCGCGAAGCGAACCGGCGCGAGCTCCCGCATCTGCTTCGACACCGATGAACTGGGCCGCCTCGTCTTCGATCTGACATCGCGGCGCGGCACGCACTACGTTACGGATGTGACCGACGCGACCGACATGCAGTCGTGCGCCGTCGCGTTGGGAACGGCACGGTGAGGCGATGTTCTTTTTCATCCCGGAGGCGGCCTGGGCTCACCCCACGGTTTATTTTCCAGACGCCCAGTTCATGACGACGGTGAGGGGCGAGGCGGCCTCGGCTTCGTCCGAGCGATTGACCAGGAAGCGCTGGCCGTCGCCGGAGACGTCGAAGCCGTGGGTGTAGGGCGTCGTTACGACCATGCGCGTCTGGAATAATTCGCGAGGACGCCCGATCTCGAGCGAAGTCCCCGACGCCTTCACGTCCACCGCCATCATCTTGCTGTCTGCGCCCACAAAGTAGATTTCCCGGCCGTCGCGGCGCCACCGCGCACGCATACCTCCAGTGGTGGAGACTTGGAACTTTCCCCCCGCGTTGGGAAAGCCCTGAACGTATACCTGGGGCGTGCCCGACTCGTCGGAGTGATAGGCCATCCACCGTCCGTCGGGCGAAAACTGGCCGAGGGACTCGCTGAATGGAGTCTCCAGGAGGGAAACGGGCTTGCGTTCGCCGGTCAGCGGCAGAGCGAGAATATCCAGTCCGGTCTGACCCCCGAACGAGGTGTAGAGCAGAAACCGGCCGTCCGGCGACCAATCGGTCACGTACTTGTTGTCAACCGACTTGTACAGGAGTTCCTCGGCGCCGGCGCCGCTCGACGATCGCCAATACAGGTTGGCGCCATCTTCCCGATGCGAACTATACGCGATGCGGGCGCCGTCGGGGGACCAGACGGGTGTGATGTCGGAGCCGAGGTGAAACGTGAACCGTGTGGCCGCGTCGCGGGCCAAGTCGAGCAGATAGATATCCGGTTGTGTCTGGGTATCGCGCGAAACGGCGACCCGCCTTCCGTCGGGCGACAGCTTCGGCGCAATCTGCCGAACCAGCGCTCCCACCAGGCCGGCTTGCTTACCGTTACGGTCGAACCAGGTGAGCTGCGACAGGGCGCCGGTTCCGGTGCGATAGGCGAGCGCTCCCTCGGTGGAGGCGGACACGGCGGTCCAGCCTGTATGTCCCCCGGCGCGGCCGATCTGCTGCACGATCGGGAAGGCGTCTGCGCTAACACGGCCCGCGGACAGATCGAAGGGCTGGGCCATGAGCGTGCCGTCTCGCGCGAACAGCAGGTGTCCCGCCGAGTAGACGGCCATCGAGTCGCCGCGCACGAGACGCCGGCGTTCGGTGGCGCCGGGCGGGTCGTCGAGCGACGCCAGAATCAGTCCGCTCTTCTGACGATCCGCCGCCATCGACCAGTAAAGGAATCTCTTCCCGTCTGGCAGAAAGTGCGGCCAGCGATGACTGATCTCCGTTTTCGCTTCGAGGGTGGTTATCGCCGAGGGCGTTCCTCCGGCGGCGGAGACACGCTCCAGGGGACGGCGGCTTCCGCCGACGAACACGATGGTCCCATCGCGATTCCAGGTCCCGCCGCGGCCCGGGGTTTCCGCGTCGCAAAGGGTCTGCGGCGGCCCACCGGCCGTGTCGATTTTCTTCAGCTTGCCGCCCGAAAAGAACGCCAGAGAGCGGCCGTCGGGAGACCAGAAGGGGAAATTGGCATCGTCGGTTCCCGCCAGCGGCCGAGCGGTAAGAGAGTCGAGCGGGCGGATCCAGATCAAACGCCTGCCGTCGAAGGAAGCGACGAAGGCCAGGCGCCGGCCGTCGGGCGAGATGAGCGGGAACTCGAGGTTCGTGGCAGTCTCGGGCGGGGCGACCTGGAAGCGCGTGGTCACCGGCGCCGGCTCGCGGAAGTGGACGTAGGCGAGCGCGGCGAGAGCGGTCGCCGAGAGCAACGCGATACCGAAGGCGGCGAGAAGGACCGGCCGGGAGGGCGGCCGGGGCGCTGGTGCGCCGCCCGGCGGAGCCTCGGCCTCCAGCCAGGCGTCGCCGATATCGCGGAGGCGTTTCTTGGGATCTTTCTCCAGGCACAGCCGCAACAGCCTCCGAACGCGCGGCGGCGTCGACTCGGGGAGCGCCGGCCAGTCCGGCTCCATCTTCAGCACCGAAGCCAGAATGTCGGAGATGTTGTCGCCGTCGAAGGCCTTCCGTCCCGTCAGCAGCTCGTAATAGACGCACCCGAAGGCCCACACGTCGGCGCGGCGGCCCGCGGGCCGTCCCCGCGCCTGCTCGGGCGACATGTACGACGCCGTGCCCATCAGCACGCCGGCCTGCGTGGCGGCGACGGTCAGCGTCGGCGAGGTGGCGCTGGAGGCGTCGGTGGAGTCGCCGGCGAGCGCCTTGGCGAGTCCGAAGTCGAGCACCTTGACCTGGCCTTCGGGAGTCACCTTGATATTGGCGGGCGTCAGGTCGCGGTGGACGATGCCTTTCTCATGCGCGGCCTCGATGGCTTCGGCGATCTGCTGGCAGATGGCTTCGGCCTCCTCGGGCGGCATGGGCCCGGCGGGCGATTGGCCGGGGACCATCTCGAGCACCAGGAACGGAGCGCCGTCGACGGTCTCCATGCCGTGAATGGCGGCGATGTTGGGGTGGTTCAGCGAGGCGAGCAGTTGCGCCTCGCGCTCGAATCGAGCGAGCCGCTCGCGATCCTGCGAGAGCGCCTCGGGCAGCACCTTGATGGCGACGTCGCGGGCGAGCTTGGTGTCGCGCGCGCGATAGACCTCGCCCATGCCGCCCTGTCCGAGCTTCTCGATCACCTGGTAGTGGGCGAGCGTCCTGCCGGTCATCGTCGGCTCAGCGTAACAGAAACTCGCGCACGCGACCGGCAACCTCGGCGGCCTGTGCCTGGGTCATGCCGACCCACAGCGGCAATGAGACGACTTCGCGGCAGGCGCGCTCGGCGTTCGGCAGATCGCCGCGCTTTGCCAGGCCCGCGAACGCCGGCATCAGATGCAGCGGGACCGGGTAATGCACCGCCGAACCGATCCCGTGTTCCGCGAGATGCCGCCGCAGCCGGTCGCGGCGGCGCACGCGGATGACGTACAGGTGCCGCACCGATCCCGTTTCGCGCGCGACAAGCCGCACGCCGGGGCAATCGGCGAGAGCGGTGTCGTAGACCACGGCGATGCGCTCGCGCTCCGCGTTCCACTCGGAGAGCCGCGCGAGAAAGGCCCGGAGGAAGCAGGCCTGCATCTCGTCGAGACGCGAGTTGATTCCGGCGGCGCGAGCCACCTGCTCGCCGTTGCGCCGGCCGCCGTCGCGCAGCATCCGAAGGCGGGCTTCGGCCGATTTGCGATTCGTCAGGATGGCCCCGCCGTCGCCGAGCGCGCCGAGGTTCTTGGTCGGATAGAAGCTGTAGGCGGTGTGGGTGGAGTAATCGGCGAGGGGGCGGCCGCCGAAGGTCGCCCCGTGCGCCTGGCAGGCGTCCTGAATCAGCGCGGCGCCGCGCTCGCGGGCCAGCCTGCGCAGGCCGGCGAGATCGCAGACCGACCCGTAAAGGTGCACGGGCAGGATGGCGGCGGACCGGCGCGTAATGCGGCCGGAGGCGGTGGCGGGGGTGAGCAGCAGAGTCGACGGATCGACGTCGGCGAACCGGAGCCTGGCCCCCGCGGCGAGCACGGCGACGCCGGTGAAGGGCGCGGTCA
>CAZEVY010000123.1:0-14707 GCA_964515555.1 uncultured Solibacteraceae bacterium | reverse complement strand
ATACTGCCGCTTTACAGGTATTGTGCCATTTACAACATTCCACTAAGCGCCGCGCGCAGCTGATCCAGATCCGACTCGTCGTTATAGAAGTGCGTCGACACCCGCAGGCATCCGTGCCGCGCCGAGACCAGCACGCCGCGCTCGCGCAACCCGCGCGCCAGCGCCGACGGGTCGCGCCCCGGAAACCGCGCCGCCACGATCCCCGACTCGTAGTGTGCCGACTCGTCCGACGGCAGTTCCGCGCCGAGCGCGCGCAGCACGGACCGCGCGCCGCCGGCCAGCTCCAGCACGCGGCGCTCGATGGTCTCCGGCCCGATATCGAGCATCATCCGCACCGAGGCCCACATGCCGTAGAGCGAGGGAAATACCAGCCCGCCGCCCTCGTACTTCTCCGCCGAGTCGACGAACTCCGGCGCGCCATGATGCAAATCGTCGACGCGGCGCCAGTCGCGATGGCTGCGCCAGCCGACCACGTTCGGCTCCAGCGCGCGCCGCAGCCGAGGGTCGACGTAGAGGAATCCCGCGCCGCTCGGCGAGATGAGCCACTTGTAGCCGTGCACCACGAGCATCGCCGGGCGCACGCGCTCGCAGTCGAACCGCAGCGCGCCCACGCTCTGCGTGCCGTCGACGTACAGCATCACGCCGCGCGGGCGCAGGAAGCCGGCGATCTCCTCGACCGGCGGCCGGAAGCCCGTCGAATAGTTCACACTGCTCAACACCACGAGGCGCG
Source organism: uncultured Solibacteraceae bacterium (assembly GCA_964515555.1). Taxonomy (GTDB): domain Bacteria; phylum Acidobacteriota; class Terriglobia; order Bryobacterales; family Bryobacteraceae; genus CAZEVY01. The sequence goes on along the minus strand of CAZEVY010000123.1, from coordinate 13,977 downwards.
TGCGCCCGGTCACCTCGCCGTAAAAGCGCTCCCAGGGCGTCTCGACGAACTCGGCGCCGCGGCGCGCGAGCAGCGCCGGATAGTAGAGGTTGTTGGGGAACTCGTCGGCCAGCGTGACCAGGCGGTCGCCGGGCTTCCAATCGATTCCGTTGAGCAGCAGGCCGAGGCCGGCGGCGGCCGACGGGAGGAACGCGATGTCGTCGGGCGAGCAATGCACCAGGCGCGCGACATCGGCGCGCATGGCGTCGGCGTCGTCGTACCAGGCCAGGAAGTCGTGGCAGGCGAGCTCGTCGCGATGCGCGAAGTGCGCGGCCACGGCCTCGGTGGCCCGCCGCGGAAGCTGGCCGAAGGTGGCGGTGTTCAGATAGGTCCAGCGCGCGAGCGCTGGGAACTCGGCGCGAATGGCGCGCCAGTCGGGGTCAGGCATCGGGCGTGGCGCCGCGGATGCGCTCGGCGAGCGCGGCGACGGCGTCCTCCAATTTCACGTCCGCCGACGCGCGCGTGCGGCGCTCGACCAGCTCGACGTTCCCCTGCGCCAGCTTCTTGCCGGCGGTGATGCGGAAGGGCGCGCCGATCAGGTCGGCGTCCTTGAACTTGACGCCGGGGCGCTCGTCGCGGTCGTCGAGCAGCGCGTCGATGCCGCGCTCGGCGCATTCCTGGTAGAGGCGCTCGGCGGCGCCGCGCTGTTGCATATCGGCGTTGTTTACCGGCGTGATGACCACGGTGAAGGGCGCGATGGGCGCGGGCAGCGCCATGCCGTCGGAATCGTGAAAGAGCTCGACGGCGGCGCACAGGATGCGCTCGATGCCGATGCCGTAGGAGCCCATGATGACGGGCGTCTCCTCGCCCTGCTCGCTGAGGACGCGGAGTCCCATCGAGTGCGAGTACTTGTAGCCGAGCTTAAAGATGTGCCCGATCTCGACCGACTTGCGCACGTCGAGCGCCCCGCCGCAAGAGGCGCAGCGGTCGCCGGCGGCCGCCTGGCGCAGGTCGTGGAACTCGGCCTGGAAGTCCTCGCCGGGCGTTACGTGACGGAGATGATAGTCGTCTTTGTTGGCGCCGCAGATCATGTTGGCGCGGCCCTGGAGCGCCAGGTCGGCGACGATGCGCATGTTGGCGACGCCGACGGGGCCGAGCGAGCCGGCGTCGGCGCCGAACCAGTCGCGGATCTCTCCGGGATGGGCGGGTCTCGGTTCGCCGCCGGCGATCGCGGCCAGCTTGGTCTCGCTGAGCGAGTGATCGCCGCGCAGGAGCGCGAGAACCGGCTGGTCGCCCGCCACCATCACGAGGCTCTTCATCTGCGACTGCTGCGGGAGCCCGGTGAACTCGGCGACCTCGGCGATGGTCTTGCGGCCGGGCGTGTGGAACTCTTCGGGCGCGAGATCGCCCGCGGGATCGGCGGCCGGCGGAGCGGCGGGCGTCGAGACGGCCTTCTCCAGATTCGCCGCGTAGCCGCAGGAGGCGCAGCGCACGACGAAATCCTCGCCCGCATCGGTCGCCACCATGAACTCGTGCGACTGGCTGCCGCCCATGGCGCCGGAATGCGCTTCGACGACCGTGTATTCGAGGCCGCAGCGGTCGAAGATGCGGCAGTACGCCCGATAGTGCTTCTCGTACGACACGTCGAGACCGGCGGCGTCGATGTCGAAGCTGTAGGAGTCCTTCATCAGGAACTGGCGCACGCGCAGCAGACCGGACTTGGGGCGCGGCTCGTCGCGGAACTTGGTCTGGATCTGGTACCAGATCTGCGGAAGCTGTTTATAGCTGCGCAGCTCACCGCGGGCGATCGCCGTCATGACCTCCTCGTGCGTCATGGCGAGACACAGGTCGCGCCGCCAGCGGTCCTTGAGGCGGAACATGTTGTCGCCCATCACGTCCCAGCGTCCGGATTCCATCCACAGCTCGGCGGGATTCAGCGCGGGAAGCAGCATCTCCTGCCCGCCGATGGCGTCCATCTCCTGGCGCACGATGCGCTCGATCTTCTGGAGCGAACGCTGCGCCAGCAACAGGTAGCTGTAGACGCCGGCGGCGAGCTGTCGAACGTAGCCGGCGCGCAGCATCCAGAGGTGGCTGGCGACTTCGGCGCCGGCGGGCGCTTCGCGCAGCGTGGGGATGAACAGAGTACTCCAGCGCATGTTGTGATCGAGATTTGAGGGTAGCGGGAGCGGCGGAGAGGCGTCAACCGGGCGTCAGTTGACGCCTTGCCCGCGCAACGGCACGCTGACGCTGGCGCGATTGGGGTCGTTGCCGGAGACGACGAGATTCCCGTTCTCGGCCGCGGCGGCGGTGGGGCGAAACCGAACGGTGAGCGACTGCTCGGCGCCAGCGGCGAGTCGGAACGGGAATGTCGCTCCGGAAATCGTGTAGCGGGCGTTCGACGAGGCCGCGGACTGTATCGTGAGTTCGCCCGGCCCCCAGTTCTTCACTTTCAGCGCGATGTCCTTCGACTCGCCCACCTTCACCTCGCCGAACTCCAGCGGCGCCGTGGCGACGTCCATATCGGGGATCGCCGTCGCGACACCCGTACCGCGCAGGTCGACCGTCAGCGAGGCGACACTCGGGTCGTCGCTCGCGAGCGTCAGCCTGCCGGCAGCTGTGCCGGCCGATGTTGGGGCGAACCGCAGGTTGACCGCGCGCTTTCCGCCGGCCGGGACGACGAGCGGCGCCGACGGGCCCAGCACCTCGAAGCCGGCAGGCTCGGCGGCGATGGTCGAGATCGTCAACGGGCCGGTGCCGGTGTTGCCGATTTCGAGCGAGCGATCGGAGAAGCCGCGCACCAAGGCGAGCCGGAAGTCGACGTTCGAGGCCTCGATCTTCGGCGTCTGAACGATCTCGATCGGCCCGACGGAGGCGGCGGTGGTGTGGAAGCCGTCGCTCGCCAGCACGCGGAACCAGACGTCCTTGCCGCCGAACAGATGGGATGTCGAGAACGGGGTTTCGGTGCGGGCGGTGGGCGCTGTCAGCGGCATCCAGCGCTGGCCGCCGTCGAAGGAGTACTGGGCGATGAAGGAGAGCGTGTCGCCGTCGGCGTCGGAGGCCTCCCAGGAGAGGGAGCGCTCGATGCCGCCGGTCCACTGCTCGCCGGAGGTGACGGAGAGGATGCGCACCTCGGGCCTCGCCGGGGTCGGCGCGAGGGATGCGAGTTCCGTCTCGCCGCGGCGCAGCGCGATGCGGGTGGTGCCGGGCGGGAGCGGCAGGCGGAAGGAAAAGACGAAGAAATCCTCCTTGCCGAAAACCGCCGCGAAACAATGGTCGCCGAGGACGCCGTCGGAACCCAGGAATTTCACGCAGTGGTCACCCTGGGGGTCCGATTCGGGCCAATACTTCCTCGGAGAGACGCGAAACGCCGGCTGAAGCTCCGCCGACGAGCCGTCTTTCGCAATCGACCCGCCGACGATTACGAACTCCGGCGGGTCTTCGGCCCGCCTGCGGGCGGCGCTTTCCACGGCCGGCGGCAGCGGGATCCGGCCGAGATCGCCGATCTTCGAGTGGATGGCCATGTACTCGGAGACCGACATCCAAACGGCGCAAAAACCACGGACGAAACTGAATTCCCTGGTGGTGGAGAGTACAACCCTCTTGGTGGGTGGGTCAAAGCCGGTTTCTCCGATCCCCTGGACGACCGACACGCCGGGCACAGGCGCCGCACAGTTTCGGGCGGCGTCCAAACCGTTAGCCACCGAAAAGTACCGGCCGGCGACCGCGGCGGCGATGTTGCCCTCGTTTTCGACGGCAAGGGCATCGAGGGTGATGGCGCTCAGAAGGTCGGTGCGGGCGCCGGCGACAAAGTAGTTTGCGGGGACGAGCAGGCCGCCGGAGGCGAGGTCGTCGAAGGCGCTGGCATAGCTCAGGATGGGGGCGATCCGCTCGACAAATCCGCCTTCCTCCTTGACGAGCAGCGGCGTCGAGAGAGGGAAGAAAAGCAGGTGACGGGAGGCCACGGGAAACTGCGGGTCCATGAACTCAGTCGGATTGCCCGGCAGCTCCGGCGCGCAGGTTACGATTCCATTGGTCTTCACACCGCACACCGGGAAGTAGACGACGAGGAAGGGCGGCACGAACTTGGGAGGATAGGCGATCGTGAACTTCTTCGTTCGGAGAACGTTGTTGTCGGTGCGCGACTCCGTTAGTCCGCCCGGTGGGACGATCTGCGCCTCCAGTTCCAGGTCGCCCTCCCAGACCCAGCTCTCCGGCAGGATGAAATTGAGAGAATTCTCGTGTTTCTCGCGATCCGGATTGGGCGATGGCGTGATGGGGCCGTTGTAAGGACTCAACGGGGACCCATCCGCCTCGCCCGAGCGCCGGAATCCGCGGAGCCGCGCGCTGACGCCGTCGATGGGTTGCGGGCCATCGCGCTTGACGTAGACGCGCACGGCGGTGAGCTTGTAGGGAACCAGCGGCACGCTGTTGTCGGCGGTCTGGATGGCCTGGGTGACTTCGATGTTGGAGATCGAGAGATCCGGCCGAACCGGCGGCGCGATGGTGGCACGCCAGTAGGAGCGGACGTTGAATCGGACGATGACGCCAACCGAGTTGGGCACGGCCCGGTTAAAACTCGCTCCGGTCATCGCGACCTGCCCGTCCACCCGGGAAAACACCGTGAACCCGCTCGGCCCCGAGGGCCCCGGCGTCAGCGAGTCGATTCCGAGATGGCTCATGGGGCAATCGGACCGGTTTTGTACGGCCTGCGTCGCCGGCTGCCGAAAGGTGCCCACGTTGACGACGGCGACACAAGAGGCCGGACGCAACGGCTCCGCCAGGTGAATTCCCGGCTGCAAGTTGATCGTCATCGTGAGAGAGGCGCCGGGGACGCCCGCCGGATTGACGATCGTGCCCGTGCCTCCGAGCGATACCGAGAAGGTCGCGGTCGGGGGAGTGGTGAGAGCAAGGCATCCCGTCTGGACCGGGCACCGGCCGGCGGGGTCCGGATTGACTGCCGTGTACAGCGTCCCGGTCACCTGCTGGGCCTCCAGCAGGTCGAAGCGAAACTGGCCCGCGAAGCTCCCCCACTCGCAGCTGAACATCGATGCGTCGACGGCGAGCGTGCGCTCGCCGGGCGCGAGCACGCGCCGGGTTGTGTTGTCGAAGAAGGCCGCTCCCGCGACGCAGCGCCGCTGGACCTGTATCTCGATCTCGTGCCGGTCGAGTGTCGCCGTGGCCGAGGGCGCCTGGGAGAACACCGCCGCCGCCCCGAGCGAGACTACCACGGGAAACTTGAGCAACGGAGACACCCGACTCTACATACGATATCCAGCCGGAAACCGGATCGTCAAAACGGATGTTCCCGTGTAGCATGATAGGTACGAGGCCCCATGAAAATCGCCATCGGCGCCGACCATGCCGGCGTGGATCTGAAAGACAATCTGCGGGAAGCCCTCCGCGGCCAAGGCCACGAGGTGGTCGACTACGGCACCAACTCGCACGACTCCACCGACTATCCCGACTACGCCAGCGTCGTGGCGCGCGAGGTGGCGGCGGGGAAGGCCGACCGCGGCCTTCTGGTGTGCTCGACCGGCGCCGGCATGGCCATCGCCGCGAACAAGGTGGCGGGGATTCGCGCCGCCCTCGGAATGCAACCCGAGCAGACGCGGCTGGCGCGCGCGCACAACAACGCCAACGTGCTCACCATCGGCGCCAATTTCACCGCCGCGGAGACGGCGCGGGAGCTGGTCGACGTTTTTCTGAAGACGGAGTTCGACGGCGGCCGCCACGCACGCCGCGTCGAGAAGATCGGAAAGCTGGAAGGGAGCGAAACCTAGGATGAGCAATTCGTGGATGTCGCGGCCGCTGGCAGAGACCGACCCGGAGATCGCCGACGCGATCCGCGAGGAGACCGAGCGGCAGCATGCGGGCCTGGAGCTGATCGCCAGCGAGAACTTCACCTCCGAGGCGGTGCTGGAGGCCACCGCGAGCGTCTTCACGAACAAGTACGCCGAAGGCTACCCCGGCAAGCGCTACTACGGCGGCTGCCACAACGTCGACGTGGTCGAGAACCTGGCGCGCGAGAGGGCCAAGAAGCTCTTCGGCGCCGAGCACGCGAACGTGCAGCCGCACTCGGGCTCACAGGCCAACCAGGCCGCCTACGCGGCGGTGCTGAAGCCGGGCGACCGCATCCTCGGCATGAATCTCGCTCACGGCGGCCACCTGACGCACGGTCATCCGCTGAATTTTTCCGGCAAGACCTACGAGGTGATTCCCTACGGCGTGCGGCGCGAGGACGAGCGGATCGACTACGACGAGCTGGCGCGGCTGGCCGGAGAGCACCGCCCGAAGATGATCATCGCCGGCGGCAGCGCCTACCCGCGCACGCTCGATTTCCCGCGCTTCCGCGAGATCGCCGATTCGGTCGGCGCGCTGTTTCTGGTCGACATGGCGCATTTCTCCGGACTGGTCGCCGCGGGCCTGCATCCGAATCCCTGCCAGTGGGCCGACATCGTGACCACGACGACCCATAAGACGCTGCGCGGTCCCCGCAGCGGCATGATCCTGTGCCGCGAGCCATATGCGGCCGCCATCGACAAGATGGTGTTCCCCGGAACGCAGGGCGGGCCGCTGGTGCACGTGGTCGCCGCCAAGGCGGTGTGCTTCCGCGAGGCCATGACGCCGCAGTTCACCGAGTACTCGCGACGCGTGATCTCGAACGCCGCCACGCTCGCCGCCGCGCTGGCGGCGCGAGGATTCCGCATCGTCTCCGGCGGCACCGACACGCACCTGCTGCTGGTCGACATCTTTTCGAAGGGCATTCGCGGCAAGGAAGCCGAGGCGGCGCTCGATCGCGCGGCCATTACAGTCAATAAGAACGCCATTCCTTTCGACGTGAATCCGCCGCTCAATCCCAGCGGCATCCGCCTCGGAAGCCCGGCGGTCACCACGCGCGGATTCGGCGAGGCGGAGATGCGCGAGGTCGGCGGGCTGGTCGCCGACGTGCTGGACGCACTGGCCGCGGGCTCGGGCGCCGACGAGGCGACGCCGGCCGTGAAGCGCCGCGTGCTGGCGCTGGCCGAGCGTTTCCCGCTGTACGCCTGGAAGCTGGCGCACGCCGGCGCGGTCTGACGGCGCCCGCGCATGGCGCTCGGCATCGTCATCGACGTCCGGCACCTGCGCGACTTCGGCATCGGCGCGCACATCCGCAACCTGGTGAACGCGTTGGCCGGGATCGACCGCGAGAACCGCTATCACCTGATCTGCCGCGCCGCGGACCGGCAGGAGTTCGCGCACCTGCCGGACAACTTCCAGGCCGTCCCCTATCGCGTGGAGCCGAACGCGGTTTTGAATCATGTCGCGTTCTCGGTGTTTTCCGGCCGCTTCCGCGCCGATCTTCATCACATTCCGCTCAATCGCGTCCCCTGGTGGATGCGGCGCCCCTACGTCGTCACCATCCACGACCTCAGCCGGCTGCTGTTCGGCGGCCTCAAGGGCACGCGCCGGGAGATGAGCCTGCTGCGAGCCCGCCGCGGCCTGAAGAACGCGGCGCGCATCATCGCGGTCTCGGCGGCGACGCGGCGCGACGTCGAACACTTGCTGGGAGCGCCCGCCGACAAGATCCGCGTGATCCACGACGCGCCCGATCCGCGCTTCTTCGCGCCGCCCGAGGCCGACGCCGCGACGCTTCTCCAACGCTATCGCATCGATTACCCCTACGTGCTCTATGCCGGCAGTATCCGCCCGCAGAAGAACATTCCCCGCCTCGTCGAGGCCTTCGCCGTGCTCCGCGGCGAGTTGGCCGGCCATCCCGTCTACGGAGATCTACGGCTGATTCTTATCGGTGACGAGATCTCGAAGTATCCTTCGGTCCGGCGCGCCGTCATCCAGTCGCGGGTCGAGCCGGTGGTGCGTTTCTTCGGCTACGTTCCGCTGGAGACCCTGCGGGTTCTGTACGCCTCGGCGGCCGTATTCGCATTTCCTTCTCTCTACGAGGGCTTCGGCCTGCCGCCGCTGGAGGCCATGGCGTCGGGAGCGCCGGTGGTGACCTCCAATGTCAGCTCGCTGCCCGAGGCGGTCGGCGACGCCGCCGTGCTGGTCAATCCCGAGAACGTCTTCGACATCGCGCGCGGCCTGCGCGAGGTGCTGCTCGACGACGCACTACGCCTGCGCCTGGTCGCGAAAGGACGCCAGCAGGCCGAGCGCTTTCGCTCCGAACGCACCGCCCGCGAGGTGCTGGAGATCTACCTGGAAGCCGGACGCCGCTGATCGCGGCCCTCGGCGCCCGAGTCCTCCCAATCGTCCGGCGCCATCAGGTCGCAGACGCTGATCCGCATGGCGCGCATCACCCGGTCGGCGGTGCGCGGCCGCAGCAGGCGGGCGCCCTTCAACGCGTTGTGCACGTGCGACTGCGACACGCCGGACAGGCGCGCCAGCCCACGCTCGGTGATCTCGCCGTTGCGGATCTTCTGCCGGAGGCGCGCGCGGAACCTGCCGAGCAACTCTTCGAAGCCCACCATCGGCCCTCCCCGATTTCTAATCGAAATAGGTCTCTTATTGTTTCAGTATAGCACACGAATACCATTATAAAACTCGTAAGAATAGAGACAATTTTTCAAAGATATATCCTGATCAGAATGAGCGGGTTGGGGACGATGATACCCGCGTTTGCGGGTAGGTCACCTCCCCGGAATAGCCAACCAGTTATTGACCAAAATTGGTTCGATTCTAGTATTGAAGATGTTCCGGGGCGGCCCGCCGGCCCGGAACGCGGGGAGATAGGACATTGCTGAACACCGTATGGGACCGATCCGAGACTCTGCCGCTGGCGCTTAGTGGTTGCACGCGCTGCCTCGGCCTGGGACTCGTTCAAGGAAAGCGGGGGCGGTCGTGCCCTTGCAACTGCGTACTTCGCGCCGTGTTCCGCGCCTGCCACGCGCGCTTCCGGCACTGCGTAATGAAAGAGAAGCACATCAGCCGCGCATCGATGCAATTCGTCGCCGGCCCCCAGCGCCGCCTCACCTGGGGGCGCAAGGACGAGGAGTACATCGCCGACTTCTACCTGGTCAGCAAGCGCTACCTGTCCGACGCCGAGTTCCGCCTGTTCAAGTACCACTTTCTCTACGGCGCCGACTGGAAGCTGTGCTGCCGGAAGCTCAAGATCGACCGCGGCAACTTCTTCCACGCCGTCTATCGCATCCAGCAGAACCTGGGCCGCATCTTCCACGAGTTGGAGCCCTATGCGCTGTTTCCGCTGGATGACTACTTCCATTCGACCTGCCGGCGCGGAGGCAGCGGTTCGCCGCGGGTCGTGCCGATCCGTTCGGTGAACGGACCCCCAGCACTACGCCCGCCTGTTCGACTATCCGCCTGATTCCTACCTTTTGTCCCGCGCGGATGGGGGCCGTTGGCTACGGTGCAGCGCCGGCCCCTCACGACCACGGGCGCGGATTCGCGCGCGTTCAGCAGCGATCCGATAGAATGAGCTTCTTTGAGGGGGTGTTCGTGCCACGCCTTTTGCTCCTTGCGGCTGTGCTCGCGACGCTGGCGCCGTGTCGCGCCCAGTGGGTCAACCTGTTCAACGGAAAAAACCTCGACGGCTGGGAGGTTGTCGGCGACGGGGTCTGGATGGTGATGGACGGCGTCCTGGTGGGCGACCGCATCCCGCGCAAGTCGCGCGAGCAGTCCTGGCTCTATACGAAGAAAGACTTCGGCGAGTACGATCTCTCGCTGCAATACTGGACGCGACTGGGCGGCAACAGCGGCATCTCCATCCGAGACCAGACGCGCGCCAAATACGCAGCGCCGCCCGACTACGACCGCGAGCGCACACCCTCGCACAACGGCTACGAGATCCAAATCTCCAACGGCTACGCCGACCAGTACCCGTCCGGCAGCATTTACCTGTTCGACAAGGCCCGCGTCGTCGCACAACAGCCCGGATGGAACACGATGATCATCGAGTCGCGCAACGAGGTCATCCGCGTGCGGCTCAACGGCCAGCTCGTCAGCGAGCACGAGGGCGACCCCAAGCGTCCCAAGACCGGTCCCATCGGCCTTCAGCTCCACGACCCCGGCAGCGTCGCGATGTTCCGGAACATCCGCATCAAAGAGCTGCGTAAGAAGTAGGCGATGACCGCCCCGTCGATCTCGCGGCTCGCCCGCCGCTGATGCACGACGCGTTGCGGCGGATTGTTCCCCGGCTGCCCGAGCTCGCCGCCTGCCGGTCGACGCGCGCGCTGGAGTCGCACCCCGTATATCGCGGCATCGAGTCCGAGCTGCGGCGCGCGCTCGACACTCCGCAGCCGGGCGACTTCTCCGCCGGTCCGGCGCCGGCGCGCGACCGCTATCGCGTCCTGGCCTGGAACATCGAGCGCGGCGCGCGCTTCGAGGAGCAGGTGGAGGCCTTCCGATCGCACGAGTATCTTCGCGATTGCGACGTGCTGCTGCTCACCGAGACCGACGTCGGCATGGCGCGATCGGGGAATCGCGACGTGGCGCGCGAGCTGGCGCGCGAGCTCGGGATGCACTACTGTTTCGCGCCGTGTTACCTGAGTCTCGTCAAAGGCTCGGGCGCGGAGCGTCACGTCGAGGGCGAGAACGAGCTGGGCCTGCACGGCAACGCGATTCTCAGCCGCTACCCGATCGCGGCGCCGCGCATCGTGCGCCTCGCCAACGGCATCGACAAGATGGCCGCGCGCGAGCAGCGCATCGGGAGCCAGGCGGCGTTGATCGCGACCATCGGCTTTCCCGGCTGGCCGGTGACGGCGGCGTGTGTACACCTCGACGCCAACTCGACCCAGCGGCATCGCGCGCGGCAGATGCGCGACGTGCTGGACGCGCTGCCGCCGGGTCCCACGGTTCTCGGCGGCGACTGGAACACGACGACGTTCGATTCGTCGACGGCGTTTCGCGCCATCATGGGCTACTGGCGGCGCGTGCTGATGGGGGCGGATCGCGTGATCCGGAATCACTATCTGCATCCCTACCGCTGGTTCGAGCGCGAGCTGTTCCGGCTGCTGGAGGCGCGCGGCTTCGACTGGCGGGGCGCGAACGCACCCGGCGAGCACACCATCTACTACGATTTCGCCAACGAGCGGACCTTCCAGGGCCTCGCCGAATGGGTGCCGCTGTGGTGCTTTCCGTTCATCCGCTGGGCGCTGCGCAATCACGGCGGCGGCTGCCCGTTGAAGATCGACTGGTTCGCCGCGCGAGGGCTGCGTCCTACGAATCCGCTGGTGATTCACGATCTTCGCGAGCGTCCCGTGCCGCTCTCGGATCATGACGCCATCGGGCTGGAAATCGCCCCCGTATAATAAGAGCGCAGCTTGCGTCACTTCTTCTCGCGCCACACTCCGCCGTTCACACGCGTCCTCCTCGTCGAAAGCGGCTCCCGCGAACTGTTCGACGATCTCATCCCCGGGCTCTGGGAAATCTACGGCGACCGCATGCGGCTCGACCTGGTCACCTGCTACGCGGGCGTGCCGAAGGGCTTTCGGGAGGGCGCCGGCGAAGTGTATCGCGTGACCGACTACGCGGGACGCGACGGCCGGGGCCGCCTCTACCGCATCCTGGGCGCGAATCGGTACACCGTCGCCGGCGTCATCTGCTCGGGCGAGCCGATCATGACGAAGTGGAAATGGGTGCTGGCGGCGCGGATTCCGGCGAAGGTTTTCGTGCTCAACGAGAACGGCGACTATTTCTGGTTCGACTGGTCGCACTGGCGCACGATCGTCCATTTCGCGGCATTTCGCCTGGGGTTGTCAGGCGCGAGCGGCATCCGCACGCTGGCGCGGCTGACGCTGTTCCCGCTCGCGGTGTTGTACCTGGTCGGGTACGCCGGGTGGGTGCACCTGCGGCGGGCGCTTCGCTAGCCCAACGCGATATCCAGCCTCGTCACCGACGCCGGCGGGAACTTATGCACCACGATCCCGCGAATCTCCACCGCCGACTCGCGAGGCTCCACGGCGCGCGGCGACTCGAATGTGTTGTGCGCACGCGCGTCCCCGGTCCCGAGGGTCGTCGCGCGGACCGATTCGATCACCGCGCCCGGCACGGCGATCTCGGTTTCGCGGACCTGGTCGAGACTGGGATTCGTCACCGTCAGCGTGAGCCGCTTCCCGTTGAGCGAGGCCGACCCGCCGAGTCCCGCCAGCGTCGCCGGCTGCCCGTTGCGCGTGTAGCTCACTTCGGGCGAGGAAAAAACCGCGCGCACCGACTGCGCGCCCTGGTGCGCGGCGTACATCGCGAAGACATGATAGGTCGGCGTGAGGCAGAACCTGTCCTCGTGCGCCAGAAAGAGCGACTGGAGACAGTTCACCAGTTGCGCGATGTTCGCCATGGCGACCTTGTCGGCGTGGCGATGGAAGATGTCGAGCGTCTGACCGGCGAGCACGGCGTCGCGCATAGTGTTCTGCTGGCCAAGCAGCGCCTCGGGAAAGGGCTCGGTGCCCGGCGCGTGCCAGGCGCCCCACTCGTCGACGACGAGCTTGACGCGATGCATGCGGTCGACTTCGGCCATCGCCGCCCAGTGCGAGGTGATCAGCGAATCCATGCGATTGCCCTCGCGCAGGATCTCGTAGTGCTGCTCGGCGTCGAACTTCAGGGCGTCGCGTTTGCCGGCGATCCAGTCGTTGGTGCGGCCGCCGCTCGCGTTCCAGGAATAATGATGCAGCGCCCAGCCCCACATGCGGCGCGCGACGGAGGGTCCCACTTTGTTGAAGAATCGCCGCGTCCATTCGAGATTGCCGCCGTTCGGCCCCGAGCCGATCAGCGCCAGGCGCACGCCGTAGCCGGGAACCCAGGCCGCGTAGCGCTGATACTCGATGGCGTAGTCCTCGGGCGCGAAGTTGCCGCCGCAACCCCAGGACTCGTTGCCGACGCCCCAGAAGCGCACGTTGAGAGGCGCGCGCTCGCCGTCGGCGGCGCGCTGGTCGGCGAGCGTCGAGGAGCCGGCCGGGGAATTGCAGTATTCGACCCATCGCCAGAACTCCTGCGCCGGAAGACTGCGCAGGTTGGCGGCGAAGTAGGGCGGCGCGCCCGCCAGGCGGCAGAAGCGCGCGAACTCGATGGTGCCGAAGTGGTTGGTGTCGTAGACCTGGGGGCCGTCGCGGCGGGCGTTCTTGGGCCACTCGGGCGCGTCGACCCAGAAGTTGGTTCGCTTGGGGCGCTTCTCGCGCGGGCCGAGCGCGTCGCGCCAGTCGTACTGATCGGCGAAGCAGCCGCCGGGCCATCGGATTGCACCGGGTTTGGTCTTCGCGAGCGCTTCGACCAGGTCCTTGCGGATGCCGCCGACGTTGGGAATCTTCGACTGCTCGCCGACCCAGATGCCGTCGTAGACGACGCCGCCCAGGTGCTCGACGAAGTGGCCATAGATATCGGGCGCGATGGCGCCGATCGGCTCGCGGGTCAGGACCTCGATACGCGACTCGGTGGTCTGCGCGCGGAGGGTAGTGACGAAGCGGCCGCCGAGGATCGCCGTACCCGCCGCGGCGGCGGTGCGAAGGACTTCTCGTCTGGTGGGCATCTGGCGAGCATCGTACAACATCGGAATGAAGTGCAACGCGCTCGCGCCTCTTCGCAAGGATGTAGACTCTTGGTATGCGACGAGAATGGGTCGAGAAGCGCCGTGACGACGCGGTCCGCACGCAGATGCACTATGCGCGGCGCGGCATCGTCACCGAAGAGATGCGGTACGTGGCGCGGCGCGAGAACCTCGCTCCGGAGCTGGTGCGCGACGAAGTCGCCCGCGGCCGCATGATCATTCCGGCCAACGTCAATCACGTGAATCTCGAGCCGATGTGCATCGGCGTCGCCTCCAAGTGCAAGATCAACGCCAACATCGGCAACTCGGCGACGACGTCCAACATCGACGAGGAAATCGAGAAGCTCCGCTACTCGGTCAAGTACGGCGCCGACACCGTCATGGACCTCTCCACCGGCGGCGACATCCCGCGCATCCGCCAGGCGCTCGTCGCCGATTCGCCGGTTCCCATCGGCACCGTGCCGATCTCTGCAGCTCTCTAGCGCGTGCGGCGCCTGGAGGACCTGACGGCG
>CAZEVY010000122.1:0-14726 GCA_964515555.1 uncultured Solibacteraceae bacterium | reverse complement strand
GTCCTTCTCGAGGCCGTAGACGCGCGTGACCAGATCCCAGGCGAAATCGATGGCGTCGGACTTGAAGTAGTCGCCGAAGGAGAAGTTCCCGAGCATCTCGAAGAAGGTGTGGTGGCGGCGGGTGTAGCCGACATTTTCGAGGTCGTTGTGCTTGCCGCCGGCCCGGACGCACTTCTGGGAGGAACAAGCCCGGTTGTAGTCGCGCTTTTCGAGACCGAGGAAGACGTCCTTGAACTGGTTCATGCCGGCGTTGGTGAAAAGCAACGTCGGGTCGTTGGCTGGCACAAGCGACGAGCTTCGGACGGCGCGGTGGCCGCGCTCGGCGAAGTAGTCGAGGAAGGCCTGGCGGATCTGATGGCCGGTCACCACTTCATTCTCACACAGAGGTGGAAAATGACCGCATCCGGCGCGTCCGAATAGGGCAAATCCCGCAGACCGGGGCCGGAGATCACTCAAACGCTGGATCGGCAAGACGCTTGCGATTACACTGGCCGCGTGAGAGTCGTGCTGGCGCTTCTGGCCGCGACGCTGCCGGCGATCGCGCAGTCCCCGGCGGGCGGCAAACCGGTTGCCGGGAACTTCGACGGTCTCAAGGCGACGGACCTGATTCTGAAGCTCCCGCACATCCACTGGTCGCCGGTGAAGTGCAAGAGCGCGCCGGACGGCGTCTACGGGAAATCGGGGCGAACCTACTACGGCTGCATGAAGGGGAAAGACGTGTGCAGCGACGAGAAGGGCGTCATTCCCAAGAGCATGATGGCCGCCTTCGACGCCACGATGGCGGCGCACGACGCCCGAATGACGGAGTTCCGCGCCGGGGTCCGGCAGACGATGACCGGAGCCGGCCAACAACGCCCCAGCCGCACCGCCAGGACCGCGCGGTCGCCGCGCGCGGCGGCGACCATTCCGCAGGCCGACCCCGCGCCGCCCGCGACGCCGATCACCGAAGAGCAATTGAACGAGGTCGCCGCGGGAACCGCGAAGCCCGAAGTGCTGGGCAAACTCGGCGATCCCTACATGCGAATCAGCGGGGACTCGGAGCGCTTCACGTACCTGCTCACGTCGGGGAAACTGGGCAAGATCGACCTTGAGAACGGCAAGGTAACGCGGACCCGCATTGTCGCGGCCGAGTAGCGGTCAGCTTTCCACGATTCCGGCGAGGCGGTCGAGGGCCGCCACCATGTTGTTCTCGATCGCGGCGGCGATCTCCGGGGCCAGGTTCCATCCCATGGCGTGCAGCGCGAGCATCCGCTTCGGTCCCATGCCGAAGGCCTTGAACGCCAGCACGCCGTCGATCTCGTTCCATCGCACCAGGGTCTCCCGGCGGGTGATCTCGAGGACGTGGCCGGTGAGCGTTCCGCCGCCGATCAGCTCCAGGCGGCAGGGCGCGCCGACCCCTCCGATCGAGGCCGACAGCGCCAGCCACCGTGTCAGGCCGCCGGCCGTCAGGTAGTACGGCGGCAGCTTGTCGTACTCGAATGCGGCGGGCCGCATGTGGAACGCCTGCGCGCGCGGCTTGCCGAAGTACTGCTCGAGGTACAGCTTCAGCACCGCCATCATCACCTTCCAGCCCGAGTCCACGCCTTCGTACTCGTCGTCCCACTCAGCGCCCTCGCGGAAGCCCGAGTTGACCAGCCGCAGCACGGTCTCGCCGCCCGCCTTTTCGATGACGACCTCCAGAATCCCGCTGCGGTCGCCCAGCTCGCCGTAGAGCGCCAGGCGCTCGCCCGGTTCGGCCACCAGCACGCGGTAGGGAAAGTCGTAGTGAAAGCGGTCGAAGGAGTAGCGCATGGATCCGCCTTCCCTGGCCTCGCCGTCGGCGCGATCCGGAAACCAGCGCTGGAGGTGCGCGGGGTCGGCCCATGCGGCCCAGACTTCCCCGGGCGAGGCCGTGGTGCGCATTTCGGCGCGGACCTGGCGGCCTTTATGATCGAGAGGTTTTCGTTCGGACATCGGTGGTCTCCTGGTTACTCTCGCTGGGAACCGGGTAGCATCCGGCGATCAGGCGGTAGGGCCGCCCCGGTCCGGTCCACGGCGAGGTGTGTCGCGCGACGATCCCGACGAGCGCCTCTTGCAGCGCCTCGGTGAAGCGGGCGCGCTGGACGGCGCTCTCGAAGCGGAACTCGCACTCGACGCCCAGCGTCGAGAGGCGCTTGCCTTGGGCCGCGGCGCCGCGCAGGGCGCCGGCGAGATCGTCCTGCGCACGCGCGGTCAGGGCCATCAGAAACGCGGCGCTGAAGGCGTCCTCGACGGCGGCGAAGGAGGCGCCCAGATCCCCCAGCAGCTGGGGAGCGAGCAGGTAGTGCCGCGCGGTGGCGACCCATCGCCGCTCGATCATGTTGCGCTTCTTGCGCTGCCCGGCGCGGCGCAGCAGTCCCGCGCGGGCCAGAGCGCGCACGTGGTAGTTGACCTTCTGGCGGGGCAGCCGGAGGCGCCCGGCGATCTCGGTGGCCGAGCGCGGTTCGCGCGCCTCGCCGAGCACACGCAGCCGGAGCGGATCGAGCAGCGCCGCGGCGCGCGGCGCGTCGGTGAGGCACTCCAGCGCTTCCATACAGCTATTATTGTCTGGACAACATAACTTGTCAAGAGGGTCGGCCGCCGCGGCCGACCTTACCCGGCGGCGGCCAGCGGCCGTCCCGAGCCGGTTGCTTCCCCGCCGGGACCCGCGTAGAATGGGAGTCTCATGCGGTTCGACTGCGCCCACTCGTATCGATTTTGGTGCTGAGGCACCCGCGAGCGCGTTGGCCTGGAACCGATCTCAAGCGCACCCATCCAACGCCCTCGCCGTGAAGGTCCGGCCAGCCGCATGACCGGCGGAAAACCATGATCGTATCCATGAAACTACATGCCAGCCAGGACGCCATCGACGCCGTATGCCGGCGCATCGAGGAGTTCGGCTACAAGATTCACACCATCGAGGGACAGGAGCGGGTGGTGATCGCCGCCGTGGGAGTGGGCGACGTCACCAACTGCCTGGAGTCGCTCGAGGCCATGCCCGCCGTGGAGAAGGCGGTGCGCATCTCGGCGCCCTACAAGTTCGTCAGCAAGGAGTTTCGCGCCGAGCCGACCCGCATTCGCGTGGCGGGCGTGGAGATCGGCGGCGACGACTTCATCGTCATGGCAGGCCCGTGCTCGGTGGAGTCCGAGGGGCAGATCATGGAGTCGGCCGAACGCGTGGCGGCGGCCGGCGCGCGCGTGCTGCGCGGGGGCGCCTTCAAACCGAGGACATCGCCCTACGATTTCCAGGGCATGGAGGAGGAGGGGCTGAAGCTGCTGGCCCGTGCCCGGGAGGCCACCGGCCTGGCCATCATCACCGAGGTGATGAGCGATCGCGACGTTGACCTTATCGCCGGCTACGCCGACATCCTCCAGATCGGCGCGCGCAACATGCAGAACTTCGCGCTGCTGAAGGCGCTGGGAAAGGCGGGCCGGCCGGTGCTGCTCAAGCGCGGCCTCAGCTCGACCATCAAGGAACTGCTGATGTCGGCCGAGTACATCGTGGCCCACGGCAACCCGGAAGTGATCCTGTGCGAGCGCGGCATCCGCACCTTCGAGACGGCCACGCGCAACACCTGCGATATCGTCGCGGTGGCGGTGCTGAAGGAGATGACCCACCTCCCGGTGGTCGTCGATCCCAGCCACGCGACAGGTAAGCGCAGCCTGGTACCGGCACTTTCGCGGGCGGCGGTGGCCATCGGCGCCGACGGGCTGCTGGTCGAGGTGCATCCGCACCCGGAGAAGGCGGTCAGCGACGGCGCGCAATCGCTCGACACGGCGCAATTCGCCGCGATGATGCGGTCGCTCGATCCCTACCTGGCGATCTGGAAGGAAGCGCGCGTGGCGGAGGCTGTCGCGGCGGTGTAATCTTGCTGGTGTGAAGTACCAGATAAGGCCCTGGCAGCTGGTGATTCTGCTGGTGGGCGCCTGCGCGGCCACCCTGGGCGTCGTCTCGGTGCATCGCTCGCGGCGGCCCGCGACCGCCGATCTCGCGCGGCGCCTGCCGATACGGGAAGACAGCGTGGTGCTGCACCTCGACATCGCCGCCATCCGGGCCGCCGGTCTGCTCGATTTGCTGGCCGGCGCGCCGGCGGAGGCCGAGGAAGACTATTCCGCCTTCGTCAGCGAGACCGGTTTCGACTACCGGACCGACCTGGACACGATTCTGGGCGCCTTTCGCCCCCAGGAGACACATCTAGTCCTGCGCGGACGGTTCGACTGGGAAAAGCTGAACTCCTACGCGCGACGCCGCGGCGGGAGCTGCCTGAACGGATTCTGCCATCTGCCGGCCACCGCTCCCGACCGGTACGTATCGTTCTTCGCGATCCGGCCCGAGGTGTTGGCGGTGGCTGTAGCCAGGGGAAAATACGGCGCCGACCAGCTCGGGGAACCGGCCGCGGCAGCGGACTGGATGCCGGCCGACCGGCCCTTCTGGGTGCTGGTCCCGTCGGCGCGGCTGGCGGATTCGCCGCTTCTGCCCGCCGGCACGCGCTCCTTTGTATCGGCGGTGCGAGAGGGCGGGCGGGTGCTGCTGAGCCTGGGCCCGTCGGGCGACCGCCTACAGGCGGAACTCGAAGTGACCTGCCGCCGGCCGGACGACGCCGCTCGAATCGTCGCCGAGCTTGAGGGCGCCACCGAGACGCTGCGGCGGCTGATCGCGCGGGAGAAGAAGTCGCCCAATCCGCGCGACCTGAGCGGAGTGCTGACGGCGGGGAAGTTCTCCCACGACGGGCCTCGGGTGCGCGGGAGCTGGCCGATCGAGCGCGCGTTTCTGGAGACGGTGGCCGGCGGCGGGCAGTAGGTGCCGTCGGCAGGCGATCGGCCCGGCGGCGTCCTCTGCCTCGGGAACATGGTGCTGGACGTTCTGGTGCGGCCCGCGGGTGACATTCGATGGAACACCACCGTATGGGTAGAATCGATCGAGCAGCACCTGGGCGGCAACGGCGCCAACACCTCTTACACGCTGGCGAAGCTGGGCGTCCCGGTGCACCTGGTGAGCGCCTGCGGCCGGGATGCGATCGGCGACACGCTGCTGGCGACGTTGTCGGCCGCCGGTGTCGGCACCACGCGGGTGGAGCGCGTCGAGGCCGGCACCGCCGCGACCGTCGCACTGGTCAACGTTAAGGGCGACCGAGCGTTCTTTCACCGGCCGGGGGCCAGCGCGGAGGTCTCCGCCGAACGGGCGCTCCCCGATCCACTGCCGGGGGGTGTCCGGCACTTCCACCTGGCGAATGTCTTCGCACTGCCGCAAGTGCGCGGGCGCGCCGTCGAGGTACTACGCGGCGCGCGGAAGGCGGGACTGACGACATCGCTCGACACAGGCTGGGATGCGCGCGGCGAGTGGATGGCGGCCGCCGGCGGGTGCCTTCCGTTCGTGGACCGGCTGTTCGTCAATCGCGAGGAGGCGCGCATGCTGACCGGCGTCGAGGAGCCGCTTGCCGCCGCACGGGCGCTTCTCGATGCAGGCGCCGGGAGCGTGGCGGTGAAGCTGGGCGCGGAGGGATGTCTGGTGGCCGGGCGCGAAGGTCACTTCGTCAGTCCGGGGTTTCCCGTGGAGGCGGTGGACACTACGGGCGCCGGGGACTGCTTCGCGGGCGGCTACCTGGCGGCGCTGATGCGTGGCGCGGACGAAGCCGCGGCGGCGCGGCTCGCCAACGCCGCCGGCGCGCTGTGCGTGCGGCGCCTGGGCGCGGTGGCGGGGCTGATGTCTTATGAGGAAACGAGGAATGAATTCGGTGAGCTCTTTGAAAGGTAAAGTCGCGGTGGTTACCGGCGGTACGCGGGGCATCGGCTTCGCGGTGGCGTCGGCGTTGGTGGGCGCGGGGGCGTCGGTGGGGATTTGCGGGAGGAGCCAATCGGCCCTAGATCGGGCACTGGGCGAACTACTTAGTCACCGGAAGGATAAAGCTATAGGAAAAATCGCCGATGTATGCAACGAGGGGGACGTCTCTCAATTGTTCGCCGCCATGGATCAGGTGTTTGGAGGAGTGGATATCCTGGTGAACAACGCCGGCGTGGGTATCTTTTCGCCGACAGACCGTCTTACAGCGGACGAATTCCGCAGGACGATTGATACCAACCTGACGGGAGCGTTCCTTTGTGCGCGCGAAGCGCTGGCGCGATTCCGGTCGCGCGGCGGCGGATTCATCGTGAACATATCCAGTCTGGCGGGAAAGAATCCGTTCGCCGGCGGCGCCGCCTACAACGCCAGCAAGTTCGGCCTGAACGGATTCAGCGAAGCCATGATGCTCGACCATCGCCACGACAACGTGCGCGTCTCGACCATCATGCCGGGCAGCGTGAATACGGGCTTCGGAACGCATTCGGCTCAAGCCGGAGCGGACTGGAAGATCGCACCCGAGGACATTGCCGAGATCGTGCTGACGGTGCTGCGGATGCCAGCGCGGACTCTCATTTCAGCAGTGGAGGTGCGGCCGTCCCGGCCACAAAAAAGATAAGTGCGGCTCTTAGGGCTGATGAACGGCTCGATAAGGAATCCAGGAGGCATTAGCGTATGGCTGCCTGGTTGCAGGAGAAGTCGCGGACACGCCCATCGGGGGGCGGTAACCCAATGATGCAGAGAGTCACCAACGTAACACTCGATCCCACCAAGACAGGGCAGGACGCCCGCAAGCTGGAAGAGAACCTGCAACGCCTGATTGTCGGTCAGGACGATGCGATTCAGCACATCGTGAACATCTATCAGATGCACCTGACCGGGATGAGCGCGCCGGGCCGTCCGGTGGGCAACTTCCTCTTCCTGGGACCTACGGGTTCAGGCAAGACTCGCATCGTGGAAGCCACCGCAGAAAGCCTGGTGGGCAATCCGCGGGCGGTGATCAAGATCGATTGCGCCGAGTTCCAGCACAGCCACGAGATCGCCAAGCTGATCGGCTCGCCGCCGGGATACCTGGGTCATCGCGAGACGCACCCGCTGTTGAGCCAGGAGGTCCTGAACCAGCACCACAACGAGACCATCAAGCTGAGCTTCGTACTCTTCGATGAGATCGAGAAGGCCAGCGACGCATTGTGGAACCTCCTGCTCGGCATCCTCGACAAGGGCACGCTGACGCTGGGCGACAACCGCAAGGTGGACTTCTCGCGGGCGATGATCTTCATGACCAGCAACCTGGGCGCGGCCGAGATGACATCGCTGCTGGCCCCCAAGCTGGGCTTCGCCGCGCAGTCCTCCCAACCCGACGCCACCGACGCCAAGATGTCGCAGAAGATCGCACGCAGCGGCGTGGAAGCCGCGCGGCGCAAGTTCACTCCGGAGTTCATGAACCGCCTCGACAAGATCGTAACGTTCCGGCCTCTGGGCGAGTCCGAGCTGCGGCGAATTCTCGACATCGAACTGAACTTTGTCCAGCAGCGCGTCTTCAGCGCGGCCGCGGGCGACAAGACGTTCGTCTTCACCATGTCAGCCGAAGCCAAGGATCACCTGCTGACGCAGGGAACCGACACGAAATACGGAGCGCGCCACCTGAAGCGCGCCATCGAGCGTCTGCTGGTGCAGCCGCTCTCCAACCTGATCGCCACCGACCAGGTGCGCGGCGGCGACTGGGTGAAGGTGGAGTTTAGCGGCGAGAACAACCTGAGCTTCCATCGCGAGGCCGAAGGGCTGCCACTGAACGCCATGGCGGAACTGGCCGGCGCTCCCACGCCCGCTCCGCCGGCCCTGTCGCGCGGCGCCTACGTGGAGCCGGCCCGCACGGTCAGCGCGCGCTCCTCGCGACGGAACTAACCGGGGCGTCAGAAGTCCTTCCGCATCTGCTCCCTCACGGTCGCGGCTCTGTAACGGAGTTGCGCGTCCGGTCACGGATCTGTTACGGAGCTTCGCGCGTTAGCTCGGCGAAATCGACAAGTCAAGCACACCCGATGGCCGCGGCCCGGATTCGCCGCTACAATAAAGTCGCAGCATGTCGCAGCGGGGGGGCACGCGCCGGAGTCTGCTCGTCACGGCGATGGTTTCCGCGGCGGCGCGCCTCAACGCGCAAAACCCCGCGCGGGAGGCCTTCGACCGCGCCGAACAACTGCGTCGAAAAGCCACTCCCGAAGCGCGGCGGCAGGCGATCGCCGAGTACGAGAATGCGCTGACGCTGAGCCGGCAATCCGGCGGCGGCGACGTCGAACGGCGGTCGCTTTCCTATCTCGGCCAGTTGCACGATCTACTCGGCGAGCGTCCCCGCGCGCTGGAGCGGTTCCGCGAGGCCCTGCCGCTCCACCGCGCCGCCGGCGACCGCCGCTTCGAGGCGCTCACGCTCTACGGCCTTGGACAGGTCCACTGGTCGATGGGCGAGGCCGCCGAAGCGCTCGCGAACTACGAGGCCGCGCTGCCCCTTCGAACGGCTCTCGGCGACCGCTTCGAGGTGGGGCTGATCCTCAACAACATCGGCGGCATGCACTGGTCGCTGGGCGACCCGCCGCGCGCGCTGGAGTCTTACGAGGGGGCGCTGGCGGTGCGGCGCGAGATGAAGGATTCGCTCGGCGAGGCCTACACGCTGTACGGCATGGGGGCGGCGCACTGGTCGATGGGCGAGATCCAGAAGGCAGTCGACCGCTACCACGAGACGCTGCCGCTGTTCCGCGCGGCGAAGAACCGCGCCGGCGAAGGCAACATCCTCAACAGTCTCGGCCTGGCGCTAGCGGCGCTGGGCGAACGGGAACGCGCGCTCGATCTGTACGCGCAGGCGCTGGCGATCTGGCGCGAGACCCGCAACCCGGTGCTCGAAGGTTACACGCTCGGCAATATCGGCATGGCCTGGGCGGATGCGGGCGACCTGACGCGCGCGCTCGATCATTATCGCCGGGCGCGCGGGCTGCTCGAACCGTCGGGCGACCGGAGGGGTCTGGCCTACACGCTGCACAACCAGGGCGTCGCGCATCTGGAGAAGCGCGAGGCGTCGGAGGCCCTGGACTGTTTCCGCCGGGCGCTCGAGCTCAAGCGCGCCATCGGCGACCGCTGGGGCGAGGCGCACACGATGCACTCGCTCGGAGAGAGTCTTCATCGCTCGGGAGACCTGCCCGCGGCCGCGCAACATTATCGCGAGGCGCTCGCATTGCGGCGCGCCTGCGGCGATCGTGAAGGCGAAGCGCTCACGCTGGCCTCTCTCGCGCGGGCCCAACGCGACTCCGGCGACGCCGCTTCCGCGCGGGCGGCTATCGAGACGGCGTTGAGGTTGGTGGAGTCGGCGCGCGTGGAGGTCGCCGGGCAGGACCTGCGGTCGTCCTACTTCGCCGGACGGCGCGGCTATTACGAGTTCTACGTCGACCTGCTGGCGCCCTCGGATGCGGCGGCGGCGCTCGAGGCCAGCGAGCGCGGGCGGGCGCGGAGCCTGCTCGACCTGATGGCCGAGGCGACGGTCGACCTTCGCGACGGAGTCGACGCGAAGCTTCTGGCGGAGGACGACGCGATCCATCGGCGGATTCGCGGGCAGGCCGAGAGGCTCTCTCGGCTCTTCGGCGCCGATGCGCCGGACGCCGAGCGCGAGGCGGCGCGCAAGCGGATCGGCGCGCTGCTCGACGAGCGGGCGCGCCTGGGAGCGAGGATTCGGTCGGCGCATCCCCGATTCGCCCGGGTCGCCGAGCCGGAGCCGCTGACGCTCGACGGCGTTCGCCGAAGGGTGGTCGACGACGGGTCGGTGCTGCTCGAATACTCGCTCGGCAAGGAGCGTAGCTGGCTCATCGCCGCCGGGCGCGACTGGATCGAGTGTCACCCGCTGCCGGGGCGCGGGGAGATCGAGGACGCGACTCGGCGCGTGGTGGCGCAACTGGCCATGCGCGACGCGGCCGCGCCGGGTGCGGAAGCGCGGGCGCTGGCGAAGACGCTGATCGGTCCGGTCACGAAGCGGCTCGGCGGCCAGCGGCTGGTGATCGTCGCCGAGGGGGCGCTTCCGTATCTGCCGTTCGCGGCGCTGCCGCTCGCGGGCGAACCGCTGGTGGCGCGCCACGAGATCGTATGCCTTCCCTCGGCGACCGCACTGGCGGCGCATCGCGAGCAGATCGCCGGACGCCCGCGCGCTCCCGGGGCGTTGGCCGTGCTCGCGGATCCTGTGTTCTCCGCCGGCGACGGGCGCGCGAAGGCGGACGCCGCCGGAGCCGCTCCGTCGCGCTGGACGCGGCTGCGTTTCTCGCGCGAGGAGGCGAATGCCATCCGCGGCCTGGCGCCGCCGGCGGGAACCCTGGCCGCGCTCGACTTCGAGGCGTCGCGCACGCTGGTCGACAGCGGCAAGCTGGCGGGCTACCGGATGGTGCACTTCGCTACACACGCCGAGGTCGACAGCCGACGGCCGGATCTCTCGGAAGTGGTGCTCTCGCAGGTCGACGAGCGGGGGCGCGCGCAGAATGGCTCGCTGCGGCTTTTCGAGGTGTACCGTCTGCGGCTGACGGCCGACCTCGTCGTGTTGAGCGGGTGCCAGACGGCGCTGGGCAAGGTGGTGCGCGGCGAGGGCGTCGTGGGACTGGCGCGCGGTTTCATGTATGCGGGCGCGCGCAGCGTGGTCGCGAGCCTTTGGAACGTGGAGGACCGCGCGACTGCGGAGCTAATGCGCGCTTTCTACGAAGCGATGCTGAAGCGGCGGCTGGGACCGGCGGCGGCGTTGCGCGAGGCGCAATTGGGCCTGCTTCGCGGCGAACGATGGCGATCGCCCTACTACTGGGCGGGATTCGTCATGCAGGGCGACTGGAGATGGCGCGCGTGAGCGGATCCGCGCCGCGCGGGCTTACCGGGGAGGGCTTAGAGGCCCTGCTGGCGGCGCTCGACGCCGATCGCTCCGCAGCCGCCGATAAATACGAGCTCATTCGACGGAAATTGATGCACTATTTTTCGTGGGAGCGCTTCCCCGCCCCGGAGGACCACGCCGACGAGGTCATCAACCGGGTCGCCCGCCGTCTCTCGCAGGGCGAGGCGATTCGCGATGCGGGCGCGTACTTTCTGGGCGTGGCGCGGCGCGTGGCCCTGGAACTGCGCAAAGCGCCGACCGAGTCCGGCGACGTGGACATCCTCGCGGCCCGGGCCGCCCCTCCGCCGGACGACGCCGCCGACTGCCTCGACGGCTGCCTGGAACGGCTTCCCGAGGAACAGCGCCGGTTGATTCTCGACTACTACAGCGCCTCGGGCGGCGACAAGATCCGCAACCGGCAGAGGATGGCGCGGGAGCGCGGGCTGAATCTCAACGCGCTACGGAACCGCGCGCTGCGGCTGCGGGAGCGGCTGGAATCGTGTGTCGGCGACTGCCTGGAGCGTGATGTTTCGCCGCCGAGCGACACTCGGGGTGGGGAAAGATGAACGAGCACCGCGAGTTCCTGCTGGGAGGCCTGACGCCCGCCGAGCGGGAACAGATCCACCAGCGGATGTTCGCCGAGGACACGTTCTTCGAGGAGCTTTGCGAGGCCGAGTACGAGTTGATCGACGACTGCGCGCGCGGCCTGCCCGGCGCGCCCGCGGCGGAGCGGTTCGAGACACGGCGTCTGGCCGTCGCGCGCGCGCTGGCGCGGGCTTCGGGAAAGCGCACGCGGCCATTCTTGTGGATGCTGCCGCTGGCCGCCGCGGTGGTGCTGGCCATCGCCGTCGGCGGAATCATGCGGTTCGGCCGGCAGGCCCCGGCGCCCGCCCCGGCCGGGACCGCGCTCGTTGTGGCTCTCACGCCGTCGGGCGAGCGCAGTCCGCGCGCTCCGGCATCGGTGACGATTCCCGCCGATGCGCAGTCGGTCGAGTTTCGCCTCGCGGTCGACCCGCGCGACTCGTATCCGACCTTCGAGGC
This sequence comes from uncultured Solibacteraceae bacterium, assembly GCA_964515555.1. Classification (GTDB taxonomy): domain Bacteria; phylum Acidobacteriota; class Terriglobia; order Bryobacterales; family Bryobacteraceae; genus CAZEVY01. Next base: position 2,967 of record CAZEVY010000122.1, on the reverse strand, counting down.
GCGGCTGCTGCGCGGTGCGGCGCAGGCCGGGACGTTCGCCGGGCTGACGGCGCGCGATGGGGTGGTGACGTTCCGCGCGCCGACGCCGATGACGCCGGGAAACTACGAGATCGGGTTGATGGGGCGCCGCGCGGACGGGAGTCTGGAGGCCATCGGCTACTACTACATGGACGTGCTCGCGCCTTAGCTCGCCAGCGCGACGACCGCCCAGGCGATGGCGCAACCCAGCGCCGATCCCGCCAGCACATCCGAGAGGAAATGCATGCCGAGCACCACGCGCGAGACGGCCACAGCCGCCGCGCAGGCCAGCAGCGCAGGCGCGGCCTCGGGATAGTAGTGCGAGAGCGCCGACGCCGCCGCGAACGACGTCATCGAATGTCCCGAGGGAAACGAGAACTGGTCGGGCGGCAGCAGGCTCGCCCAACAGTGCGGTTCAAGCGCGCAGGGGCGCCGCCGGTTGACGGCGCGCTTCACCACCAGGAACATCGCGATGGCGGCGAACATCGCGACCGTTCCGGCGAACACCGCCGCGTAGCGCCGCTCGTCGCCAGCCAGCAGGATCGCCAGCGCGCAGGAGGCCCAGAGCCACCCGTCGCCGGCGCGCGTGGCGACCAGCATCCACCACCGGAACCAGCGCGGCGGGCGCCAGCGGTTCAGGCGCCGCATGATCCAGAAGTCGGCGACGGCCACTGCGCCGAAGGCCCGCGGGATCGTCATGGCGCCACCGGGTATCCACGCGGGCGCCAGGCGGGCATCGGCGGCAGACCGGCGAGGCCGCAGCGGCGCGCCCAGCGCCCGGCGAACAGCCACTCGCGCGCGTAGTTGGCGGCCATCACCAGCGGCAGTGCGAAGACGAGCGGCGCGAGCGCCCGCGTCCAGGCGGTCTCGCGCATCATGTGCCAGCCGATTTCGAGTATCGTTCGAGTCAGCCGCAAGTATCCGCCCGAGGCCCCTCGGGCGCGGCCGCGGCCCGCGCGGAGACCGTCGATGTATTCGGCCGCGTCGCGCGCGCCAGGCACTTCGGTCCAGGTGAGGCCGAGCGGCGAGAGTGTGTGCGCGTCGCTGCCTGCCGTGGCCGCCTTGCGCCCGCGTCCGGCGAGAGCGCGGGCGTGGCGGTTGGCCCGCGCGGTCATGGAGCCGTTGCGGGTCTCGATGGCCGGGAAGCTTCGCTCGAAGAGCGGAAAATCGTCGTCGTGCCGCGGACCGGTCAGCGCCGAGAAGGGATGATTCAGGGCGAAGAACAGGCGCCGCTCGCCGAGATAGGCGAACATCGCGGCGAGGTCGTCGCGGCGTCGCTGGAGGGCGTCGTGATCGCGCTCGGAGACGCCGTAGACGCCGACGTGGAGGCGCGTGCCGCGCGGCGTGGCCGCGGAAACCTCGACGCTCGGGAAGAAATCGGAGAAGCGGCCGAGCGCGGCGGCGGCCCCGATCGAATCGTGATCGGTCACCGTGACCAGGTCCATGCCGCGGGCGAGGAGCGTTTCGCGAACCGTCACGGGATGGTTGTAGCTCTCGCGGGAGAAGCGCCGGAAGACCGGCACGGTGCACATGCCCGAGTGGACGGTGTGGACATGCAGATCGCACCGCATGATCCAGGTGTAGCCCGCCGAAGTTACGGAGGCGTGACCGGTGGAAAAAACATTTGTGACAGATAATGTTTGCTTATCCGGCTCGCGGGGCGGCCGATGCTACCCTGGACGGGAATGGACGGAGTGATCGTCGCCGACAAACCCGCGGGCTGGACCAGTCACGACGTGGTGAACCGCATGCGCCGGCTGGCGCAGACGCGCCGCGTCGGACACCTGGGCACGCTGGATCCGGCGGCGACCGGGGTGCTCCCGCTGGTCATCGGGCGCGCCACGCGGCTGGCCCAGTTCTACATGCAGTGCGACAAGGTGTACGACGCCGTGATCCGCTTCGGCCGCTCGACCACCAGTTACGACGCGCAGGGCGAATGGACCTCGCCCGAGAGCGAACCGGCGCTCGACCGCGCGGAGATCGAGCGCGTCATTGCCGGATTTCGCGGCGTGATTCAGCAGACTCCGCCGCCGATTTCGGCTAAAAAGGTCGGCGGTACGCCCGCCTACCGGCTGGCCCGGCAAAACCTGCCCGTCGACCTGAAGCCGGTGGAGGTAAGCGTCTACTCGTTCGATCTGCGCGAAATCGACGGCGCGGAAATTCGCGTCGAGGTGCACTGTTCGGCGGGGACGTATTTGCGCAGCATCGCGCATGAGATGGGGCAGGCGATCGGCTGCGGAGCGTACCTCAGGACGCTGCGCCGGCTGGCGTCGGGCCACTTCACCCTGGAGCAGGCGCGCACGTTGGAGGCGCTCGGCGCGCTCGCCGCCGAGGGACGCATCGAGGAAGCGCTGGTGCCGGCCTCGAAGCTGCTTCCGGAATTTCCGAGCGAGCCCGTGGACTCCGTCACCGCGACGCAGATCCGGCAGGGCCGCGACTTTCGCGTCTCGCCCTTTCGCGTGAGCAAGGGCGCGCGCTACGTCAAGGCGATCGGCCCGGGCGGCGACCTGCTGGCGATCGGCGAGGCGCGGCTGCCGAGCCTGTATCACCCTATCCTGGTGCTATAAGGTTGCGGCAGCCGCCCCGGCGCGGGATGCGTTACGTTATCCCGCGACTGTCAGTACCGCCAGCGGCCGCGCACCCAGACGTGCCTGTCGCCGCGCGAGTCCCAGTGACCGGGCGCCCAGCTTGCATGCGGTCGCGGCGGCCGAACCCATCGTCCGGGCGTCGAGCGATAGCCGCGGCCGTGCCAGTCGTGGTGGCGTTCGATCCACACGTAGCCCGAACCGGGCCGCACTCCCATCGCACGGTATCCGTACGGTGGCGGCGGCGGATAGGATCGACGGGAGTAGACCGCTCCGCCACAGGCGGAAAGCCCCGTCGCCAGCAACACCAGCAATCCGACTTTCTTGAAGAGCTTCATAGCCTCCTCCCTTCTGCCGTGTTGGA
>CAZEVY010000121.1:0-14805 GCA_964515555.1 uncultured Solibacteraceae bacterium | reverse complement strand
GCGGGAACAGCACCGACGCGCCGAGCGCGCCCAGGTAGTCGAACGTCAGCACGTGGGCAACCAGGTCCTGAAACCGGAAGCGATCCTTGAGAATCCGCATCAGCAGCGGAATCTCCAGGCCGACCAGAATCCCGACGATCAGCACGACGCCGTACAGCAGGAACCGGAAGCTCGCCGTGTAGGAAAACGCCAGGAACAGGAAGGTCGACGAGAACCCTCCCACCAGCCCGACCATCGCCTCGATGGCGACGAACCGGGCGACGAGTCCACGCTGAATGAACTTCGAGAGGTAGCTCCCGATGCCCATCGCGAACAGATACCCGCCGATGACGGTGGAGAACTGGAGGACGCTGTCGCCCAGGACGTAACTCGCCAGCGCGCCGGCCACGAGCTCGTAGATGAGCCCGCAGGCGGCGATCAGGAAGACGGAGAGGAACAGTACCGCGGACAAATTTTCAGTGCACCGCGGCGGCGATGATGATGCACATGCCGATCGACATGGCGCCCACCAGAATCGCCAGCGCCGTGTTGTGTTCCTCGATGATCTCCTTCCACAGAGCGTACGGCGTCAGCTTGTCGAGAATCGCAAACGAGATCACGAACAGCACGATTCCCAACAGAGCGTACACGAGCGCATTGATGAAAGCGCCGATGTGAAACTCGGTCATGCTCACTTTCCTCCAAAATATCGATAGGGCACGTAATGCGACCGGTACACGCCGGGGTTGTCGCGCACCGATTTCGGGACGTTCTTCACCTCGTTGACGCTGGAGAGGCTCCAGCCGCGATACTCGGCCCAGCCCGTCAGGCCGAGCAGCAGGGCGCCATAGGCGAGATACAGCGGATGTCTAGTCATCGTCGTCGTCCTCCTTGTCGTCGCCGGAGCCGCCGCCGTAGTCGCTCTCGGCCCAGCGCTGCTTCTCGAACGCGGCCGCGCGAATCGACGTGGCGATCGCCGGGAAGATCAGCAGCACCGCGGCGAATATGAAGTATATGTTCACCGGCACGTCGCGGCGCACCACTAACTCGTAGGCCATGGTGCGATGCAGCCGATAAGGCGGGGGATTGGGGTCCATCTCGGGCTCGACGCGCAGATAGTACCGGCCCGCCGGCACCGTCGGGATCAACGCGGTGTCCTTGCGGTTCCCTTCGCTCCAGGCGCCGTCGGAATCGCGGCCGGTATAGTAGGAGATCTCGCGGCCCAGGTCGTAGGCTCCGTCGCTGGCGGCGTTGATGAGCGCCAGGCGGAAGTAGGCCCAGTCGTTCTCGAGATCGGTGGTGATCGTGATTTCGACGTTCGACGGGCGGCCCGCCAGGTCGAACTCGCTGGTGACGTAGCTGGGCTCGCCGCTGACGCCTGACGTGAAGCTGTACTTCTGGCGGAAGACTTCCTTCTGGCCCGAGAACACCGACACCAGGAAGAACAGCGCGGCCAGCGCGGCCGCCAGCGCGAAAAACGTCTTCCACGCCGAGCGGACCCGGCCCGACATCGGCGACGGCTGATTCGAGAAGACGCCGCGCGCCGCCGGTGGACTCCCTTCGAGTTGAAACGCCTTCCAGATCTCCGCGCCCGGCGTGTACTCGCCGAGAGACCAGGTCGTCTCGCCCTCGGTGGACTCCGACGAGAGCATGCGCGGCGGCGCGACATAGTCCTCGCACATCGCCGAATCGCCGACCCGCACCTGCCAGGGGAACTCGCCGAGCACGAAGGTGGTCTCCGCGCGCGCCGACTGAAAATGCCGGTAGCGCTCGCCGCCCCACTCGAACGCCTTGACGGTGGCGCCATACGACGTCTCGGGCGCGCCATTGAGCGGCTTGACGAAATTCCAATGGCCGTCGTACTCGGTGAGATAGCGGAAGCCCTGGTAAGGATTGAACAGCAGGTACTCGCGCCACTCGTAGGGAATCGACTCGACCAGAATCTGCCGCGTCTGGAAGCCGATCGCCTCGAAGGGGGCGCCGCCGATCGTGCCGCGCCTGCCGAGGGGAATCCGCGGCTCGACGCGCTGCTTCTCGCCGAAGTTTTGCAGCACGCGGACTTCCTCGGACTTCGCGTCGAGCACGCTGAGACACTGCACGCACACGGCATTGAGCGTGTGTGCGAAGCCGCGAAGGGTCACAGTCCCGCCGCAGTTGGGGCACTGAAGCGATCGCACTTTGTCGGCGGGAACCGTCGCCATCACCAGCCCTCGAACTCCCGCAGATTCTTCAGCGCGAGCGCGTCGAACTCCACAGCCTCGCCGAGGAAGAGCAGCGGCGCGTCGCCGCTATAGTCGATGGTGGCGAAGCGGCCGCCGGGCGCGCGCAAATCGGCGAACAGCACCTCTTCCTTGTCCCAATACTCGAACGGCAGCTCGCCTTCGACGCCGCGATAGCGGGCCATGGTGCGCGAGCTGACCTGGTAGTCGGCGCCGTCGAAGCGGTACTGCTGGCCGCGCGCGACCTCGGCGGCGAGGGGCAGCGGCTGTCCGAGGTCCTTGAGAAACGACACCTGGTACATCGCCTGTGCGTCGGCGAGCCATCCGCTGGCGCCGTCCTGGAACATCAGGTGCCACTCGTTCCAGCCGCCCTGCTCGTACTCGTAGAGAATTCGGCCGGCGACGACGAAGGCCTTCCCGCCGAAGACGCCCTCGGTGTTGATCTGAATCGGCGAGCTGTCCGGCGGCAGGTCGCCGACTTCGCCGACGCGCGCGAGATCCACGTCGTGCCGCACCAGAATCGAGTTGCAGTAGGAGCAGACCGTCTGCACCGCGCTCGACCAGCGGAATTCGACCGGCGCTCCGCACTGCGGACAGTTTGCGGCGCGAGCCATCCCTATAAGGTATACGGTCCTGCGGGGCGGCGGTTCAACGATAGTCTGTGACGCCGGCGGATCGCTCGAGTCTACCTCCGCCGCGGCCGGGACTACACGGCTTTTGAGCGCCAAACTGAGGCGCCTGCCTGTTACTCGATCCCGCAATCCGGTCGAAAAGGGCAATGTACGAGGTGCCGGAGGAACAACGAATGGTCACTTCTATTCGGGCGGGGCGGATGTCATCCCGCCGCCGTGGCTACGTTCTGATCGCGACGGGGGTGGCGCTGGTGGCGTTGCTCGGGATACTGGGCCTGGCGATCGACCTCGGCGCCGCCTACATCGTCAGGAATGAGGCCCAGGCGTTCACGGACTCGGCGGCGCTGTCGGCGGCGCTGAGACTGAACGACACGCTCGCCGGTGTGACGGACGCCACGGCCGCGGTGGCCGGCAGCTCGAACAAATGGCACTTTGCCTCGAAGTCCTTCACCGGCGTGACGACCGAGTTCAGCACCGACAAGCTCACATGGACTGCCACCCCCGGCACGGGCGCCGGGTACCGCTATGTCCGCGTGACGGCGGCCAATCCACTCGCGACGACTTTCACCCGGCTGGTCACGAGCCAGACGACGGTCAATATCCTGGCGCGTTCGATGGCCGGTATCCAGGTGGGGTCGAGCTACGGGCAAGGTGTGTTCCCCTTCGCACCCATCGCGCACGATCCGAGTCCGCCGCACTTCGGCTATACGAAAGGCGACGAGCTGACATTGTTGTGGCCGTCCAGTGTCCAGAGCAACGGGCAGGCCCAGCATATGAACAACCTCTGCCAGTCCGACCGCAACGCCCAGGCTCTTCAGGCGGTCAAGGACGGCACCACCTCCGAGCGCGGCTATATCCAGGAAAACAGCGCCTCGGCGATCGCGTCGGCCATCGAGGACGACCGCATGAATTACACGGTCACACTCGGCCTGGCCGTCGATCGCACGGGGGGCGTGAAGACCACCGATGTCTATCAGTCGCTCGACGCCCGCGTGAACCAGGATTCGATGCCGAACCAGCCGGACTTCGACACATACGCCGCCTCCCACGACAGCTCGCCGAGGCGGAGGCTGGTCATCGTGCCCATCATCGAGAGCGCGGTGAATGCCGTGGTGCTTGGGTTCGCGTACGTTTTCCTGCCTCCGAATCAGCCGCACAACCCCAACAAGTCCAAGTGCGCGATGTATATCGGGCCGGTGGATCTCCCCGTCGGCAACATCGCGACGGGAGCCAACATCGTGAGGTTGCTCGAATGAAGAGACCAACATGCCGGCGGCGCGGTAGCGCCATGCTGGAGTTCGCGCTCGCCAGCGCCGTGCTCGTTCCGGCGATGGTGGGCACGTTCCAGTACGGCTACAGCTTCTATCTCTACAATCAGCTCGAGGCCGCCGTCGCCAACGCCGCCTGTTATGGCGCCGCCAGAACCTACAAGTCTTCGGGTGGCGCGGCGGACGTCGACAAGGGCAAGAACGCGATCCGGAACATGCTGGTGTACGGCGCCCCGTCGCCGGCTGTCGGCGCCAAGCCGGTGGTGCTCGGCCTGGAACCCTCTCACGTGACCGTCGAGTACACCCTGGGCGCCAACGGCTTGCCCACCAAGGTCGCGGTGAGCATCTCGAACTTCACCATCGACGCCCTGTTCAACAGCTTCACATTCTACGGAAAGCCTTATGTCGAATATCCATTTAACGGACGCTTTGCGCCCAACGAGTCCGAACCCTGATCGCCCCAGACGCCGCCGCCGCGGTCAGGCCGCCCTGGAAGCGGCGCTGACCCTGCTGCCGTTCCTTGCCCTGGCGATCGGCGTGTTCGACTTCGGACAGGTCCTGCTCTGCCATCAGATGATGGTCGAGCGGGTCCGCGGATCGCTGCGCTGGGCCGTGATTCGGCCTTTCGACGGCGATGGCACCCAGATTCGGAACCTGATCCTCTACAATCAACCGACCGTGCCCTCCGGCGTGCCGTCGACGTTCCTGAATTTGACCGCCTCGAACATCCAGGTCACGCATGTACCCGCGCCGACCGGCGATCCGAACGACGAACGCCTCACGGTCTCGATTGTGAACTACCCCTACTCCTTTGTATCGCCCTGGATCGCCGGATCCGTGACGGGAGCGCGTCCCGTGGTACAGAGCGCCGCGATGTTGTATCGGCCGTAGCGCAACTCTACGAGGAGCGGTACGGCCTCTCGATACGCCGCACACGCACCGATTGCGTGGCGAACTCGCGGCGCAGGTGGCTCTCGAAATCCCATTCGGGGCGCGGCCGGCAGCAGAACAGGTTCAAGCACAGTGCGCCGTACTCGGGAAACGTGTGGCAGGCGAAGTGCGACTCGGCGAGCAAGCACACGCCCGTAATGCCGCCCGCGCCGGGGAATTGGTGCCACACAGGCTCGCTTACCGGGTGCAGATCGAGCTCGGCGATCATGCGGTCGAGAAAACCGCGCAGCTTGGCGAGGTCGGCGAGTGAGGTGGCGTCGGCGCCGAGGGCCTCGACGACCCACTCCTGTCCGGATATCGGGTCTGCCGAATGACGGACGCCGGCTGCTTCCGGTAAACGGCGTTGATCGGCTCGATCCATCCAAACCCTCCGTTGGGGAACACCGCGAGGTCCACTGATTATAACGTTCGTCGCCAAACTCCGGTTCCGCCGGTGCGCCAGTGGCCGGTTCAGTATAGTCAATGAATGCTGCGGCTGCCACTCCAGTTCCCGTTGCGATGGCTGGGTATGGTCGTGTTCTGGCTGGCCTTCGTGGCGAACTTTCTCGACCGCCAGCTGCTGGCAGCCGTCGCCCCGACGTTGAAGGCCGAATTTCACCTTTCCAATGCGCAGTACGGCCAACTGATCTCGGGTTTCTACTTCGTCTACGCGATTGCCACTCCGCTGGCCGGACTGCTCGTCGACCGGATCGGCTTGCGGGCAGGCGCCGCCATCAGTGCCACGATTTTTTCTCTCGCCGGGATAGCCACCGCGACCACTCATACGTTTCGCGGGTTGCTCGCGTGCCGCATGATGCTGGGCTTGGGAGAGTCCGGCGGTTTTCCGACGCTCGGCAAGGCGACGGCGACCTATCTCGAACCGGCCGAGCGGGGATTGGCGGGCGGGTTCGGAGCGATCAGCATCAGCCTCGGCAGCATGGCCGCGCCCTTAATCGCCGGGGCGATGGCGCCGCGGTTCGGCTGGCGGTCGGTCTTCGTACTCAGCGGATTGTTGGGGCTCGCGTGGGTGCCGTTCTGGATATTCGCCTCGGGGCGCATTCCTCGGCGCGCCGAGGCGATGGCCCCGTCGACTGCTCCCGTGCGACAGCTCGTCCGCGATCCGCGGCTATGGACCGTGGCGTTCGCCTACTGCCTGGTGTATGCATCCTACGCGCTGTGGGCGAACTGGACGACCATCTACCTGGTCCAGGAACGCCACTTGACCCAGCTCGAAGCTAACCTGCGATTCGCGTGGTTCCCTCCGGCGTTCGCGGTCCTGGGAGGTTTTCTGGGTGGCGCGATGGCCTTTGCCTGGATTCGACGGGGAATGGAAGCGGTGACCGTCCGTTTGCGAGTCTGCTGGTTCACGGCGCCGCTTCTCCTGGCCGGCGCGGTAGCACCCTTTATGCCGACTACGACCTTGGCCGCATGGTCCATCGGCGTGAGCTTCCTGGCGTTTCAGAGCATGCTGGGCAGCCTGTTTCTGATCCCGCTGGACATTTTCGGGGCGGGTCCGGCCGGATTCACGAATGCTCTGCTGGGTTTCGTCGCCGCCTCCACGCAAGTAATCATCGCTCCGGTAATCGGTACGGTCGTCGACTGGTTCGGATTCACCGCGATTTGCCTGAGCCTTCATCTGCTGCCCCTGGCCGGCCTGGCGATTCTGCAAAGGACGCTCCGCGCAACACAGGCTTCCCTGTCGCCGCCACTTTCTCGATGATACCGGCGGCGCGGCGAAGCCCATCGTCCTCCGCGATGATTCGTCGAAATTTCGCCGCGGACTCGCGGAAGGATGCCGCGCCCAACACGGTCTCGACCGCCTCGCGCAACCGCACCGGCTCACAGACGGCCGCCGGAATCCGCACGCCCGTTCCCGTCCATTCGATCCGCGCCGAGACTCCATGCTGATCGTGCGCGATGGGCACCGCGACCATGGGAACGCCGGCCGCCAGGCACTCGAGCGTCGAGTTCATTCCGGCATGGGTGATCATCAGTGCCGCTCTTTCGAGGATTTCCCGTTGCGGCGCGAAAGGCACAACCAGACAATTCCCCCCGGCCAGGTTGGAAAACTCGCTTGCCTCGGCCCCGCCCAGGGAGACGACGACCTGGGCGTCCAGGCCATCTGTCGCCTTCACGACGCTGTCGAACAGATGGCGGTGGCGATTCTGCGTCGTGCCGAAACTCGCGTAGATCAGGGGCTTCCCGTTCAGCCGGTCCCAGGGGAATGGAGCCGGAGGGCGGTCCGGCGCGCGCGTGAAGGGTCCCGTGAAGTGAAAACAGGCCGGCAGTTCCCGTCTGGGAAACTCGAATTCGGCGGGCTGCTGCGTGATCTGCGCCAGGTCCGACCACAGGTCGTCGAAACGGAAGGGGCCCATGCCTGCCCTCACGCGGTACTCGCCGAGGAAATCGCGAAACGGCTTGCTCGTGGCCAGCAGTTGTTCATTGAAGCTCCGGTCGCGGGCCAGCGCCTCGGGGTCGCTCGTGTACGGCTCGCCGCTGAATCCGGGAACGCCATCTTCCTGGTGTCTCATCAGTCCGACAATGACCGAGACAAACGGCCGTCGCATCCGGGCCGCGAGCGTGGCTGCGGCGTAATCCATGTGATCCACGATCCAGAGGTCCAGCCTGGCGCTGTCGATGATTTGTGGCGCTGAAGCGAACAGCGCCTCGGCCTGCGCCGTCAGGATCCGGAGCGCGGCACGGCTGGCCTCCAGGCCGTCCAGACGACTCATCTCGCGGGATTGCCCGGCAAACGTCCCGGCCGGATACTCCCGCTCCCCAAATGCCTCGAACTGGAACCCGCGACGCCGGACCTGGTCGCCAAAGTCAGCGACGTTAAAGAAAACGATCTCGTGGCCCCGCTCGGCCAAGTCGCCGGCAAGCGCCGAAAAGGGATTGAGATGCCCGGTCCACGGCAGGCAGAAAATTCCAAGCCGAGCCATAATTCACGCCGCCGTCTGCTTCAGTAGCGTTCGCAGAGATTCCTCGAGCTCCAGGCTGACGCGGCGCAGTTTCGCGTATTCGGTGCGGTAGTAATCGGCGACCGGGACACCGGCGGCCATCATCTCCCGTATCTCAGTCTGCGCAACTGGCGGTGGCAACCCGTCGCGAGAGATCCCCTCCATCGCCTGCCGGATGATGTTCAGGCGCGCGGCATGGGTCGCCGGCCCGGGCGTGGCGAATCCCGGGTGAAGGAGAAAGCGGCTCTGGCAGAAGTGCAGGCACGAGCCCAGAAACGTCGTCACGGCGGGCGGCTCAATCCCGAGATCGATGAGTTCCTGGGGCAGAACCCAGTACAGGAAGGCGTTCTTGTAGCGTACTGCCAGGTCGAGGACTTCCGGAGTGCAGAGGAAGGCTCCCTTCCGGAACGACTCCGGCGGAAGCGGGGAGTCGGCTCGTGGTAGCACGACGAATACGCGCGGCAGGCACAGCGGCGAGGTGATCGCCTCGAAGATCAGGGGTTTGTCGAGCTTTCGCAAGGCAGGCAGGCGCGATCGGTGCAGGCGCTCCCCCAGCCCGAGAACGAACTTCACCGCATAGGACGGCTCCTCGAGGCGGTCCGGCTCCACGACCGGTTCCGCGATGCGCAGATGGGTTTCCATTTCGCGCCGCAACACACAGGGCTCTCGCATCGTACCGTCAGCCAATGCATAGGCGTTCCAGCTTTCGAGCGAGAGCTTCTTCAGATTGCGCCGATTCCGTTGTTGGACCGAGATCGCGAAGAACCATTCCACCCACAGCAGGAACCTGGCCAGGGCATGATCCGCCTGGACTGGCGTGCAGGGGATGTCAACGGGTCGGCCGCGAAGGAGCAACTGGCTCCGGCGCTCCACTGAAGCCCAGACGGTATCGGTCCGCGCCTGGGCGGCGATGGTGCCCTGATCGTAAACGTCGACATGGCCCAATGCCGGATTCAACCACCGTGCACGACAAAGCGCCCGGTAAAGCCCAGCGACGCGGGCCGCATCATCCACCTGCTCCTGGTCGATAACCAGCAGCAGGTCGATATCGCTTCGGCAGAACGAAATCTCGCCGGTGGCCGCGCTGCGATGGAGCACGACGCTCTTGACGATCGGCGAACCGGCCAGTATTCGGGCCGAGAGCGACGCCGCTCCGCGGTAAAGGGACGCGCCCACGGACTTCGACAGCTTGCTCACGACCCTGAACAGCCTAGCACGGCCGTCGAAGGATCGACGCTTGTGAAGCGATTGGGCGCCCGGATTACGCCTGGGGCTTGCCGCACTCGGGGCAGAACTTCGAGGTGCGCGGAATCGGTTTTCCGCATTCGATGCAGAACTTCGTCTCCGCCTGCGGCGGAGCGGCCTCACCCGACCCGCCCGGCTTGACTGCGCCCATCATCGTCTGCGCCATCACCAGACCCGCGCCCAGGCCCGCGCCGATCCCCGCCGCGCCTCCGCCTTCGTTGGCCGCCGCGATCGGCATCGACTGCGCCACCTGGAACTGCGTGTACTTGCCCATGTCGCCGATGATGTTCATCCCGACGCGCTCGTCGAGCCGCTTTTGCAACTCGTCGGGCAGCGAGAGATTCTCCACCACGAAGCTGTCGAGCGCCAGACCCAGGTCGGCGAACGACGGCGCCAGGAACCCGGCGATCTTCTGGCCCATCTCGACCTGGTTGGCCGCCATGTCGAGGAACGGAATCCCGCTCTCGGCGAAGGTGTCGGCCATTCGGCCGACGATGGTGTTGCGGAGCTGGCCTTCGATTTCGGCGCTGCGATAGATGTCGCGCGTGCCGCTCACCTTGGCGTGAAACGTGCGCGGGTCGGCGATGCGCCACGAGTAGATGCCGAAGGCGCGCAGCCGGATGGCGCCGAATTCCTTGTCGCGGATGGTGACCGGATTGGTGGTCCCCCACTTCTGGTTCACCTGGAGGCGTGTCGAGAAGTAATAGACGTCGCTCTTGAACGGAGACTTGAAGAGTTTGTCCCAGTTCATCAGGTTGGTGAGGACCGGGAGCGTCTGCGTGGTGAGCGTGTGGAGGCCGGGAGCGAACTGGTCGGCGATGCGCCCCTCGTTGACGAACAGCGCCAGTTGCGACTCGCGCACGGTGAGTTTCGCGCCGTTCTGAATCTCCATGTCGCGCATCGGATAGCGGTACGAAAGTACTCCGTCTTCCGGCTCCGTCCACTCGATGACGTCGATGAACTGCTTGGTGATGAAGTCTCTGAGGCCCATCCGATCCTCCGTCCGGCGCCTGTCCGGCGCGCTATTGAGTATAACGTGCGTTTCCGGCGGCTTGTTCCACGGATCGTGCGCGGGCGAGTAGTCCGGCCGCCCGGCCGTCGCGCGCTACCATGACACTATGTCTCAACCGGCGCTCGCCCGGCTCGGGTTCCGCGACCTGCTCGCGATGCCGCCGGTGCGACGGCTCTGGCTGGCGCAGCTCGTCAGCGTCCTGGGCGATTTCCTCGCCATCTTCGCCGTCTTCAGCGTGGCGACCTTCCGCTTTCAGGCGACCGCCTTTCAGCTTGGCGGCATCATCATTTCCTTTCTGCTTCCGCTGGCCGTCGTCAGCCCGATCGCCGGCGTGCTGGTCGACGGCTGGGACCGGAAGCGCACGATGATCGCCAGCGACCTGGTTCGCGGCGCGCTCGTTCTCGGTCTTCTCCGCGCCTCCGACTTGTCTCAGATCTACGCCATCCTGTTCGTCTGGGGCGTGGTGTCGAGTTTTTTCATCCCCGCGCAGTCGGTCGCGCTCCGCACGCTGGTTCCGGCGGCCGGTCTGATGGCCGCCAACGCGCTCATGCAGCAGGCGGTGCAGGGCACGCAGATTATCGCCCCTGCCGCCGCGGGATTGATCGTCGAGCGCTTTGGCGCCGCCTTTTGTTATTGGTTCAACGCCGCCAGTTTTCTGTTCTCGGCGGCGCTGATCCGGGGAATCCCGATGCCGGCGGGCGCTCCGGCGGCTGCGCGGAGCGTGCGGGCGCTCACCGCCGATCTGACCACCGGGCTGCGCTTCATCTTCACCCATGAAGCCGTCGCCTTCGTCATGATCTCGATGACCATCGGCATGTTCTCCATCCGCTGCGCCGGCGTCCTTTTCGCGGTCTACGTGCGCGACATTCTGGCCTCAGGCTCGGGACTGTTCGGCGTTCTCAATTCGATGGTCGGCGTCGGCATGATCGGCGGAAGCCAGTTGATTCCCCTCGTGGCGGCGCGTTGGTCGCGACCGCAGACGGTAACCGCGGGACTGATCGGCTCGGGCGCGTCGATACTGTTGATGGCGGCGGCCCCGGCGGTGGTGGCCGCGGGCGCGGGCATGTTCGGACTCGGCGTCGGCGTGGCGCTGATTTTCGTCTCGGCGCAGACGCTGCTTCAGGAGGTTACGCCGGTGGAGATGCTCGGGCGCGTGTCGAGCAGCATGATGTCGTCGCTGGCGGTGGCGCAGGTGATCGCCATGGCCATCTCGGGCGCCTCGGCGGCGCTGATCGGCATCCGCAACCTGTATCTCGCCAGCGGCGTGCTGTTGATCGCGGTGGCCGGGATCGGCTGGCACATCCGCAGGCGCGCGCCCGCGGCTGCGTGACGGAGAGCCCCGCCGGCGGCGGGCCGATCGCGATGACGCTCTACCTCTACTTTGTCGGCAAGCCCCGCGACACGAACGCCAACGCGCTCGCCGCGGAATATATGAAGCGCGCGTCGCGATTCGCCCGCTGCGCGATGCGCGAGATCCGGCCCGATCGCTTCGACCCCTGGGAGCGGCACCCGACGGCCCGCGCCGTGCTGTTCGATCCGGCCGGCCAGGCGGTCGACTCGGCGAGCTTCACGCGGCTCGTCGAATCGTCCGTGCGCGAGGCGCGCGACCTGGTGTTTCTGGTGGGCGGCGCCGAGGGACTGCCCGATGCCTGGCGCGCGCGCGCGGACGCGCTGGTGGCGCTCTCGAAGCTCACCATGCCGCACGAGCTGGCCCGAGTGGTCGCCGCCGAGCAGATCTACCGCGCGCTGGCGACCTTGCGGGGTCACCCGTACCCGCGCTAACGTAGAGAGGTTCTCCCCTCCTCCAAACCCATGGCGTGGTTCACGCGCGAAAAACCCTCCGTCACACAGGATCCCGGTGAGGGCCAGCGCCACATCAAGACCGAGGGCCTCTGGATCAAGTGCGACGGCTGCGCCCAGGTCGTCTGGCGCAAGACCACCGAAGAGAACCACAACATCTGCCCGAAATGTTCCTATCATTTCCGCGTGGACGCGCCCACGCGGGTGCGACTGCTGCTCGACGGCGACTGGGAGGAATTCGATAAGGACCTGCGCTCCAACGACCCACTCGACTTCGTCGATTCGCGGTCGTACAAGAAACGGCTCGCCGATAATCGCGCGGCCACCTCGCTGCCCGACGCGCTTGTCTCGGCGGGCGGAACCCTCGAGGGGCGGGCCGTGTATCTGTGCGCGATGGAGCTGCGCTTCATCGGAGGCAGCATGGGCGCCGTCGTCGGCGAGAAGATCACGCGCGCCATCGAGCGGGCGATCGCCGATCGCCGGCCGCTGATCATCGTTTCGGCATCCGGCGGCGCGCGCATGCAGGAAGGCGCCGTCAGCCTGATGCAGCTCGCGAAGATCTCCGCCGCGCTGATGCGCATGGACGAGGCGCGCGTGCCGTTCATCAGCGTGCTGACCGATCCCACCACCGGCGGCGTCACCGCCAGCTTCGCGATGCTGGGAGACCTCAACATCGCCGAGCCCGGCGCTTTGATCGGCTTCGCCGGTCCGCGCGTGATCGAGCAGACCATCCGCCAGAAGCTCCCGCAGGGATTTCAGCGCAGCGAGTTCCTGCTCGAGCACGGATTCCTCGACGCGGTGGTGCCGCGGCCGGAGATGAAGGCCTATATCGCGCGCTCGCTCGATTTCTTTTGCAACGGAAAATGATACGCGCCGCCCTCCTCATCGCCGCGCTGGCGGCGGCCTCCGCCGCCGAGTACGACCTCGTCATCCGCAACGCGCGTGTCGTCGACGGAACGGGCGCGCCCTGGTATCGCGCCGATGTCGCCGTCTCGGGCGGGCGCATCGCGGCGGTAGGCAGGCTCGGCGCGACCGGGGCGAAGCGCGAGATCGACGCCGCGGGACGCGTGGCGGCGCCCGGTTTCATCGACGTCCACACCCACGTCGAAGGCTCCGTCGAACGCTTCCCGCGCGGCGACAACTACGTCATGGACGGCGTGACGACCATCGTCACCGGCAACTGCGGCGGGTCCTTCCTCGACATCGCCGGGCGTTTCGCGGCGCTCGAAAAACTCCCCCTCGGCCTCAACGTCGCCTCGCTCATCGGCCACAACACCGTGCGCCGGGAGGTGATGGGAACGGCCCACCGCTATGCCACTCCCGAGGAGATCGGCCGCATGCAGGCGCTGGTCGAAAAGGCCATGCGCGAGGGCGCCGTCGGATTCTCGACCGGACTCATCTACATTCCGGGCACGTACTCGGCGAGCGAAGAGGTGATCGCGCTGGCGCAGGCCGCCGCGCGCCACGGCGGAGTCTACGCCAGCCACATGCGCGACGAGGGCGACCGCATCGTCGACGCCATCGCCGAGGCCGCCGACGTCGGGCGCGCCTCGGGTCTCCCGGTGCAGCTTTCGCATTTCAAGATCGACACGCCGCGAATCTGGGGCTCCAGCGTGCACACCATCGCGCTGGTCGAATCGATGCGGCGCGGCGGGCTCGACATCATGGTCGATCAGTACCCTTACGATCACTCCAGCACCAACCTCGGAATCACCTTGCCGAGCTGGGCGCTGGCCGACGGGCAGGCGCAGGTTCAGGCGCGCCTCAAGGATCCCGCCACGCGCGCGCGCATCGTCGCCGAGATGCTGGCGCGGCTCCAGGCTCTCGGCCACAAGGATTACTCTTACGCGACCATCGCGGGATTCGCCGCGGACCGCTCGCTCGAAGGCAGGACCATCAGCGACGTCAATCGAGGGCGCGGACGTCCAGGCACGGCCGCCGCCGAGGCCGAGACGATTCTCGACATCCTCGAACGCGGCGGTGCGCAGATGGTCTACCACTCGATGTCGCTCGACGACGTCGAGCGCATCCTGCAATATCCCAACACCGCCATCGCCAGCGACGGCGGCATCGTCGAGTTCGGACGCGGCGTGCCGCATCCGCGCGCCTATGGCACCAACGCGCGCGTGCTGGCCGAGTTCGTGCGCCGCCGCGGGACGCTGACGCTCGAGGACGCCGTCCGCCGCATGACGTCGCTGCCGGCGCGCACCTTCGCCTTCCGCGACCGCGGCCTGCTGCGGCCGGGCTTCGCCGCTGACATCGTGATCTTCGACCCCGCGCGCGTCGAGGACAAGGCCACCTATCCGGCGCCGCACCAGTACACCGACGGCTTCGAATACGTCGTCGTCAACGGCGCCGTCATGGTCGACCGCGGCAAGCTCACCGAGGCCCGCGGCGGCCGCCTCCTGCGGCGCTCTTCGCCGCAATGATCCGCATTTCGGACGGCGCCAAGCGATTCGGCGAAAAACTTCTCTTCGACGGCCTCGACTGGATGGTCACGCCCGAGGACCGCGCCGGTCTGGTCGGCGGCAACGGCACGGGCAAGTCGACGCTGCTGAAGATTCTCGCTGGCATAGATTCGCTCGACGGCGGCCAGATCTCCTCCACGCGCGGCATTCGTATCGGCTACCTGCCGCAGGAAGGACTCTCCTTCAGCGGCCGCACGGTGTTCGACGAGTGCCTGTCGGTGTTTGCTTCGCTGCACGAGATGGAGCGCGAGATGGAGGCGCTCACGCACCGCATGGCGGAGATCGATTCGGC
>CAZEVY010000120.1:2534-15002 GCA_964515555.1 uncultured Solibacteraceae bacterium | reverse complement strand
CGTCGAACTGGATGCGCGTGCCGGGGAACTTCACGTCCACCGAGTACATCCCGATGCCGCCGCGGAACACCCACTTCTGCAGCGGATGCCAGGCGAGTCCGACGCGGGGATTAAAGTTATTGTTGTCGCGCTTGTTCAGGCCGCCACTCGGATGGATGATCGCGCCCAGGCGTCCGGTGAGCGGATCGGTGGCGGTCGGGTCGAAATTGCTCATGCCGCCGTACTTGGTGCTGAAGGGGCTCTCGTTCGAGTAGCGCAGGCCGAGGTTGGCCGTCAGCGTCGGAGTGACTTTCCAGTCGTCCTGAATGTAGAAGCTGTGGATCGACGAGCGCGGCAACCAGCTCGTGGTCTCCGAGGTCAGCGTCGCTGAAGTCACCTGACCGGTCTGGAATCCCGCCAGTACATTACCCGTATTGGGCGCATTGGCGCCGGAGGCCTGCAACCCGGTCGTGCCGCCGAAGCTGAACGACACGAACCGGGCGAAATTGGCATTGTTCAGACGGAAACGCAGGATTTCGTACCCGAATTTGTAGGCGTGCTTCCCGCGCACCCAGGTGGTGTCGTTGCGCCAGGAGATCGTTTCGTTCACGGTGCGGCTGGGGGTCGCGCCGCCCATACGGTCGATTCCGAAGGCTGGCATCAGCGCCTGGTCCATGTTCGGAATGCCGAGTTTCTGCGGCCAGTTCTGGTTGAACGACGGGACGATGGTCCGGTTCACGCGCCGATAGTAGCCCGCGCGCGAGTCGTTGATCAGGGTCGGCGAAACCACCCAGGTATAGCCGGCGGACTGGTTGGCGGCGCCGAACGGCGTGAGGTTGCCCTGCGAGTGATTGAACGGAGCGATTTCCGGCGTGTCGCGCATACGGCGCGGGCGCTGGAAGCCGCTCTGGTTGTTTCGAGTGTAACTGGCGTAGATCTTGAACGCGGTCGAAAACTGGTGATCGCCGCGGAGGTTGTAATCGTCGAAGAAGACCTTCGCGAATTCGTCCGCCAGCAGGTTGCTGATCGGCCCGCCGGTGTTGAACGATCCCGGCCGGTTTGGCAGATTGTAGGGCTGGTATTCCAGCAGGACCTTCCGCGCCACCGGGTCGAACCGGTTGAGCGGCACGATATTGTTGGCGAACGGCAGCCGCGACCAGGAGCCCGGGGCGCCCGCCGTGGTGAGCGGGTCGTAGATCAGGTTCGAGTTGACGCCCGGGAAGTTGAAGTTGCCGTTGAGCATCTCCGGCGTGTAGACCGTCTCGTCGAACTGCGCGACCTTCTTCTCGTGCAACCGTTGATAGCCGAAGAAGAAGAACGTCTTGTTGCGCCCGTCGTACACTTTCGGGATGTACACCGGACCGTTGATGTTGCCGTCCGGCTGCATGAAGAACACCGGCACGCCGTTGGGGCGGCCAGGTGACGGGGAGGACGTACGGTTCTGATCCGCCCAGCGGCGATGCTGCATCATGCGCGTGCGTCCGTAGAACGATCCCATGCCGTGCAGTTCGTTGGTCCCGCTCTTCTTGACGACGTTGATGACGCCGCCGGCCGAGTGTCCGAACTCGGCCGCGGGCACTGTTGTGATCACCTGGACTTCGGCGACGGAGCTGAGGATCGGCTTGACGGTCTCTGTTCCGCCGGTCTGGTCGTTACCGCTGACGCCGTCCTCGAAGATTCCGATGGTGCCGCTGCGCTGGCCGGCCAAGTGGTAGTTGCCCAGCGAGCCGCCGTAGGCGAAGCCGCCCGACTGCATGCCCGGCACCAGGTTCATGGTCGAGTTGATGTAGCGCTGGTAGAGCGGCATGTCGTAGATGACCTGCCCCGAAACCACCGTGCCGGTGGCCGACGTCTGCGTTTCGAGAAGCGTCGACGCGCCCGAAACTTCGATCGACTCCGCCACGTTGCCGACCTGCATCACCATGTCGACCGCCATCGTGTCGCCCGTGCGCAGCTCGAAGTCCTCGCGCACGCCTTTCTTGAAGCCCGACGCCTCGAAGGTGACGCGGTACAAGCCCGGCGTCAGCGACGGGAACCGGTAAATGCCTTCGTTGTTGGTTACGGACCGGAACGTGAAGTTCGTCGTCGGCTGCAACAGAATGACGGCGACGTTCGGAACCACCGCGCCCGTCGGGTCGGTTACCCGCCCGGTGATGGTCGACGTTCCAATCTGTGCGACGGCTAACGTGGCGGTCAGCGCCACGCACAGAAAGAGAGCGATTCGGCTCGGAATCCTCATTTAAACACCCCCCTAAGACTAGGCATCCGCGCGCTCTACCCAGGCGGCGGATTGCCCTATGTTACTCGCACTGACATGCCATGTAAAGGTTTTTCGACCCGATGCAAGCGATTACAGGTCCCGGCGGCTGGACGAGGGCGGTCAATCCCTGTTAATTGACTAGAGATGGTTCCACGTGGAACATCACCGCCCCCGCCGGTAACCGAGGTCCACGAAGTGCAGCCGCTTCGCCGGAGGCGGACGCCGCACGGAAGTGCTCAGAAGTTGATCCGAAGCACCAGCTGCACCAGGCGCCCGCCCGGATCGTTGGTCGTCGAGGTGTCCTGGTAGGCCTGGGTCACCTGTCCAAAGTTGGCGCTGCCGAAGCCGCCGATTGTGTTGACGTCGTTGGCTGCGTTGCCGACGATGAAGTTAATGTTGTTGAACGCGTTCAAAAACTCGCCGCGCAGCTCGACGTTGATCCGCTCGTTGACGTTCACCCGCTTCACCGCGCTGATGTCGAACCGCGTGAAGTGCGGCCCGTACATCATTACCCGCGTAAAGCCGCATTGCCCGGCGAACGCTTCGATGCAACCCGGGAAATTGGCCGGCGCGATATAGCGGCCCGAAGGCACGCCGGCCGTTCCGTAGCCGGTCGCCGAGGTGGCGCTGACGTTGTTCGCCCTTATGGTGTTATCGCGAATGTCCTGCGGGAGATAGTGAATCAGCTTGGCGCCGTCGTCGAAGCGCAATCCGACCTCCTTCTGCAACTCGCGCCGGGTCATGCCGACCAGCCGCACGTTGCCGAAGTTGAACGGCGTGCCCGACTGCACGCGGCCGGTGCCGTGCATGGCCCAGCCGCCCAGCAGGTGATTGACCACGCCGCTGGCGTTTCCGAGATACTGCTTGCCGCGCCCGAAGGGAAGCTCGTAGATCCAGTTCGCCTTGAAGGCGTGCGTCAGGTTCAGCGGCGAAATCCCCTCGTCGGCCTCCCGCCGCCAGCTGAGGAACAGCCGCTCGATCGCCTTCCCGAAGGTGTAGTTCAGGTTCCACAACATCCCGTTCGAGAAGCGCCGCTTCAGCTCCACCGTCGCGGCGTGGTAGTGCGATCCGCCGAAGTTGGTCAGCACGTTGGCGCCGCCCAGCTTCCCGGGATTGGCCAGCCAGAAGTTGGCCGGCAGTCCCGCCGCGGCCATTCTGGCCCGGAAGGTGGCGTTGCCCGAATAGAGGCTGTTGTAGAAGGTCCCCATGGCCGGATTCTGGACCGCCAGCGTGTTGACGAAGGTCGTGTTGGCGAATTCGGCGGAATTGTACAGCGTCGCGTCGCCGGCGCGCGACGGCGCGATGCCGCTGAAGTGCGCCAGCGTGATCGGCAGCGGCGAAGTGCCGGTGCCCGGGCCATAGTACCGGAAGTTGTCGCCGCGATTGGCCGCCCGGTTGGCCTGGAGATTCGCGATCGCCAGCTTGAACTCATCGAGGAACCCGTTCTCGAGATAGTTGATCTCGTTCAGGTTGATCGCTGTCCAGGCGCGCCGCGCGATGTTTCCCAGGTAGCGGACCTCCAGCACCATGTCCCGGCCCATCTCGCGCTGGATGCCGACGCTCCAGCTGTGCACATAAGGCACCTTGAGGTTGGGGTGGATGGCGTTGGCCGAGTCGGTGGCCGCGCCGGTGATCGGCGAGGTGGCCGTGTCGGGGAACGCCGGCGGACCCGTGCGTCCGGTCTCGCGGAGCAGCACCGGCAGATTCCCCAGGTTGCCGAGGGCGACCGTCCGGTTGGCGTTGATGAATCCCCCGGGATTCGCATTCATTCGCGCCGAATACGCGGTCACGCCCTCGCGGTTGTAGGCCAGCGAATAGCCGGCGCGCAGCACGCCCTTGCCCGGACCGCCGAAGAGCATGCCCAGCGGACCCGACTTGAAGTTCGGCGTCCAGGCCATGCCGACGGCGGGCGCGAAGTTCTTGTAGTCGGTGTTGTGCGACGATTCGCCCGGAGGTAGCGGCACGAACTCCGTCACCTTTCCAGACAGCGTGCCCGGCCGGAACAGGTTGTTCAGGCCCGAGACGCCGTAGAGCTCGGGAAAGCTGGTCTTGAAGTATTTCCGGTTGCCGGACTGGAAGGGATACTGCACTTCCCAGCGGACGCCGTAGTTCACCGAGAACGTCGGCCGCACGCGCCAGTTGTCCTGGATGTAGATGCCCGTCTCCCGCTCGCGGAAGCGTTGCACATTGGGGCCGAGGTAGACGTATTTGGCGCCGTCCTCGCCGAGCTGCGCGCTGGCGTTGATAGCCGTCAGCCGGCCCGTCAGCACGGCGTAGAGGTTGCGGGCGTTGGTGAGATCCGTGTTCGACGCGCCCGGCAGGTTCCCCTGGGTGAACATGGCCGCGGCCGGGTCGGTGGCGTCGACGCCCATGGAAGTGGTCGGCACCGCCGCCTGCGCGAACTGCCAGGAGTTGATCTGGCTGAAAGTGAATCCCATGCTGATGCTGTGCGCGCCGTGCATGATGTTCAGGTTGTCGCTGAACTGCTTCACGGGCGTGTTGCGCCGGCTCGGCGAGGTCGATACCGTGGCGCTGGTGATGCCGGCGGCGCCGATATTGAGGCTGAAGCCGCCCTGGTTGGCGAACTGTCCCGGTCCGATCTCGGGGAAAAACAGCGTCGAGCCGCCCAGCAGTCCGAAGCGCGCTTCATTCACGATGCGCGAGGTCAGCGTCGACCGCAGCGCGATCACCGAGGACAGCCGGTTCGACCCCTGGCTTCCCTGGTTGGGGAAGCCCGGAAACGCCGGGTCGGTGCCGTTGAGAAAATCGACCAGTCCCGCGAAATCCTGGTAGTTGTAAGAGAACTCCAACTGGTGGCGCGAGGTGAGGTTGAAGTCCATGCGGATGGTCGGGAACTTGCGCGTCTGCCCGCCCTTGGCGGTGAAGGAGAAGCGCTGGAGGTTCGGGTCGGTGAGGGCCGACACGCCGCCCTGGCCGGTGGTGGCGCGAATATCGGTCAGGAGCTTCGCGATCACCGGATCGGGCGTGCTCACGTGGCTGTTGGCCGCCGCCAGCGTGAACAGGTTCACCTGCCGCTGGTTGGCGCCGCCATAGCGGAAAACACCCGACTGCGCTTCGGGGCTGAGGATGGTGCGGTTGCGCAGCGCCTCCTCGGGGAGCCGGTACTCTTCGTAGTTAATGAAGAAGAACGCGCGATCGTTGCCCTTGAACAGCTTCGGAATCGAGATGGGCCCGCCGAAGCGCGCCCCGATCTGGTTGAGCAGCACACGCTGCCGGGGCGCCTTGCCGGTGTTGGGGTCGGCCGGCAGGTCGCGGTTCGAGAACCAGTAGTTGGCGTTCAGCGACGGGTTGCGATGGTACCAGTAGGCGCTCCCGCGATATTCATTGGTGCCGCCGCGGGTGATGAACTTCACCTGTACGGCGCCCTCGCCGGTGGATTCGGCGCCGGCGGTGGCCGTCGAAATCGTCACCTCCTGGATAGCGTCGAGGCGCGGGCGGATATAAGTGAAGTAGCCGTCGGTCGATTTCAGAAGGTTGTCCTGCACGTTCAAGCCGTCAATGGTGATGTTCATCGCGCCTTTCGGCAGCCCGTTGATGGTCGAAGTGCGGGGGCGGCCCGGCGTGTTCACGCCCGGCAGAAACAACACCAAATCGAGTGCGTCGCGCGACACCAGCGGCAGCTCCGTGATCTGTTTGCCGACCAGCGTCGTCGACACCGCCGCCGTCTGCGTCTGGAGCATCTGGCCCGTGCCCTCGACGTTCACCGTCTCGGCCTGCGTCCCGACCTCGAGCATCACCTGGATATTCACCGGCACGCCGACATTCAGGCTCACCTTCGGCACCTGCGCCAGCTTGAAGCCGGGGGCCTGCACCGTGACGACGTAGTCGCCGGCAGGCAGCGACGGAACCGTGAAGGCGCCGTTGGCGGTCGTGGTGGTCTTATAGATGGCCCCGTTGTTGATGTTCCGAACCGTCACGTCGGCGGCGGGCACCAGGGCCCCGGTGGGGTCGGCGACGGCTCCGGCCAGCGACGAAGTCGAGCTGATCTGCGCGTAAGCGCCGGCAGCCAGGGACAGCATCAGGATCGAAAGCCCTAATGTCCTTGAGAAAGATCGCATCGGATTTGCCTCCCGAAAGTCACAGCCGGGCGGCCGGGGAAAATGTCGCACGTGGAACGGGGAGGGTGAAACACCCCTGGCATGTCTTAGGCCCCCTTTCCCCAGTTGGCCGACTATTGGGGGCAAGGATAACCTAGAACCTGGGTCCGTGCAAGAGGTCCCGGTAACGAAAATGAACTTTTCACAAGAACTCGACGCCGCCCTGGCCGCGGTTCGCCTGGCCGGTGAAACCGCGATGCCGTACTACGACCGCGGCATCGCCGCCGACCGCAAGTCCGACGACTCGCCCGTCACCGAGGCCGACCGCGCCGTCGAGCGCGCCGTCGCCGCCTTCCTTTCCGAGCGATTCCCCGACGACGGCGTTCTCGGCGAGGAGGGCGCGGCCAAGGAGTCGCGCAACGGCCGGCGCTGGATCATCGATCCTATTGATGGAACCCGAGACTTTGTACGTGGCAACCGCATGTGGTGCAACCTGGTGGGCCTGGAGGCGGACGGCGAAGTGGTGGCCGGGGCGGCGGGATTTCCGGCTCTCGGCGAGGTTTATTTCGCGGCGCGGGGCGCGGGGGCGTATCGGGACGGGACGAGATTGCGCGTCTCGGCGATCGACCGCATCACCGAAGCCGTCGTCTGCGTGAGCCGCTACAACGTGCTCCACCGCATCGCCTTCGGCGAGCGGCTCGGCGACTGGATGCGCGACGCCTGGGCCGTGCGCAGCTTCGGCGGTGCGCTGGACGCCATGATGGTGGCGTCGGGGAAGGCCGAGGTGTGGCTGGAGTACAGCCTGAAGGCCTGGGACATGGCGCCGATTCAGGTGATCGTCGAGGAGGCCGGAGGGAGCTTCTTCAACTTCGACGGCGGGCGCAGCATCCACGGCGGAAACTGCATCGTGTGCACGCCGTCGATGGAGGCCGAGGTGCGGCGCATCGCGGCGATATGAGCGGCAGAGGGGCGCGCAGGGAACCCTCGCTCCTCTCCGGGCGTATACTGTGTGAAGGGACTGTAACCTTCCGGCGGACCCGGCGGTCCCAATATGCAAGGGAGGCAACGTCTATGTTCGACAGCCTCGACGAGCAAATGAAACATGACGCGAAGGCGGCTTCGTCACCCAAGGAACGGGTGTTCGAATGGATCGCCATCGTGGCGGTTTCCATCGTAGTTTTTGGCGGACTCTTTCTCGGAGTGCGCCTCTTGGAATAGGCCAACCGGCGGTAACTACCGCCGCGCCATCGCGAGCCGGGGGCTGACCCGGGCCGGAGCGGGCGGCGGCGCCGGCGGCTCGACCACAGGCGGTGGCACGGGCTTGCGGGCGCGGCCGTCCAGGCGGGCATTGATCAGATCGTCCCGCTGTTTCGCGAATTTCGGCGACCCGGGCTGGCCTCCGGCCGCGACGACATCCTGATCGGTGACCTCCTGCGCCGCCGGCAGGTACTTCTGCAGGTAGTTGCGGATGCGGTCCTGAACGATCCGGTGCTCGGAGCGGATCAACAGGAACAGCACGTGCTCTCCCGCCGCGTCGATCAGCGCGCGATAGACCTGCGACGGCTTGTGCAGCTTGGCCGACTTCAACGCGCGCTCCAGGCCGCGCGAGCCGGCCTCCAGTTTCTGCCAGCGCCCCACCTCGGATTTGTGCATCTGCACGTTGGCGATCAGCTCGGCGCGCTCCTTGGCCGAGAGCTTCTCGGCGAAGAAGTAGAGGAAGAGGCCCAGAGGCTGCACCCGCAGGTCGACACCGTAGGGCACCAACTGGCGCGCCTTTTGCAGGCGCGACAGACCGGCCGCGGGCAGCTTGGGGCCGGTGAGCTTGTCGTGAAAGAGCCGCAGCAGGTTCTCCTGCTCGAGCGTTTGCACGAGATCGGCGGGGTTGGGCTCGTCGGCCGCGGCGCGCAGCTCCTCGAACAGCAGCCGCGGCGCGATCTGCGACTCCATGCCGGCCTCGCGCGCGTTCTCGTACTGCAACTGGGTGCGGGCCTCGATGGTGAAGCCGAGGCGGACCTTGAGCCGCAGCAGCCGCAGCAGCCGCACCGGCTCGTCGTAGAGGGTGTAGTTGCTGATGGCGCGGATCTCCTTGCGCTCGAGGTCGCCCAGGCCGTTGTTGGGATCGAGCAGCAGCCCGCGCGAAGCGCGATTGAGCGAGAGCGCCACGGAGTTGATGCTGAAGTCGCGGCCGCGCAGGTCCTCATGGATGGTGGCCGGTTGAATCCGCGGCTTCGCGCCCGGCTTGCCGTAGCGCGCCTGCTGCGCCATGGCGACGGCGGCGCGAATCTCGCCGGAAAACAACAGCTCGGCCGATTTGCGTTCCTCGTCCTCGGCCAGGAGCTTCACGCCCGGCCGCTGGGCGAGCGCCCGCGCCAGCTTCAAGGCGTTGCCTTCGACGGTGAAATCGAGGTCGCGGACGGGGTGGCCGGCGAACATGTCGCGCATCGCGCCGCCGGTGAGAAACAGGTTCACGTTGGCATGCCCCGCCACCGCCTCCAGCTCGGTCACGACGCGGCTCTGGGCCGGGTTCAGGTGACTTTCGAGCATGTACATGTAGTCGCTCATGGGTTCAGGCCCTCGGGTGATGCCGCTCGACGGTGCTCCTCAAACGCGACGGCAGTACGTGCGTGTAGACCTGCGTTGTCGAGATGTCGGCGTGGCCGAGCATGGTCTGCACGCTGCGGAGATCGGCGCCGCCTTCGAGAAGCTGGGTCGCGAAGCTGTGCCGGAGCACGTGCGGCGAGAGGTTCCGGAACATGCCCGCCTGACGCCCGTGCGCCTTCAGCGCCTTCGTGAAGCCCTGCCTGGTGAGCGGACGCCCGCGCGCGGAGACGAACAGGTAGGGGCTGCGGCGCGATCCCAGGAGCCGGGCGCGCGGCCCGTCGAGCCAGGCGTCGATGGCGCGGATGGCCGAGGCGCCCATGGGAACCATGCGTTGTCTGTTGCCTTTGCCTGTGACGCGAACCAGTCCCGCGTCGGTGTGGCAATCGGCCAGACGCAATCCGCACAACTCGCTCACACGGAGCCCGGAGGCGAACAACAGCTCGATCATGGCGCGGTCGCGGAGTCCGAGAGGCGTCGCGGCGGAGGGCGCCACGAGGAGTTTCTCGACGTCGCCAAGGCCGAGGTTCTTGGGCAAGGGCGTGGAGTGCCGCGGCAGCGGGATGTTGGCGGCCGGGTCGGCGTCGAGGAGTTGCTCGCGCAGCAGGAAGGCGAAGTAATTGCGCAGCGTCGTGAGGTGCCGGGCGACGGAGCGGGCGCCGAGGCCCGCGGCGCCGAGATGGTCGAGGTACTGGCGGATGACGTCCTCGTCAATCGACGCCGCGCACAAGGCAGCGGGTCGTGAGCGTTGACTCGCAGCATGGAGCGCGCCCCGCGCTGTGCGCTCG
The DNA here is from genome assembly GCA_964515555.1 of uncultured Solibacteraceae bacterium. Classification (GTDB taxonomy): domain Bacteria; phylum Acidobacteriota; class Terriglobia; order Bryobacterales; family Bryobacteraceae; genus CAZEVY01. Next base: position 5,319 of record CAZEVY010000120.1, on the reverse strand, counting down.
GCGGCGGGCCGGCCGTCGAGGAAGGCGTCGAAACGTTTCAGGTCGGCGGCGTAAGCGGCGACGGAATTGGCCGCCAGGCCCTTTTCGACGCGGCAATGGCTCAGGAACGCCTGCATCGACCCCGACACAGGATGAGAATCCTGCATTCAGCCAATGATACAATACTATGTCAAATTGTTTTTTGAAACGGGCGCGAAAACCCCGTGGCAGCCTCCACAAATAAGAAGGTACTGGTACGCCGCTTCGAGCGCGAGGCGCTCACCGGATTCGTGAATCCCCAGTCTTATCTATCGGATACGGGGATCGAACTGATCAGCCCCGAGGGGTTCGTGACGGTGGCGCCGTTCGGGGAGGTGAAGGCCGTCTGCTTCGTGCGCGAGTTTGGCGAAGAGGCCGAGGAGCGGCGCGTTTTCGCCAGCCGCCCGAAGTCGGCGGGCCTGTGGGTGGAGCTGCGCTACCGGGACGGGGACCGCCAGGAAGGTCTGCTTTCGGGCGACCTGCTGCACGCTCCGCCCGAGGGTTTCCTGGTGACGCCGCCGGACCCGGGGTCGAATGTACAGCGGCTGTTCGTGCCGCGGGCGGCGCTGGCGGAGGTTCGGGTGCTGGGGGTGGTGGGGTCGGGTGCGCGGCCGCGGGCGCCGAAGGCGGTGGTGAAGGATCAGATTCCGCTGTTTGAGTGAAGTCAGGTTACCGCACGGGCGTCCCGTACGGAATCAGCGTCTTCACCCGCTCGGCGCCATCGACGCGGTGAATCTTCCAACCCCGGCCCGACCGCGCCAGGTACATCCACTGCGCTTCATTGCGGTCCTGGTAGACGTACTCGACGCGGGCCTTGACCTCGCCTTCGGCGACGGGTTGCGGCTCGTTGATGGCGATTCCCTTGATGGGCGCATTCGTCTCCCTGAGATACTTCGCGAAGCCGCGCTCGGTGGAATCGGCGATGGCCTGCTTCAGGGAAGCTTCCATCGGAGGGGCGAAGGCGGCAAGGTAATCGGCGACGCGGCCCTCGCGCGCTGCGTCGAGCATGTCGTAGATGGCGTCCTGGGGCGTGGGGTCGGCTTTTGCGATCGGGATGACCGCGCGCCACCCGCCACGGCCCAGCGTCACCGCACCGACCGCCGCCGCCATCACCGCGACCGTCAGCGCCTGCGCCTTGCGATGCCGCGTCACTTCGGTTCCGATCCCCTCCTCAATATCGTCAGATCGAGATTCCCGTTCCGATCCACGATCAGCTTCCGAATGCGCGGCAGAATCTGCTCCATGGTCTCCAGGTAGAGTCGCCGGCCGTTCACCTCGCTGGCACGCGCGTACTCCCCGGCCACCTGGGCGAAGCGCGAGGCGTCGCCGATGGCCTCGTCGATCTTCCGCTGCCGGTACCCCTGCGCTCCTTCGAGCATTTGCTGCGCCTCGCCGCGCGCCTTGGGCACGACGCTGTTGGCGTAGCCCTCGGCCTCGTTGACGATGCGCGACAGGTCGGCGCGCGCGCTGGCGACATCGCGGAAGGCGTCGGCGGCCTCGGGCGGAGGAGTCGCGCTCTCGATGCTGACGCTCGCCAGCTCCACGCCCAGCCGGTAGTCGTTGATGAGCTGTTGCGCCGCGCCCCGCACCTCGTCCTGAATCGCGACCTTTTCGGTGGTCAGCACGGCGTCGACTCCGCGGTGCGCCACGCGCCGCGCCAGCTCGCTCTCCACCGCCGCGCCCACGGCGCCCGGCACGTTATCGGCCTGAAACAGGTAGTCGGCCGGCACTCCCACCGAGTACTGCACGACCACCCGCAGGTGCAGAAGATTCTGGTCGCCCGTCAGGAACTGCGACACCAGCGGCTGGGCACGCCCCACCACCGTATCCGGCGCGCCGCCGCCGACCACCAGCCGCTGGAGCTGACGCACCTTCAGCTTCGACACGCGGTCGATGGGCCAGGGCAGCGACACGTGAATCCCGGGCATCACCCGCGGCTCGACGACGCGTCCGAAGCGCGTCACCACCGCCTGCTGGTCCGCGCCGATCACGTAGACGCTCGACAGCACCAGCAGTCCCGCGACGACGGCAAGCAGCCGCCGCCGCGACCGCCATCCCGCCGGCGCGTGGTGCGGATGCTCGTGATGATGGCCGTCGCCGTGCTCGTGGGGATGTGCGTGGCCGTGGTCGTGACCATCGTGGGGATGGTCGTGCTTCGGCGGGCGCGCCCCGATGTCGAGCACCTTCATTGCGCGTTCTCGCCCCGCATCAGGACTTTCAGCAATTCCGAATCCGAGCTCAGGATGGCCGTGGTCTTGTCGTCGAAGATCTTCTTGTACGACTCCAGCGTGCGGAGCAGCCGGTAGAAGCGCGGATTGCGCGAGTAGGCCTGGCTGTACGTCCGCGTCGACTCGGCATCGCCCTCGCCCTTGATCTTCTCAGCCTCCTTGTAGGCCGCCGAGAGGATCTCTTCCTTCTGGCGGTCGGCGTCGGCGCGAATGCGCAGGGCCTGCTCCTCGCCCTCGGCGCGATACTGCCGCGCGATGCGCTCGCGCTCGGCCCGCATGCGCGCGAACACGCTCTGCTTGTTCTGTTCCGGAAGATTCAGCCGCTTGATGCGAACGTCGACGACGCGGACGCCGTAGCGGGCCAGCGCCGCGCGGTCCGTGAGGGCGGCGAGCTGGTCGAGCATGGTGCGCGTCTCGACAGTCGCGGCGCTGGTCGAGATAATCGACTCCAGGTCGTGCGTGCCCAGCGCGGCGCTCAGGCCGCTCCAAACGATGTCGTGCAGCCGCATCTCGGCGGCGACGGGATCGCCGACGGTCTC
>CAZEVY010000120.1:0-2434 GCA_964515555.1 uncultured Solibacteraceae bacterium | reverse complement strand
ATCGCGCCGACGATGGCCGCCGCCGCCGGATAATACTTGCGGTTCATTCTCGCTCCTCCTCGCCGGGCGGTTGCCGCGGAGCCGCGGCGGCGCCCGGCGCGATGGCCGGTCCGATCTCCACGCCGTCGTCGACCAGCATCAGGTGGCGCCGGGCTTTGCTGGAGTCGACGATCATCTTGCGGCGTCCCGGCAGGATCTGTTCCATGGTTTCGAGATACAGGCGCGTCTCAGTGACGCCCGCCGCCAGCCTGTACGCCGCTTCGCTCTGCGTGAAGCGCGCCGCATCGCCCGAGGCGCGATTCACGACTCCGATGCGATGCGACCGTGCGGTCTCCATTCGCGCGCGCCCGCCGCCGCGCGCCAGCGCCACCTGCTCGTTGCGATAGCCCTCGGCCTCGTTGATGAGCCGGTTCTTTTCCTCGAAGGCGCCCGAGACGTCGCGGAACGCGTCGACCACTTCGATGGATGGATGCACGTCGAGCAGCTTCACCTGCATCACCTCGACGCCCGACTGGTAGCGGTCGAGCCGATGCTGGAGATCGCCGCGAACGCGCGTTTCGATGGCCTGACGGCCGGTGGTGAGCGCTTCGTCGAGCGGAGTGGTGGTGATCGCCGATTGGAGCGCCGATTCCGCCGCCACGCGCACCGTGGTCTCGCCATCGGCGTGGCGAAACAGGAACGCGCCCGGGTCGCGCAGCCGGTAGTGGACGGCGGCGTTCACCTCCATCATGTTCTGGTCGCCGGAGACCATGAGCGACTCCTCGGGCTTGCGCTCGAAGCGTCCGCCGCGGTGCTGCACATTCCACTCGTAGGCGGCCGGCTCGGCCGTGGGCGACGCCGACGACCGGAATCCGATCTCCACCACCCTCACGCGCCGCGCCTCCACGCGCGTCAACCGCTCGACGGGCCACGGCAGCTTGTAGTGCAGTCCCGCTTCGCGCAACGGCTCCACCTTGCGCCCGAACCGCTCGATCACTCCGGCCTCGTGCGGTCCGAGCACATAGACGCCGTTGAGCGCGATCAGCGCCACCGCGGCGATCGCCGCCGGGCGGTAGTATCGGCGGCGATTCTCGATCATCCGGAAGAACGCCTCGCGCGGATGAATCGACTCGGGCAGATGCTCCAGCCCGTGCCAGAGATGATGCAGCCTCCCGTGCCCCAGCCGATGATGCAGCCAGTGGCCAAAGCGGTGATTCCAGGCGCCGCGGCGCCGGTCCAATCTCAGCAGCCGCAGCGAATTCAGCATCACCAGAAACGAAGCGATCTGGTGCGTGAACGCCGCGCCCAGCGGTCCCATGATTCCGCTCGACGCCAGGCCGATGGCCGCGATATTCACCAGGAATGCGAAGACGATGATGTTCTGCCAGACGATGGTCACCGCGCGCCGGCTCACGTCGAACAACTGCGGGAGCTTTTCGAGCGAGCGGCCCATGTAGACCACGCCCGCCGCTTCCGCGGCGATGTCGCTCGCGCCCGACACCGCGATGCCGACGTGGGCCGCCGCCAGCGACGGCGCGTCGTTCACTCCGTCGCCCGCCATCGCCACGATGCGTCCCTGCGAGACGAGCTGGCGGACGCGGTCGAGCTTCTGCTCGGGGAGCAGCTCGGCCTCGACGTTGGGAATGCCTACTTCGCGCGCGATGGCCTCGGCGGCGCGGCGGCGGTCGCCGGTGAGCATCGTCTGGTAGTGAATGTCGAGATGCTCCAGCTCGTGGACGGCGTGCCTGGCTCCGGCGCGAATGGTGTCGCGCAGCAGGATCGCGCCCGCGAATCGCGAGCCCTGGGCGACGAGCACGGCGGTCGCGCCCAGGCGGTCGGCCTCTTCCAGCGCGGTTTCGGCGACCGGAATGTCGTGGCTGGCGAGATAGGCGGCGTTGCCCGCGCGAACGGTCGCACCGTGCCAGGTGCATTCGACGCCGCGGCCCGGAAGGATGCGCGCGTCGGCGGGCGAGCCGACTTCGATGCCGCGCCGCCGCGCCTCCTCCACGATCACGCGCGCGAGCATGTGATCACTGGCGTGCTCGGCGGTGGCGGCCAGTTGCAGCAGGCCGTCCTCGCCGCCCTCGGCGGGCAGCACGCGCACGATCTCGAAGCGCCCCTCGGTGAGCGTGCCGGTTTTGTCGAACAGCACGGTGTCGACCCTGGCGGCCTGCTCGATCACGGCGCCGCCGCGCACCAGGATCCCGCGCCGGGCCAATCCTCCCATGGCCGCGACCATGGCGGTCGGCGTCGCCAGGATGAGCGCGCACGGGCATCCGACGATGAGCACGGCCACGGTGCGCATCCAGTCGCGGGTGAAGTAGAAGGTGAGGGCGCCGGCCAGGAGCAGCATCGGCACGAAGTACTTGGCGTAGCGGTCGGCCATGCGCACCACGGGAGCGCGCCGCGCGCGGGCCTCCTCCACCAGCTTGATGACGCGCGCCAGCGTGGTCTC
>CAZEVY010000119.1:2512-15092 GCA_964515555.1 uncultured Solibacteraceae bacterium | reverse complement strand
ACTACCGTAGCATCGCCCGGCGCATCGGCGCCGACGTCGCCGTATTCGCCACCGCCCGGGAGAGAAGTCACAGGCTAGCTATAAGCTGTCAGCTCGGTTGCGACGCGGCGAGTCGAAGCGCGCGTACAAACGCTTGACGAAGACCACTTAAAGTCTTCCCGGCCACGCGCCGATGACAGAGAAGCGGCGCTGCGCGCCGACGCTATGTCCATCATCCCGTCCAATCGCGTCCTCACGCCGGAGGAGATCGATCGCGTTTTCCGCAACCTGCGCGACACCCCGGGGACCAACGGTTCCGCCCAGGAAGCGCAGCCCTATGACTTCCGGCGGCCGGACCGGGTCGGCAAGCACCAGCTTCGTGCGATCCACATGCTGCACGAGACCTTCGCGCGCAGCCTGGCATCGAGTCTCCCGGCGTATCTGCGCAGGCACGTGATCGTGAACCTGGTCGCGGTGGAGCAACTCCCGTTCGGCGAGTTCACGCGGCGGCTGCCCTCGCCAACCGCGATCGTCGCGCTCGGCATGAAGCCTCACGACGGCAGCGGCGTGATGGAGATGAATCCGTCGCTGGTGTTTCCGATGCTGGAGATGCTGCTGGGCGGCGGCAAGGTCGTGCCGGTGAAGATCGAGCGCGAGGTCACCGAGATCGAGCAGAGCATTCTCGAAGGATTGTACCGGATCGTGTTGCACGACCTGGCGGAGGCCTGGCGCCCGGTCACCAACGTGAACTTCAGCATCTCAGCGCACGAAACCGAGCCTCGGATGCTCCGGATTCTGGCCCCCAGCGAGGCGGTGGTTGCGATCGGCCTGGAAGTGCGCATCGGCGAGACCGCCGGCATGATGAACATCGGCATTCCCTCGATCCTCATGAAGAAGCTGCGCCAGAAGTTCGACCAGCAGTGGCCGATGCGCAAGCCCGAATCGACCGAGGAAGAGCAGGACCGCATCCTGCGGCTGGTGAAACAGTCGCCGATCTGCCTGGACGCGCGTCTGCGCGGCACCACGATGAAGACCGGGGACGTGATGCAGCTCGATGTGGGCGACGTGCTGGCCTTCGATTATTCCATCGACCGGCCGCTGCGGGTCGAGGTCAACGGCAAGCACAAGTACCATGGGCACATCGTCGAATCGGGCAGTAAGCGCGCCATACTGGTCGAGGCGGCCGTCAACGCCACCCTGGATTAGCGGCCCGCAGCGAAAGTCCGAAGGAACCGCTCGCTGACGCGCGCGGCTCTGTCGAATCAGCGCGTAGCGGTCTTGCCACCCGCCGGTAACCCCCGGCCTTGACGCCAACCGGCGCGAGGTGTATATTCGACTCGTTCACGAGCGAAACGTCCCGATCTCAGGTTCGGGACGAGGGGAAACGCTACGGGGTTGGGGGCCGACTACGATTCGTCTCCGCGCGGCTGCTGTTTCTTCGGCGGCCCAATTCTCTATTTCCGTTTCGATCGCACGGAACACTCCCAAGGTCAGACTATCAAGGAGAAATCGGTCATGCGGCAACTCTCGGCTGTATTTGCGGTGATCCTGTTGCTGTCGCTGGGCGGCGGCACGGCGACCGGCCAGGTTCTGTACGGCTCCATCGTCGGGACCATCGAGGATCCGAGCGGGCTGGTGGTGCCCAACGCCACGCTCACGCTTACCAACACCCAGACGGGCGCCTCGCGCCAGGTGCAGTCCGACGAGCAGGGGCGCTACTCGATTCCGACGGTTCCGGCGGGCCGATACGAGCTGCGGGTGGTCGCCGCGGGATTCCGTCCGTCGGTGAACAACAGCGTCGACGTCACCATCAACACCGTGACGCGCCACGATTTCCGGCTGGAAGTCGGCGCCACGACCGAGGCGGTGACCGTGCAGGGTTCGGCGGCCGTGTTGCAGACCACCAAGTCGGACGTGCGGGCCGAGATCACCGCGGCGGCGGTCACTTCGTTGCCGCTGCCGAATTACAGGAACTATCAGAGCCTCATCAACCTGGTCCCCGGCGCCACGCCGGCCGGTTTCCAGAACGCCGTGGTCGACACCCCCGGCCGCGCGCTGACCACCAACATCAACGGCACGGCGCGGAACAACAACAACACGCTCACCGACGGAGCGGTCAATATCAACATCTGGCTGCCGCACCACGTCGCCTACGTCTCGCCGGTGGAGAGCATCGAGAACGTCAACATCTCGACCGGGTCGTTTGACGCCGAGCAGGGCATGGCCGGCGGGGCCGCAATTACGGTGACCACCAAGTCGGGCACCAACGACATTCACGGAACGGGATTCTGGTTCCACAACAACCAGCACCTGATGTCGGGCCCATACTTCCGCTCGTCGAGATACGTCAAGCCCCTGACGATCTTCAACCAGGCGGGAGGCACTGTGGGAGGGCCGATCAAGAAGGACAAGCTGTTCTACTTCTTCAGCTATGAGCGAACCTGGGAGCGCACCGGCAACTCCGGTAACTTCTCGGTGGCCCCGGCCGAGTTCCGCGAAGGCGACTTCAGCAGATGGATCAATTACTCGCGCGTGTACGACCCGGCCACTTCGAGCACGGTCGCGGGCCGCCAGATGTTTCCCGGCAACATCGTCCCCAAGAACCGCTTCCATCCCATCTTCCTGTCGAAGATCTACAGCGGAGTGCCGCTTCCCAACCAGGTCTCGCCGACGGATCCGAACAACCTCCAGGGCAACTACTCGAAATCGGGAATCCTGAAGTTGAATCGCAATAACTACGACATCAAGGGGAACTACCAGCTCAACCCGCAAGTGATGCTGTGGTCGAGCTACAGCCGCATGGATTCGCCGGTGCAAGGGCAGTACGTCTTCGGCGATCTGGGCGGTCCGGCGCTCGGCACCGACGGTTTCGGCGAGACCACGACGCAACTGGTGCGCGCCGGCTACAACTGGATCATCAGCCCGCGATTCTTCATGGACGGCGTTTTCGGGTTGATGCGGTTCGACCAGGTGGTGGGGATCCCGGGGGGAGAGACCAACGTCGGCCTGGATGTCTGGGGGATTCCGGGCACCAACGGAGGACGCCAGTACGCCAACGACCCGCGCTACGGCGGCGTGCCGCCGGTCGCCGGCTTCGGGTTTTCCAACGTAGGCGTGGCGGCGACGTGGGCTCCGCTCGATCGCAAGGAGCGCACCTACACCTTCCAGGGGAATTTCACAAAGCTGCATGGATCGCACGAATTCCGCTGGGGCTTCGAGCCGCGGCGGCTGGTGCTCGATCACTGGCAGCCGGAGACCGGACAGCCTCGCGGCGCGATCAACTTCGGCGGCGGTGCGACCAACATCACCGGTCAGACCGGGCGCGAGCCGAACAGCTTCGCCTCGGCGCTGCTCGGACTGGTATCGAGCTACTCCAAGTCGATCCAGTACCTCTTGATGGTCAACCGCGAACCGCAGTACGCCTTCTACTTCCGCGACAACTGGAGAGTTAACCGCGCCCTCACGCTGAATCTCGGGCTGCGTTATGAGTACTTCCCGCTGATCCACCGCAACGAGCGCGGACTGGAGCGCTGGGATCCGTTCACCAACGTAGTGACGCTCGGCGGCGTCGGCAACGTCCCGCGCAACAACGGGATCGAAGTAAGCAAGAAGCTGTTCGCGCCGCGGGTAGGCTTCGCCTGGCGCGTCCAGGAAAACTGGGTGATCCGCAGCGGATACGGCATCACCTGGGATCCACTGCCCTTCTCGCGCCCGCTGCGCGGCCTGTACCCGGCGACTCTGACGGGAAGCTGGGGGGCGGGCGACACCGCGGCGGCGTTCCGCGACACCTCGTTCGGATGGTTCAACACTCTGAACGTCGGCATCCCCGACGTGCCCATCCCGAACATCAGCACGGGCACGCTCACGCTGCCGCTCAATCTGGACATGGGACCGCGCAGCCCCTGGGGCGGCCTTCTGCATCGCGGCTACATCCAGTCGTGGAACTTCACAGTGGAGCGCAGGCTGCCGATGGACATCATCGCCAACGTGGGTTACGTGGGAACCAAGACCGTCCACCAAATGATGGACCGCAACATCAATACCGCGGGTCTGGGGGCCTCGCTGAACCTTCAGGCCAATCTTCCGCTGGCACGGCTGTATGGCCGCACCATCGGCTCCAACATGTGGGACGGCATCGGCGACGGGCGGTATCACGCCCTTCAGGCCAGCCTCAACAAGAACGTCAGCCACGGGCTCTTCCTCAAGGGCGCCTACACCTGGTCGAAGACGCTCAACATGGCCGACGACGACGGCTGGACGGGTCCGGCCTTCACGAACCTGGAGTCCGAGTTCCGGCGCAATTACGCGCCGGCCGGATACGACCGGCGGCACATGTTCACCATGGCGTGGGTCTACGACTTCCCGGTCGGCCGGGGCATGAAGTACGAGCTCAGCGGAGTGGCCAACGCTGTTCTGGGAGGCTGGAAGGTGGCAGGCATCTTCAGCGCCTATACGGGCACGCCGTTCACGGTGGGCGGTTCCGGTAACGCGGCACGCTGCTCCGGTTGCGCAGTCACGGCCGTGCAGATCGGGCCTGTCCGCAAGATCGACACCGAGCGCGGGCCCAACAAGTCGTACTTCGACCCCAACTCGTTCCGCGATCCGCTGTTCTTCAACGGCGGCAACGCGCCCTACCTCCAGGGCACCATGGGCCGCAGCGCTCTCTACGGTCCGGGTTTCTGGCGGCTCGACCCGCAGCTCTCCAAGGTGTTCACGATCACCGAGCGTGTGAAGACCGAGTTCCGCGCCGAGGCCACCAACTTCACGAATACGCCCCGGTGGAACAACCCGAACTCCGGCTCCGGGAACCTCCTCCTGAACCCGGATGGCAGCATCCGGGATCAGAACAACTTCATGTCGATCACCGGCGTTACCGCGCAACTGGGAACCGGTTTCGCGAACCGGGCCTTCCGGTTCGGGCTGCGCACGACGTTCTAGGCTTTCGGGGCTGGCTCGCCCCAAACGCGGGCCGGTCCCCATAGCGGCTTCGCCATCCGGCTGTTGATAGCCCGAAGCTCGTCCGCGAGCGAGCGCAACACCTCCGGCTTGTCACGCGCGAGGTCGCGCGACTCGGCGGGGTCGGCGGCGAGGTCGAAGAGCTGGAGCGCGGGGTCGGGCCGAGCGGACTCGCGCTGCGCGACGATTTTCCAATCGCCCCGGCGCAGCGCGGCGTTGACGCCGTATCGCCAGAAGAGGGACCGCTCACCGGGGCCGCGGGCGCCCCCCAGCATCGGCACCAGGTCGATTCCGTCGAGCGGCTTGGCAGGAGCGGCGGCGCCGGCGGCGGCGAGCGCCGTCGGGAAGATGTCGAGCGCGCTGACGGGGTCGGCTATCGTGCGGCCGCCGGCGATGCGGCCCGGCCACTGGAGAAGGAGCGGCACGCGGATGCCGCCCTCGAACAACTGTCCTTTGCCGCCACGCAGCGGACGGTTGGACGAGGTCAGCTCGGCGGTCGGCCCGCCGTTGTCGCTTAGGAAAACGACCAGGGTGTCGGCCGCGAGCGCATGGCTGCGAAGGCGGTCGAGCACGGCGCCGACGCCGTCGTCGAGCGGCTTCAGCATCGCGGCGAAGATGCGGCGCTGCTCATCGGAGATGGACGACTGGAACCGGCGCACGTCCTCGACACGCGCCTGCATCGGGCTGTGGATGGCGTTGTAGGGCAGGTAGAGGAAGAATGGACGCGCCTTGTGCCGGTCGATGAAGGCGACGGCTTCGCGCGTGAAGGCGTGCGTCAGGTAGTCGCGCTCCTCGACGGGAGTTTCGCCGCGCAGGATGGGGTTGGCGTCGTCGTAGGGCGGCTCGTTGACGCGGAGGCGGGTGGTCATGCCGCGATAAGGCGGCGGCGCGAAGAAGTGGCCTTCATGCAGGAAGCCGAAGAACTCGTCGAAGCCTCGGGCGCGCGGCAGGTACGGGCCTGCGCCGCCCAAGTGCCATTTGCCGACCATGCCGGTGGCGTATCCAGCGCGCTTGAGGCAGCCGGCGAGGGTCGTTTCGTCGAGCGGCAGGCCGCGGCCGGGCTTGAGGTTGTCGGCGCCAATGAGGTTGTGCTCATGGCCGAATCGGGTCTGGTACCGCCCGGTGAGGAGGCCGGCGCGCGAGGGGCAGCAGACCGGCGCGGTCACGTAGCCCTGCGTCATGCGGATGCCGGTGCTGGCGATGGAATCGATGTGGGGGGTCGGGATTTCGGGATTGCCCTGGCAGCCGAGTTCGCCGTAGCCGAGGTCGTCGGCGACGATGAGGATGATGTTCGGCTGGCGGGCGGCACGGGCCAGGGTCGCGGCGCCGGCGGCGAGGAAGCTCCGGCGGGACAGGGGCATGCCGGCTACAGCGCGCCGTTGGAGGCGGGCACAGGCCGCACGGGCGACTTCAGGAAGTCAAGGAATTCCTTAGTGTTGCGTGTCAATCCTTCAAATTTCGCAACAACATTCTCCTGGGCGTCGACGATGGCGTAGTAGGGGACCGCGGCGAAGCCGAACTTCGACTCCTGGAGGCGGGCGTTCTCCTCGGAGACGGCGTCGGTACCGTCGGTGTACAGTTCGACGAGAATGTAGTTGCCCAGCGCCTCGGCGATTTCAGCTCGCGGGAACATGTTGGCTTTCATCCAATGGCAGTTGGTGCAGGTGTAGCCGGTGAAGCTGATGAAGACCAACTTGTTTTTTTCCCTGCCCTTTGCGACCGCTTCCTTATACTTATCCTTGAGCCATATGGGACCCGCCGCACTCCCGCTCCCGGCGGAAAAACCCCCTGCCGGCGGGGGCACGTAGGCGTCCAACTCGCCGAGCCGGCCGCCGAGCATCCCTGGAATCAGCGCAACGGCGAAGATCAGGAAGCCGGCACCCGCGAGCGCGCGCCCGACGCCGACCTCCTCGTCACCGCGAATGCCCTGCATGCGGAGCAGCCCGAGCAGATACAGGCCGGCCATAGCGAACAGTACGACCCAGGCCGCGAGAAAGCGTTCCCGCGTAAGTACATCCCATCGAAGCACTTTGTCGACGTTGCTGAAGTACTTTAACATTGCGGCCAGGATCACGAACCCGAGGACGACCTTCACGCGCGACATCCAGCCGCCCGACTTCGGGAGCTGCTTCAGGCCCGCCGGGAACAGCGCCAGGAAGAAGAACGGAAAGGCCAGGCCGGCCGCAAAGGAAGCCATGCCGAGAGCCGGACGCCAGCCGCCCTCCTGGACGGAGGCCGCGAGCAGGGTGCCGACGAACGGTCCCACGCAGGCGAAGCTGGTAAGCGAGAAGGTCAGGCCCATCAGCAGGGTCCCACCAACGCCGCCGCGACGGGAGGCGGCGTCCAGGCGCGTGAGGAGTCCCGATGGGAGCGTGATCTCGAAAGCCCCCAGAAGGCTCAGGCCGAAGACCAGAAACACGACCGCGATGAAGGCGTTCACCCACAGATTCGCGCCCAGTTGCACGACGCCGAAGGGCCCCAGGATCGCGGTGGTAATCAGGCCCAGCCCGGTGAACAACACGACGATACCCAGGCAGAATACGGCTGCCTGAAAGACCGCGTCGCCCGACTTCCGGTTGAGGAAGAACGACATGGTGATGGGGATCATCGGGAAGACGCAGGGCGTGACGATGGCTGCCAGTCCAAAGCCGAAAGCGATCGCCAGGAACTGCCAGCCCGAACCGGCGGTGGGGCGCGCGGGGGCGGCATCCTTCGGCGGCGAAGCGGACCCGGCCTTGGGAGTCGGAGGCGGAGGCGCCGAGAGCTTGACCTCGGTGTAGCCGGCGGGAATCTGGATCGACGGCGTCGGCGCGGCCGTGGAGACGATGAGCGCCGCCTTTCCCTGCTTTCGCACCGGACGCAGGCAGAGCTTGTCGGAGCAGACCTGGTAGCGGGCGGTAGCGACGATTTCGGCGGGGCCGCGCGCGGCGGCCGGAGTGAGGGTGATGGCGATGAGGAAGCTGACCTTGCCGTCGAAGAACTCGGAGTTGACGTTGAAGTTGGGGTCGAACTTGACGACCGGCTTAGCCTGGAAGAGCTTCGCCGATGCGACACGATCGTTGACGGCGAGCAGGATGGTCGTCGGGATGGGGCCGGGCGGCGTGGTGGTGGAATAGAGATGCCATCCGGCGTCGATGGTGGCGGTGAAGCGGGCCAGCACGGTTCCGCCGGGGGGCGCCTGAGCCTGGTCGATCTCGAGGGTCCACTGGACGGGGTCCTGCGCCAGCGCCGTGGCGGCGAAGAGGAGCACGAGAATATGGGGCGCCCCGCGCGTCATCTCAGTTCACCTCCGCGGCCGCAGGGGCCGGCGACCAGCCCGCCAGATCCTGCTCGATGCGGGCGTTGGCGCGGAGCTCGGCGTACTCGCCGGCGACGCGGATGGCGTTCTTGATGGCGTTGACGTTCGAGCTTCCATGGCAGATGATGCAGACGCCCTTGACGCCGAGCAGCGGCGCGCCGCCGTACTCGGAGTAGTCGATGCGCTTCTTGAACTCGGCGAAGCCGCCGCGGGCGAGCATCGCCCCGAGCCGCCGCGGGAGCGTGGCCGCGAGGGTCTCGCGCAGGAAGTGGCGGATCAGGTCGGCGACGCCTTCACTGACCTTGAGCAGCACGTTGCCGGTGAAGCCGTCGCAGACCACCACGTCGATTTCGCCGCGATAGACGTCGCGGCCCTCGACGTTGCCGGCGAAGTTGAGCGGCAGGGTCTTGAGCAGGGCGTGGGCGTCGCGGGTGATCTGGTTTCCTTTGTGATCCTCCTCGCCGATCGAGAGCAGGCCGACGCGCGGGTCGGCGGTGTGGAGAATCGCGCGCGAGTAGACGGCGCCCATGACGGCGAACTGGCCGAGCATGCGGGCGCTGGAGTCGACGTTAGCGCCGACGTCGACGATGACCGTGGGGCGGCCGGAGCGGGTGGGCACGGTGCTGGCGAGGGCCGGCCGCTCGACGCCGGGCACCATGCCCTGGACCATCTTGGCGGTCGCCATGACGGCGCCGGTGTTGCCGGCCGAGATGACGCCGTCGGCGGCGCCGTCGCGCACCAGGCGGCAGGCGACGCGGATGGAACTGTCGCGCTTGGCGCGCACGGCCTTGGCGGCGGAGTCGTCCATGGTGATCTGCTCGCTGGCGTGGACGACTTCGATGGGGAGCGACTGCCAGCCGGCGTGACGCGAGAGCTCGTCGATGACGGCATCGCGGCGCCCCACGAGGACGACCTTGTGGCCCCAGGCGCGAGCGGCGGCGAGCGCGCCCTCCACTTCCACGCGAGGCGCGTGGTCGCCGCCCATGGCGTCCACCGCGATGGTCCTCATGGCGCCTTTCGCCGCGCTACGATTCTTCGACTTCGATAACCTCGCGGTCGCGGTACTTGCCGCAATGCGGGCAGACGCGATGCGGGAGTTTCGGCTCGTGGCAGTGCGGGCACTCGGCGGTGCCGGTGCGGCGCAGCGAGTCATGGGCGCGGCGCGTCGAGGTGCGCCGCTTGGAATGTCGTCGCTTGGGATTGGGCATTCGATTATCCTTTTCTCAATTCGCGGAGCGCGGCCCAGCGGTCGTCGGCCGCGGGGGGCGCGCAGGAGCAGGCGTCGAGGTTGCGATTGCGGCCGCAGACCGGGCAGATGCCGCGGCACTCGGGCCGGCACAGCCGCTGCATGGGCAGCCACAGCAGAATCTGCTCGCGGACCACATCGTCGAGCTCCAGTCCATCTCCTTCGTAGTATCCGACTTCGCTTTCCTCGTCGGCGATGGCCGCCTCGGGCGGCCCGTTGCGGGACCGCTCGGCCGGCTCGTAGACCACGTCGAACTCACCCGCCACCGGGAACGACGCCGCCTCCAGGCAGCGGTCGCAATCGCACTCGAGGCGTCCCGAGATGCGCCCGCGCACGCGGATTTCCGCGATCGAGGCTATCAACTCGGCGGTACCCTCGACGTCAAGCGGGACGGTTTGCCGCAGCTTTCGCTCGGCCAAGTCGATCTGGCCGGGGGCGTAGGCCGCCTCGAAGCGCACCTTCCGCAGTTCGAGTTCTTTGACGCTGAGGAACACGCGCACCCCGACCGACTACGATTCTCAATTATACCGCGAACATCCGCTCCCTACGGTCGCGGTTCTGTCAGGGGCGGCGCGGCTGGGTTGGGCGGCGGCCCCGGCACTGTTAGGCAGCGCCGCGGCGCGGTTACTCCACCCGGACCCAGCGCCGCGCCTTCAGCTCGAAGCGCGGCAGCGACCCCGGCGCGACGGTCGCGACCTCGACGCGCAGTCCCAGGGAGTTACTCATCGCCGTGCGGACGCGGTGAGCGAGGGCGTCCGGATCGGCGAGCGAAGGCTCGGCCTCGACGACGATGCGCAGCTCGCGCAGCGCGTCGCGCTCGGCGACCTCGACGCGATACTCGGCCACGCCGTCGCAGGCGCGGAGAATCTGCTCGATCGCACCGGGATACACATTGACGCCGCGGATGACCACCATATCGTCGGTGCGCGCGAGGATGCCGCCGGGAAGCGCCAGATCGGCCGTGCCGCAGATGCAGCGCTCCGGCGCGCCGCGTTCGACAACGTCGCCGGTGCGGTAGCGCAGCAACGGCGAACCCCATCGGCCGAGGTTGGTCAGCACCAGCTCGCCGCGCTCGCCGGGCTCGACCGGGCGTCCTGCCGCGGGGTCGATCACCTCGGCGTAATAGGACGCTTCGATGACGTGCAGAACTCCGGCGCGCTTCGGGCACTCGTAGCTGACGGGGCCGATCTCGGTCATGCCGTGATGATCGAGAATTCGCGCGCCGGGCCACAGCTTCTGAAGCCGCGCGCGCACTACCGGGATGCTGCCGCCCGGCTCTCCGGCCACAATCAGCGTGTGAACGCGCGTCGCGGCCAGCCGGATGTTCGACGCGGCGGCCACTTCGGCGAGGTAAATCGCGTAGGTCGGCGTGCAGCCGAGGACGGTAACGCCGGCGTCGGCAATCGCAGCCAGGCGCGCCTCGGTGCGCAGTCCCCCGCCGGGGACCACGAGGCAGCCGCGCGCGACGGCGGCCTCGAAGCCCAGCCAGAATCCGATGAAGGGTCCGAAGGAAAACGCGAAGAACACACGGTCCTGTTCGGTGAGCCCGGCGGCGTCGAGGACGCGCAGCCAGTTGCCGGTCATCCACCGCCAGCTTTCAGGCGTGTCGAGCCAGTGCATGGGGCGGCCGGTGGTGCCGCTGGTCTGGCTGAAACGCGTGTAGCGCTCGACCGGATAGGTGAGATTCGTTCCGAAGGGCGGGTGCTCGAGCTGGTCGGCGTCAAGCTCCGCGCGGGTGGTGAAGGGAGCGCGGGCGGAGAAATCGGCGAGCGAATCGAAGGAGGCGGCGCCGAGTTTCCTGGAATAGAAGGGATTATCGGGAATGATGGCGGCCAGCATGGCCTGCAGCGCCGCGAGCTGATGACGCTCGACGCCCTCGCGCGAGTCGAACGAGGGCGCGGCGGCGGGACCGGACATCAGGTATTGGCCGTTTCGGCGACCAGCGGCCGGCCGTAGGGCAACTCCTCGGGAAGCGACGCGAATTCGGCCAGCGCCTTCTGCAAGGGTCCGAAGTCGACCAGCAGGTTGCCGATCAGGCAATCGGTGACATCCTTGGCCAGGTGCGGGTACTTGTCGATGAGCTTGCGGAAACTGAAGCGGTGATCGTAGAAGGCGTAGACCAGCGCGCGCATGGCCTCGATGCTCTGGCAGAGCTTTTCGCTGTAGGCGGAGAACTGAGCCGCCGAAAAATCGTTGCGGGCGATGGCGGCGTCGGCGCACAGCGCGGCCTGCTCGCCGCTGTAGAGCGCGATGAAGACGCCGGAGGAGAAGACCGGGTCGAGGAACGCAAAGGCGTCGCCAGTGAGAATGACGCCGTCGGCGGCCGAGTATCGCGAGCGGTAGGAGTACTCGCCGGTGACGCGGAAGGGTCCGGTCTGCCGGCCGCAGGCGAGGTGCTGCTCGATCCAGACGTTCTTCTTCACCTCGCGATAGAAGATCTCAGCGAGATCGCGAGTGCCCTGGTAGAGATAATCCTTCTCGGCGACCACGCCCACGCTGACGATATCGCTGTGCAGCGGGATGTACCAGAACCAGCCTTTGTCGGGCACGTAAGCGACCGTGGTGGCGCCCTCGTCGTAGCCCTGGTCGCGCAGGGCGCCCTCGTAGTAGGTCCACACGGCGATCTTGTTGAGGTAGGGGTCGCGGATCTTCCAGCCGTTGCGCGTCACGGTCAGTGCGTCGCGGCCGGTGGCGTCGATGGTGATGGGCGCGTGAAACTCGAGCGGCGCGCCGTCCTTCGACTCGGCGCGCACGCCGGCGACCGCGCCATCTCCGTTGCGAATCAGGTCGCGCGCGTTGGTCTCCTCGAAGACGTCGGCGCCCTTCTCGCGGGCGTTGTCGAGCAGCGCCTGGTCGAATTCGCTGCGCAGGACCTGCCAGGTCTGCGCGGCCTCGTGGGTGAAGTGATTGAAGAAGTAGAAGGGCTGCGAGACGCGGCCGTCCTGGCTGACGAACTGGACGCTGTATTTCTTCACGTGCGCCGATTTCTTGAGGCGCTCGATGACGCCGGTGGTCTCCATCGGAAAGTACGTGAACGGCAGCAGGGACTCGCCGATGTGATAGCGCGGGAACTTCTCGCGCTCGAGCAGCGCCACGCGCCG
>CAZEVY010000119.1:0-2412 GCA_964515555.1 uncultured Solibacteraceae bacterium | reverse complement strand
GCCGACGGCACCGCGCCCAGCTTCATCTGGAGAATGAACTCGCGGATCATGCGCTCCTCGGCGGTCGGCGAGAGCGAGCGATAAATCGGCAGGCGGCCTTCGCGGATGCTCGCCAGGTAAGCGCCCATCTCGTGCTCGTTCTGGTAGTGCACGCCGGAGGCGTGCGAGATGGAGGCGACGCCGATGCCGATCATATCCGCGCCGCGCCACAGCAGGTCGCGATAGAGGAACTTCGAGCGCTCCCGGTCGCGCACCAGCGTGTAGGCGCTGCCCGCGTGATAGCCGGCGCGCTCCAGCTCGGCGAAGGCGTAGCGGATCCACTCGCGCTTGGTCTTCCAGTCGGCGACCGGCGCGACGGCCTGTCCGCGGTCGCGCATTTCCTTAAAGAGGGTGGTGTTGTGCGGAACCTCCATCTGGTAGAGGGTCACGCTGTCGGGAGCCAGCGCGATGGTCTTACGCACGCACTCGCGCCAGTTCTCCCCGGTCTCGCCGACCATGCCGGCGATCAAGTCGATGTTGATCTGCGGAAACCCCACCGAGCGCGCGTAAGCGAATACGGGCCCGATTTCCTTCGACGTGTGGGCGCGGCCGTTGATGCCCAGGATCTCGTCGTCGAAGTTCTCGACGCCGATGCTCAAGCGCGTCACGCCGAGATCGCGGATGGCGCGCAGCTTGGGCTCGGTCGCGGTGCCGGGCTCGCACTCGAAGGCGACTTCGCCGGCGGCGCGCCAGGAGGGGACCAGTCGCGTCATCGCCTCGGCGAGGCGCGCGAGCTGCTGCGTTGAGAGGTACGAGGGCGTCCCGCCGCCAAAATAGACGAACGAAGGCGCGCGATCCCTCACCAGCGGCTTCGAGGACAGAATCCGCAGCTCCTCGATCATGGCGTCGACGTAGTTTTCGATCTCGGGAGCGCTCTTATCGGTGTAGACCTTGAAGTAGCAGAAGTGGCACCGCTTGCGGCAGAACGGAATGTGCAGGTAGAGGCCCATGGGCGTGCCCGCGGCAGGCGCGCGATCGAGCGCGGCGAGCGCTTCCTGCTGCCGGTCAGACTTCCAGTAGGAGTAGGGCGGATAGTTGGAGACGAAGTAGCTGCCGACCGTGGTTTCGCCGTCCACTGCCGGCGGGGCGGTATTCGGCCGCGCAGGAGTTTCGAGGATATTCAGTCCGGGCGCGTCGTTCATCGGGGCGCGGCGATTGGAAGCATTTATTATAACGCGACGGGATCGAGTCCCCGGAGGCGCTCCTCGATCCATGCCAGCGTCGCGGCGACCCCGCCCTCGACGGCCAGCGGCAGCCGCAGCACGCCCGCCGGCGTGAACTGCGCGCCGCGGTTCGATTCGACCATCTTCATCAGCCGCCGCGGGTCGACTTTGGACTCGCCGTGGAACTTCACGTTGAGCGCGCCGGAGCGCCGCTCGATCGATTCGATGCCCAGCCGCTCGGCGAGCGACTTGAGGGTCGCGAAGCGCAGCAGGTGCGCGACTTCGTCGGGTGCGCGGCCGTAGCGGTCCTCCAGTTCCTCGCGCACGCGCTGGGCCGACGCCGCGTCGGAGGCCTCGGCGATGCGCTTGTAGGCGCGCAGCCGCTGGTGCTCGTCGCCGATGTAGGTCGCGGGAATGCGGAGGTCGAGACCCAGGCTGATGGTCGAGTGAATCTCGGGAGCGGCGGTTTCGCCGCGCAGCTCCTGCACGGTCTGCTCGAGCAGGCGCACGTAAGTGTCGTAGCCGACGGCGTCGATGTGGCCGTGCTGCTCGCCGCCGAGGAGATTGCCGCCGCCGCGCAATTCCAGGTCGAGTGCGGCGATCTTGAAGCCCGCGCCCAGCTCGGAGAACTCGCGCAGGGCGGCCAACCGCTTGCGCGCCACTTCGGTAAGCTCGGCGTCGGGCGGCACCAGCAGGTAGGCGTAGGCGCGGCGGTTCGAGCGGCCCACGCGCCCGCGCAACTGGTAGAGCTCCGAGAGGCCGTGGCGCTCGGCGTTCTCGATGACGATGGTGTTGGCGAGCGGGATGTCGAGGCCGTTCTCGATGATGGTCGTGGTCACCAGCACGTCAAACTCGTGCCGCATGAAGCCGAGCATCACCTTCTCCAGCGCCGATTCGTCCATCTGTCCGTGGCCGACGCCGATCCGGCAGTCGGGCACCAGCTCCTGAATGAGCGCGGCGCGATTCCAGATGGAGTCGACGCGGTTGTGCAGGAAGTAGACCTGGCCGCCGCGCGCGATTTCCTGCTCGATGGCGGCGCGGATGAGGTCGGGATGAAAGTGCGCGACCATGGTGTGGATCGCCAGGCGATCCTTGGGCGGCGTCTCGATGACCGAGAGATCGCGCAGGCCGAGCATGGCCATGTGGAGGGTGCGCTGAATGGGCGTGGCCGTCATGGTGAGCGCGTCGACGTCGCGGCGAAGCTGCTTGA
>CAZEVY010000118.1:0-15375 GCA_964515555.1 uncultured Solibacteraceae bacterium | reverse complement strand
CAACGGAAGCACTACACGCCGGAAGAAAGGTCGCCATCCTGAGGCGGCATCTGTTGGAGAGGGAGCCGATTTCGGAGTTGTGCGATGAACCAGCGTTGCCAACTCCTGCGGCGACCTCAATCGGAAGGAGCTTAAGATATAATCCTTCAATATCATGACCGCCCGTCTATTTGCCCTGTCCGCACTTGCGTTTGGGTGCTCCACGTTATCGGCTGCAGAAGTACCCGCACTCGCGGAGCCAGCCCTTTCGCCCGACGGTACGCAGGTCGCCTTCGTTTCTGGAGGCGACATCTGGGTAGCACCGGCTTCAGGCGGCGAGACCCGCCCGTTGATTGCACATCCGGCGGCGGACTCGCGACCCATGTTCTCACCGGATGGAACGCGCCTGGCCTTTGTCTCCCGGCGCACCGGAAATGGCGATATCTACGTGCTCTCTCTGAGGAGCGGCGCTATCCGCAGGATTACGTTTGACGATTGGTTTGATGAGCTCAGCGCCTGGTCGCCAGATGGTCGATATCTGTACTTCTCAACGCAAAGCCATGACATTTCGGGAATGACGGACGTCTACCGCGTTCCGGCTGATGGGGGCACGCCTTTGCCAGTCTCAGCCGAGCGGTATTCCGCCGAGTACTTCGGCGCTCCCGCCCCACACAACAGTGCACTGGCGCTGGTGTCGAAAGGAGAGAACTGGCGCAAGTGGTGGCGGCGCGGCCACAGCGCCAAGGATGCCAGCGAGATCTGGATCAGAGAGCCACAGCCGGACGGTCCGGCTTACCGTCGCCTGACTGGGGGCGGTTCAAAAGATCTTTGGCCAATGTGGAGCCCAGATGGCAAGCAGATTTATTTCGTCTCGGACCGCGGAGGGAACGAGAACCTCTGGGTCATACCATCGAATGGTGGCTCCGCTCGGCTGCTTACGGCTTTCCGCGATGGGAGGCTGCTGTGGCCCCAGATCAGTCGGGACGGGAAGCAGATTGTCTTCGAGAGGGACTTTGCGATCTGGAAGGTCGAGACGGACACTGGTAAAACCAGCCCTTTGCCGATCACCTTACCCGGCTCGCAGACTTCATCGGCGAACAAATTCGATGTGTCCAGGCAGGTCGAAGATCTGGTTCTATCTCCCGACGGCGAGCGGCTCGCGTTCGTCGCGCGTGGCGACATTTTCGTCGTTCCCCGGCAGGGTGGCGTTGCCAGTCGCCTGACCCACACCGCCGCCAGCGAGTCCCGTCCCGTATGGCACCCGGGTGGGCGGAGAATCGCCTACGTTTCTGAGCGCAGTGGCGCCTTCCATCTGTTTCTCTACGACTTCGACACACAGAGGGAGCGGCAACTCACTTCGAGCCTGGAAGGCGACTATCTTCCGGCGTGGTCGCCGGATGGCCTGCACCTCGCCTTTGTGCGGGGCGGACGGGCGATTCTGCTACTGGATCCAGAGCGGAGTCAGGAGCGAATCCTCGCGCCAGCGAACATCTTGCGGGCGCCGTTGCAGCCGCACATCG
Organism: uncultured Solibacteraceae bacterium; assembly: GCA_964515555.1. GTDB lineage: Bacteria > Acidobacteriota > Terriglobia > Bryobacterales > Bryobacteraceae > CAZEVY01. The sequence continues at coordinate 13,876 of CAZEVY010000118.1, read as the reverse complement.
GGCAGCAATTGGCCTGGTCGCCGGATGGACGCTGGATCGCCTTTGCCGGCGAAGGAAGCGGCCTGTTTTGCAACGTGGCGTTGATCTCCATCGAGGGCGGGCCAGTCCGCTGGGTGAGCCGGCTCGCGAATATCTACGTGGCGGCGCTTTGGTGGCATCCCAGCGGTTCTTCCATATTCTTTGACACGGGTATCGACGAAGGATACTTGGCGCGTGTTGACCTTATGCCGCGCGCGCCGGTTTTCCAGGCGTTAACGGAACCGAAGCCCAACAACCCGGAAGACAGCCGTAGAACAGTCGGCGAGTCTGAGTTTGGGAGAGGCTCGCGAGCGGCTCCGGTGATCAACATCGAGTGGGACGGTCTTCATAGACGCTTGTCCATGGTGCCGCTTGGGATGCCGGTGATGAACACGCACGCCGTAAGCCCCGATGGCCGCATGCTTGCGTTCGTGGGCCAGGCGGAGGGGCAGGAGTATTTGTACTCGTACCCGCTCGATGTGCCTCGGCCCGGAACGCCCAGGCGTCTGATTTCGTCGGCCGGGGCGAGAGTTAGTGTACAGTTTTCGCCGGATGGTAAGACGTTGTGGTTCATTGAAGCTGGTGGGATCCAAACTGTGGATTTGGAGTCCGGAAAAACACAAATGGTGCCGCTCACCGCCACCGTTGAGGTCGACTTCGATCAGGAGAAAAGGGCGGTGTTCGCGCAGGCCTGGTTGCACTTTGCCAGCAAGTTTTACGATGCAGGTTTCAACGGCGTCGACTGGCGTGCGGCGCGCGAGCGCTTTGGGCGGTGGGTGGAACGCGCGCGATCGATGGACGACGTGCGGCGCATCATTTCACTCATGATCGGCGAGCTGAATGTGTCGCACTTGGCCATCTCCTCACCCGCTTTCGCCCCTAGCCGAATCGGCCGTGTTGGAGTGGTGCTGGATGGCAATGGGCCCGATGCGGCCGGGCGTCTGCGCGTCGCCGAGGTGATCGGGCAAGGCCCCGCTGCGATCGCGGGTTTGCGTGTCGGCGAATGGATAACTGGCGTTGATGGCAAGACGCTTACGCCCAATACAAACTGGGAAGAACTCCTGGAGGGGAAAATCAACCAGCGAGTCGTGCTTTCCGTTGCGGACAAGGATGGGAATATGCGCGAGATTGCGGTGCGCTCCATCGACATTGGCGCCGAGCGGCCTTTGCTTTATCGCGACTGGGTGGAGGGCCGGCGGGCCTATGTGGAGCGCAAGAGCGGTGGCAAGCTGGGCTACGTGCACATCTTCAACATGGGTGGCGCCACGCTGCGGCAGTTGGCGCTGGATCTCGATGCGGGAGCGCATGCCCGCGAAGGCGTTGTCGTCGACATCCGCAACAACTACGGAGGTCGCGTGGATGGCTTTGTGCTCGATGTGCTGACTCGCCGTAACTACCAGACAGTGCAGAATCGCGCCGGGGGGCGCGGCCAGCAACGGCATGTCTACGGCCAGCGTGCATTGGGATTGCCCACGGTGCTCGTCACGAATTCGGAGACGATTTCAGATGGTGAATCTCTCGCGGAGGGATATCGCCAGATGAAGGCGGGAGCGGTGATCGGTGAACCGACCGCCGGTGAGGTGATTATTTCCGGGCCCACAACGTTGGTCGACGGAACCGGCCTGTTACTGCCAGGCCACCGGGTTCTCGCCAACGACGGCACGGACATGGAAGGACATCCCCGCCCGGTAGATATCCAGGTCGAGCGGCCCCTTGGGGAAAGCAGGAAGGGAATCGATAGTCAGCTGGATGTGGCAGTGCGGCATCTCCTCAGCGTTCTGCGGCAGTAGCGGAGTTCATTAGCACACCACGGAGCGCCCGACTCTCTGCCGGATGGCGGGGAGGGGCGTGCTAGCGTCAGCGAATCCGGATTCGCACGGCGTTGGCAGCGGCGTTGTCGACCGTCACCCGCACCTCGACGTCGCCGCGGCCGATCAGGCTCCGTGGAATCTCGATGTTCATCTGGTCGAGGCCGGGAAAGTCGCCCTGCGCCCCGGAGAAGCTGACGCGCGCGTTCTGCCCGCCGATGGTCGCCTGCACCGACGTCGCGAAGCGTCGGAAGCGGAAGCCGGTGCCGTAGAGCAGCAGGAAGACGGTGTCGCCCTCGGGCCCCAGGTCGATCGCGCGTGCCACGATGGCGTCCCCCGCGCCGATCTCGAAGACGTCCTCCACCGTCTGCACTCCGTCGCGCACGCGCAGCACGTTAGCCGCGGCGAGTCCCTGCGCGTTCAGCGCGAAGATGCCCGGCGCGACGATGCCCACCTCCACCGTGCCGATGAAGAGCGCGCCGCCCGGCGCCGAGAGGGTGACGATCGCCGTGCCGGTCGCGGTTCCGGCGGGCGCCAGAAAGTTGACCTGTCCCGGCGAGACGAAGAACAGTCCGGCGTCCCGCTCCGCCCCGAACGAGTCGCGGACCTTGACGGTCGTGCCGCCCAGGTCGAGCGGCGGCGGGATGGTCTGCGCGATCGCCGTCGTCGCCGCCACGCCGGTCCCGTAGGCGCTCACGATGGATTCCGGCGCCACCGGCCCCACCGCGTTGCTCGCCGCCGACACGTTGACGATCGGCCGCCCGTTGCGCGAAGTGTTCAGGAACACCGCCACGATGCCGTCGCTCGAACCCGAGTGCCCGACGATCAGATCCGGCTTGCGGTCGCCGTTCAAATCGGCGGCGACCACCCGGTAGGGAGAGTCCGCCGCCGGGAAGAGCACCTCGGACTGGAATGTACCGTCGCCGTTGCCGACCAGGTAGGACATCAGCGTGTCGCCGCAGCAGTGCGCGACGGCCAGGTCGTTCTTGCCGTCGCCGCTGAAATCGGCGATCGCGATGTCGCTCGGTCCGAAATCGGTGCGGAGGCTCTGGCGGGCGGTGAACGTACCGTCGCCGCGCCCGAGAAAGGTGTGCAACTGAAAGCCGGAGAAGCCTCCTCCGGAGGCGGTGACGATATCGGGCCGGTTGTCGCCGTTGAAGTCGCCGACGCTTGTGGTGTCCGGATTGGAGCCGGCCGGATAGCTGACCGGCGCGCGAAACGTGCCGTCGCCGTTGCCCAACAAAATGGAGGTTCCGCCGGCGTTCGGGGGCGGTCCGCTGCTCGCCGGGAGAATCCCCTGGTTGGTGACGACAGCGTCCAGGCGCCCGTCGCCGTTCACGTCGGCCAGCGCGACATGGGCCGGGTTGGGGCCCGCGCGCACGAATACCGGAGGCTGGAAGGCGCCGTTGCCCAGACCGAGGAGCACGACGATGTTCTCGCCCACCTGCTGGTTGGTGCTGAAGGGCAGCCCGTTGGTGGCGACCGCGTCGGGCCGCCCGTCGCCGTTGAGGTCGCCGGTGGCGATGAAGCGCACCCAGTTGGGCGTGGCGATGTTGGTGGGCGCCTGGAAGCCGCCGTCCCCCGTGCCCAGCGCGACCGTAATGATCCCGCTGCGGGATCCCGTGATGATGTCGGCGCGGCCGTCGCGATTGAAGTCGGCCGTGGCGAGATTCTCGTAGAACTGGCCTTGCTGGATCGTCGAGAAGCGCGCCGGCTGAAAGGTCCCGTCGGCGCGCCCCAGCAGCACCGAGACCATGTTCGCGATCACCGCGATGTCGCCGCGTCCGTCTCCGTTGAAGTCGGTGTAGACCATGCCCTGCGAATTGCGCTCGACGGCGTAGGCGCCGGGTCCCCGGAACGTGCCGTCGCCCCGGCCGTAGAGCACCGTGATGGCCTCCGAGAAAACGTGCGGCGTCACCGCGTCGGGATGGCCGGCGGCGATATTGAGATCGAGATTGCCGTCGAGATCGAAGTCCATCGCCAGGATGGACTCCGGCAGGTAGCCCACCACGTAGCGGTTGACCGCGCTGAATCCGCCCGCGCCGTTGCCGATCAGCACGGCCGCCGCGCCAGCGTTCCCTTCGGCGACGGCGGCGTCGAGGCGGCCGTCCTTGTTGAAGTCGGCCAGCGTGACGGATCGGCCGCCCGAGGTCAACGGGACGATCGTGACCGCTCGGAACGTGCCGTTTCCGTTGCCCAGCAGGACCCGGGCGCCGTCGCCGAATCCCACCGCGACCAGGTCCATGTTGCCGTCGCCGTTGAGGTCGCCTCCGGCGACGCTGACCGGAAAGTCGCCGGCCGGGTACCCCACGGCGGCTTGAAACGTCCCGTTGCCGTTACCGAGCAGGATCGAGACGTTGTTGGAAGCGCGGTTGGCGGCGGCGATATCGGGCCGCCCGTCGCCGTTGAAGTCGGCGATGGTGAAGCCCACCGGGTTGCTGCCGGCGTTATAAGTGACGGGATTGGCGAGCGTGCCGTCGCCGTTGCCGAGCAGCACGGCGATGTTGCCGGGGGTGCGGGGCTGGTTGCCGGAGTTCGAGACGATCACGTCGCGGCGTCCGTCGCCGTTCACGTCGAACACCAGCACGTTCTCCGGATCCTCGCCGACGGCGTAGGAACGCTGCGCGCCGCGCTGCGTCACTTCGGCCGTGCCCAGGTTGACCAGCAGCGTGCCGCGGACGTAGTCGGTGAAGATCACCGCGCCGGTGCCGTCGCCGATCAGATCGGTCATCACCGGATTGCGCGAGGGCGTCCCGAAGCGGTCGGCGGCCAGATTCGGGGTCACCCTCACGGTGGGTGGCGCCAAGGAATCGCCGCAGTTGGCGAAGGCGGTCTGGAAATTATCGACCGTGTCGATCTTGCGGAACGGCGTGACAATCTCGTAGCGGTGGCGGCGGAACGACCCGTCGGGCATTCGCTGCATGCCGAAGCTGGTGCGCACGAAGTTGCCGGGATCGGTGCGGGTGACGGTGATCTGCGAGGCGGACTGAAACTGGATCGGACCGCAGCCCTGCCCGAAGGCGGCGCCGGCGGCGGCGAACAGGATCAGAAGGAGGTACACGGCCACTATTGTACGGTGGCCGCCGGTTCGGGAACATCACGCAGCCACCGGCCGAGCCGCGACCGAAGGGAGCGCACCTCACCGATACCGCACCCCCGCGACGTGCACATACGCGCTCATCCCCGCGCCCTCCTCCAGACCCGGTGCGCGGATCTCCACCACCGCGCGCGGGAGCGACGTCAGGAACAGCAGGCTGTCGGAGGCCGCCGCGGGCAGCGTCGCCAGTACGGCGCCGGGGACCGTGAAGCGTCCGGCGGAAGCCTCTCCCATGCACATCCAGCAGGCTGCGGCGGAGTTCGCGCGATCGATCGCCACGCCGAAGATCGAGATCGCGTTTCCCGCCGTTGCGCCCCGCCATTCGATCGTCGTGTCGCGCCCGCGATCGATCGTCGCCAGCGCGGCGCGATTGGTCCACTCGAAGCGGGCCGGCGATTCCAGGCCCACCTGGAAGGCGCCGACCTCGTAGCCGCCCGCCGCGCCCGCCACGTACGCTCCCGGCTCGAAGAACAGCGGCAGGCGGCGGCTCGCCGCGCGACCGTCGGTGCCGCCCAGCGTAATCCTGTGCACGCCCGGCGCGACCCCGATGCGCGGTGCGCGCCGGATGCTCCCGCCGCGCGAGAGATCCACGCGGTAGCCGGGGTCGAGCGCCTCGCCCCGCAGGCTGTTGAGCAGCGCGCCGATGAACGACGGGCGCAGCGAAATGTCGTCGACTCCCGTGGTCGCATAGGTCGCGCAGGCAAACGCCGGCGGCGTCATCAGCAGCGGGTCGGGCGGATCCCCTGTGACGCGCAGAAACAGCGCCAGCATCTCGTCCAGCGTGAAGTCGCCGTGCGTGTCGACGTCGTGGAACTCGGTGCGCGCCAGCACCACCAGCGCCGCCCGCCGCCCGCTCCACGACGACATCGGAAAGTACGGGGCAGGCTCGCAGGCGCCGGGAGCGCGGCGTATCGGAATCGTCACCGTGTTCGAAAGCGGCCCGCCGGGCGTTCGCGCCTGCACCGGGACGTGACAGCCTTCGGGCGCCGCCGAGGGAATCTCGAAGCGAATCCCCGATGCGGCCGGCGTCAGCACGCGAGCAGGCCTGCTGCCGACGAACACCTCGGTCGACGCACCGACGCCGGTGGCGTCGATGGCGATCGTCTGTCCGGGCCGCGCGGGCTTCGCGGCGCTCACGGCGGGTGTCGCGCGCGCCGGTCCCCAACCCTTGCCGTTGATGCTGTAGAGTCCGGGCGCCGCGTGCACGGCGCGAATCGCAAACGGCGCCGAAGCACCGGCGGCGGTTCTCACGACGACGGTCGCCGGACCGGCGGGAACCGCCGCCGGCATCACGGCCTCGATGCGGTCGCCGCTCGAAGAGAGGATGCGCGCGGCGCGTTCGACTCCGGCCGCATGGACCGACACCGCCCCGCCCTCCAGCCGTACGCCGTGAATGGCGATGCGCGCCCCGCGTGCGATGGCGCCGCCGGGCAGCGACGACGGAACCTCACCGGCCGCGTTGACGACGCCGTTCGAGCGGATCGCCGGCGGGTCGGCGGCGGCGAGCGCCATCGCGAAAACCAGGGAGACCACAGGCAAGCTTTAAGGATAATCTCGCTTGACTTCGCCGGTCGCGGTATTCTAATGTATCGGATTCGACGAAGGCCAATGTGACGGGACTACCACCGGACAAACGGATGGAAGCCGGCGAAACCAAGCTCCTGGAATCCAATCTCGAAAGCGTCGACATTGCCGAGGCATTGGTCCTGGGCTCGGCTGAGGCATTGGGCTTCAGCGAGGAGGATCTGCACAAGCTCGGGATCGCGGTGCGCGAGTGTATGGTCAACGCCGTCGTGCACGGCAACCGGTACAGCGCCAAGAAGAAGGTCCAGGTGAGCGTGGCGCCGGCGCCGGACCGGCTGACGGTCACCATCGCCGATCAGGGCAACGGCTTCGAGCTGCACGCCGTGCCCGATCCGCTCGCCGAGGAGAATATTCTGCGGCACTCCGGCCGCGGCATCCTGCTGGTGCAGGCCTTCATGGACGAGTTCGAGGCCCGCAAGGGCGAGTCCGGCGGTACCGTGGTCAAGCTGGTAAAATACCTGCGCCCCCCGGAGTAGCGGCGGAGTCGTGCAATCAGATCGAGGAGGTCTAGAGTGAGTGTAAAACTGACAACCCGGCAGGTCGGCGACGTGACCGTCATCGACGCCACCGGGCGCATCACGCTCGGGGAAGGATCGAGCGCTTTTCGCGACGCGATCCGCGACTTGGCGGCCAAGGGCAACAAAAAGGTGCTGCTCAATCTCGCCGACGTGTCCTACATCGACAGCTCCGGCATCGGCGAGCTGGTTTCCGCCTTCACCACGGTGACCAACCAGGGCGGGTCCCTGAAGTTGCTCAGTCTCGGCAAGCGGGTGCAGGATCTCCTGCAGATCACCAAGCTCTACACCGTCTTCGAGGTGCACGAGGACGAAGCCGCGGCCGTAAGAAGTTTCTCGTAACGCCGGGCGCAAGCCCGCGGGGGTCCGAACTCCGGAGCCGGCGGCGAGGCCCGGAAGCCGCGCGCGGCCCGGGAGGGCCGCCCCACAGTGAACCCGGACAGCCAAGCCAGGAAGCCGACCGTCGTGATCGCCGAGGAGTTGGCCTTGGTGCGCGAAGGCATCGCGTCGCTGTGCGCGGCCGCCGGATTCGATGTCGTGGCCCTGTGCGCCGACGGCGCCGCCGCCTTCGACGCCATTCTCCGGCTGACTCCCGACATCGGCGTGGTTGACTTGGCGCTCCCGCGCCTCGACACCCTGGAGGCTATCCACAAGTTGCGGATTCAAGGCTGCCAGTCGAAACTCGTGGTGCTGTCGACGCGGCGCGATCGCAAGACCGTGCTCGAAGTGCTGCGCGGCGGCGCCAACGCCTTCGTGCTGAAGGCGGGACCTTCCAGGCACCTGTTTGAAGCCTTCCAGCACGTCCGCGACGGCGGAATCTACGTGTCGCCCCTGCTCCAGCTGGAGAAGATCTTCGGCTCCCGCAAGCCCGGCATCGACGAGGATCCGCTGGACCGCCTGAGCACGCGCGAGTACCAGGTGTTCGCGCTGCTCATCGACGGCGTGCGCGCCAAGGAAATCGCCGCGCGGCTGGAGCTCAGCCCCAAGACGGTCGACACCTACCGTGCCAGTCTGATGCGCAAGCTGGAGATTCACGACCTCGCGGGCCTGGTCAAGTTCGCCATGACCCACAATCTCACCGCGCCGTAGGGATGCATTCGGTCGAGTTCGAGTGCGAGGCGCGCGACCGCGACCGCGCCGTCGCGGCGTTGTGGGAGGAAGGCACGCTCGGGATCGAGGAGGACGATCTGCCGGATGGGCGCGTGCGCCTGCGCGCCTGGTTCCCGGAGCCCACCGCGCGCGCCGGCCTCTGGCGTCGGGAGCCGGCCCGCGACTGGGTGGCGATGGCGCGGGACCAGTGGCGGCCCATCGAAGTAGGCGGGCGATTCTTCCTCGCGCCGCCCTGGGATGAGACGGCGGCGCCGGCGGGGCGCATTCGCCTCGCGATCGCGCCGGGCCGCGCCTCCGGTACCGGCTACTCGACGCCGACGCAGCTGTGTCTCGAAGCGCTCGAGCGCACGGTGCGCCCCGGCGACGTCGTGCTCGACGTGGGAACCGGGTCGGGAATTCTCGCGCTGGCGGCGCGCGCGCTCGGCGCGATGCGCGTGTTCGCCTGCGACCTCGACGCGGATGCGCTGGCGGAGGCGCGCGCCAACGCCGGAGACGCCGCGGCGCTCTGGTGCGGGTCGGCGCGTTCCATGGCGTCGGCGTCGGCCGACGTGGTGGTGGCGAACCTGACGTCGTCGGCCCTGCGCCTGGCCGCGCCCGACCTGCTTCGCGTCGCGCGGCGCACGCTGGTGGCCGGCGGATTCCGGACGCGGCGCGCCGCGGAGATGCTCGCGCTCTTCGGCGGCGAGGCCGCCGGGCGCGACGGTTGGTGCTGCCTGGAAGCCCCTTCCGGGCGCTGATCCGCGCATTGCGTTTACGGAGCCGCGAGCGTGAGCGAGCGTTCTGGCAAAGTACAGGTATTTGGTACTCTGACCGTAATGAACACCTACGTCGACCCGCCGCGCCGCCTGCTGCTCGGCCCCGGCCCGAGCCCCGTGCATCCCCGCGTCTACGACGCCATGAGCCGTCCCATCACGGGCCTTTTCGACCCCTATTTCAGCCGCGTTCTCGAAGAGCACCAGGACTGTCTCCGCCGCGCCTTCGGCACCGCGAACCGCTACACCACCGCCATCTCGGGCACCGGCAGCGCCGGCATGGAATGCTGCGTCTCGAACCTCGTCGAGCCGGGCACGAAGCTGGCCGTCTTCGCCAACGGCTTCTTCTGCGACCGCATCGCCGAGATGGGCCGCCGCTACGGCGCCACCGTCGCGCGCCTCGAGAAGCACTGGGGCGAAGTGTTCTCCGACGAAGAGGCGCAAACGTTCATCGAGCGCGAGAAGCCGGATGTCGTCGCCTTCGTCAACGCCGAGACGTCTACGGGCGCCTTCCAGAAGGGCAAGGCCATCTGCGGGGCCGCCCGCGCCGCCGGCGCCGTGGTGATCGCCGATTGCGTCACGTCGCTCGGCGCCATGCCGGTGCGGCTCGACGAGACCGGAATCGACGCCGCCTACAGTTGCTCGCAGAAGGGGCTCGGCGCGCCCCCGGGACTCTCGCCCGTGAGTTTTTCCGAGCGCGCTCTGGAGCGCATCGCCGCGCGCAAGTCGCCGAACCCGTGCTGGTACCTCGACGCCGGACTGCTGGGCGACTACTTCTTTGCCAGCCCGCGCAAGTACCACGTGACGGTTCCCGTGTCGCTCTACTACGCGCTGCGCGAGGCCCTGGCGATCGTCGACGAAGAGGGCCTGGAGAACCGCTGGGAGCGGCATCGGCGGAATCACCTGGCGTTCGTCGAAGGCGCCGAGGCGATGGGGCTGACGATGCACGTCGAGCCCGCGCACCGGCTGTGGCCGCTCAATACGGTGCGCGTGCCCGCCGGCATCGACGACCTCAAGGTGCGCAAGCGCCTGCTCGACGGCCACGGCATCGAGGTGCTGGGCGGCTTCGGCGCGCTGGCCGGCAAGGTGTTCCGTGTCGGACTCATGGGCTCGGGCTCGACCGCCGAGAACGTGCGGACTATTCTGGACACGCTGAGCGAAGCGCTGGCGGCCGAGGGGTATCGGGTGCCGGCGTCGGTGGCGGGGTAGGGCGCAGTTGGGCGGCGCTCGGCGTGACCGCTAAGGGATGACCGGAAGCCGAGCGTTCGGCTGCCGATGGGAATCACCGGTGCCCGGAACTATGCTGTCGAATCCAATCCGCGAGTGCTTCTTCGGAAACAACGCCATCGGCCAAGGCCAGCATCTCGGCAACGACCTCAGCGTCCGTGGCCGAAAAATCGCGGCCATTCATGCCGTGGAACGTGACCATGGCCAGGAATCCGATGCGCTTGTTGCCGTCGCGATACGGATGGTTCTTCACGAGGCCCCACGCGTAGGCCGCGGCGAGCATCGGCACATCGGTATGATCGGCGTGATGCCACTTCTGTTGCGGCCGAGCCAGGGCGGATTCGAGCACGTTCTCATCCCGAATTCCGGGCAGCCCACCGTGTTCACGCAACTGGTCATTGTGGATGGCGTCGACGACGATACGGCTGAGCCATGTCGGCTCGCGACGGCGCTTGGCCACCGGCTACTTCGCCAACTCTCGAAGCGCGTTCCGATACTTCTTCGCCGCCTTGGCGGCCACTCGCAACGCCCGCTCGACGTCCGGGTCGTAGGGTGTCAGCAGAATCCCGTGGTCCGTTTCCAATGCCAGGACGCGGTCGCCGGCCTCCAGCCGTAAACGGTCGGCCATGCCTTTGGGGAGCGTGGCGCTCACCGAGCCTCCGGCCTGGCGAAGGGTCACTTCCTTGGTCATGCTGGGAGGGTAGCATATTAGTGCTACGGCAGTCTAACCCCGAAGGATCGCGTCGCCGCGCGGTGAACGCGGCCCCGCCGTCAGTAACCCACCTCCACAAGTTCGCACGGAAAGAGGTAGGCTGCTGCCATCGCCGGAATCGAGGGATGGAGGAACTCACCGCCGAAGGTCGCTTGCGGCGTAGCCACGGCAGATTCCAGGCCGGCGGTGTCACGGAGTCCCGGGGAGCCGCCATATAGCTCAATCTGTGGCTCATGGATCTCGAGTACTTCATCGACCAGCAGGAACACCGGTTCGATGAAGTCCGTCTGCAAAACTCATTCTGCCAGCTTTCGGAACGCCTTCCCGTAACGCTTGTGCGCCAGTTCCTGGGCTGCGTCGACCTTTCTCCGGCGCGCCGAAGGTTTCGCCGGCGCGACGATGAGTTGTCTCCCATCGGTACTCACTTCGAGAGGCGTTTCGGGATCGATCTTAAGAAGGTCAAGGATCGGACGATCGATCACCAACGCTAGACTGTTCCCATGTTTGGTAAGCTTCTTGACCATGGATGACTCCATACTTCCAATGTATCACCATGGCGTCCATCGCGGCGGAGTCTGTGCTCGCCCAATGGAGAGTTGGAGTCGATTCTCTGGGGGCCAGGCTGAGCGCTGGCTCTGCAGATTGGATTCGAACCGGGATACAACGACGATCCGCGCCGTGCCGAGTTTTCGGACCGGAACTTAGTATCCCCACCTCCACAAATTCGCGCCCACCGTGAACCCGGCGCCGACCGCGGCGAACATCACCAGGTCGCCCTTCTTCAGGCGGCCCTGCTCGATGGCGTCGCGCGTCGCCAGCGGAATCGTCGCCGCCGTGGTGTTGCCGAAGCGGTCGATGTTGATGACCACCTTGCCGCAGTCGATCCCCAGCTTCTCGGCGGCGGCGGTGATGATGCGGCGGTTGGCCTGGTGCGGGATCAGCGCGGCGAGGTCGCTCGCCGAGAGGCCGTTGCGCTCCAGCAGATCGCGCGAAGCCTCGTACATTTTGCGGACCGCGTACTTGAAGACCTGCTGGCCGTCCTGGTGCACGCAATGCAGGCGATCGCGTACCGTGTCGGCGGATGCGGGACGCCGGCTGCCGCCCGCCGGCATCTTCAGGTACTCGCCGCCCGAGCCGTCGATCTCGTTGAGGAAGTCGACGAAACCGGACTCGCCATCGGCGGCGGGCTCCACCAGCATTGCGCCCGCGCCGTCGCCGAACAGCACGCAGGTGGCGCGATCGCCGTAGTCCAGGATGCGCGTCATGGTGTCCGCGCCGATCACCAGCACCTTCCGATGCGTGCCCGCCCCGACCAGGTGCGCCGCCGTCGTCAGGCCGTAGACGAAGCCCGAGCACGCGGCCACCAGGTCGAATCCCCAGGCCCCCTTGGCGCCCAGTCGGTCCTGGACCAGGCAGGCGGTCGAGGGGAACATCATGTCGGGCGTCACGGTGCACACCAGGATGCAGTCGATCTCGGAGGCGTCGACGCCGTTCTGCGCCAGCGCGGCGCGGGCGGCCTCGACGGCCATGTCGGAGGTGGCCATCTCGGGCGGAGCGACATGGCGCTCGCGGATGCCCGTGCGCGTCAGGATCCACTCGTCGTTGGTGTCGACAATGCGCTCCAGGTCGTGGTTGGTGAGCACTTGCGGGGGCGTGTAGCAACCGAGCGCGGTGATGACGGCGGCGGGCCTCCGCCGGAATGAATCCATCCTGTTATGTTACATTTGGGTGGAGTGCAAGTCCAGAGCCCGACGCTCCAGACCACTCTGTTCTTCGAGACGCCCGCCGCCATGGCGCTGCGCGTTTTTCGCGACCTCAAGCCGCGGACGCCGCCGCCGGAAGTGCGCGTCGTGTTCAAGCCCTTCGCCAGCGCCAATAGCTTCATCCGGCTGGCCGAAGGCGTGCTGGAGCTGCGCATCACCGACGTGCTCGAGGGCGCGCCGTCGCCCATCCTGGAGTCGCTCCTCTACATCCTCATCGGGAAGCTGTACCGCCGCGAGATCTCCGGGTGGCACAACGAGCGCTACCGGCGCTACATGAATCGGCGCGACATGCGGAGGAGTCTCGAACTGCTGCGGCAGACGCGCGGGCGCAAGTTCGTCTCCGGTCCACGCGGCGAGCACTACGACCTGGAGGAGATGTTCGAAGCCCTCAACCTGCGCTACTTCGACGGGATGATGGCGCGGCCCGCCCTCGGCTGGAGCCGCCAGGCGTCGCGCACAACGCTGGGTCATTACGACCCCTCCCACAACGCCATCATCCTGAGCCGGATTCTCGATCGCGCCGCGACGCCGCGGCTGGCCGTCGAGTACGTGCTGTTCCACGAAATGCTGCACCTGCGGCATCCGGTCGACCATCGGGCGGCGCGGCGACGTGTGCACACGCGGGATTTTCGCGCCGCCGAGCGCAGCTTCAAAGGACTCGCCGAGGCGAAGGAGATGCTGAAGCGCCTGTGAGGTTCTTACGGCGCCGAGGCCTCGGGAAGGTAGCCGCCCACCTGTCCGCGGAGCCAGTCGGTGCGGCGAAGAAGCTCGCCGACGTTGACGGGCACGGCCGGAATCAGCAGGCGCAGGCGAATCTCGATCATCGCCGTCCAGAAGGCGAAGCTCTGGGCCATCAGCGCCCACACCAGGTTGGAATTGTCCGCCGGAGCGTAGAGAGCCAGGATCCTCGCCGCCCGATGTAAGCGCTCGAAATCACGGCCCAGGTTTCGGAGATAAGCCGACAGAATCTTCCTGCGTTTCTTGCGCAAGTCGCGCGCCAAATCCGGCGAGTATCCGGGCTGCGATTCCAGGAAGGAATAGTCTTCCTCCCGCAGCAGCCGGGTCATCGGCCGGTACGTGTCCACCGAGAATTCGGCCAGCCATCCGGCGTCGATCCCCGTCGCAGTCCCAGGAAAAAGCACCTTTCGAAACAGCAAGATGAGCGCGGCCAGCGACAGCGTGCCGGCGGCCCCTATCCAAACGTACACGTCCATATGGCTACGCCCTCCCCGTTATCCATGCCATGTGATGAATAATAACCGAATGTGACAGGTATTGCAATCTTTTTCA
>CAZEVY010000117.1:2378-16052 GCA_964515555.1 uncultured Solibacteraceae bacterium | reverse complement strand
TCGCCATCTGAAGCGCCCACGGGTCCTGGATGCTCATGACCGCGCCGCCGGCGTCGCCGTAAAGCTCGATGGTCATCACCTCGCTGATGGCCGCGCCCCGTCCCGGCGCAACGCGGCTGATCTCGATGGTCCCCGACGCGCCGTTTGCGAAGCGCGCCAGGCACGCGATCCAGTCCTCGACGTCCGATGCCGGGTCCTCACGGAAGCGCCGCTTCGCCGCCGTGAGCGACGCGACCGGTCCCGCGGCCAGCTGCACCAGGTGAATCAGGTGCGACCCGATGTCGGCCAGCACCCCGGACCCCGCGTACTGCCTGAGCGAGCGCCATCCGTGCAGGTGCCGCGAGAGCGCCATGAGGTAGGAGGCGCGCACGGTGCGGATCGCGCCCAGCACGCCGGCCGACGAGAGATGGTGGAGGTAGCGGAACGCCGGCGTGAACTGATAGGTGAACGCCGTCATGTGCACGATTCCGGCCGCCTCGGCCGCGGCGGTCATCTCCATCGCCTCGGCGAGATTCAGGGCGAGCGGCTTCTCGCACAACACATGTTTCCCATGGGCGATCGCGGCCAGCGCCATCTCGCGATGCAGGTGATTCGGCGAGGCGATCACTACCGCGGCAAGCGACGGGTCGGCGACGAGCGCTTCGTAGCTCGGGTGAATCGTCTCGATGCCCGTGGCGCTCGCGGCGGCGGGATCGGAGTCGCACACGGCGGCGAGGGTGACGCCCTCGAGGCGCCGGAAGCCGGGGATGTGGATCGCGCGCGACGCGCCGCCCGCGCCGATGATGCCGAGTCGTAGAGGGCGCACGTTAGACGGCGATCTGCTCCAGCGCCGCCTGAAACGCCCGCGGCCGGAACAGAAACTCGACGATATTCCCCTCGTGCGGTTGCAGCCAATCCAGCCGGATGGTCGGGATCGCGCCGATATTCAGGCGGTCGATGTGGGTCGCCTCGATGAGCTGGCGCTGGAACTGCCGGTCGTTGGTGATCGCGCTGCACACCAGAGTCGGGCCGATGCGCTTCAGCATCTCCTCCTGCGGACACTCCACCACGCTCACGAACGGATACATGTATTCCGTATTCGCGAGCATCCGTCCCGGCGAGTCGCAGTGAATCACCGTCGGACGCAGGTAGCCGCAGCGCTCCTGCTCCACCAGCCGCGGACCGAACTTCGCGGTCGTCTCGACGACCCCCGATTCGCCTAGTCCCGCCGCGATCGACTTCCAGATCGCCTTCGCGGCACCGGGCACGGTGAACGCCGCCAGGGCCGACTCCGGGTCTTCGGGCGGCAGCGGCTGCACCGGGCCTATTTTCTCGGCCAGCGCCTCGGCGATCTCCTTGGTGTGCCGCGACGCCCACACGCCCGAGCAGTTGATGCATCCGCGTCCGCTGTTGAGGAAGACGCTGTCGGCCATGATGTCGATGTACTTCTCCCAGTCGTCCACCACGTCGTCGCCCAGCAGGATCTTGCTGAACCCCGGACCGTGCACCTGCACTCGCGGGTCGCCCTTGTAGCGCTCCACCGTCGCCGTACCGCCGAAGATCATCGACCGCTGACAGCGCCGGACTACTTCAGCCCCGACGTCGCCCAGTCCCGGGTAAATCGCGATGGCCTCCTTCGGCACACCTGCCTGGACGAACGCCGCCGCCATGCGATACGGCGTCCAGGGCTCCTGCGGGCCGGGTTTCAGCACCAGCCCGACCTGCATCGGAATCACCGGCAGCCACAGCGTGTGCACGCCCGGCGAATTCGACGGCAGCACCAGCCCCAGCACCGGCGACTGCACCTGGTAGCTCACAATCACGCCGCGCGACTCCCGCCCAAAACCGTGCGTGAGAATCTTGAGATCGAGGCCGCGGGTGAGCGCGTCGAGAATCTGGTCCATGTTCGACAACACGAAGTGATTCTTCTTCATGTTGCCCTTGCACATGTGCTCGGGCAGGCCGGTGGAAGCCGACTGCTGCCGCGCGAAATCGTCGGGCGATTGCACGCCGTCGCCCATCGGCAGGGTGCCGTTGAGATACAGCTCGCCCGCCTTCTTCATGATCGCGATCAGCTCGGGGATGGGGATCTCCGTCAGCACGTCGCGCGCGCGCGCGGCCTGCCGCATGTCGCGGCCGAGCAGTCCGGTGTTGGCCTGGCTGACGCGCGCCAGCGGCTCGCCCGAGGCGAAGTGCACCACGGTGTCCTGTTCCAGGCTCGTGTAGGGCACGCCCCATCGCAGGATCGGAAGATTCAGCATGTTAGTAGACTCCCACAGTAGTGCCCCCGGCCAGCTGACTGAAGGGCCGCACGCCGCTGACGCCGTCCCACGGGTACTCGTCGCACGGCGGCTCGCGCTCCCCCTCGTCGCGCTCCAGGAATCCGGGGATGAACGTCTCGCGCGTGAGCGTCGTCAGCCGCACGCGCCCGCTCTCGCCCACACCCACCACCCGATCCGGGTCCTTAAAGCCGACCACCTCGATCACCGCGCGCGGCTGCGGCGCGTAGTAGCTGATCTTGTAGTTCTCCGCCGGCGTGACGGGCTTGGAGCAGGCCAGCCCCATCAGCGTGTTCCCGTAGGTCGGCGTGAGGTAGACGCCGTCGCCGAGCAGCTCCTCGACGGCGAAGCGCGTGTATTGCGGCGTGAACTCGGTGCCGCCGGCGAAAATGCCGGTGATGCCCGACTCGCGCACGCTCGTCCCGCGATTCTCGAGCTCCTCGGCCAGCGCCTCCAGCAGCTTCGGCGTGGTGAACAGGCAGCGGATGTCGTGCCCGGCGCCGAGGATCGTCACCGCCTGGTCGATGACGTGGTCGCGATAGCGCGCCATCTCCTCAATGTGACCGGACTTGATGAGCTTGATCACCCAGCGCGGGTCCAGATCCACGCAGAAGCAGATGCCGCCGCGATACTGGCACAGGTGCTCGACGGCGAGCCGCAGCCGCCGCGGCCCGCTCGGGCCCAGCATCAGCCAGTTCGACCCGCGCGGGAAGTACTTCTCCGGCAGCGTCGCCGAGAACATCTCGTAGTCGGTCCGGAAGTCCTCCACCTGGAGCCGCGACTTCGGGACTCCCGTGGTGCCGCCGGTCTCGAATACGAACATGGGGCGGCCTTCGAGTCCCTTGGGCAGCCAGCGGCGGACGGGTCCGCCGCGCAGCCAGTCGTCCTCGAAAGGCGGAAAGCGCCGCAGGTCTTCAAAGGCGCGGATCTCGCGGCGCGGGTCCCAGTCGAGTTTCGAGGCGAAGTCGAGCCAGAAGGGGCAGCCGGTGGCAGGGTCGAAGTGCCACTGGACGATGTCGCGGACGTGCGCGTCGAGTTGCGCTTTGGCCTGCGCAGTGCGGGCGTGGAGATCGGTCGGCATGGGGGGAAAGGTCCAGGATAACATCGGCGGCATGGCACCCCCGCTTGCCGACCACGGGGCTCCCGGTGCGATAATGTCCGGATAGGGGTGGCCGGCCTCCTTCCCGACTCGGCAGCGGAAGCTCTCCCAGCTTCGCGCACCCGCCTGGATCTGTGCCCCTCCCGAGACATCTGAAGTTTGCGAGGAATCGTCTTGCCTAAGAATCTGCGCTGGAAGTGGATCCTGATTGTCGCCCTGGTGGTCGCCTGCATCGTCGGCGTGACCGGGATCCCCAAATCGATCGACGAGGTGAAGGCCAACTTCAACAACAACATCCGCCTCGGTCTCGATCTCAAGGGCGGAAGCCACATCGTTTTGCAAATCCAGGTTCAGGACGCCTTCAAGGCCGAAGCCGACCTAGTCATCGAGCGCCTGCGCGAGATGCTCAACCGCGACCGCATCGACTTCGCCGCCATGGAACGCAGCGAGCCGGACTCGGTCGACGCCGCCGATAGCATCCATATCACCGTCAAGGGCGTTCCTTCCGACAAAATCGCCGACTTCCGGCGGTTGGTCACCGACGCCACCGCCCAGCAGTGGATCCTGGTGTCGCAGGGCGCCGACTTCCGCCTGAATCTTCGCCGCGAGGCCGCCATCCGGCTGCGCGAAGAGACCATGAATCAGACCATCAGCACCATCGAGAAGCGCGTCAATGGCCTGGGCGTCGCCGAAGCCAGCGTGCAGCGCCGCGGCGGAACCGGCGGCGACACCGACGTGCTGGTGCAGCTGCCCGGCGTCGACGACCCGGCGCGCGTCAAGGGCATCCTGCAAACCGCGGCGCTGCTCGAGCTCTGCGAAACGCGCGGCGGACCCTTCCCCTCGCGCGAGGCCGCGCTGGCGCAAAGCGGCGGCGTCATCCCGGTGAACTCGCGGCTGGTGCGCGGATCCAGCCGCTCGTCGGGCGGCCAGGGAGAGACCTGGTGGCTGCTGGCGCGATCGGCCGTGATCACCGGGCGCGACCTGCGCGACGCGCGCGCCCAGCAGAACGCCGATGCTCCCGGCCGCTGGGACACCGGCTTCACGCTGCGTCAGGACGCCGCGCGAAGATTCGAGAAGTTCACCTCCACCAACGTCGGCAACAAGCTCGCCATCGTGCTCGACAACATCGTGCTGAGCGCGCCGACGATCGAGAACACCATCTCCGACCAGGGCCGCATCACGGGCGCGGCCGATCAGCAGGAAGCCGCCGACTTGGCGCTCAACCTCCGCGCCGGCTCGCTTCCCGCCGGAGCCAAGCTCGAAGAGGAACGCACCGTCGGCCCGTCGCTCGGCGCCGACTCCATCCGCCGCGGCCTCACCGCCGGCATCGTCGGACTCGCGCTCGTGGTCGGCGCCATGGTGGGCTACTACCACGGGGCCGGAGGCAACGCCGTGCTCGCGCTGCTGCTCAACACCATCATGACGGTCGCCGCGTTGAGCTACCTCGACGCCACCTGGACGCTGCCGGGCATCGCCGGCTTGGTGCTCTCCATCGGCATGGCGGTCGACTCCAACGTGCTGATCTTCGAGCGCATCAAGGAGGAGATGCGCGCGGGCAAGGCCGTGCCCGCCGCCATCGCCGCCGGCTTCGACCGCGCGCTGGTAACCATCATCGATACGCACGTCACCACCGTGGTCGCCAGCGCCTTCCTGTTCGTCTTCGGCACAGGCCCGGTGCGCGGCTTCGCCGTCACCCTGGTCATCGGACTGGTGGCGAACCTGTTCACCGCGGTCTTCGTCTCGCGCGCCATATTCGATCTCAAAATCGGACGAAACCCGCGCCTCGCCACGCTCAGCATCGGCAAAGAGCTGTTCCAGCAGACCAGCATCGACTTTCTCTCGAAGCGCACCCTGACGCTCGGCCTCTCGGTGCTCGCGATTCTCATCAGTATCGGCAGCCTGGTCATGAAGGGCGGACCCCGATACGGGCTCGACTTCCGCAGCGGGATGCAGATTTACGTGCGCTTCGACCCCAAGCCGCCGATCGCCGAGCTACGCTCGCTGCTTTCGGCGAAGCTGCCCGGCCAGCTCAATCTCTCCGAGGCGCAGGGCACCGGCGAATTCATCGTCGGCACCGAGCTGGCGGACGAGAAGGGACTCGACCAGTCGCGCCTGCTGGTCGAACAGTTGCTGCGCGAGAAGTACGCACCCGTAGGCTCGAAGCTCGACCTGAACAACGCCACCGCGGGTGCGCTCGAAGACCGCCTGCGCGGGGCGGCCGCCCTGAACATCGACGAGTCGCAGATGAAAGCGGCGGTCACGGCGATCCTGGGATATCGCGATCGCGACCGCAACGGCATCATCCGCAATCTCGACGAGCTGTCGAAGATTCCCGGACTGGACCGCAACGTCATCGCCGCCGTGAAGCAGGAGTGCGCCCTGGGGACGTTCAATCTGCGGTCGGCCGAGATCGTCGGACCGCGCGCCGGCGCGCAACTGCGGCAGCAGGCGCTGCTGGCGACCATGTCCGCGCTGGGCGGCATGCTGATCTACATCGCCTTCCGCTTCCAGTTGATCTCGGGAGTGGCCGCGGTCATCGCGACGATTCACGACGTGGTGATCACCCTCGGCCTGTTCTCGATCACCAACCGCGAGATCGATCTGACTATCATCGCGGCGCTGCTCACTCTCATCGGTTATTCGATGAACGACAAGATCGTGGTGTTCGACCGCGTGCGCGAGAACATGCGCGGCAAGCGCCGCGGGGCGTCCTTCCTGGAGCTGGTGAACCAGTCGATCAACCAGACGCTGAGCCGCACGCTGCTGACCGCCGGTCCGACGCTGCTGGCCTGTCTGGCGCTGTACTTCCTCGGCGGCGAGGTGCTGAACGGCATCGCGTTCGCGCTGTTCGTGGGCATCATTGTGGGCACTTACTCGTCGATCTTCGTCGCCAGCGCGCTGCTGGTGATGTGGGAGCAGCGGCGAGCCGAGGCGGCCAGGCCGGGCAAAGCCGCCTGAGGCGTTGAACCTCGACGACACCATCGTCGCGCTCTCGACCCCGCTCGGGCGCGGCGGACTCGGCGTCGTGCGAATCTCCGGCGCATCGGCGCGCGGCATCGCCGAGTGCATCCTCCGATTCCCGCGCGGCCCGCGCTGGCGATCCTGGACTTCCCGCGCCGCCGAGCTGATCGACGAGGACGGCCGAGCGGTCGACCACGTCGTCGCCGCCTTCTTCGAAGCCCCGCGATCCTACACCGCCGAGGACATCGTCGAGATCTCCTGCCACGGCGCGCCGGTCGTGCTGCGCCATTGCGTCGAGCGCGCGCTGGCCGCCGGAGCGCGGCTGGCCGAGCCAGGCGAGTTCACGCTGCGGGCCTTCGTGCGCGGCCGCATCGACCTGCCGCAGGCCGAGGCCGTGCGCGACCTCATCGAAGCCACCACCCTCTACCAGGCCCGCGTCGCTGCGCGGCAAGCCGAAGGCTCCGTCTCACGACTTCTGCGCCCGCTGAAGGAGCAACTCCTCGACCTGGTCGCGCTCCTCGAAGCCGGCATCGACTTCGCCGAGGACGACCTCCCGGTCGCATCGAACGACGAAATCGCCCGCCGCCTCGCACCGCTTCTGGCGGGCGTCGCCGCGCTCGTCGACGGCTTCGCCTGGGGCAAGCTCGTGCACGACGGACTGACGCTGGCGATCGTGGGACGGCCCAACGTCGGCAAGAGCAGCCTGTTCAACCGGCTCCTGCGGCAGGATCGCGCCATCGTCACCGAGATCGCCGGCACCACGCGCGACCTCGTCAGCGAGACCGCCGAGATCGGCGGCGTCCCCATCCGCTTCCTCGACACCGCCGGCATTCGCGAGGCAGGCGGCGATCCGGTGGAGCGCCTCGGCATCGAGCGCAGCGTGCAGGCCATGGCCGACGCGGACCTGACGCTGGTGGTGGTCGACCTCGCCGTGCCTCTCGCGCCCGAGGACCGCGACCTCGCCGCGCGCGCCGCCGCACAGGGGCGCAGCCTGGTCGCCGGGAACAAGAGCGACCTCGCGCGCCGCGCCGAGCGGGGCTTCGAGACGGTGGCGGTATCGGCGCTCACCGGCGATGGGATCGACGAGCTGCGGAGCCGCATCCTGGACGCGGTCGCGCCCCGAGGCGGGATCGAGCAGGAGGGCGGGTTCCTCACCAGTCTGCGGCATGCCCAACTCCTGCGGGAAACTCATGCCGCGCTGCAACAGGCCCGCGACGCGCTCGCGAGCGGCCTGCCGCACGAGCTGCTGCTCCTCGATCTGTACGCCGCGTTGAAGCCTCTCGACGCCGTCACCGGAGCGACCACCGCCGACGACATCCTCAACCGCATCTTCTCGACCTTCTGCATCGGAAAGTAATGGCAGGGTGGCCCCGGTACTAAGGGCCAGTTTCGACGGGTTCTAAGCGAGGTCCCCGGCCCAAGGGCTCAGAAACTTCACTTCCCGCAACGGGTTCATTCTGGCAGACTGAAAGCAGGTAATCCGAAAGGGCGGGGATAACGTCATCATGTTCGGAGGAATGGTGAGAGTATTTTTCGGACTGGGCGCCGCGGCACTGGCTGCCGGCGGCATTCTTCTACTGGGCGCACAGGAACCGGCCGGGGAACCGGAGTACAACCACGCCGACTGCGAGCTGTTCGGCCCGCGGCGCGCGCAGTTCCTGGAAAGCGGACTGGAGGGCGAAAAGCGGCGCCAGTGGCGGCTCGGCCGGCTGACGGCGAGCATCGTCCCGCGCCTCGCGATCGGCAAGGAATCGGCGAGAGCGGCCGCCTCCGCTGGGCGAACCATCGAGAATCCCGGGACCATCGACCGCCACATCTTCGGCGCCATGGAATCCGCCGGCGTCGCCCCCGCGCCCCGGACCACCGCCTACGAGTTCGCGCGGCGCGTCACACTCGATCTCACCGGTCGCATTCCCGCCTACACGCGATTGCTTGCGTTCGTCAACAATGACACCGACGCGACGCGTGCGCAACTGATCGACGAGCTGCTGGCGTCGCCCGAGTGGGCCGACAAGTGGACCATGTTCCTGGGCGATCTGCTGAAGAACAACGCCAACAACACCAACAACCGGCGATTCGCCGAGGGCCGCAACGCCTTCTACCTGTGGATCAAGGCGTCGCTCGAAACCGGCAAGCGCTACGACCGCATGGTCGCCGAGCTGATCTCGGCGGCCGGCGAGAACAGCTATCAGCAGGGCGCGCTGAACTGGATGGCGGGCGGCTTCATGGGCGGCGGGCCGGCCCAGGACCAGTTCGACCTGATGGCCGCCAACGCCGCCGAGATGTTCCTCGGCATGTCGACCGTCAACTGCATCCTATGCCACGACGGACGCCGCCACGTCGACACGCTGAACCTGTGGGGCGCCACGGCGACACGCCTCGACGCCTACCAGCTGGCGTCGTTCTTCTCGCGCACCACCATGCAGCAGGTGCGGTTCGACTCCACCAACAACAACCTCTATTACTGGCGGGTGACCGACAACCGTCCCGTCGACTACGCCCTGAACACCACCAGCGGCAACCGCCCGCCGCGCACGGCCATCGGCTCCATCCGCAACGTCGCGCCCGTGTACCCCTTCAGCGGCAATTCGCCGGCGCGCGGCGAGAACTATCGCGCGGCGCTGGCGCGCGAGCTCACCGCCGACATCCAGTTCGCGCGCGCCACCGTCAACTACGTCTGGCGGGAACTGTTCGGCCGCGGCCTGGTGGAGCCGGCCAACGCCTTCGACATCGCGCGGCTCGATCCCGACAATCCTCCGCCCGAGCCCTGGACGCTCCAGCCGACGCATCCGCGGCTGCTCAACGAACTGGCACGCGAGTTCATCGACGGCGGCTACGATCTCAAGAAGCTCATCCGCTCGATCGTCGCCTCGGAGGCCTGGCAGCTCTCGTCGCGCTACGACGGTGAGTGGAATCCGGCCTGGGAGCCGCTGTTCGCACGCAAGTTCGTGCGGCGGCTGTGGGCCGAGGAGGTGCACGACGCCGTGGTTTCGGCGAGCGGAATTCCCGTCCAGTATTCCATCCCCGACAGCGTGCGCGGACCCATGACCATCCGCTGGGCGATGCAGCTCCCCGAGACCGTCAACATTCCCGGCGGCGGCGCCAACCAGTTTCTCGACAGCTTCTTCCGCGGCAACCGCGACACCGCCGACCGCCGCCAGGACGGCTCGGCCGCGCAGGCGCTCAACCTGATGAACGACACCTTCGTGATGTCGCGCATCCGCGGCACAGGGTCGGGCGACACCGCCAGTCTGCTCCAGCGCTACATCAACAACCCCGACGAGCAGCTCGTCAACCAGTTCTACCTGGTCGTGCTGTCGCGCTATCCCACCGCCGAGGAGCGCACCGAGGCCATGGCGAGCCTCGCCACGGGCAACCGGCGGCAGAAAGCCGAGGACCTGCTGTGGGTCCTCTTCAACAAGACGGACTTCTTCTTCAACTACTGACGGGGGCGAGCGATGCAAGGACAAGACAGGTTCAACCGGTTCGTCGAACGGCATCCGCACGCGCATCCGTTCCCGGTGGCGCGGCCGCACGCGACGCGGCGCCAGTTCTTCCAGGTGCTGGGCGCGGGACTGGCGGGATCGTACCTGGCCGGACGGCTCCCGGCGACCGAGGTGATCTGGAAGGCCGGCGTCGAGACGAAGAATACGGCGAAGAACGTGGTGTTCGTGCTGCTCTCGGGCGCGGCCAGCCACGTCGACACCTTCGACCTCAAGGTATCGAGCGGCGTGACGCCGTCATCGTTCGCGCCCTCGAAGATCAACGGGATCGACTGGCCGGCGGGGCTGATGCCGAAGCTCGGCCAGCAGCTCGGCGACATCGCCATCGCGCGCTCGGTGCGGTCGTGGGCGTTGCAGCACCAGCTCGGCGTCACCTGGACGCAGATCGGACGTTCGCCGGCGGCGGCGCTGGGCGACATCGCGCCCAACGTGGGAAGCGTGGTGGCCATCGAGAAGGAGTCCGGGCGCACGCCCGGCCAGGTCTTCCCGACGTTTCTGGCGCTGAATTCCGAGGGCGCCGTCGGCTCGGGGTATCTTTCGGCCGCCTATGCGCCGTTGAAGCTGAACGTCGCCGCCAACGGCATTCCCGACACCACCAATCCGGACGGCGCCGCGCGACTCGACAGCCGGCTGGCGCTGCTCAACACGCTCGACCGGCGAAATCGGACGGACTCGCCGTACGGCAAGCCCATGGAGGACTACGACGGCTTTTACGACGTCGCGCGCGGGCTGTGCTACAACCCGGCCGTCGACGCCGCGTTCCGGTTCACCACCGCCGACGCGGCGCGCTTCGGCCCGTCGGGCTTCGGCAACGCCTGCCTGGTCGCCAGCCGCGTGCTCGCCGCCGATCAGGGAACGCGCTTCATCCTGATCACCCTCGGCGGCTGGGACGATCACCAGGCTATCTATCAGGAGGCCAATCTTCCGACGAGTTGCCGCCAGCTCGACGACGGCCTCTCGACGCTGATGTCGGAGCTGCGCGCCTCGGGCAAGCTCTCCGAGACGCTCATCGTACTGATGGGCGAGTTCGGACGCACGCCGGGACCGCTCACCGCGCAGCAGGGGCGCGATCATTTCCTCCAGCAGTTCGTCATGTTCGCCGGCGGCGGCGTCAAGGGCGGCCGCGTGCTCGGCGCGACCGACGCCGAGGGGAGAGCGACCACCGAGTTCGGCTGGTCGCGCGACCGTGACATCCGCGTGGAGGACGTGGAGGCGACGATTTACTCGGCGCTGGGAATCGACTGGACGACGATCCGCTACGACGACCCCTTCGGCCGCGGCTTCGAGTACGTGCCGTTCGCCAAAGACAACGCCTACGGCCCGATCCACGAGCTCTGGTCGTAAGGTGGAGCGGCCCTCCCGGGCCGCGCGGGCCGACTGTGCCCCGCCGTTGTCTCCCCGGCTGTACAATCGGAGAACCATGCGATTACCAGCCTGCATCGCGTTTGCGTTCGTCGGCGCCGCTGCGTTGACCGCCGAGAGACCCGCCGGCCTGAGCGTCTACACCTGGGCGCGCGAGGATCTGTTCGCCGGTCCGATGGGCAACGACATCGAACGCTTCGACTCCGGAATGCGCAAGGTCGACGAGATCCTCCAGTCGGAACCCAAGGAACCCAACGCGCTCGCGCTCAAGGGCTTCGGCACCGCCTTCCGCGCCTTCCGCTCGCTCGACTCGGGCGACCGCGCCGCCTTCGACCGCCAGTACGACGCGGCGGTGCGCCTCATGGACGAGGCCGCCGCGCTGGCGCCCACGAACATCGGCGTCAATTCCGTCTACGGCGCGACCATGCTGTTCTGGTTCTCGAAACTCCCCGCCGAGCGCCGCGCCCACGCCGCCGCCAAGGGCCTGGAGCACTATCGCGCGCTCTACAAGGCGCAGGAGAAGGTCGCCGACAAGATGCCGGTGCACCATCGCGGCGAGCTGTTCGGCGGACTCGCCGAGGCCGAGCGCCGCAGCGGCAACATGGAGCAGTCCAAGGTCTGGCTGCAACGCATCGTCGACACCATGGCGGGGACGCCGTACGCGCGGGTCGCCGGACAGTGGCTGGCGAATCCCGACCGGATTCCCGAGGCCAGCCGCGTGATGTGCCAGACCTGTCACGACGCGGGCCGTCTGGACTCGGTGCTGGCGGCGCGGAAAAAGCAGTAGTTCGCCGCGCGGCGCTCGGCTACTTCGTTTCGCCGCGAGGCAGGGGCGGCGTCACCCGTGCATCCTTGCAGGCGGGAGCGATGCGCACCGCGGCGGCGGGATAGGTCAGCACCTGCGCCACCATGGCATCGGCGGGAGGCGCCTCGACCTGGTAGCGGACGACGCAGACGTCGGCCTGGCGATCGACGCCCTTGATCGTGATGTCGAAGCCGCCGGTCGGCTTCTGGCCCGCGAAGATCGCGACCAGCGTGTGATCGGCGCGATGCTCAACCCGGTACTGCGCCTTGGCGACCGGCTCCGGGGGCGGCCTCACCACGGTGTATTTCGCGGGTTCGGCGTTCGCCGCCACGACAGCAGCCCCCAGGAGCGATATCGCCAGTTTGGTCCTAGAAGCCACTTACGTTCAGACGGCCGCCGGTGACGCACTTCCCCGCCAGCGACGCCGTGGGAACGGCGCTGCTGAGGATCGCGTTCTTGATCGTCGCCGCGTTCGCGCCCGGATGCGTGGCCGCGTATAGGGCCGCCCCGCCCGTCACGTGCGGCGTCGCCATCGACGTACCGCTGTAGGAGCCGTAGGCGCCCGTCGAGTTGTTCGGCAATGTCGACCAGATGCCGGATCCCGGCGCGCCGATATCCACCGACGTCGCGCCGTAGTTGGAGAAGCCGGACTTCGCGCCCGAAGAAGTGATCGACGCCACGGCGATGACGTTGGCGTTGTCGTAGCTGGAGGGATAGTGCGGCGTGGTGTCGTTGTTGTCGCCGACGCCGTCCGCTCCGCCGTTCCCGGCGGCCGCGATGAAGAGGATGTTGGCCGCGTTGGCGCGTTCGATGGCCGCTCGCAACGACGACGAGAATCCGCCGCCGCCCCAGGAGTTGTTCGTGGCGACGATGTTCAGGCCGTGCCGGGTTTTCAGGCCGGTTATGTAGTCGATCGCCTTGATGGCGTTGGCGGTCGTACCTCCGCGGCGTCCGAGGAACTTGGCGGTGATGATCTTCACGTTCCACACCACGCCGGCGACGCCGATGCCGTTGCCACCGCGCGCGCCGATGGTTCCGGCGACGTGCGTCCCGTGGTCGTCCTGGGTTCCGTCGTAGGTGGAGTTGTTGTTCCCGTCGAAGTCCCAGCCTCGGATGTCGTCTTTGTATCCGTTGCCATCGTTGTCGATGCCGTCCACCGGGTCGAAGGGATTGCTCCAGATGTTGGCGCTGAGATCCGCGTGGTTCCAGTGCACGCCTTCGTCGATTACGCCGATGTAGACGGTGTTGCTGCCGGTGTTGCCCGCGGCCCAGGCCTCGCCGGCCTGGCTGCCGTACTGGTTCACCGGCACGGTGCCGTCGCCGTACATGCCCCAAAGGCTTCCGCCGGTGTAGTAGGGATCGTTCGACGCGGCCTGGTGGGTGTAAATCCAGTTGGGTTCCACGAACTCGACGGCGGGATCGCCGGCGATGGCGCGCCGCGCGGCCGCCGGGGTAAAGTCCGGCTGATGGCGCACGAGCACCAGGTCGCCGCCGCCATCGGGGCGCCGGCTTTGAGGCGCTACATCGTCGAGGACGACGGCGTTAGCCTTTCCGAGCGCCCGGCCCTTCTCGCCCGGCGTTGCGCCCGGCTTGAACTGGACCAGCAACTCGCCGGTGACGGACTGGCCGTTTCCGGGATTATCGTTTCCCTGCTGCGCCTGCGATACCACGATCAAGGCGATCAGG
>CAZEVY010000117.1:0-2278 GCA_964515555.1 uncultured Solibacteraceae bacterium | reverse complement strand
GCGGCGCGCCCGTAGCCCAGGCGCAGGCGGCGCTGGAGGATCGACGTCGAGGCCTTGCCGACCTCGCAGACCACGCGCACGGCGTCGGCATAGGCGGGGTCGTCGGCGCCCTCGAAGGGCTCGCCGCCGCCTTCCTCGTCCTCGCCGGCCGGCGGCAGCAGCAGGCTCTCGTCGTAGTCGGGCCGGGACTGCTCCTTCCAGAAGCTCACTACGTTGTGAATCTCCGACTCGGTCACCAGCGAGCCGTGCACGCGCACCAGCCGCGACGAGCCCGGCGGGAGGAACAGCATGTCGCCGCGGCCGAGCAGATGTTCGGCGCCCATGACGTCGAGAATGGTGCGCGAATCAACGCGGGTAGCGACGCGGAAGCTCAGCCGCGCCGGGAAGTTCGCCTTGATCAGCCCGGTGATGACGTCGACGCTCGGCCGCTGGGTCGCCACCACCAGGTGCATGCCCACCGCGCGCGCCATCTGCGCCAGGCGGGTAATCGACTCCTCGACGTTGGCGCGCTCGACCATCATCAGGTCGCTCAACTCGTCGATCACGATGAGAACGTAGGGCAGCGGCCCGGCCTCCTCGGCCTCGCCGTTCTCGTCGAACAGGCTCCGCGGCTCGTACATCTTCCGGCGCACCTTCCGGTTGAACTGCTCAAGATTGCGCACGCCGTGCGCCGCCAGCAGCTTCAGCCGCCGCTCCATCTCGCCGACCGCGTTGCGCAGGGCGTAGGTGGCCTTGCGGGCGTCGGTGATCACGGGCGTCAGCAGGTGCGGGATCTCCTCGTACATGCCCATCTCGACGCGCTTGGGGTCGATCAGGATCATGCGCACCTCATGCGGGGTCGACTTGTAGAGCACCGACATGATCAGCGAGTTCAGCATCACGCTCTTGCCCGATCCGGTCGAGCCGGCGATCAGCAGGTGCGGCATGGCGTCGAGCGCGGTGACCTTGATGCGGCCGTTGATGTCCTTGCCGAGCGAGATCGTCAGCCGCGAGGCCGAGTGCGTGAACTCCTCGGATTCGAGGATCTGACGCAGGCTGATGACCTCGCGCCGCGAGTTGGGCACCTCGATGCCGACGGTCGGCTTGCCGGGAATGCGCTCGATGAGAATCGACTCGGCTTGCAAGCCCAGGCAGAGGTCCTCGATCAGCGTGGTGATGCGCGTGTACTTGATGCCGGCCTCGGGCTTGAACTCGAAGGTCGTCACCACCGGCCCGGGGTTGATCTGCACCACCGAGCCCAGCACCTTGAACTCCTCGAGCTTCGACTTGATGCGCGCGGCGGTGTCCTTGAGCTCCTGCGCGTCGTAAGGGCTGCGGCCCTCGGGCTCGTTCAGCAGATCGGTGGGAGGCAGGCGATACTCGACCGGAGCCCGCCGCCTGGTCTCCGCTTGGGGTGTGGTATGCGGTAGGGGCGTGGGCTCCGGCTCGGGCACGTACTCCGCTGGCGAATCGACGAAAGCGGGAGGTGGCGCCAGATCGTCCAGAGTACGGATCGGAATGTCGGTGGAGGCGGGATCGTGGGGCGGCTCGTCATGGGCACGGCCGTTGGCGGGATGCTCGACGACGCGAATCTCGGGCTCGATGCGCCGGAATCGGCGCGCGGGCTTCTCTCCGGCGGCGGAGGCGCGGGCTTCGGCGCGGCGCAGGCGGTCGCGGCGGAAGCTATCGATCCAACTCGACCAGCCCTCCCGGATGGCGCGCCAGCCACGGCCGGGCGCTCCGATCCAGGACGGCGCGCGTTCGATCGAGAACGTCGACAACATATACAAGGAGAGGATCAGCAGGAGGCTCGTGAGCAGCGTCGCGCCCACGACGTTGAAGGCGGCCGAGAACGCCGCGGCGAACAATTCGCCGATCATGCCGCCACCGGAGATCCCTGGGGCGTCTCCGCGCGCCAGCGAGATCAGTGTCGCGACGCTCAGGATCGCCAGGGCCGCGCCGCCGAGGCGCCGCACGGGACTGTCGATTTCGGCCGACCACAGCCACTTCCAAGCGAGCAACAGCACCAGCACCGGCAACGCGAAGGCGGTGTAGCCGAGCGATTGCATCAGCAGATCGGCGAGATGAGCGCCGAACGGTCCCGTCAGATTGCGCGCCCCTGCGGGGGCGGCGGTGTTCCAGGAAGGATCGGAGGGGTGATAAGAGGCCAAGCTCAGCACCAGCCCGAAGGCGGCGAAAAGCAACACGAATCCTCCGGCTTCGTTGAGCCGTCGGCGCGAGGTGGGACCTAAAATGTGCATCTCCCGGGTCAGCCCAGGAGAACAGACAGAGCGATCAC
>CAZEVY010000116.1:0-16074 GCA_964515555.1 uncultured Solibacteraceae bacterium | reverse complement strand
CGTGAAGAAGAACTCGATTCTCCAGATCGATCACATCAAGGCGCTGCGGCGCACGGGTACCGAGCGATCGCTGGCCGTGATGCGCGGATGCGAGGACCGCCTGCGTCCGATTCTGATGACGACCGCGGCGCTGATCGCCGGCATGCTGCCGCTGGCGCTGGGGTCGGGCGCGGGCGCGGGGACCCGGCGGACGGTGGCGGTGGTGGTGATCGGCGGGCAGGCGCTGTGTCTGCTTCTCTCGCTGCTGGTGACGCCGGTGGTCTACACGCTGTTCGACGACATGGCGCATTGGCGGCTTCGGCGACGGAGGAAGGACGCGCCGGCCGGGTCGCCGGTGCTGGAAGGAGTCGCGAAATGAGACGGGTCGTCTGGCTGCTGCTTGCGGCGATGCCGGCCGGGGCGGCGCCGCGCAAGCTGGCGCTGCGCGAGGCGATCGAGATGGCCTTGCGCGCCAACCTGGAGATCGAGATCGAGCGGACCTCGGTGGCGTCGGCGGAGCAACTGGTGCGCGCGGCGCGCGGGGCGTTCGACCCGACCTTCCGGTGGGCGCCGCAACTGGAGTCGCGCGCGACGCCGGCGGCTTCGGTGCTGCAAGCGGCGACCGGGAAACTGAACGATCACCTGCTGGCGCAGAACTTCTACTTCCGCCACCGGATGCCCTCGAGCGGCTTCTCCTGGCGAATCGACTTCGAGAACTCGCGCCAGTCGACCAGCAATCCGTTCGCGGCGCTGAATCCTTACACGACGTCGCGGCTGGTGCTGGGCTTCACGCAGCCGCTGCTGCGCGGCCGCGCGACGGATCGCGAGCGCACGGAACTGCGGGTGCGGGCGCGGCAGCGGGATCTTTCGGCGAACGACCTGGAGCTGCGCGTGGTCGACGTGGCGCTGCGCGTCGAGCAGGCGTACTGGGCGCTGGCGGCGGCGCGGCTGGACGTCGAGGTTCGCGCCGAGAACGTCGAACTGGCGCGGGAGCAGGTGGCGCGGACGCGGCGGATGATCGAGGGCGGGATGCTGGCGCCGGTCGAACTGGCGGCGGCGGAGGCCGAGCTGGAGCGCCGGGTCGACACGCACCTTTCGAGCCAGACGGCGCGGACGGTGGTGGAGAACGCGCTGAAGGAGCTGATCGCCGGGGGGCGCGAGAGCGCGCTGTGGGGCGACGAGATCGTCCCCGCCGAGGAGCGGCTGTCGGAGGCGCCGGCGTTCGACTCGGCCGAGGCGGCGGTGGGCGACGCGGTGAAGCGGCGCGCGGAGCTGCGGGGCCTGTCGATTCGGGTGGAGACGAACGACATGCAGAGCGCGTTCGCGCGGCAGGAGGTGAAGCCGCGCGTCGACCTGGTGGCGTCGTACACCAATACCGGACTGGGCGGCGCGGTGTCGGCGCAGGACAACCCGTTCAGCGCGTCGAACGCGGCGCTCTACGAGCGCGTGAACCGGCTCTCGGCGGCGCAGGGACTGCCGCCCCTCGCGGCGAGCTTCGCCAGTCTGCCCGAGATACTCGTCGGGGGTTATGGGACGGCGCTGGCGAACATCTTCGCCGGGCGGTTCCAGACGTTCCAGGCGGGACTGTCGGTGGACCTGACGTTTCGCAATCGCGCGGCGGAGGCGGCGCTGGAGCAGACGGCGATCGCCGGGCGGCGGCTGACCTTGGAGAGAACGCGCGCCGAGCAACTGATCGCGATGCAGGTGCGCAACGCGTTGCAGGCGACCGAATCGGCGCGGCAGCGCATCGCGGCGGCGGAGGCCAGCGTGCGCGCGGCGCGGGAGAAGCTCGAAAGCGAAATCCGGCTGTTCCAGTCGGGCGAGTCGACCAATTTCTTCGTGTTGACGCGGCAGAACGAGCACGCCGATTCGCGGCTGCGGCTGGTGACGGCGCGGTCGGACTTCAACCGCTCGGTGGCGGCGCTGCGTCAGGCGCTGGGGACGACGCTGGCCGCGCACGAGGTCGTACTGAAGTAGACGCCGGGGGCTCGGCACGGCATCGTGTAATCGTTTACCGATGCAACAATTCCGCATCTGGAACTTTAGTTTCCTTGACCGTCGCTGGTCGCGACCCTAGAATGGAGCAAACCGTAAAGGGGACCAGGGTCGTCCTTTTTTCAGGGAAATTCCGCGCACAATCGGGAGGCCAACGCGATGAGACCAGCGTCGAAGTGTCTTTTTAGGAGAACGCGCAAAACGGAGCCTGCTCCGCGCGGCCTAACTCGAAGTTCCTCCATGGTGTGGAGCCGCGCTCCGCGGCCCTTTGCGCTTCTTATTGCCGCCCTGTTTCCGTTGGCATCCGGCGCGCAAACCACGGGACGGCTGGAGGGAACGGTCCTCGACACGCAGGGGGCGGCCGTTCCCAAGGCGCAGGTGGCGGTGGCCAACACCTCGACCGGCCAGACGCTGAGGACCACGACTAACGAACTCGGCATCTGGGTGATGCCGGCGATGCCGACGGCGTTCTATCGCGTGAGCGTCAGCCTGCAGGGGTTCAAGACCGCCACGGTGGAGCGCGTGAAGGTAGACGCCGGATTGCCGGCGACGGTCAACGTCACGCTGGAAGTGGGATCGCTGGCCGAGACGGTGGAGGTGGTGGGCGGAGCGGAGGTGCTGCAGACGTCGACGGCGACGGTCAGCTCGACGCTGGTGGGGAGGCAGCTCCACGAGCTTCCCTTCACGAGCCGCAACCTCACGGAGCTGATCGTCACCCAGACCGGTACGGCGACGCCGAGCATCCCGCGCAGCTCGTCGATCAACGGGCTGCCGAAGGGGGCCTTCAACGTGACGCTCGACGGCATCAACATCCAGGACAACGTCAACAAGTCGAGCGACGGATTCTTCAATTCGATCTTTCCGCGCGCCGACGCCATCGAGGAGATGGTGGTCACCACGGCGGCGGCGGGCGCCGACAACACGGGCGAGGGAGCGGCGCAGATCAAGTTCGTGACGCGCTCGGGCACCAACGATTTTCACGGCGGCCTGTTCTGGTATCACCGCAACAGCTATTTCAACGCCAACTACTTCTTCAACAACATCGACCGGCTGCCGCGCGACCGGGTGCTGTTCAACCAGATCGGCGGCATGCTGGGCGGGCCGATCCAGAAGAACAAGCTGTTCTTTTTTATCCATTACGAGGCGTTCCGGCTGCCGCAGTCGTATGCGTCCCCCAATCAGGCCGTGATCGCACCGCAGGCGCGCGGCGGCGATTTCCGGTATCGGGACTCGGCGACAGGCGCGGTGCGCACGGTGAACCTATTTTCGCTGGCGGGAGGGCGAGGGTTCCCGTCGACGCCCGACCCACTGGTGGCGACGACGCTCGACACCATCGCCGGGCTGGTTTCGGGCACGGGAAACCTGCGGGACCGCATCGACACCAACGCTGACTACAACCGTCTGAACTACAACTTCCAGACGCCGGGAAAGAACGACCGCGACTTCCCGACCGTGAAGCTCAACTGGAACGCGACGGCGAATCACCAGGTGGAGGTGGTCTACAACTACCAGAAGAACGTGCGGCTCCCGGATGGGCTCAACAACGCCATTCCGATCTTCCCGGGGACCGGCATCGTGCTCAACAGCCCGGTGATCGGCAACCAGAAGGGCATCGCGTTCTCGTTCGTCGCGGCGCTGCGGTCGGTGATCACGCCGCGGCTGACCAGCGAGATCCGGTACGGCTTTACGGGCGGCAACGTGATCTTCAACGACGGGGTGGCGCCGCCGGACTTCGCGCAGTGGCGCGGCTACGCGCCGACGCTGAACTACGTCACCAGCCCGTTCCGGGCCACGGGCCAGTCGCGCCGCAACACGCCCGTCAAGCAGGGCAACGTGGGGCTGACGTGGTCGCGCACGGCGCACCTGGTGACCTTCGGCGGCAGCTTCACGCAGGTGAACAGCTGGTCGGCGGGATTCAACAACAGCCAGTTCACGCAGGGAATCAGCTTCGCGATGGCGACCGGGGACCCGGCCAACACCGGAGCAACGTCGCTGTTCACGACCTCGAACTTCCCCAACAGCACGCCGACCAACCTGACCGACGCCGCGGCCATGTACGCCATGCTGACGGGCCGCGTCGCGAGCATCACGCGGAACGTGATCCTCGGCGAGGAAGCGCGGACCTACGGGGCCAACGCGTCGGTGGACCGGAATCGCCAGCGCGAATACGCGCTGTTCGTGCAGGATTCCTGGCGCGTGCGCAGCGGCCTGACGCTCAACGGCGGGCTCCGCTTCGACCACCAGAATCCCTACGAGAACCTCAACGGTGTGTACACGCGTCCGGGGTACGAGGGCGTGTGGGGCGTCTCGGGCGTCGGCAACCTGTTCGCGCCCGGCGTGCTGCGCGGCGCAACGCCGGCCTACTATCCCGTGGAGCGCGGCGCCAAGGCGTACAACACGCCGTTGAACTTCTCGCCGTCCGTGGGCCTGGCGTGGTCGATTCCGAAGCAGGGCAACAGCCTGATCTCGAGGGTCACCGGAGGCGGCGCGGTGCTGCGCGCGGGCTACTCGATCTCGACGGTCCGCGAGGATCTCGGCAGGATCGGCGCGGTGTGGGGGGCCAACCAGGGGCGGACGGTGAACGCCTCGGTGGATCCCAATAATTTCCCGGCGAACTTCGGACCCGCCGGATCGGTGCTGTTCCGCAACGCCACGCTGCCGGTGCGCAACATCGCCGAGCAGCCGAACTATCCGATCGCGGTACTTTCGGGCAACGCCGTGCGCGAGTTCGATCCGAATCTCAAGGTGGGCTACGTGCAGAGCTGGACGCTGGGCTTCCAGCGCGAGATCACGCGCGACACGGTGCTCGAAATCCGGTACGTCGGCAATCATGGGACCGGGTTGTGGCGGCAGATCGACCTGAACGAGGCGAACATCTTCGAGAACGGCTTCCTCGAAGAGTTCCGCATCGCGCAGGCGAACCTGGCTGCGGCGCGGCAGCTCAATCCGACGAGCAACCAGTTCGCCGGACTGGCCGGACAGCGGCCGCTGCCGATCATCCGGACGGCGATCGGCGCCGACACCGACCAGACCACCGCGATCCAACTGGCGCAGGGGCAGGCGGGCGCGCTCGCCAACGCCATCGCCACCAACGCCACCCGCATGGGCCGCGTGACGGCCGCCGGCAACCCGGTGAACTTCTTCAAGGTGAATCCCACGACGGGCAGCGGGGCGGCCAGCCTGTACGTCAACGGCGCGCACACCACCTACAACGCGCTCCAGGTGGAGCTACGGCGGCGCATGCATGGCGGCATGCTGTTCCAGGGCAGCTACACCTTCGCCAAGGCGCTGGCCAACGAGTACACCGACGGCATCGGCGGCAGCTTCACGACGCTGCGCAACGGCGCTCTCGACAAGGGGCCGTCGTCGCTGGACATCCGCCAGGCGGTGAAGATGAACTGGATTTACGAGCTGCCGTTCGGGCCCAAGAAGACGTATCTGAACTCGATCGGCAACCCGGTGGCGAGGAAGGCGATCGAGGGTTGGGAGATCGCCTCGGTGACGCGCGTGCAGTCGGGTTCGCCCGACCGGCTCAACAGCGGCCGGGGGACGTTCAACGGCTCCGACGGCGGCGTGGTGCTGCAAAACATGACCACCAGGGATCTCCAGGAGATGGTCCAGATCCGCAAGACGACCAGCCCGGCAGGACAGGGCGTCATCTATTACCTGCCGCAGGCGGTGATCGACAATACGCTGGCGGCCTTCGAGGCGGGCGGCAAGACGCTGCGCGATCTCGACCCGACCAGGCCCTACATCGCGCCGGCCAGCGTCG
Source organism: uncultured Solibacteraceae bacterium (assembly GCA_964515555.1). Classification (GTDB taxonomy): domain Bacteria; phylum Acidobacteriota; class Terriglobia; order Bryobacterales; family Bryobacteraceae; genus CAZEVY01. The sequence goes on along the minus strand of CAZEVY010000116.1, from coordinate 10,328 downwards.
CCGGCCAGTTGGGGCAGAAGATCTACATCTACGGTCCGTGGCAGCAGAAGTGGGACTTCAGTCTCGTCAAGAAGACGATGATCGGGGAGTCGCGCAACATCGAGTTCCGGGCGCAGTTCCTGAACGCGTTCAACGTGACGAACTTTTTCCTGGAACCCGGCGGCAACTCGACGGTCAACACGACCACCATCGGCTCGGGCTTCGGGCAGACGCGGTCGGCCTATCGGGATCTGACGAACACGAACGATCCCGGGTCGCGGGTGATTGAGTTTGTGTTGCGGGTGAACTTCTAGCTGTCAGCGATCAGCGGTCAGCTTTCAGCGATCAGCTTTCAGCGGTCGCGATCGGCCAGAGCGTCGCGGAGGTCGCGCTGGCGCTGGCGCGACCCGGCACGGCGGTCCGACATCGGCCCGGCGCGGCGCTTGCGCGCGAGCTTGGCGAGGGGGTCGCGCAACTTACGTTTGGGAAGGGTGATCTCCAGCTTCTTCTTCAATGCTGTCCTTAGCGGCGTGACAGCGTGTCCCGCATCCACTCCACGATAACGCCGTCCGACCAGACGCGAGGCGTGCCGCGGTCGATGAACCCGATGTGGCCGCCGCGATCGGTCGCGATCAACCGGAGGTTCGGGTTCCGCGCAAAGGCGGGATGGTCGAACACCTCGAAGGGAATCATGGGGTCGTCGCGCGAGTGCACGATCAGCGCGGGCACGCGGATGAGGTCGAGGAAACGGCGCGCCGACTGCGTGTCGTAGTAGTGGGCCGCGTCGCGGAAGCCGAAGCCCGGCGCGGTGAAGCGGTCGTCGAACTCATACACGGTGCGCACGCCGCGGAGGCCGTCCACGCGGAAGACGTCGGGTAGCGCGCGGTGGCGCCGCTCGACGCGCTGTTTCATGCTGGCGACGAAGTGGCGCTGGTAGAGGCGGTTTGAGAAGCGCTCCAGGCGGCGCGCGCAGGCGGCCAGGTCGAGCGGGGTGGACACAGCGGCCACGCCGGCGATCCGCCGCTCGGCGGAATCGCCCATCTCGCCCGCCAGCTTCAGCACGACGTTGCCGCCGAGCGAGAAGCCGATCAGGAACACCGGCGTGTGACGCTGCCGGTCGAGGTCCATCAGGTAGGCGGACAGGTCGCTGGTGAGCCCGGCGTGATAGAAGGTCTTGCAAAGGAACTCGGTGCCGCCGCAGCTTCGCTGGTTGAAGCGATGCGCCGCGATGCCGTTCTCCAGCAGCATCTGGGCCAGGCTCAGCATGTAGGCCGATTCGCTCGATCCTTCCAGTCCGTGCACCAGCACGGCGTGCGCGCGCGGTTCGCCCTCGGGCCGCTGGACGAGCACCAGCACTTGCGCCTCGGGCTCGCTGCGAAATCGCCGAGGCTCCACGGGAAAGCGGCGATGGTCGAGCAAGCGCGGCCAAAGGCTCGCGCCGATGGTCGCCAGGTGCGGATTCGGAAACAGGGGGCGGAACGGCCGCACGTCCCATGGTAAGCCGGCGAGCGGCGATACACTGTCATACCATGGCAACGCGAATGTCCCGACGAGCTTTCGGAATCGGCGCCCTGGCGGCGCCCGCCGCCGCGCAGCAGGCGGCAACCAAATATACCGGCGCGCTGGACGGCTTCGAGTCCAAGGTCGACGCGGCGTCGTTCGACCCGGTGTTGTGGACGCGCAAGCGTTACGAGGCGATGCCGCTCAAGATGACGTTCCGCGCGGAGAACCGGCGCCAGGCCGAAGCCTGGCAGAAAAAGCTGCGCGTGAAACTCACCGAGCTGCTCGGAGGATTCCCCGCCGAACGCGGGCCGCTCCGCGCGCAGACGCTCGAGGTGCGGGAGTTTCCCAAGTATCGCCGCGAGAAGGTGGTCTTCGAGAGCCGCCCGGGCTCGGCGGTGCTCGCTTACCTGATGACACCGGCGGGTGGACGCGCGCCGCATCCGGCGGTGATCTGCCTGCCGGGCCACGGGCGCGGCGTCGACGACATCGTCGGCATCGACGCGGAGGGCAAGGACCGCACCAACAAGGCCGGCTATCAGCACGATTTCGCGATACAGGCCGTGGAGCATGGGCTGGCGGCGGTGGCGATCGAGATGATGGCCTTCGGCTGCCGCCGCGACCCGATCACGCGCAAGCGCCCGCTGGGCAACTCGGCGTGCCAGCCGGTGGCCGGAGCGGCGCTGCTGTTCGGCGAGACCATGGCGGGATGGCGCGCCTGGGACGTGATGCGCACCATCGACTGGCTGGAGACGCGCAAGGAGGTGGACGCGTCGCGCATCGGCTGCATGGGGATTTCGGGCGGCGGCACCATTACGGTGTTCGCGAGCGCGCTGGAGCCGCGCATCAAGGTCGCGTTTCCGAGCGGCTACGTGAACACCTTCCGCGACAGCGTCCTGAGCCTGGCGCACTGCATCGACAACTACGTGCCGGGCATCCTGCAATGGTGCGAGCTGTACGACGTCGCCGGACTGATCGCGCCGCGGCCGCTGTTTATCGAATCGGGCGAGCGCGACAATATCTTCCCGATCGCGGCCACGCGCGAGAGCTTCGCGCGTATCCAGAAGGTATACGAGGCGATGGGCGCGGGCGACCGCGTCGACATGGAAGTCTTCGACGCCGAGCACGTCTTCCATGGCGCGCGCGGGCTTCCGTTCGTCGCCAAGCACCTGGGAGCGGCGTGAAGGCGCATCACGCTCCGTCGGGCACGTGCCAGGCGAGGAGCCGCGACCGGAGTTCGTCCATCCTTCCGCGATGCGCCGCGACGTGCGCGAGGTTGGTCATCTCGTGGGGGTCGTCCTTCAGGTTGTAAAGCTCGGGCGTGTCGTTGATGTAGTGCGAGTACTTCCAGTCGCCGGCGCGGATCATTGCTTTCGCGTTGGCGGTCTTCAAGGCGAATTCGGAATAGACGGGCGCATCCGACCGGCGATCCGGCTCGCGCAGGAAGGGCACGAGGCTGCCGCCGTCGAGTCCCGAGGGGACGCCGATGCCGCATAATTCGAGCAGCGTCGCCATGGTCGCGACCTGGGTGACCGGCGCTGCCACTCGCGCGCCCGGGCGGGTCAGGCCCGGCACGCGGAAGATGAGCGGCACGCCCGCCGAGGGGTCGTAGAAGACGAACTTCTGCCACAGGCCGTGCTCGCCGAGCATCTCGCCGTGATCCGACGAGTAGACGACGATGGTGTCGTCCTCCAGGCCGAGGGCGCGCAGCTCGGCCATGACGCGGCCGAGGCAATCGTCGAGATGCGCGAGGTTGCCGTAGTACATGGCGATGCGCGTGCGCGCCAGGCGCGGGTCGTTGAGCTCGGCGCTGGGGCGATCGACGCCGATTCGGTTGCGGATCTCGCGCGGCACGCGGTCGAGATCGACCTTGCCGTAGGTGGACGGCAGCTCGACGCTCTCGGGCGGGAACATCGCGGCGAAGCGCTCGGGCGGCATGAACGGGTCGTGCGGTTTCAGATAAGAGCTGATGAGCAGGAACGGGTGCTGCTTGCCGAAGCGGCGCAGGAAGCGGATGGACTCGCGGGCGACGAAGCTCTCGAAGTGGTCGCGCTCGGGGATCTTCGAGGGTCGGCCGATGTGGACGGCGCCGCGGCGGTCGTCGAGCTCGCGCGCGCCGGCCCAGGGGTCGCCGAAGTCGCGCCACAGGTCGTCGATCTGGGGGAGGCCGGAGCCGGAATTGGCGCGGCTGAGCTCGTCGGCGTAGAGCTTGGTTTTGGGGCCGAGCTGCTGAAACCAGTCGTTGAAGTCCAGCCGGTAGTCGAAGCCGTGAGTCTGCGCGTCGACGAAATGCATCTTGCCGATCAGCGCGGTGATGTAGCCGGCGCGGGAAAAATGATGCGCCATGGTCTTGATCTCGAACGGCCACGGCGTCGAGTTGTTCCAGGTGCGGTGATGGTGCGTGTAGAGGCCCGTGAGCAGAGAGGCGCGCGAGGGCGTGCACACGGGGTTCGAGCAATAGGCGCTCTCGAAGCGCGCGCCCGATCGGGCCAGCGCGTCGATGGTTGGGGTGCGCGCGTGGCGGTCGCCGAGCGAGCCGAGGGCCGAGGGCTTGTGCTGGTCGGAGAGCAGGAACAGGACGTTCTTCGGACGGCGGCCCTGGGTGCGCACCTGCGGCGCGAGGCCGGATGCTCCGGTCGCGAGGAATTCTTTCCGTGTCATTTCATCTCCCGTTGGGATCCTGAGAGAATCATAGTATGCGAGTCTTCTTGGCACTGTTACTTCCGTTACTCGCGGCGCCGGCGTTCGCCGAAACACGCGGCCACGCCCGCTTCACCGGCGGCTACGCGTGGTTTCTCGACGACGGCGACACGCGGCACTGGGTGGCCGGTGGATCGGCGGGCGTGTATGTGACCAAGCGATTCGGCATCGAGCCGGAGGTCGTCTACATGTACCATTCGTTCTCGGACGAGGACCTGGCCGCCACCATCAACGTGTTCCGCGATATCGGCGGGAACGCGCGCACGCAACCCTACGCGATTCTCGGGGTCGGGATTCTTCATAACCGGAACAACTTCATTCGATTCTCGTCGACGGAGGCGACGATTCACGGCGGTTTCGGGGCGCGAGTCTATCTGACGAAGCGCGTCTTTGTGGCGCCGGAGTTCCGCCTCGGATGGGAGACGGTGTTTCGCGCGACCGGGAGCATCGGCTACACTTTCGGCGGCCGGTGATAGGATCGAATCAATGCTTCCCCTACTACTGCTGGCCGCGCTCGATATCGCGCCCGATGCGCCCGGCCGCGAATACAAACAGCCGCAACTGGCGGCGTCGGGCGACCTGGTGGTTGTGACGTTCGGTTCGGGCAACGGCGTTTACTTCGCCGCATCGCGCGACGGCGGGAAGTCATTCTCGAAGCCGTCGCTGGTCGGCGAAGTCCCGAAACTGGCGCTGGGGCGGCATCGCGGCCCGCGCGCCGCCATCGCCGGCGACGCCATCGTGATTTCGGCGATCAACCCGGTGGACCTGGTGAGTTGGCGGTCGGCCGACGGCGGGAAGACGTGGTCGGCTCCGGTACGCATCAACGACGCCGCGGAGTCGGCGCGCGAGGGTCTGCACGGAATGGCGGCGGGCGACGGGGTGGTATTCGCGACGTGGCTCGACCTGCGCACGGGCGCGACGCAGCTCGCCGGCTCGGTCTCGCGGGACGGCGGCCTCACGTGGTCGAGGAACCGCGTCGTCTACACGTCGCCGGACGGGCACATCTGCGAGTGCTGCCATCCGACGGCGCGCGTCGCCGGCGGGAAGCTCTACGCGATGTGGCGCAACTGGCTCGGCGGCATGCGCGACATGTACCTGGCCGTTTCGGCGGACGGCGGCGAGACGTTCCGCGCCGAGAAGCTCGGGCGCGGCGAATGGCCGCTGAAAGCGTGTCCGATGGACGGCGGCGGAGTGGCGATCGACGGCGGAACCATTCTCACGGTGTGGCGCCGCGATCAGACTGTCTATCTCGCGAAGCCCGGCGAGGCCGAGCGCGAACTCGGGCCGGGGCGCGACGCAGCCATCGCCGTCGCCGGCGGGCGAGTGTATACGGCGTGGTCGAGCGCGGAGGGGCTGCGCTTCCGGGTCGATGGGAGCGATCGGCCCCGGCGGGAAGGCGCCTACGTCGATCTGGCGGTTTCGGGCGGCCGGGCGATCGCCGCCTGGGAGCATCAGGGACGGATCGTGATCGAATCCCTCGACTGAGAAGCTCTCCCGATCGAATCGGACAGCTCGCGCGCGAGCGCATCCACGTTGGGTTCCTCGAAGAGCGTCAGGTGCTCACCGGGAATCTCGCGCATGTCGATGTCGGCGAGGCCGCGCCATCCCATCTGGTCGTCGGGATAGGCGCCGGGCCGCGGCGCCGGCGGTTGGAATAGGGCGATGCGGCCCCGATAGGGCCCCGGACGGTAGGCCATCAGGGCGCGCGTGTTGGCGGCCCGCATTTCCTCCTTCATCAGGACGCGCCTGGTCCGGACGTATCCCGCGATGCGGTCGCGCAGGTACTTCGTGCCGCCGCCGGCGAAGAGCCGTCCCGCATGAAAGGCGAGTCGGCGCAGGAAGTGACGGGCCATGGCCGCGGCGAGGCGGGCGGGCGGCTGCCGGCGCTTCCAGGCATGATTGAAGCTGTCGAACATGGCCACCAGACGAACCTCGTGGCCTTCGGCATCGAGCTGCCGCGCCATCTCGTAGGCGACCACGCCTCCGAAGCAACTGCCGGCGAGCAGATAGGGTCCCTCGGCATGCGTCGCGAGCAGCGTTCGCACGTGCCGGGCGGCGAGGTCCTCCAGCGAGTAATCGCCGGGCTCGGGAGCGGTCAACGCGAAGACGGGCTGGGCGGAATCGAGGCGGCGCGCCAAGTGCGCGAATTCCTGAACGGACCCGTTGACGGCGTGGACGCAATACAACGGGGGCTTGCCGTCGCCCGGCTGCACGACCACAACGCCCATCCGCGGGCCGGCGCGCGGCCCGGCGCCCTCGGCGTCGATGGAGCGCGCCAGCGCGGCGATGGTAGGGTCGTCGAGGAAGGCGAGGAAAGGCACATTCGAGGAGAATTCCCCGGTAACGCGGACCATAAACTGGGCGGCAAGCAGGGAATCGCCGCCGGATTGGAAGAAATTGTCGTGAGTTCCGGCGCGTTCGACCCTCAGCGTCTCGCGCCACAAGCGCGCCAGAATCCGCTCGGTGGCGGTGACGGGCTCCCCGTCGCCTCCCGCCGGCAGCGTCACTCCCAGCGCCTCGGCGAGTCCGGCGCGGCGCACCTTTCCGATTGCGCCGCGGGGCAGTTCGCGGCGGATCACGATCTGCTTGGGCGTCTTGAAAAATGCCAGCCTGCGACTCGCGAACTCGTACAGATCGCGCTCGCCGGCCGTCATCCCCTCGCGGAGCACGACGGCGGCGGCCACCTCTTCGCCGAGCGTCGGGTGCGCCACCGGAAAGGTCACCGCCCAGTCCACGGCCGGGTGATCGAGCAGCACCCCGTCGATCTCGCGAGGGGAGATCTTCTCGCCGCCGCGATTGATGATCTCCTTGAGACGGCCGGTGACGTACAGGTATCCGTCCTCGTCGAAGTAGCCGGTGTCGCCGGAGCGCAGCCAGCCGTCGCGAAAGGCGTCGCGATTAACCTCTTCGGGAGCGTCGTAACGCGGAATCACGCCCGGCCCGCGGAACAAAATCTCGCCGGTTTGAAGCGGCGCGAGGCGAACGCCCCGCTCGTCGGCGACCACCACTTCGGCGCCCGACGGCAGGCCGACCGATCCCGCCTTGCGCACGGCGGGCGGCGGCGGATTGTTGGTGGCGTGCATGGCGGTCTCCGACATGCCGTAGCCTTCGAGCATCGGCGCCTGGAAGATCTCCTCAAGACTCGCCATCCACTGCGGCGGCAGCGGCGCGGCGGAGGATCGCATGAACCGCAGCGGGGCCACGGCGCGGCACCGTTCGACGGCCTCGCGGTGATTCGGCGCCTCGGCGACGATCGCGTGGTGAATGGCGGGCGCGGCGGAGTACCAGGTGGGCCGGTACTGTTCGAGCATGGCAAAGAACTCCGGGGCGCGGAAGCCACGCGTCGCGACGACGCTTCCCCCGGAAACCAGCGCCGAGAGCGTGACCATCAGCCCGTGAACGTGGAACAGCGGCATCACGACGAGCGACCGGTCGGCGGGCGTCAGGCGGTATGATTCCGCGATGCCCAGCGCGGAGGCCGCCAGATTGCGCTGCAACAGCGGGACGATCTTGGGCTTCGCGGTGGTGCCGGAAGTGTGCATGACAATGGCGACATCTTCGGGTTGCGCGAGACGGCCGCGCGCGACCGCGAGCGGAGCCGCATCGAGGTCGAGGGCCGGGATTCCGAGCTTCGACGCCGCGCTGCGAGCGGCAGAATCGCCCGGCGCGAGAATAGCGGCGCGGGCTCGCAGGTCGGTGAAATAGAACTCGAATTCTTCGGCGCGATGGGCGGGATTCAGCGGCGCGCAGGCGGCCGCGGCGGCGACGCCGAGGATCGCCGTGACGCACTCGGGTCCTTCCGGCAGGACCACGGCGACGCGATCGCCGGGGCCGAGGCCGTCGCGCTGCACGGCGGCGGCGATGCCGAACATCCGATCGACGAGGCCGGCGTACGTCAGCGGGTCGAGGCCCGGCGAGAGAATGGCCGCGGCGCCGGGCTGAGCGGCGGCCCGCTGCTCGATCAGCCGCCAGGGGCAGGCCGCGTCCATGAAAACCAGTGTAGCCTCGCGCCGGGAGCATCGCGCTCCGTAGAATGGATAGATCCCTCAATGCTGCGCAGCATCACCGTGCACGGCGCCCGCCAGCACAACCTCAGGAACATCGACGTCGAGATTCCGCGCAATACCTTCACCGTCATCACGGGACTGAGCGGCTCCGGTAAATCGTCGCTGGCCTTCGACACTATTTACGCCGAGGGCCAGCGCCGGTACGTCGAAACCCTCTCGCCCTACGCGCGCCAGTTCCTCGACCAGATGGAGCGCCCCGACGTCGATTCGATCGACGGCCTCTCGCCCGCCATCTCCATCGAGCAGAAGACCACCTCGCGGAGCCCGCGCTCGACGGTCGGCACCATCACCGAGATCTACGACTACCTGCGCGTGCTGTTCTCCTCGATCGGAGTGCCGCACTGCCCGCAATGCGGCGTCGAGATCTCGGCGCAGTCGGCGCGCGCCATCCTCGACCAGGTGCTCGCGTTGCGGCAGGACGAGCGCGTCATGATCCTCGCGCCCGTGGTCCGCGGCCGCAAAGGCGAGTACAAGAAGGAGCTGGAGAAGTACTTCCGGCAGGGATTCCTGCGGGCGCGCATCGACGGCGAGCTGCGCCCGCTCGACGAGGAGACCGTGCTCGACAAGCGGCGCAATCACACCATCGAGGTGGTCGTCGACCGGCTGGTGGTGAAGCCCGGCGTCGAGCGACGCCTGGAGGCGTCGATCGAGACCGCGACCAAGCTGGCCGGCGGGCTGGTGCTGGTGGCCACGGTCGGCGGCCCGGCGTCGGGAAGCGCCGCGGCTGGAGTCAAGGAGCGTCTCTACTCGCAGAAGCTGGCCTGTCCCGACTGCGGTACGAGCGTGCCGCAACTGGAACCGCGCACCTTCTCGTTCAACAGCCCCTACGGCGCCTGCGAAACCTGCTCGGGACTCGGAAGCCGCTGGTCGTTCGATCCCATCAAGGTGATCGCCGACCCGGCCCGGCCGCTGCTCGACGGCGCGCTCGGCCCGGGGTCGGCCTCGACATGGGTGACCGGCCGCGTGGCCGATTTCGCGCGCAAGCAGCGGATCGACCTCTCGAAGCCCTTCGAGAAGCTACCGGCGAAAACGCAGTCGATGCTGCTCGACGGCCAGGGCGGGTTTCCCGGCATTCTCGCGATCCTCCAGGAAAGCTACGACGGCGCCGGGGAAGGCTATCGCGAGTTTCTCTCCGACTACATGTCGCCCACCCAGTGCGCCTCCTGCCGGGGCGCACGTCTCAAGCCCGGCAGTCTCGCCGTGGAGGTGAAGGGAACGCGCATCGGCGCGTTCACGGAAATGTCCGTGGCACGCGCGCTCGCGGCCGCGCGCGCCTGGCGGCTCAACGAGCGCGAGCACAAGATCGCGGGCCGGCTGGTGGAGGAGGTGGTCAACCGGCTGGAGTTTCTGGCGACGGTCGGACTCGAGTACCTGAGCCTTTCGCGGTCGGCGGCCACGCTCTCCGGCGGAGAAGCGCAGCGCATACGGCTGGCGACGCAGATCGGCTCGCGGCTGCGCGGAGTGCTCTACGTGCTCGACGAGCCGTCGATCGGCCTGCACCCTCGCGACAACTCGCGCCTCATCGAAACGCTGACGCGGCTGCGCGATCTCGGCAACACGGTACTGGTGGTGGAGCACGACGCCGAGACCATCGAGCGCGCCGACTACGTGGTCGACCTGGGACCCGGCGCCGGGCGCCTGGGCGGCGATCTGGTCGCCAGCGGCCCGCCGCGCGCGATCGAGTCGAACGCCGCGTCGCTGACCGGCCGGTACCTTTCGGGCGCGCTCGCCATCGCCGTGCCGCCGCGCCGCCGGAAACCGACCGGCAAGTCGCTGGTGATTCGCGGCGCGCGCGAGCACAACCTGAAGAGCATCGACGTGGAGTTTCCGCTGGGCCTGTTCATCGCCATAACCGGCGTCTCGGGCAGCGGCAAGTCGACGCTGGTGGACGACATCCTGTATCGCGCGCTCTCGAAACACGTCTACAACTCGCGGCAGGAGGCCGGCGCGCACGACGCAGTGGAAGGAATCGGCGAGATCGACAAGGTCATCGAGATCGACCAGGCGCCGATCGGCCGCACGCCGCGGTCGAACCCGGCCACTTACACGGGACTGTTCACGCCTATCCGCGATCTCTACGCG
>CAZEVY010000115.1:0-16080 GCA_964515555.1 uncultured Solibacteraceae bacterium | reverse complement strand
GCCTCCCCGCCGCCGGCCCCGCGACCCGTCTGATACACCGGAAGCAGGAAACCCACCATGAAGTTCAAGGAATCGCAGGAGCCTTGGCTCCAGCGCAACGGCGAAACCGCCGAAGCCTACGCTGCCTTCAGCGTCTATCGCGACCTCGGCCCGCGACGCAGCATCGACAAGGCCTACCGGCAGCATCTGGGCAACAAAAGAGCAACAGAAGTGTCGGAACTCACCATGCGCGCCTCCGGCCGCTGGACCACCTGGAGCGTCATCTTCGCCTGGCAGGCGCGCGCCTTCGCCTACGACCGCCATCTCGCCCGAATCGAAATGGCCAAGCGCGAGCGAATCGTCCGCAACAATGGCGTCATCTGGGCCGAGGAGCGCCGCGCCGATATGTGGGAGCGCCTCGAAATCTGCCGCAACCTCCGCCGCGGAATCCTCAACCAGACCGCCGACGGCGTCGTCTCCGATACCCGCCGCAAACAGCGCTCCCGCGCTCCCGACGGAACCATGATCACCGTCGACGAGCACTTGCGGCTCACCGATCAGCTTCGCCTCCTCCTCAAGCTTCACGCGACTCTCTTCCCGCCTGACGCCATCGAGGTCGATGACGAAACCTCGTCCTGGTCCAAGTTCGTCGATCCCGAGGTGCTTTACCGGACCTCCTCGGAGGACGCGGAGCCGGCCGAGGCCGCCGAGCCGTCGACCGCCGGCGGTTTGGTGTCCAGCTAATCGGATACGCGCTGCTGGCCCGCGCAAGCCGACTCTATAATGAGCTAGTGTGGCGTCCGGAACAGAATCGGATGGCCACGGATCAACGCCGATGAACACAGATAAGATCGCGAGGCCTTGTCCTATCTGCGTTTATCTGCGTTTACCTGCGGCCAAATTGTCTTTCTCAGGCGTTGTCGGAAAATACAGGGACACCACGCTGGTTCCATGACGCTTACCCGCCGCGCATTCCTCGCCGCCGCGCCCATGATCCTCCCGTCCTCCGCCCGCGGCGCCAACGACAAAATCGTCATGGGCTCCATCGGCGTCGGCGGACAGGGCGGCGGACACCTGCGCTCCCTGCTCCGCATCTCCGACGTCCGTGTCGCCGCCATCTGCGACGTCATGTCCGACCGCCGCGCCCGCGCCAAGGACCAGGTCGACTCCACCTACAAAGACAACTCCTGCAAAACCTACAACGACTTCCGCGAGCTGCTCGCGCGACTCGACATCGACGCCGTTCTCATCGCCGTCCCAGATCACTGGCACGCCCTCTTCGGCCTGGAAGCCGCCCGCCGCGGCAAGCACATGTACTATGAGAAGCCCATGGGCGTCAGCGTCGCCGAGAACTTCGCCATGCGCGACGCCGTGCGGCGCTTCGGCGTGACCTTCCAGTTCGGCACCCAGCAGCGGTCGAGCTACACCTTCCGCCACGCCGTCGAGCTGGTGCGCAACGGGCGCATCGGCCAACTGAAGGAAATGGTCATCGGCAGCGCGGGCACGCAGTACATCCCCAATCAGCCCGAACAGCCAGTCCCCACGGGATTCGACTACGACATGTGGCTCGGTCCCGCGCCCTGGGCGCCCTACACCGCCGAGCGCGTCACGCGCAACTTCACGCTCATCTACGATTACTCGCTCGGCTGCATCAGCGGGGCGTGGGGCGTCCACGACGTCGATACCGCGCAGTGGGCCAACGATTCCGACCACACCGGGCCGGTCGAGGTCGAAGGCGAAGGCACGTTCCCCTCCGACGGACTCTACGACACCGCCGCGAGCTGGGAGGTCCACCACAAGTACGCCAACGGCGTGAAGCTGATTCACATGGACATCCGTTCGGCCAAGCGGCGCTACGAGCAGTTCTCGCTCGGCAACATGGCGTCGCTTTTCATCGGCACGGAGGGATGGGTCTACGTGAGCCGGCAGGCGATTCACACGCATCCGGCGTCGCTGGTGCGCGAGAAGTTCGGCCCGCGCGACCGGCGCGTCGTCTTCAGCAACGACCATCGCCGCAACTTCCTCGACGCCGCGCGCACCGGCGCCACGCCCATCTCGCCGATTGAAGCCGCCGTCCGCGCCGACACCGTTTGCCACCAGGCCGACATCGCCATGCGCCTCAAGCGCAAGCTGCGCTGGGACCCGGTGAAGGAGCGCTTCCTCGACGACGAGCAGGCCAATCGCATGTTGTCGCGCCCCATGCGCAGTCCCTGGCATTTGTAGCGGAGAACAATCATGAAGAAACCGGTCGCCATCGCCTTCGTCATCGCCCTCGCCCTGTTCCTGCCGCTCGCGGCCACCGAGTCGCCGCTGTTTCCGCGGCTGACCGGCGAGGAGCGCCAGCGCATCGACGCCGCGCTCCCCAAGCAGCTTCACGCGAAGCCGCAGAAAGCCCGCAAGCTGCTGGTCTCGACGCTCTGCATGCGCGACGGGCGCGTCGTTCGCGGGCACCCCTCGATTCCCTACGCCGAGTACGCGCTCGCCCAGATGGGCAAGACGCTCGGCGGCTGGGAGGTGGTGTCGAGCGAAGCCATCGACATGTTCCGCCCCGAAAAGATCAGGGAGTTCGACGCCATCTGCTTCAACAACACGCTCGGCGTGCTGTTCGAGGACCCCGCGCTACGCGAGTCCCTGCTCGGCTGGATCGCGAACGGCGGCGGCTTCGTCGGCTTCCACGCGGCGGCGGCGACCTTCGTCCAGCACCCGCGCTACGACCAGTGGCCCGCGTTCGGGCAGATGCTCGGCGGGACGGAGAACGGCGGCCACCCCTGGAAGCCGAACGAGAAAACCTGGGTGAAGGTGGACGAAGCCTCGCATCCGCTCGCGAAGATGTTCGGCGGGGCGAGCTTCGAAGTCGCCGACGAGATGTACCAGCTTCAGGAGCCCACCATCCGCGACCGGCTGCGCGTGCTGCTGAGCGTCGACACGGACAAGTCGGACATGGATCCCAAGCGTCGCTTCCTCAAACTGCGCGCCGCCGATAAGGACTTCCCGGTGTCGTGGATCAAGACTCACGGGAAGGGGCGCGTCTTCTATACGACGCTTGGCCACAACGCCGACATCTTCTGGAATCCGATGCTGCTCGATCATTTTCTGGCCGGCATACAGTACGCCCTCGGCGACCTGAAGGCGGACGACACGCCGAGCGCCCGCGCCTCCTCGCGCTGAGCCTTCCATGAGAGTCCTCTGCGCGGCACTGGCGCTGGCGTCGCTCGCCGCGGGCGCCGACGCCGCGCTCGAAGCGGCGCTCGCGCAGATCGCCCGCTACAACTACGACCAGGGCCGCCAGGCGCTGCTCGATCTCGAGAGCCGCATGCGCGCCCTTCCGGCCGGCGACGTCGAGAAGCGCTTCCTCGAGTTCCTGCGCTCCGATGCGACGCTGGCCGGCAAGGACCAGGTGTGCCGCCAGTTGAGCCTCATCGGCGGAGCGGCGTCGGCGCCGGTATTGGCGTCGATGCTCTCCTCGCCCGACACCGTCGAGATGGCGCGCTACGCGCTCGAAAGAATCCCGGCGCCGGAGGCCGCCGCCGCGCTGCGCGGCGCGCTCGAATCCGCGCCCGCGAAGGCGCGGCCCGGCATCGCCAACACGCTCGGCGTCAAGCGCGACGCCGAAGCCGTGCCCGCTCTGTCGCGCGCGGCATCGTCCACCGACGCGGTTCTCGCGGAAGCCGCGATGTCCGCGCTCGGCCGCATCGCGACTCCGCAGGCGATGACCGCGCTCGCCTCGCTGCGCAAGAAGGGCGTGGCCGCGGCCATGGAGCCGTCGCTCATCGGCGCCGGGGTCCGCGCCGCCGCCGGCGACCGTGCGGGTGCGCTGGCGGTCTATCGCGAGCTGAGCGCCGCCGGAACCCCGGCGATGATTCGAATCGGCGCCCTGCAAGGGCTGGCGTCGACGATGGGCCGCGAAGCGGCGCCGCAACTGTCGGCCCTTCTCGAAGACTCCGACGCGCGCCTCCAGGCCACGGCCATCCGGCTTCTGAACACCATCCCCGGCGGCGAAGTGACGTCGGCGCTCACCGCCCGCATGCCGAAGCTCACCCCGGCGGGACGCGCCCGCGTCGTGACGGCGCTCGCCGAGCGGGGCGACCGGTCGGCGCTCCCAGCGATCTCGGGCGCCATTCGCGACGCGGACGTTGGCGTCCGCACGGCGGCGATGACGGCCCTGGCGGCGATCGCCGACCCGGACTCGGTTGCCGCGCTCGCCGGAGCGGCGGCCTCGGAATCCGTCACCGACGCTGAGCGCGCGGCGGCGCGTGCGGCACTCGACCAGATGCGCGGCGAGGCGGTGGACAGGGCGGTGGTCGCGGCGCTCGCGGCATCGCAAGGCAGTCTGAGGCTGGAGCTGATCCGCGCCGCGGGCGAGCGCGCCATCGCCGCGTCGGCCCCGTCGCTCGTCGAAGCGGCGCGGTCGGCCGACCCCGCGGTGAAGCGCGAGGCCATTCGCGCGTTGCGTGAGACGGCGGGCGCGGCGCAGGTGACCGATCTGATCGCGCTGCACGCGGCCGCATCGGGCGACTCCGACCGCCGCGAGGTGGAGCGCACGCTGGCCGCGGCGCTGCGGAGGTCGCCGCCGGCGCGGAGCGCCGAGGTCGTCGCCGCTTACCGGTCGGCGTCGGGTCCAACGAAGGCGTCGCTCGCGCAGGTGATGGGACAGTCGGGAACGCCGGAGGCGCTGGCCGCGCTGCTCGGCGCGCTCTCGGGCGACGACGCCGAAACCGTCCGCGCCGCGGTGCTGGCGCTCGCCGAATGGCAGACCGACGAGCCGCTGGCCGATCTCATGGCCTTCGCCGCGCGCACCGGGAACGCCGCGCACCAGGTGCTCGCGCAGCGGGCGGCGCTGCGGCTGGCCGACCTGCCGAGCAAGCGCCCGGCCGCGGAGACGGTGAAGATTCTCGGGACGCTGCTGGCCGCCGCCCGTCAGGCCGACGAAAAGCGCACCGCGCTCTCGATGCTCTCGCGCTACGGCACCAAGGAAGCGCTCGACATCGCCGACGCCGCTGCAGCGGACCCGGCGGTCGCCGCCGAAGCCAAGGCCGCCGCACAGCGCATCCGCCGCAACTTGCAGGGGCGCTAGAAATGCGCCCGTGGACGGCCGGAGACGGGTGCTGGCATACTGGAAGAGAAGCGCCTGAAGGAGCCGGCCGATGATCTCAATTCACGCCCATTTTGACGGAAAGGTGATCGTGCCGGATGGTCCTTTGGATTTACCGCGGGATCAGGCTCTGATAGTCCGGATCGAGCCGGTAGAGGCCATCGGCGAGGCCAAGGAGTCCAGTTTGGATTGGCTCGCCGAGCACGCTGTGGACAGTCCCTTGCTGCCTGCCGACCTGGCTCATCAGCACGATCATTACCTATACGGCTCGCCGAAGAGGGACTGACTGAGTGGCGGCAACTTATTTTGCCGACACCTCATTCTGGATTGCGTTGACGAGCCGCCGCGATCAACACCATATACGCGCCAAGGCCTGGAGCCGATACCTCGGCAGTCTCACGGCCACATTGGTGACCACGGAACCGGTTCTTTGGGAGTGGATGAACGCCCTGGCGGACGTCGCCACGCGAGGCGCCGCCGCGGATGGGTATCGCCTCTGTCACCGCGATCCCTTCATCGAGGTGATTCCGTTCAGCCCGGGAATCATTGACTCAGCCGTCCGGCTGTACGAGGGCCGAGGCGATAAGAACTGGAGTCTGACCGACTGCTACTCGTTCGTTGTGATCGCGGATCGGTCGCTCGTTAAGGCTCTCACGAGCGACCATCATTTCGAACAGGTTGGCGCGCGGGCCGTGCTCCTTGAGGATCCCCCGGTCTGACAGAGGACACCGAACATCGTTAACCCCGGATCTTCGCCCGCAGAAATCCGACGATCCGTGGGATCGCCTCGCGCACCTCCGGCGCGCCTTCGCGCGGCTCGTAGACAATGTCCAGGAAGCCGTGGTAGTGGACGCCGCGCAGGATGTTGAAGATCTCGTTGTAGTCGAGCAGCGACTCCGACCCGTCGGCGCGCGGAGCGTAGAACTTCACGCGGACGTGGCGGGCGAGCGGGGCCGTCATTCGGATGCTCTCGAGGTAGTTGGCGTTGGCGAGATCGGCCGGAGGCTTCGCGCTCGCGCCGGGCGACCCGGCGAACTGGCCCGTGTCGAGCACGAAGGTCAAGTTCGGGTGGTCGACCAGCTTCAGCATGCGAAGGCACTCCTCGCCGGTGCGGCACAGCGCGCCGTGGTTGTGGTTCTGCAAGGCGACCGGCAGCCCCGCCTGCGCCGCCTCTTCGGCCACGCGCCGGATGCCCGCCGCCGCGCGCTGGAACGCCGCCGCGCGATCCTCTTCCTTCGGTGGCGACCCTGCGAAGACGCGCAGGATCGGCGAGCCGAGGATCATCGCGGCGTGGATGGCCTGCTGCGCTTTGTCGAACTCGGCGGCGGGAGCGCCGCGGCCGAAGTCGGTCGAGACGGTGAACATCGAGGGCGAGAGGCCGTGGTCGAGCAGCATGCGCCGGAGCCGCTTCAGGTAGGAGGTCGAGGCTTCGGGCAGGTCGCGGATGTGGAGCGCCGCTCCGTCGAGCTGGTGCTGTCGGGAGCGCGAGAGGAAGTCGGCGATGGTCATCTGGCCCTGCTGGAGCAGGCGCGCGTAGTTCAGCGAGTAGTCGGCGATGCGGATCATGGCATCCAATCTATCGCGATACACTGGAATTTGCCGCTCGTCGCCGCAATCCTGACGGCCGTCCTGATGGCGGCTGCGCCCCAGGCAGGGAAGAAGGCTCCACCGAAGAAGCCGGTGAGCGGCAAGGCCGCCGGCGCCTCAACCTCGACTGCCAGGAGCTCAGGGGCGAAGAAGAAGTCCACCGTCAAGGCTTCGTCAAAGCGCAGGCCCTCGGTGCGCCGCCAGGCGCCGACTTGGCGGAACTCGCAGCGCCAGCCGTCCCGCGAGCGCTACGCCGAGATCGAGCAGGCGCTGGCCGCGCGCGGTTACTTCGGCGGCGAGCCTAAAGGCGAGTGGTCCGCCGAGTCCGTCGAGGCGCTGAAGCGCTTCCAGGCGGACCAGAAACTCGCCGCCGACGGCCGGATCAACTCGATGTCGCTCATCGCGCTGGGCCTGGGTCCGAAGCGCGCGCAGAACAGCCTGCCATGATCGTCGGCGTCCCCAAAGAGGTCAAGGACCACGAAGCGCGCGTGGGCCTGGTCCCGAGCGGCGTCGCCGCGCTGCGCGAAGCCGGGCACGAGGTGCTGGTGCAAGGCGGCGCGGGACTCGGGTCCAGCATCCCCGACGAAGAGTACGAACGCGCCGGGGCGAGCGTGCTCGCCTCGGCGGCCGAGGTGTGGAATCGGGCCGAGCTGGTCGTCAAGGTCAAGGAGCCGCAGGAGGCCGAGTTCGATCTTCTCCGCCCCGATCTGATCCTGTTCACCTATCTGCATCTGGCGCCGCTGCCGGAGCTGACCGCGCGGCTGACGGAGGCGCGCGTGGCTTCGGTCGCCTACGAGACCATCCGCGAGGCCGACGGCTCGCTGCCGCTGCTGACGCCGATGAGCGAGGTGGCGGGCAAGATGGCGGTGCAGGTCGGCGCGCAGTATCTCGAAGCGCCCAACGGCGGGCGCGGTGTATTGCTGGCGGGAGTGCCGGGCGTGGCGCCGGCCAACGTCGTCATTCTCGGCGGCGGCATTGTCGGGCACAACGCCGCCAAGGTCGCCTACGGCATGGGCGCGCACGTGACCATCATCGACCGAAACCTGAACCGGCTGCGCGAGCTGGACGACATCTTCAACGGCCAGGTGGTGACCCTGGCGTCGAACGTGTGGACCATCACCGAGACGCTGCGCCTGGCCGACCTGGCGATCGGCGCCGTGCTGATTCCCGGAGCGTCGGCGCCCAAGCTGGTGCGCCGCGAGATGATCTCGTCGATGAAGCGCGGGGCGGTGGTAGTGGACGTGGCGATCGATCAAGGCGGGTGTCTCGAGACATCGCGCGCGACCACGCACACCGACCCGGTCTACTACGTCGACGGCGTGCTGCACTACTGCGTGTCGAACATGCCGGCGGCGGTGCCGCACACATCGACGCTGGCGTTGACCAACGCCACGCTGCCGTATCTGCTGGAGCTCGCCGGGCGCGGACTGAAGGCCGCCTGCGAGCGCAACGCCGCCATCCGGCAGGGACTGAACACCTGCGGCGGACACATCACGTATCCCGCGGTCGCCGAGTCTCAGGGGCGACCGTGGCGTGCCGCTTCGTCGGTGTTGTGACCGGCGTCAGTCGACGCGCGGTGAGCCTCCGGTCCAATTGGTAACTACGGTGACCGGCGACGCGCCGGACTTCTCAACGGGCGTGAGAACGAGGAAACGCGTAGCATCAGCCGTCACGTCGTAGGGCTCCCAATACCCTGCTGGCAAATCGATCCGGAACAGTGACCGAGGCTCACCGAATTCGAGGGCGTCGCCCTTTTGGACATCGACAGCCACGAGTTCTCCCTCCATCGTCCGGTAGAACAGCTCCCTCCCATCGCCCCGCCAGTGCGGGTTCCGGCCGCCATCTGGGGACACTCGCCGCCGCACTCCAGACCCTGAAGGGAATGCCTCGACATAGACCTCCAGACGACCCGAGTCGTCCGATGCGTAGGCCACCCATTTACCATCCGGCGAGAAAGCTCCGTCGACCTCGTCGAAATCGGATTGCCGGAAAGGCTGGGGCCGTCCATCGCCCGCCATGGGCAGCAGCCAAAGATCGACCGACCTGCCGGTTTCTCTGCTGCTGAAGAGAATGAACCGTCCGGTCGGGGACCAGTCCAGCGGCACCTTACGGGCTGGCGAGCGAAGCAACTCCTTCTCGGGAGCCGAACCTGTCGCCGCCTTGACCCAAAGATCCAGCGTGCCGTTGCGATTGGATGTGAAGGCGATCCGAGCGCCATCGGGCGACCAGATCGGGCGGTAGTCGTACGCGGGATGGGAGGTGAAGCGCGCTGGCAGACCGCGAGCCGTGTCCAGCAGCCACACGTCTCCGGAGCGAGAGATAGGATCGAGAGCTTGCGTGGCGACCAGCTTCCCGTCCGGCGACAGCCGCCCACCGCCGGCCCACTCCAGGGAGGGCCCCAGTGATCCCAGGTGTTTCCCCGTTCTGTCCATCCAGACGAACTGGAACGTCCAGCTGGACCCTGTAATCCACGCCACAACACCGGCCGAAGACGTCGAGAAGTATCCGCGCGTATTGCCGTCGATTCCCACACCCTCGGCGACCACTTCCGGCTCGCCCGAGATTACGAGCCGGTCGGAATCAAACCTTTGCGAAAGCAACGTCCCGTCGCGCACGAACAGCAGTGTCCCGCCGACCAATTCGACGCTGGATGCCGCCGCGAGCAGACGCTTGCGCGCCGTCGAATCGAGGCTGGCCAGGTACAGACCTTGGTTGTCCCCATCAGAACTGCGGATGAACATGAGAAAGTGCCGGCCGTCAGGCAGGAAACGAGGCCAGCGATGGGAGTTCTCGCCCCGCGACACTTCGAGGCGGGTCACCGGGGCAGGCGTGCCGCCGGACGCGCCAACACGGAAGACGCCATCCGACGACCCCGGCACGAACAGGATTACGCCGTCCCGGTTCCAGCTGCCGCCGCGCGGGTCCGTTACGTCGCACAACGTCACGACAGTTCCGCCGAGCGCGACCTTCTTGAGTTTCCCATCGGCGAAGAATCCCAGAGACCGGCTATCGGGCGACCAAAATGGGTAGATTGCACCGGCGGTCCCCGCGACCGGGCGGGCCGCCAGGGAACCCCGCGACCGGATCCAGATCGGGCCCTTGGCTCCGGGAATGCCGGCAAAGGCCAGGTGTCCCTCCTCCGATACCGCGATCGAGCCAACGCGCATCCCCTCCGGAGGGGATACCACGAATGTCCAAGCCGTGCGATGTTCGGCGGGCGGCCGCCCGGACCACAATCCGAACGCGACCAGCACCGCTGCGGCGGCCAGTCCCCACGCGAGCCATTCGCGCCACACGCATCGGGTTGAGCGAGCCGCGGGGGCGTCTGCCGCATGCGAGGCGAGCGCCCGCAACTGGCGGGCGAGGTCGCGGGCGTTCTGCCATCGCGCATCGGGGTCTTTCGCGAGGCAGGTCCGGGCGATCGCGGCCAGCCCGCTCGGCAATTCCGCCGCCGCCAATGGTGGCGGCTCGGACCCGATTATGGCGGCGATCACACTGGCCGCGCTCTTGCCTTCGAAGGCCCGGCGGCCGGCGATCATCTCGTAGAGGACCGCGCCGAAGGCGAACATGTCGGTGCGGGAATCGACGGGCCTTCCCTCGAGTTGTTCGGGCGCCATGTAGGGCAGCGTTCCGACCAGCGTGCCTTCCTGGGTCAGTTCCGCCGACATTGTGGGCAGATCCGCGGCGCCGAGGTCGAACCGGGCCAGCCCGAAGTCGAGCAGCTTCACGCCACCCTTGGTGAGCATGATGTTGCCCGGCTTCAGATCGCGGTGGGTGATGCCCTTTTGATGCGCCGCGCCCAACGCCTCGGCGATTTCGACAGCGTATTGCAGCGTCACGTCGGCGGGCACCACCCCGCGTCCGATTCGCGCCGCGAGCGTCTCTCCCTCCAGGTACTCCATCACCAGGAAGGACACGCCGCCGTGCTCGCCGATGTCGTAGAGCGCGCAGATGTGCGGGTGGTTCAGCGCCGAGACGGCCCGCGCCTCGCGCTCGAATCGTTGCCGCCACTCGGGACGGTCGCCGGTGACGACCTTGATCGCAACGGTGCGGTCGAGGCGGGTATCGGTTGCCCGATACACCTCTCCCATTCCGCCGGCGCCTAGCGGTGCGCCGATCTGGTATGGACCGAATCTGGTTCCCGGCTCCAGCGGCACATTGCGATTATAGGCGGGACCCGGAGGCCCCGCGCGACTTAGGAGGCCGCTCCGTCTTAAATCCCGCCGAAGTAGGCAATGAATCCGACCAGCAGGGTCGTCTGGCTCTTGAACACGCCGGTGTTGCCGCCGCGGTCGAAGTAAGGTAGGTTGGCCCAGTCCCGGCGATACTCCAGGCGGGAGACGAAGCCCTTCTTCATCTTGAACTCGCCGGTGAGGGTGAATTCCTTGAGCTTCCGAGCCGTCGAGAATCCGTCGTCCATGTACTCAAAACGCGGGCTCACGGCGAACCAGTCGTTGGCCTGGAAGCGGGCCGCCCAGGCGATGCCGAACCAGTCCGGGCTGTCGTTGGAGCCCCGGATCTTGTCGACGCCGACGTCCAGGTTTATGTAGGTGCTGAACTTGGGATGCGGCGTGAGCAGCACGGTGGTGTCGAACAGGTGCCGCAGGCCGTCGTTGGTCCCGGTCTTCTCGGGCCCGGTGTAGTAGTTGTTGTACCAGGAGACCTTGGGCGTCACCAGCGCGCCGGTGATTCCCAGGGTCTTGCCCGAGTTGTTGTCCTCGACATTGTTCCAGCCGTTGACGAGCTGCACGCCGCCGGTGAAGTACTTGCCCATCGGCATCGTGGCGCGCGCGCCGAAGTGGTAGTAAGGGATCGCATAGGCGAACAGCAGCGAGCGCGAGTAGTTCCAGTTGGAATGCGTCTCGATGACCTCGGCGCCGGCCGAGGTGACGAACTTTCCAAAGTCGAGCTGGAATCCCTTGGCCTTGGGCGGCTTCAGGCTGACGTAGGCCTGCTCGACGTGGCGAATGAAGTCGGACCCGCCGGGTTCGCCGCTGTGGATCAGATCGAAGGCGCGTCCGAAGCCGAGGTCGAGCCGGAAGCCCACGGGGTCGGCGGCGCGCTCGAGGACGACTTTGGCCATGTTCAGGCTGAACTGGTTGGCCTTGAGGTCGAAGTTGCGCAACTGGTTGTTCCCCGAGGCGGGATGATTGAAGTTGAGGCTGTAGTAGCCGTCGATCAATCCGCTGAAGGTGATGCCTCCGGCCGTCCAGGGTTGCGGCGCGTCGGCGGGCTTGGGCGCCTCGGCCGGTGGGGTCTGTCCCGCCGCGAGCGCCGCGCCCAGAAGCCATCCCATCCCCAACCCGATCCGTTTGCGACTGCCAGAGTTCATGCGTCCTCCACTGGGAAGTGTGCGGGTGGTCCGGCCGCGCGCGAATGCGGAGCGGGCCGGGCCCGTTGGCCGCGTTATGCGGCCAAGCCGGATTGTAGGGTGGATCGCGCCGCCGATCAAAACGATAATTTTTATGCCGGCGATTGAAAATCTTTGTGGCTGGGCCTGAATACCGCGAACGCAGACGCTTGGTGCGCAGGCGGCGGCGGTATAGAAAATTTCAATAACTCCAATAGAAAGCTTTAGTTTGTGCCGGGCGGAACCCGGATGCATGATGAAGGGGCACGCAATTCCGTGTAACGATTCCCATGCTCGAAGTGAGATGAGGAGGATGACCATGAAGTTGTTCTGGATGGTGCTGTCGCTCGCCGGCGCGCTCGGCGCGCAGACCGCGGACGAGAAGATCAAAGCGCTGGAGGGCGCGGTGGCGGCCGCGCAGTCTTCGGGCGACAACGCCTGGATGCTGACCAGCGCGGCCCTGGTGCTGATGATGACCGGGCCCGGACTGGCGCTGTTCTACGGCGGCCTGGTCCGCAAGAAGAACGTGCTCGGCACGATGATGCACAGCTTCATCCTGATGGCGGTGGTGACGGTGCTGTGGGCGGTGGTCGGCTACAGCCTGGCGTTCGGGGAAGGCACGTATATCGGCGACCTGCGGTACCTGTTCCTGGACGGGGTCGGCGCGGCGCCGAACACCGACTACGCGCCGACCATCCCGCAGCAGACCTTCATGGTGTACCAGCTCATGTTCGCCATCATCACTCCGGCGCTCATTTCGGGGGCGTTCGCCGAGCGCATGAAATTCAGCGCAATGCTGCTGTTCACCATCCTGTGGGCCCTGATCGTCTACTTCCCGATGGCGCACATGGTGTGGGGCAAGGGCGGACTGCTCAACGCATTCCTGGGTGGTAAGTTTCCGAGCCTGGACTTCGCGGGCGGAACCGTGGTCCACATCACTTCGGGTGTCTCCGCCCTGGTTTGCGCGGTGTACATGGGCAAGCGCAAAGGCTACGGATCGGAACCGATGAAGCCGCACAGCATGGTGATCAGCACCATCGGCGCGTGCCTGCTGTGGGTGGGCTGGTTCGGCTTCAACGCCGGCAGCGCCCTCGGCGCCGGCGCGCTGGCCTCCAGCGCGGTTGTCGCGACGCATTTTGGAGCGGCCGCGGCAGCGCTCGGGTGGATGCTGGCCGAGTGGATGAAGTCGGGCAAACCCAGCGTTCTGGGGGCGATCTCGGGATGCGTGGCGGGACTGGTGGCCATCACCCCGGCCTCGGGCTTCGTGGCGCCGATGCCGGCGCTGTTCATCGGCTTCTGCGCCGGCATCGTCTGCTACCTGATGGTGACGACGGTGAAATCGAAGTTCGGATACGACGATTCGCTGGACGCCTTCGGCGTTCACGGAGCGGGCGGAACGCTGGGCGCGCTGATGACGGGCGTCTTCGCCAGCCGCGCCGTCAACGGCGCGCTGAAGCCGGAGTTTACCGGCGTGCTCGACGGCAACGGTGGACAGATGCTCAACCAGGCCGCGGGAATCGCGATCGCCTGGGGACTGGGAATCGTGGGCACACTCGTCATCCTCAAGATCTGCGATGCTTTGGTTGGGGTGCGGGTGAACGAAGAGGACGAGAGGCAGGGTCTGGATTTGAGCATGCACGGCGAGGAAGGCTACAACCTCGAGTCGTAGGCAGGGTCGACCGGGACACAGGAGAAGGATCATGAAAAAGATCGAAGCCATTGTTCAGCCGTTCAAGCTGGAAGAGGTCAAGGAGGCCCTTAAGGGAATCGGCATCGACGGGATGACGATCTGCGAGGTGCGCGGCCACGGCCGCCAGAAGGGCCACAAGGAGGTCTACCGCGGACAGGAGTACGTCGTCGACCTGCTGCCCAAGGTGAAACTCGAGCTGGTGGTGCCCTCCAGCCGCGCCGACGAGGTGGTGAAGACGCTGGCCGCCTCGGCGCGCACGGGCAAGATCGGCGACGGCAAGATTTTCGTTTATGATGTCGCGGAGGCCATCCGGATCCGGAATGACGATCGCGGAGAATCCGCTCTCTAGAGCCGCGGAACCGGCGGAAGCTCTGAGAGAGGCGTTCTTTTCCTCGGGAGCGGCCGCCGGCGTCCTGGCGGGCCGGACCGCGCTGGTCGACGCGCGCGTCCGCGAGGCGTACCAGACGCACGTCGCCCCGTCGTTTTCCGCCGGGCAGGCGGTACTCGCCGTCGGCGGGTTCGGACGCCGCGACCTGTTCCCGTTCTCCGACGTCGACCTGCTGCTGCTGACGGAATCCGATTCCCCGTCGCGGCCGTTGCGCGACGCGCTGCTCGCGTTTCAGCAGTCGCTGTGGGACGCCGGGCTGCGGATCAGCCACTCGGTCCGCACCGTGCGCGAGTGCTGCGAGCTGCACGAGGGCAACACCGAGCTGAGCATCAGCCTGCTCGACCGCCGGCTGCTGTGCGGCGACGCGGCTCTCTACGACCGCCTGGAGGAGCGCTGGCCCAAGTTCCTGCGCGCCGAGCAGCGCACCCTGGCGCGGCACCTGTGCCGGCTGGCGCGCTCGCGCCACGCCGGGTTCCACGACACCATCTATCACCTGGAGCCGAACATCAAGGAGACGCCCGGCGGTATCCGCGACCTGCACCTCATCGGCTGGCTCGACAAGCTGCGCGGCGACGGCGCCGCGCCGCACTGGTCCGCGGAACTGGAGCCGGCCCGCGAGTTTCTGCATTCGGTGCGTTGCTTTCTGCACTATCGCGCCGGGCGCGACCACAACGTCCTGGGCTTCGACGCCCAGGAGGAGCTGGCCGAAGCGGGGCTGGGAGAACCGGCCGGCACCCCGGCCGGCTGGATGCAGCGGTACTTCCGCTACGTCCGCGCGATCCACCGGGTGGCGTTGCGCGCTCTGGACGCGCACGAGAGCCAGGGCAGCTCGCTGCTGGCCGGTTTCCGCGACTGGCGTTCGCGGCTCTCGAATTCCGACTTCACGGTCTCGCGCGACCGCATCTTCTTCAAGGCGCCGAACCGGCTGGAGCAGGAACCCGACCTGGCGTTGCGGCTGTTCCAGTTTGTCGCGCGGCACGGCGTGCGTCCCTCGGCCGACGCCGAGCGGCGTCTGGCCGAATACATGCCGGCGCTGACCGCGCATTTCTCCCGGCCGCAGCCCCTGTGGCCGCCGCTGCGCGAGATGCTGGCTCTGCCGCACGCCGCGCTGGCCCTGCGGGTGATGCACGAGAGCGGCTTCCTGCGGATTGTGTTTCCGGAGTGGGCGCCGATCGAGTGCCTGGTGGTGCGCGATTTCTACCACCGCTACACGGTGGACGAGCACACGCTGGTGGCCATCGAGAACCTGGGCGATCTACGCGGCGCCGAGGACGGGACCCGGAAGCGCTATGCGGCGCTGATGGCCGAAGTGGAGGAGCCGGCGCTGCTCGGCGTGGCACTGCTGTTGCACGACACCGGCAAGGGCGGCGGCCACGAGGGCAGTCACTCGGCGCGGTCGGCTGAGCTGGCCGCGGGAGCGCTGGAGCGCATCGGGATGCCGGAGGCGGGCCGCCAACTGGTGCGGTTCCTCATCGAGCATCACCTGGATCTCTCGGCGGCCATGACCGGCCGCGACCTGGACGACCCGGAGACGGCGCGCGAGCTGGCGGCCCGCGTCGGCACGCTGGAGGCGCTGCGGTACCTGGTGCTGCTGACCTACGCCGACATCAGCGCCGTGAATCCGACGGCGCTCTCGCCCTGGCGCATGGAGCAGTTGTGGCGCGTCTACCTGACGACGTTCGAGGAGCTGACGCGCGAGCTGGCCTCGGAGCGCATCGCCTCCTCGGGCGGCGGGTCGCCCGACCGCGAGGCGTTTCTCAAGGGCTTTCCAACGCGCTATCTGCGAACGCACAGCGAGGCCGAGGTCGCCGCGCACCTGGCGCTCGATCGCGAGCGGCGGGCCGGGGGCGTCGCGCTGGAGCTGCGCAAGGTGGAGGGAGGCTATCAGGCGACCATCCTGGCCAAGGATCGCCTTTTCCTGTTCGCGTCGTTCGCCGGGGCGCTTTCGAGCTTCGGGATGAACATCCTCAAGGCGGAGGCGTTCGCCAACCAGC
>CAZEVY010000114.1:0-16658 GCA_964515555.1 uncultured Solibacteraceae bacterium | reverse complement strand
CAATGTTTCTCATGGTGGCCTCCCTCATCAGCGCCGGAAGAGCGTTGGCATCTGAACTTCGACCAATTGCTGAGCATATTGTTTCATGTCTCGCACCCCAAGAAGCCGTGAGGCCAGACGAAAGCTCCATAGGCCATAGTAGTCTTGCTTGCTTGCCGCTCCGCGGCTTCTGATCGCGGCCAAGTGCGGCGTCGGGTCCTTCCCCAGTTCCTGCATCGCGAGCACGGTCCTACCAAGTGCGGTTGCTGCCGCGTTTCGTGCCTGTATGTAGTCAACCGTTCTTGTCCGATCGGGTCCCACGGCTTCACCGTCGGCGAACACTACCGCGTCCAGAGCCACCGTAACACGGCTGCCCGCCCGTTCGAAGTTCTCTATCTCCCGGCCCGCCCGGATCGCCGAACTGACGAACCCCTGCCTGGGGGTTTGAACCGGAAGCACGGCGCCGGGCGTGAAAACGATTTGACCGCCAGCGGGAACCAAGGCACGCCTGGAATGAAAGAATCCATCGCTTCGGAGGTCATGCTCGTGAATCTGGCCGGCCGCGTCCGTCCAGGTCCACCGCAAGGTGATGGCCATGACTGGATTGGCTGTCGCGTTTTCGACAACAACCGCAAACGGCCGCAAGCGAGTCGCGTCCACCCCACTTCCCAAAAGGGGATCGACCTCGCGCGCGAGACCAGCGGAATCGTGCGGCTTAATCGCAATACCGCGAATCCCGGGATCAGTAATGGTCAACTTGGTCTGGGCCATTAGAGTCCCATTGAATGCCACAAACGATGCGGCAACCACGAACGCTTGTTTTTGTGACATGTCGTCACGCTACCCCCCCGGCGGAAATGTCAAGCACTTTCTCGGACGGGATGCCTTGAATGTCAGAATCATCCGAGGACAAAACTCAGCGTGATGACGAGAATGCCAAAAACCACGCGATAGTAAATGAACGCTCGCAACCCGAAGCGGGCGAGGTAGCGGATCAGGAAGGAAATCGCCAGGCAACCGGTGAGGCCGCTGAGCAAGATCCCCAACACGAAGTGCGGCATCAGGCCCGCGGGGACGCCACCCGCCTTGTGGAGATCGTAGAGCGCCTTGGCGGCGGCGGCGGCGACGGCGGGGGTCGAGAGCAGAAACGAGAAGCGCGCGGCGGCCTGGCGGTCGAGGCCGCGGAACAGTCCCGCCGATATGGTGATGCCGCTGCGCGAGGTTCCCGGCACCAGCGCGATCGCCTGGGCGCAGCCGATGACCATGGCGTCGTGCGCGCCGATGGAGGCGATATCGCGGGTGCGCCGCGCGGCGCGCTCGGCGAGGGCCATCACGCCGGCGACCACGATCAGCATCGTACCCATGAGGAGCGGCGTCCGCAGCGTGGTCTCCGTATACTCCTTGACGAGCAGGCCGAGCACGCCGACGGGAATCGATCCCAGCGCGAGCAGCCACAGCAGCCGCGGATTGCGCGCCAACTCGCCCTCGCCGCCGCGGCGAAGGCCAAGGCCGCGCGCGGCGATCTCGACCCAGTCGCGGAAGAAGTAGACGATCACGGCGGCGAGCGTGCCGATATGCAGCGCGATGTCAAAGGTGAGGCCCTGGTCCTTCCAGCCAAACAGCCAGGGCGCCAGCGCCAGGTGCGCCGAGCTGCTGATGGGAAGAAACTCCGTGATCCCCTGAATCACCGCGAGAATCGCGGCCTGCCAGAGCGACATAATGTACTAGCATCCCATGCGCAATACCAAGATCGTCGCGACGCTCGGGCCCTCGAGCGCGTCGCACGAGATCATCCGCTCGCTGATCGAGGCCGGGGCCGACGTGTTCCGCCTGAACCTCTCGCACGGACGCCAGCAGGACCATGCCGCGCGCATCGCGACGGTGCGCGCGCTGGCGCGCGAGATGGGCGTCGCGCCGGCGATCCTGCTCGACCTGCAAGGCCCGAAGATACGGCTCGGCGAGATCGAGGGCGGCGCCTGCCAACTGGAAACCGGCGCGGAGTTCACGATCACGACCGAGCCGTGCATCGGCAACGCCGCGCGCGCCTCGACCGTATACAAGGACTTCGCGCGCGACGTGAAGCCCGGCGACCGCGTGCTGATCAACGACGGCGCGGTGGAGCTGGTGGTGCTCGCCACGACGGAGAAGGAGGCGCGTTGCCGCGTGGTTTCCGGCGGCGCGATCGGGAGCCGCAAGGGAATCAACCTGCCGGGCGCGGCGGTGAGCAGCCCGTCGCTGACCGAAAAGGACAGGGACGACCTGCGCTTCGGCGTCGAGGCGGGCGTGGACCTGGTGGCGCTCTCGTTCGTGCGGCGGCGCGAGGACATGACGCGTCTGCGCGCGTTCCTGAAGGATCTGGGGGTCGACACGCCGGTGATCGCCAAGATCGAGAAGCCCGAGGGGTGGGACAACTTCGACGAGATCCTCGAAGAGTCGGATGGCGTGATGGTGGCGCGCGGCGACCTGGGCGTCGAGATCGCCCTGGAGAAGGTGCCGGCGATTCAGAAGTCCGTCATCGAGCGGTCGCGGCGGCGGGGACGGTTCGTGATCACGGCGACGCAGATGCTCGAATCGATGATCGAGAACGCGCTGCCGACGCGCGCCGAGGTGAGCGACGTCGCCAACGCGATCCACGACGGCACCGACGCCGTGATGCTCTCGGCGGAGACCTCGGCGGGCAAGCACCCGGTGGAGGCGGTGCGCATGATGGCACGCATCGCCGCGGAGGCGGAAGGCTCGTGCGGGAGGTTGACGCGCGACCTGCCGGAGGGCACCGAGCGCAGCGAGCCGGAGATCGTGGCGGACGCGGCCTGGCAGGCGGCGCGGGCGATCGGCGCGCGGGCGATCGTGGTGTTCACCACCAGCGGGGCGACGGCGCGGCTAGTGGCACGCTATCGCCCGGCGGTGCCGATCTACGCCTTCACGCCGTCGGCGGCGGTGACGCGGCGGCTGGCCCCGGTCTACGGGGTGCGGGCGGTGGAGGCGGCGGTGCGCGAGTCGACCGACGAGATGGTGGATCAGCTCGACGCGGTGTTGATGGAGCGCGGCTGCGTGTCGCCGGGCGACGCGGTGGTGCTTCTGGCGGGTCAGCCGGTGGGGCGGCCGGGCACGACGAATATGATGAAGCTGCACCGGGTCGGCGAGCGGCGGTGAATGGCCGCCGGATTTGGCTTCGTTTCTCAATTTTTACAATTGGGATTCTCTGGAATTGCGGCCGATCGGTTCTCTGGAATCGGTCATTTCGGCTGATTGACTCCTTCGGCTGAGAATAGCGCGCGCGTTCGGCGAGCGAGGGCGGGGACCCGGGCAAGTTGTTCCATTGACTACACTCGCGGGGGAGCGATGCCGCGTGACTGAAAGATAACGGCGCTTCACTTCGCCACAACGCGGGATGAGGGAATGCCGGTACGTTGCAGACCGCTCGCCCACGCTCGCGGCTCAGTAAAGGCGAGCGCATCGCTGATGATCCGATTTTTCTCCGGTTGTCGTATTCTGCAATAGGGTCGTCATGCAACGGTTGTTGGTACTCGGGGCGTTGCTTGCCTGCATCCGCCCGCTGGCGGCGCAGGGACCCTTTAGTATCAACAGCTTCCGCGTCGAGCACGGCGCCGGGCCGGTGTTCGTCACCCAGGTCTACCAGGGCCAGACGGTGGTCGTGCGATTCTTCGCCCGGGCGACGGGCTGGACGGCGCAGATGCGCGCCGGCATGGTGGTCCGCGAGATCCTCCAAAGCGGCGCGCGTCCGGAAACCGTGTTTGCCGCCACCACGGTGAGCACGTCCTTCCGCGCCCCCGACCAGCTCGAGGTCAGCCGCTCGGTCACGGTCTCGCCGCTGGTGTGCCTCGAGGCCGGCGCCGCGTGCGGGAGCCGGCTGGCGGACATGCACAAGGTCGTACAGCGGCTGGAGATCATGCTGACGGCGCCGGACGGGACGCGGTCGGCGGCGCAAAGCGTGGCGGTCGCGGCGAATCCGGAGATCACGTCGATTACCTCGAACATTTCGTCGGCCGCGCCCCTGACGCAGCCGGCCAACAGCGAGCGGAGGCTCCGGGTCCGGATCAACGAGACCGGGTTGCTGGCGGCCGAATCGGTTCTGGTGAGCTTCTACAAGTCGACCGACAAGAGATTCACGACGGGCGCGACGTTCGTCGCCGGCGGGCAGTTTCCGCCTCTGGTCTGCTCGTCGCTTCCCAGCAATCCGCCGTCGTACTTCGGGGGCTGCGACATCGAACTGATAGGCGATTCGACGATCGATCTGACGTTCCGAACATTCAATCCAACGCCGGACATCGCGGCGACAGTGGCCGATTACGACATCGTCGTGTTTTGGAACACGCGCCTGAACAACCGTCCCTTCCAGCGCATGGCCGTGAAGTTCGCGGCCTTTCGCATCACGCCCGTGCTCGAAGACGATGAAATCCAGCTTACCAACGTGGAGTTCCGGAGCCAGTACCTGACACGTCCAGCGGGGGAAATCTTCACGCCCCCGATCCGCACCGTCGACTGGAAGACGCCGCGCGGCGAGACCTACACCCTACACGGATACGTCAGCGTGCGGCTGTCGCGGATGATCCAGGCCGAGGTCTACATCGTCGAGCGGCGCGTGCGATCGGGCGCAATCCGCAAGATGACCGCCGTTGGTACCGTCGGAAACACCTTCGGACGGCTCGACACCATCAAGCTGCTCCCCGAGATATCCACGATCGTGACGGATCCAATCGAGGATCTGGAGTATTTCGCAATCCTGGCGCCGCCGAATCTGCTGCGGCACACCTCGCCCGACGTGGCCTTTAAGACGTCTCCGGTGGTGCAACTGAAGATGGAGGAGGTGTCGCTGGAAGGCGATATCGCCGTCACCGGCATCCAGGTGGTACAGGTGACGCAGCGGCCCGACAACTCCGTCCCCCTGATCGCCGAGAAACCGACGGTGGTGCGCGTGTTCGTGAAGAGCGTCGGCGACGGAGCGAAGCCGATCCCGATGGTCACAGGTACATTGCGCGGCATCCGGCGGTCGGGCGAGCTGGAGCCGCTGGTCACGCCGCTCGACAACTTCGCTTCCTATCCCACTTACGCCGATCCGAATCCCGATACCCGGGAATATCACTCGGTTAATTTTCTCCTCCCGGAGCGCTGGACCTGGGAGGGCGAGCTCGAACTGATCGCGACCGTCCGAGGCCCCAGCGTATTGCAGGAGACCAGGCTAGACAACAACACGTTCCGGGCCGAGAAGCCCTTCGTGTTCCAGATCCCGCCCGGCTTTGTGAAGCCGTACCTGGTGACGTATTTTCCGCTCTGCTTTTTCTCGACCCAGGACACAAACGCCACGGCCTGTCCGTCGCAGAACGTAATGCACTCGGCCGACCAGGAGGTGCGAAGGCTGTTCCCCGTCGCGCCGAAGAACGTGCTCTACCTTCCCCTGCCGGGCCCGGCGCCGGTCGCGGTGCCGCTCGATCCGGCGGGGGTGATCAAGCCCGCCTGGCTGCTGGCCGCCGAGGGTCTCACGTATGCATCGTTCGTCGACAGCCAGTCGCTGGGCTCCATCAACCAGCACGTGGGCTGGATCGGAGAAAACTCGCTGGACACGGGCTACCGGCCCAGCGGCCCGATCTATCCGGGGTTCTCGTACATTACCGAGGAAAGGGCGAAGGGCGTGTCGGCGTTCGACCACTCCACGCGGGTCGCCAAGAACATCCTGTTTAACCTGCTTGGGAAGATCGACCCTGGCGAATGCCCTGAACCCGAGGCCGGTTTCGACACCGATCAGCTCCACCCGGTGTTCGGCCTCCAGCTGATCGCAGACGTGGCGTGCACGACTCATTACGAGAAACTCTTCGCGACGGGACTTCGCACACCGCGACCCTCACGACCGTCGCCGCCGCCTCCCACGGCGAGCAAGTCTGGCTCTCGAGCAGCGGAGGGTCCGACCGAGCAGGCGGTGTTGACGGGCTTCGTCCCGCGCGAGGACTCCGGCGCGCAGCTCGACCCGGTGTTCCGCTTCACGTCGCCGCGTCCCGCGCCCGAGGCTGCCGGCGCCGGGGACTTCTGCCTCCGATTCTCGGGCGAAAGCGGTCCGCTCGGCGGCGCCTGCTTCGACGCGTCGTTCGAAGGCGCCGCGGGTGAGGCCGCGCCCAACGCGCTGCCGTTCGCGGTGCGAGCGGCGCTGCCGGCGGGCGCGCGCCGCGTCGCCCTGATGCGTGGCGACCGGGAACTGGCCGCGCGCGAAGCGTCGGCGAGCACACCCGAGGTGACGATCTCGTCGCCGGCGGCGGGCGATGTCTGGCTCGGCAGCGAGACGCGCACCGTCACCTGGAGAGCCTCGGACGCCGACGGCGGAGAACTCTCCTACACGCTTCAGTATTCCTCCGACGGCGGCGTCAACTGGCTGCCGCTGCGGGTGCGCCTGGCCGCGACCGAGGTCCGCTTCGCGGCGTCGCAGATCGCCGGCGGGACCAATGTCCATTTCCGCGTGCTGGCGAGCGACGGCTGGAACACAGGCGTGGCGACGGCCGGACCGATCGAGATCCGGCAGTCGCCGAAGCTGGAGACGGTCGCCGAAATGGATTTCCGGCTGGCGGTAGCGGCGCGCGGTTTCGCGACCCGGCGACTCGCTCTTCGCAACACGGGGAGCGGTCCGCTGGCGATCACGGCGATCGAATCCGACTCGGCAATGTTCGAGGTGGTGGACTCGGCCGTGCCCCTGGTGATCCCCGCGGGGATCACGCGCGAAATCGGGCTGCGCTTCGGCCCGCCTGCCGAAGGCGCTCAGACCGGCACGCTGACGTTGACCAGCGAATCGGGCGAGAAGATCTACGTCGCGATGAAGGGCCGTGGCATCGCCGAGGCCGTGCCGGACGTCGAAGTCACTCCGGCGGCGCTCGAATTCGGCCGTGTCGCCGCCGGACAGACCAAGGACCTGCCGATGGTGGTTCGTAACCACGGACCGGCGCCGCTGCTTCTCACGGGGGTCGCCTCCAACAGCACGCGCTTCGCGCCGGCGGCGGCGGGACTTCCGCTGCTGCTCGCGCCCGGCGAGTCGAGGTCGATCAACGTGCGCTTCGAAGCGACGGGGACCGCCGCCGTCACGGGCGCGATATCGATTTCGAGCAGCGACCCGGAGCGCGGCACGGTGCGGGTAAACGTCAGCGGCAATCGGTGAGATTGAGAAGAATGATTTAGAGCGCCTCCAAGACCAGGCATTTCAGGTATTGCGTTTCGGGGACCGCGAGCAGCACCGGGTGGTCGCCCGCCTGCGTGCGGCGCTCCAGCACCCGGAGCGCGCGGCCCGCATCGCGCGCCGCCGCGGCGATGGTCTCGAACAGCATCGCTTCGCTCACGTGGTGCGAGCAGGAGCAGGTCGCCAGCACGCCACCGGGCGCCAGCAGACGCAGGGCGCGCGAATTGATGTCGCGATAGCCGCGCAGTGCGCCCTCGACGGCGGTGCGCGACTTGGCGAAGGCAGGCGGGTCGAGCACGATGGTGTCGTAGCGGCGGCCTCCGGCGGCATAAGCGGCGAGGACGTCGAAGACGTCGCCCTTGCGGAACTCGACGTTCGCGATGCCGTTGGCCTGGGCGTTGCGCCGCGCGAGCGCCAGCGCCGGCTCCGAGCTGTCGACTCCCTCGACGCGATCGGCACGA
Organism: uncultured Solibacteraceae bacterium; assembly: GCA_964515555.1. Classification (GTDB taxonomy): domain Bacteria; phylum Acidobacteriota; class Terriglobia; order Bryobacterales; family Bryobacteraceae; genus CAZEVY01. The sequence continues at coordinate 9,044 of CAZEVY010000114.1, read as the reverse complement.
GAGGCGAGATGGAGCGCGAAGCCGCCGCCCGAAGTGAAGCAGTCGAGCGCACGCCCGCGGGCGTGACGCTGGACCGCGGTGTAGTTCTCACGCTGATCGAGATAGACGCCGGTCTTCTGCCCGGCGAGAAGATCGGCGTGGAAGATGAGGCCGTTCATCGCGACCGCGACAGTCTCGGGAATCTCTTCCGAAAGGACGCGCGATTCGAGCGGCAGGTCTTCACGGCGGCGCACCCGGGCGTCGTTGCGCGCCACGATGCCGCGCGGCGAGAACATCGACTCCAGGCAGGCGGCGATATCGGCGGTCGCGCGGTCCATGCCCTGGTCGAGCGCCTGAATCACGAAGTAGGGGCCGTAGCGGTCGACGATGAGGCCGGGCAACAAGTCGGCCTCGGCGTGCACGAGGCGATATGCGTCGGTATCGGCGACCACGCGGCGGCGGTGCGCGGCGGCCTCTTCCAGGCGCTTCCGGAAGAACGCGGCATCGATGGTCACGGCGCGGCGATCGAGCATGCGCAGGGTGATCTCCGAGGTCGAGCTGTAGTGCGCCATGCCGAGCATGCGATCGGACGTGTCGACCACGCGCACGGCGTCGCCGGGAGCGGCGTTGCCGCGGTCGACAACATCGGACGCGAAGATCCACGGATGGCCGCTCGCGACTCGCTGCGCGGCCTTGCGGTTGACGCGAACCGAAGCAGGCATGAAACAATGAGTATTCCATGCCACTGAAGAGCCACACCATCACGCAAGGACCGAGCCGCGCGGGCGCGCGCGCCATGCTCAAGGCCATCGGCTTCAATGACGACGACCTCCGGAAGCCGAACATCGGCATCGCCAACACCTGGATCGAGACCATGCCGTGCAATTACAACTTGCGCGCGCTGGCCGACTACGTGAAGCAGGGCGTCCGCGAGGCGGGCGGCACGCCCATGGAGTTCAACACGGTCGCCATCTCCGACGGCGTCACCATGGGCACCGAGGGCATGAAGGCTTCGCTTGTCAGCCGCGACATCATCGCCGACTCGATCGAGCTGGTGGCGCGCGGCCACATGTTCGACGGCATCGTGGCGATGGTGGCGTGCGACAAGACGATTCCGGGCGCGGCCATGGCGCTGCTGCGGCTGAACATCCCCGGCGTGATCCTCTACGGCGGGTCGATTCTGCCGGGCGTCTACCACGGCAAGGACGTGACGTTGCAGGATGTCTACGAAGCCATCGGGGCTTTTTCAGCGAAGAAGATCACCGAGGCCGAACTGTGCGAACTGGAGAACGTGGCCTGTCCCGGCGCGGGCGCCTGCGGCGGCCAGTTCACCGCAAACACCATGGCCACCGTGATGGAGGCGATCGGCCTGGCGCCGATGGGAACGGCTTCGGTGCCGCAGGTCGACGAGCGCAAGCACGAGGTCTGCCGCCGCGCGGGCCGCATCGTGATGGACGCGGTGCGCGCCGATCGCAAGCCGCGCGACATCTGCACGCGGCAGGCGTTTGAGAATGCGATCGCTGCGGTGGCGGCGTCCGGTGGGTCGACCAACGCGGTGCTGCACCTGCTCGCGATGGCGCGCGAGGCAGGCGTCGCCCTGAAGATCGACGACTTCCAGGGAATCAGCGCTCGGACGCCGCTGCTGGCGGATCTGAAGCCGGCGGGGCGCTTCACGGCGGTCGACGTGGATCGCGCGGGCGGGATTCCGGTGATCTGCCGGAGGCTCACCGACGGCGGATTCGTCCACGGCGGCGCGCTGACGATCACGGGGCGCACGTTCGCCGAAGAGGCCGCCGAGGCGCGGGAGACGGCGGGCCAGGAGGTGATACGGCCGCTCGCGAATCCACTGAAGTCGTCGGGCGGGCTGGTGATTCTGCGCGGGTCGCTGGCGCCGGACGGCGCGGTGATCAAGGTGACGGGCATCGACCGCAAGCATCATCGCGGGCCGGCGCGCGTGTTCGAGCGCGAGGAGGACGCGATGGACGCCGTGATGGCGGGCCGCATCGTGGCGGGCGACGTGGTGGTGATCCGCTACGAGGGACCGAAGGGCGGCCCGGGGATGCGCGAGATGCTCGGCGTGACGGGCGCGATCATGGGCGCGGGCCTGGGCGACAGCGTCGCATTGGTGACGGACGGACGATTCAGCGGGGCGACGCGCGGGTTCATGGTGGGGCATGTCGCGCCCGAGGCGCAGGTCGGCGGGCCGATCGCAGCGGTGCGGGATGGAGACATCGTGTCGATCGATATCGCGGGGCAGTCGATCGACGTGGAGGTCGGCGCCGGGGTGCTGCGCGAGCGGCTGGCGGCGTGGCGGGCGCCGGCGGCGCGGTATCCGACGGGTGTGTTCCACAAGTATGTCGAGTCAGTCGGGTCGGCGTCGGAGGGCGCGGTTACGGGCGTGTTCGGATAGACGCCGCGATATACTTCATTCGATAAAGGAGAACCGCCGTGACTCTGACCCGATGGAGGCTGCTGGCGGCCGGAGTGGGCGTCGCGATGCTCTCGGCAGCGCATTACCGCACCAATTCGATCGGCCTGATGACGGAATCGGCGCAGGCGTTCCTCGCGTCGCTGAGCGCCGAGCAGCGCGCCAAGGCCGCCTTCCCGCTCGAGGGCGACGAGCGGCTCTTCTGGCACTTCATCCCGACCGACGACATCCCCGGACGCTACAAGAGACCGCGTCTGGGCCTCACGCTCGCCGAGATGAGCGCCCATCAGAAGCATCTCGCCAGCGCCCTGCTCAGCGCCGGACTCAGCCAGCGCGGCTTCATCAAGGCGACGACGATCATGAGTCTGGAGGATGTCCTCCGCATCCTCGAAAAGGACACGGTAGGGCGGCGCAATCCGGAGAAGTATCACTTCAGCGTGTTCGGCACGCCGAGCGAGGACGGCATCTGGAGCTATCGCGTGGAAGGCCACCACGTGAGCCTGCACTTCACCATCGTCAAGGGCAAAGTGGCGACGTCGCCGACGTTCTTCGGCGCGAATCCCGCCGAGGTTCGCGACGGTCCGCGGAAGGGGCTGCGCGCGCTCGCCAAGGAAGAGGATCTCGGCCGCGACCTGCTGGTCGCGCTCGACGCGTCTCAACGCAAGGTCGCGATCGTCGATCCGAAGGCTCCGGCCGATATTCTGACGTCGGCGGATCGCAAGGCGGCGCTCACTGGACAGGCCAGCGGTCTGCACGCGGCGAAGATGACGGCGAAGCAGCGCCAGCTCTTACAGGATCTGCTCGAAGAGTACGCCTACAATCTGCCCGATCCGCTGGCGCAGATGCGCCTCGCGCAGATCAAGAAGGCGGGGACGAATCTGCATTTCGCCTGGGCGGGGGTCGCTGAGAAGGGCGGTCCGCACTACTATCGCGTGCAGGCGGCGGCGTTCCTGATCGAGTACGACAACACGCAGAACGGCGCCAATCACATTCACAGCGTGTGGCGCGACTTCGAGGGCGACTTCGGCCTCGACGTGCTGAAGGCGCATTACGACTCGAGCCACAAGTAACCTTCCCCGAGGAGGTCGAAGATGACACGCAAGGTCCTCGTCCTGGCGGCGCTGGCGGTGTGTGCGCGAGCCCAGGTCACCCCACCGGAGAAGTTCTTCGGCCACCAGCTCGGCGCCGACCGCAAGATGGCGCGCTGGGACAAGATCGTCGAGTACTTCTCGCTGATCGAGAAGGAATCCGGCGGCCGCATGAAGGTCGTCAACGTGGGGCCGACGACGCTGAAGAACCCGTTCCTGGTGGTGTTCGTTTCCTCGCCGGCGAACCTCGCGAAACTCGATCGGTTGCGCGAGGTCAACGCCGCCATCAGCGACCCGCGCGGGCGCAGCGAAGCCGAGATCCGCAAGCTCGCCGCCGAGGGCAAAGCCGTCACCGTGCAGACCATGAGCCTGCACGCGACTGAAGTCGGCGGCTCGCAGATGGCGCCCGAGCTCGCCTACGACCTCGTCTCCCGCAACGACGACGATACCCGCCGCATCCTCGACAACACCATCTCGATCCTGGTTCCGTCGTTCAATCCCGACGGCCAGATCATGGTGACCGACTGGTATCGCAAAACGCTCGGCACCGAGTACGAAGGGACGAACCTCCCGTGGCTCTATCACCACTACGCCGGACACGACAACAATCGCGACGCGTTCCAGACCAACCTGGTGGAGTCGCAGTACCTGGCGCGCATCATGTTCCGCGAGTGGATTCCGCAGGCCTACGTCGACCATCACCACATGGGCAGCTACGGCGCGCGCATCTCGATTCCTCCCTACGCCGAGCCGATCCGCCCGCACGGCGATCCGCTGGTGTGGCGCGAGATGAGCTGGTACGGCGCGCACATGGCGTACAAGGCCGAGGAGGCGGGCCTCTCGGGCGTCATCGGCGCGGCCATTTACTCGGGCTGGGGACACTTCGGATTCCACTGGATCACGCCGTTTCACAACATCGCCGGGATGCTCACCGAGTCGGCCAGCGCTCGACTGGCGACGCCGCTCTTCATCCATCCCCAACAGCTGCGAGGCGGGGCGCGCGCCATGCCGGACTATTCGCCGCAGACGACGTTTCCGAATCCGTGGCCGGGCGGCTGGTGGCGGCTGCGCGACATCGTCGAGCGGCAGAAGACGACCGCCTGGGCGCTGCTCGACCTCGCCGCACGCAACAAGGAAACGGTGCTGTGGAACGCCTATCTCAAGGCGAAGCGGCAGACCGAGCGCGGCGCCGAGGGAAAGCCGGGCGCGTACGTGATTCCCGCGGCGCAGCACGACCGGCTCACGGCGCTGAAGCTGGTCAACAAGCTCCTTGCGCAGGGGGTTGACGTCCAGCGCGCGACGCGGAGCTTCGCGACCGAGCAGGGCATGACATACGCGGAAGGCTCGTACGTGGTCCCGGCGGCGCAACCGAAGATGGGACTGCTGCGTTACCTGCTGGGCCGCACGCGCTACCCCGACAACGAGTGGACGCGCACCGGCGACGGAACGCCCATCCGCCCCTACGACATGTCGACGGACACCATGTTCGAGTTCATGGGCGTGCGGGTCGATGCGCTCGATCGCGCGGTGACTTCGAATCTCGCGCGCGTGACCGCAGCCGTCCAGCCGGAGGGCCGCGTGGCCCGAGGCTCGAGCGGCTGGTATATCGACGGACGGCTCAACGACAGCTTCCGCGCGGTGAACCTGCTGGCAGACAAGGGCGTCGCAGTGCGCCGAGTCGACAAGGCGGTCGAAGGGCTGCGCCCCGGCGACTTTGTGGTCGGCGCGGCGCCGGAGCCGGAGCTGGTGCGCGTCGGGAAGGAGACGGGCGTCGACTTTCTGCCGTTGAACGCCGATGTGCGCTCGTCGTCGCACGAGGTGAAGCGCGCGCGCATCGGCATGTACCAGCGCTATCGCGGCGGCAACATGGACGAGGGCTGGACGCGGCTGCTGCTCGAACAGTTCAACTATCCGTATACTTCGCTCAAGGACGCCGAGATCAAGAAAGGCGCGCTGATCGAGCGCTTCGACACCATCATCCTTCCGGACGACACCACCGCCGCGATCACCGGCGAGCGCACCGAAGCCCGTGGCGGGCGGCCGCCGGAGACGTACCCGCCCGAGTACCGCAGCGGCATCGGCGACGATGGCGTGAAGGCGCTGCGCGAGTTCGTCGAGAAGGGTGGCACGCTGGTGACTTCCGGCCTCTCCAACAACTTCGCGATCGAAAAACTCGGGGTCGCGCTGCGCAACGTTGTGAGCGGGGTGAGCACGAAGGAGTTCTTCTGTCCGGGCTCGACCCTGCGCGTGCGGTTCGACAACGCCAACCCGCTTGCCTACGGCATGCCCGAGGAGGGACTGGCCGTCTATCTCGGCGCGAATCCGGTTTTCGACATACTGCCGTCGGGCAAGAACGACACGTTCCAGGTGATCGCCCGCTACGCCGACCGCGACATCCTGGAGAGCGGCTGGCTGATCGGCGAGAAGCGCATCGCGGGACAGGCGGCGGCGGTGTCGGCGAATCTGGGCGGGGGGCGCGTGGTGCTCCTCGGGTTTCGCGCCGAGTACCGCGCACAGACGCACGGAACGTTCAAGCTGCTGTTCAACGCGCTGACGCAGTGACGGCGGCCCGACGCCATCACCGATAGTCCGAATCGTATCGTGCCGCGCTGAATTCGCTACTGCTTGTCGTATACAACAACGTTGTTGACCGGCTTGCCTTCGGCGTTCGTGCCGGTTGTGGTCATCGTCCGGGTCTTACCATCCTTCGAAATCACCGATTTGCTCGTTGTGCTGGTTTTGCCGCCCTTAATGGTCGCTTCGGTGTGAAGGTCATCGATTCGCTTGACCGAAATCGTACCTTCGACCAGAGCGGTCTTGTAGGGATATTCCTTGCCGTCCAGTTTGTAACGGTTGCTGGAGCTGGTAGCCTTCCCTTCGGGATTGACGCCTTGGACCTTCGTGACGACCCAATCGCCCTCCATACTGTAGGTGATCGTGGCGCTCTTCGGCCCAGGGCCGGGACTGAACTTCGACTTCGCTGTATTGATCTTCCAAGTTCCGCTCAGCATGTCGGCGGCGAAAAGCGGCAGTGATGCGGCGACAATCCCGATCAGGATGCGCCGGGGAAGGATAGTCATTGTGAAAGGCTCCTCGTCATCTAGTTTCGCGGTGGGTTTACCCTGCGACTCGCACCGGCAAGTGTACACGAGTCGCCTCCGTTCGGTCGTTTTTCACTATCCCATCCATCCGTTGAAAGCGCAGGCTCGAACCTGGTCCCTTCGACGGGATGATCGCTCGGTAGCGACTAACGCAGCCAGTCCGGCAGACGAAGGGACTGCTCCGGTGCGACCGTCTTCCGCATGGCGATCGCCCAACGGCGCAGCCAGGACATCCCGCCCGTGCCGACCGCCACGTCGGGGCGCGCGTAGACCGGGTCCCGCATCGCTTCGGCGAGGGACACGAACGCGTAGCCGCGCTTGCGGATGCGTGCGATGGACTCGCGCAGGCTGACGGAGTTCAGCTCGTTGCAGTGCAGCAGGAGTATCTGCGCGGGCTCGCGGGCGAGAACATCCATCGACATCCGCTCGTAGTGTGCGAAGCCGGCGTCGACCTGGTCGAGATACGCGAGGCGAATCTTCTCCGCCGCGTCTTTGTTCCCTTCGCGCGAGGCGCGCGAGTACACGCCGGCGAAGCTGTAGTCGGCGTAATCGACGGTCACCGGCGCGACGCGATAGCCGCGCTGTTTCAGGAAAGCGTCGATAGCGTCGTGCACCTCGGGAGTCGCGCCCGTGTGCAGGTAGGGGTGCCGGAACCACTCCAGCTTGCGGCCGCGCTCGGCAAGCAGCGCGCGCATGACGACCTCGCCGCGGATGATGTCGTCCTGATACTGCCAGACGGGCGTGCGATTCAGGTCGGCGTGCGAGTACGTATGATTACCGAGCTCGAAGCCGGCGTCGAGCCAGGCGGTGAGCGCCGCCGCGCGCGCCTCGCGCTGTCCGGCGACCTGAAGCTGCCGCTCGTTCATGAACACCGTGCAGGGGACCTGCTCGGCCTTGAGCGACTCGATCAGCCCGGCGACGATCGACTGGAAGCGCGACAGGTCGCGGCCGTCGCCGACCGCGGGACCGTCGTCGAGCGTGACTGCTACGCGGCGTTGCGGCGCCGGTGATTCCTGCGCCCGGACCGCCAGCCCCGCCGCCGCGCCCAGCCACGCCCGCCGCGAGAGCATCGGATCAGATGAACAGCGGCGCGGCCACCAGCGTGATGGTGCTGAGCAGCTTGATGAGCACATGCAGCGACGGCCCGGCGGTGTCCTTGAACGGATCGCCGACGGTGTCGCCCACGACGCTGGCCTTGTGCGCGTCGGAACCCTTACCGCCGAAGGCGCCGGTCTCGATGTACTTCTTGGCGTTGTCCCAGGCGCCGCCGCCGTTGTTCATCAGCGTGGCGAGCAGGATGCCGGCGATGGTTCCCACCATCAGAAACGCGGCCACCGAGACCGCTCCGATGGGCAGCCCTTCGGGGGTGTTGCCGAACTGCCGGAAGACCACCCCGACGACCACGGGACCCAGCACCGGCAGCAGTCCCGGCAGGACCATGGCCTTCAGCGCTCCTTTGGCGACGATGTCGACGCAGGTGCCGTACTCCGGATCGGACGTGCCCGCCATGATGCCGGGGTTAGTTCGGAACTGGCGGCGGACCTCCTCGATCACCGTCTGCGCCGCGCGGCCGACGGCGCGGATGGCCAGAGCGCTGAACAGGAACACCAGCATCGCGCCGAGCAGCGCGCCGGTAAACACGGGGACGGCGCCGATGTCGATCGGGAAGGGGTCCTCGATCTTCTTGCCGAGGTGCAGCTTCACCTCGTCGATGTAGGCCGAGAACAGCAGGAAGGCCGCCAGCGCCGCGCTGCCGATGGCGTAGCCCTTGGTGAGCGCCTTGGTGGTGTTGCCGACCGAATCGAGCCGGTCGGTGCGCTTGCGGACTTCCTCGGGCTGCTTGGACATCTCGACGATGCCGCCGGCGTTGTCGGTGATGGGCCCGAAGGTGTCCATCGCGAGAATGTAGGCCGCCGTGGCGAGCATGCCCATGGTGGCGATCGCAGTGCCGTAGAGGCCGGCGGCGGTGGCGGGGACGTTCAGTCCCGCCTGGGTCCCGAGATAGTAGGAGCTCAGGATCGCTCCCGAGATTACGAGCACGGGAAGCGCCGTGCACTCCAGACCGACGGCGAAGCCGGTGATGATCGTGGTCGCCGGGCCGGTCTTGCAGCTCTCGGCGATCTCGAGCACGGGCCGGTATTTGTACTCGGTGTAGTACTGCGTGATGTAGACGAACAGGAACGCCGTCACGATGCCGACGATGCCTGCGGCGAACAGCATCATGTTCCCGCCGAGGAGCAGCTGCACGGCGACGTAGAAGCCGGCCATGGCGAGCACGGTGGTGACGTAATAGCCGCGGTTGAGCGACTTCATGGGGTCCTCGTCGCCCTTGACGCGCACCACCAGGATTCCGACGATGGAGGCGATCAGCCCGAAGGCGCGCGCCAGCAGCGGGAACAGCACGCCCTTCAGGCCGAAGACGGGATAGAGCGAGACGCCCAGGATCAT
>CAZEVY010000113.1:0-16977 GCA_964515555.1 uncultured Solibacteraceae bacterium | reverse complement strand
GAGGGCGAAAGGGTCCGTCTGGACCGGCATCGCGATACCCTTCACCGCGATTGAGGATACAATTGGGAAACTCGCGCGCATGCCGCTCGCCAACGGAACGAGATTCGGACCCTACGAAATCGTCGCTCCATTGGGCGCGGGTGGGATGGGCGAGGTCTACCGCGCGCGCGATACGCGCCTGTCGCGCGAAGTCGCCCTGAAGATCCTTCCGGCCGAGATGGCCGGCGACCCCTCGCGGCGGCAACGCTTCGAAACGGAGGCCAAGGCGGTAGCGGCGCTGAACCACCCCAACATCGTCGCCGTCTACGACGTCGGCGCCGAGGGCGGCGTGGCGTTCATGGTTTCGGAGTTGGTGAACGGCGAGACGCTGCGGTCGTCGATCCAGCGCGGGCCGACGCCGCCGCGAAAGACCATGGACATCGCCGCGCAGATAGCCGACGGGCTGGCGGCGGCGCACTCCGCGCAGATCGCGCATCGCGACCTGAAACCCGAGAACGTCATGCTGACGCCGGAGGGCCGCGTCAAGATCCTCGATTTCGGCCTGGCGAAATCCACCGCGCGGCACCGGTCCGACGCCACGGCGACCGCCGCCGCCACGCAGCCCGGGACGATTCTCGGCACGGTCTCCTACATGAGTCCCGAGCAGGCCAGCGGGTCGGCGGACGTGGACGGCCGCTCGGACCAGTTTTCGCTCGGCCTCATCGTCCACGAGCTGATCACCGGGAAGAAGACCTTCGACCGTCCAACAGCGGTCGAGACCATGACCGCCATCCTGCGCGAGGATCCGGCGCCGCTGCCCTCGGCCATACCGGGACCGCTTCGCTGGACGGTGGAGCGCTGCCTGGCGAAGGAGCCGGCGCAGCGATACGAATCGACCCGCGACCTCTTTCTCGAGCTGCGCCAGCTTCGGGACCATGCCTCGGAGGTCGCGCCGGGCGCGATCAGCCCGCCGCCGGCGGCCGCCCGGACTGCAAGGAGTCCGCGACTCGCGATCGGGGCGCTCGCCGCGGGACTCGCCGCCGGAGTCCTGCTGGCCGCCCTCTGGCTGGAGGCGCCGGCGAGCGAGCCGCGCTTCACGCCGCTGGCGACCGAGCCGGGTATCCAGACAATGCCCGCGTGGTCGCCCGCCGGAGACCGGATCGCGTACTCCGCCGAGGTCGACGGGATCTTCCAGATTTTCACGCGGCGGCCCGGCTCGCCGGCGCGCTCGCAGATCACCCGCCAGAACGAGTCGTGCTACCTTCCCTTCTGGTCGTCGGACGGCACACGAATCTACTACATCTCGGGACGCGGAAGGCTGAATCTTAGCTTGTGGTCCGCGGGCGTGGCCGGTGGAGATGCGCAGAAGGTCTTCGACGGCGTGCCACGGGCCGCCCTGTCGCCGGACGGCAAGACGCTGGCCGTGGTGATGCGCCAGCCGGACAACACCTTCGCGATGATGCTCTCATCGCCGCCCGGCGCCCCTCCACGCGCATTCCCGCAAGCCCTGATCTCGGCGATGCGGGCCAGCTTCGAGTTTCAATTCGGTTTTGAATTCGCGCGGGACGGAAGATATCTCGGACTTCTCACCGATGCCCGGTCGAAACGGGAGTTTTGGAAGATCCCGATGGATGGCGGATCGCCCCAGGAGTTGTTGCAAGGGCGCGATATGGGCCAGTTCAGTCCGACTTTTTCCTGGCTGGGCGACCGTGAGATCGTGTGGTCGCACCCGGGCGTCGGCAGCAGCCTGATGCGGCTGGATCTTCGGCGGAAGACGGAGCGCGCCATCACGCCGGGAGTCTCGCAGGAGAGGTTTCATGCGCTCTCACCCGATGGCCGCACCTTGAGCTTCAGCGCGGGCGACGTCGGCTACGACCTCGTGGAAGTCGCATTGGACGGCGCGCCGGCGGCCCCCCTGCTGGCCACGCGGCAGTCGGAAGTGGCGCCGAGCTGGGCGCCGGACGGCGTTCACTTCGCGTACGCGACGCAGCGAAGCGGATGGGGAGAAATATGGCTGCGCAACCGCAAGGACAGCTCGGAGCGAATGATCGTCAACGGGCGCGACTTCCCGGAGTCGGTCTCCTCCGATAGTTTCGTGGACACGACGATCTCACCGGACGGCTCCCGCGTGGCCTACCGGCGCATGCACGGCGCCACCATCGAGATTTGGGTTTCCCCGCTCTCGGGCGATACTCCCCAGCGCCTGTATCTCGATCCCACCCGAGTGTTTCAGCGGGGACCGGCGTGGTCGCCCGACGGCAACTGGATCGCGTACTACTCGACGCACGAGGGCAAGCCGGCGGTCCTTAAAGCGCGCGTGGGCGCGAATCGCCCGCCGGAACTGGTCGCGTACGCCGCCGCCCTGAATCCGGTTCGCTGGTCGCCGCGCGGAGAGTGGATCGCCTGGAACGACGGTGAAAAGCTGACGCTGGCGAGCCCCGACGGGAAGCAGAAAAAGGTCGTGAGCGGGAAGGAATGGCTGACCTACGGCTGGTCGCACGACGGCGCCTCTCTGATCGGGATTTCCGTGACGGAGAAACGCCGCCTGGCCGTGGGACGCGTCGATATCGTCCGCGCGCGCGAGGATGTCGTCGCCGACATGGGGCCGGTTCCGGCGGCATTGGGCCTGGCGTCCCAGCAAGGCGATTTTCCGTATCGCGGATTCAGCCTGCACCCGGACGGCAAGAGCTTCCTGACTTCGGTCCTCAGCATCAAGGGCGAGCTTTGGCTGCTGGAGGACTTCGACCGGCGGATCGGATTACTGGATCGCCTGCTTCACCGGCGCTAGATCGGCCCGCGCGAAGCCGCGTGATACACTCGCAGTCGGAGAGTCACGGTCATGATCCTCGGTAAATTCTGGAGCGCGATTCGAGCGCAGATCAACAAGATCGCCAACGTCTTCTGGGAGGCCGATCCGATCGCCCAGATGCAGTACGAGCACGACGCCGCCGTCGAGCAGCTCAAGGAAGGGCGCAAGGGTCTGGAGATGTATCGCGGCCTGGTGGAGCGCGTCACGCGACAGGCGGCCACCAGCCGTTCGCACGCGCAGAAGCTCGAAGCCGAAACCAAGGCCTACCTCAAGGCGGGCGATCGCGCGACGGCGGCCAAGTTCGCGCTGGAGCTGCAAAAGGCCAAGGCCGAGCTGGCGCGCCACGAAGAGCAGCTCCAGTTGCACGAGACCGCCTACGAAAACAGCCTCAAGAAGATGAAGCACGCCACGCACAAGCTCGGCGAAGTGCGTGAGAAGATCCAGAAGTACGACGCCGAGCTCAAGATGAGCGCCGCCGAGGCCGAGGTCGCCGCCATCGCCGAGACCTTCGAACTCAACGTCACCACCGACTTCGGTCAGCTCGAGCAGGTCATCCAGGGTAAGATCGACAAGAATCGCGGGAAGGTGCGCGTCGCGGCCGACCTGTCGGCCACCGGTCTTGCCGATATCGAAGCCGAGGAGCGCATGCAGAAGGTAATGGCCGAGGACGCCCTCGCGCAGTTCGAGGCGGAGCTGGGGATGCGGTCGCCGGAGACCACCAAGGTCGCCGAGGCGGCCAAGGACCTCGGTCCGGCCGTGACGCAGTCGAAGGCGACCGAGACGAATTAGCGCCGGCTGCGACGTACGGCCCGGCGAGATGACCATCGGACTGGTCATGTGGTAAGTTGATGGCGTGAAGATCTCCCAGGTCCCCATCAGCGAATTCAAAGCCCGCTGCCTGCGCATGCTCGACCAAGTCGAGCGCGACGGGTCCAGCCTCGTAATCACCCGCCGCGGCAAGGCCATCGCCAAAGTGGTCTCCGTGCGCCCGGCGGCAAGAAGTCTGCGCGGAGACTGGAAGGGTAAAGTGCGAATCACCGGTGACATCGTGCGATTTAACGCCGCGGAGGATTGGGAGGCCGCGCGATAGATGCACGGCGTCCTTTTGGACACGCACATTCTGGTGTGGTGGCGCACGAATCCGCGATCGCTGTCCCGCGATCAGGTGCGCTGCATCGAGCAGTGCGAGCTGAGGGGGGAGCCGCTGCGCCTCAGCGCGATTTCGCTCTGGGAGATGGCGAAGCTGGCCGAGCGTGGCTGGGTGGAGCCGGAAGGGCCGATCGAGACCTGGCTCCAGGAGATCGAGGAACACCCGCTGCTTCAGGTGTTGCCCATCGACGCCCGCATCGCGGCCGAGAGCGTCCAGCTTGGCGCCGGATTCCCCCACGATCCAGCGGATCAGATCATCGTCGCCACGGCGCGTTGCCATGGTTTGCGATTGCTGACCGCCGACGAGCGAATCCAGCGCTGGGGACGCCACCCGATCGTCGGTTGAGCCGGGGGGATGGGCGCTCGCACGGGATTGACGGCCGATCACTCGCTCTATCAGCCGGCCGGAATCCGGTACAGCAGGGCGTCGCCTTTCCAGCCGTCGTTGAAGGCGAACAGACGCGTCATGTGCAGCGCGATCTCCCGCGTCGCGCGATCCTCGCGCGCGTAGAAATTCGAGAGCGTCATCACCGGGTCGTCGTCGGGCCCCTTATCGTCGACTACGCGGATCGACTCGCGTATCAACAATCCGGAGCCGCGATCCACTTCGCCGATCACGAACGGATATCGCGGGCGATTGCCGCGCGGATTCCCCGGCGTAATGTTGCCGAGCCAGTACAGCCTTCCGCTCGAATGCGCCAGCAACTGCGAGCAGGCGCTCGGCGAGAAGAACGTCTCGCCGCCCGTGTACGTCCACGGCGCCGCCGCCGACCAGCTTCGTCCGCCGTCCTGCGAGTACGACGCCCAGCGATACGACGGCAGTTCCGGCTTGCGATCGTTCGAGCCGCGCATCACCATCAGCAGGCGGCCGCCCCGCAGCCCGGCGATCGTCGGCTCCACCATGCCGCGTGTGGTGCGCGCCGGATCGCCGCCGACGATGCCGCTCATCTCCCACTCGATCGCCGCGCCTTTCCATCGCCCGAGCAGCACCGCCGACTCCGTCCACGTGTATCCGCCGCCGGGATTGGCGAGTTTGCCGTCGGGACCAACGACCGTCAGTTCGATCGGCAGCAGAATCGTCCCGTCGCGGAGCGCCATCGGCCACGACGGTTTGTCGCCCAGCATCACGGCGTTTCTGCCGCGCCAGACGCCAGGCAGCGGGTGATCGGCGGTAAACTCCGCGCCGCGATGGATGACCTGCCGCGTCGCGCCCTCGACGCGATAGTAGATGTTCCATTGGCGCAGCCCTTCGAGCGGGTCGTCGGTCGGAAGCACGCCTTCGTTCCAGAACTCGATGGAGCGCCCGGTATGCGGATCGACCCAGAAGCCGCGCAGGTGCCGGCGCAGCATGCCCTCGGGCCGCCGCTCGCCGGTCGGGTGACGCTCGGGCGCGCTCCAGGTGCGGCCGTTGTCGCGCGAGCGCCGGTAGTAGGCGACGTCGATGGTGTCCGACCGCGACCAGCGTTCCTCGATCGAAATCAGGTCGCCGCCGGACTTCTTCGTGTAGTACGCCGCAGCCATCACCGCGACGCCCTTTCCCGGCGAGGGCAGGAAGAGTTCGCGGCGGATCGCGGGGGGCGCCGCGAGCGCGGCGAGGAGGGATCGGCGGGTGAGCATGTCGCAGTGCCTTTTATCGTACGGTGTACGCTCGCTTTATAGCGAGAGAGGGCGCGCAAAAACACGTTCGCGCTATTCCAGCCGGATCGTTCGATCGTCGTCGGGTGGATCCGGAATCTCATCCGGACGCACGTCGGGGTGCTGCTGGAACGCGGTTCTGAGGAGCCGCAGGGAATTGTACGCATCCTTTAGCAGGTCGAACGCCTGGAACGTGAGCTGTGGCTCTCCGAGTGCTACTCGAAGCTTGAACGGCGTGTCGGTGTACTTGTTACGATCCACCACATTGCTTAGATGCGCCGCCGCGGGGTAAGCCCATGCATCGTGCAACCCGTGTTCACGAAGACTGCTGATTTGATCGACTCCGGGGCGTGCTGGGAAACGTTTCACCGCCGGGTTCTCGTCCACGCCAGCAAAAAGCAGTTCCAGTTTGCCGTCCCGGACCAGTTTCTCGACCTCGTCGGCAAGCCCGGTTGACTCAGCGTTCGCGAGGGTGCCGAGCCGAAGTCCGTTGAAATCGTGAGAACCAAGATAGGTTTCGGTCGCCATATCCAGCAACCCAGTAGCGCTAACACTGCTTGTTCGGTCCGCCATTCATGTTCCACGATGCCGGAACTATCGGGCGTTCAGCGTCCGGTCGACATGCGCGGGGTCACGTGCGATCAGCGCAAGATATGCGCGCGCCGGCTGGTCGGGTACGGAGCGACCCTGCTCCCAATCCCGTAATGTGCCCAGCGGAATGTGATAGCGCGCCGCGAACTCTTTCTGCGTCAGTTCGAGTGCCCGGCGGATGATCTTGGTCTGAGGCGTTCGCTTCATGCGACGGAGGTCGTCCGCCGCCAGAGGCTGCGCGTCGAGGTCCGCGCGCGCGGCGCGCTCAACGGCGTCGCGACTCATTGGCTTAAGCATTCTGGTGGAAATAGTCGCCTTCCTCACGTTGGGTCACCCTCCGGGCTGAAATGATGCGGATCCACACGTCGCGCTCCGTGTAGGCAACGAAGAGCAGAACGCCACCATTCGCCATGCCGATAATTACGAACCGAGGCTCACCGTAGTCCTGCCGATCGTCGAGAAACTCAACGGCGAACGGATCGCTGAATACCGTCGCCGCAAGTTCGAACCGAACTCCGTGGCGACGCCAGTTAGCGTCGGCCTTGACGGAGTCCCATTCGAATCTAGTTTTCATGTTACTACATAGTACGGGATATCAGTAGGCGCGAGCGCGGCCCCCAACCAATGCGCCGCGTGCGGGGCCGCCCCACCACTTCTCCGAACACGGCGGCCTCTCCGTTCGTAGACAATACTAGGGGGAAGACACACCAACATGGCGAACGGGAATCCGAAACCTGCCTTCTATCTCGCGGTGTTCGCGGTCGTCGCGGGACTCGTGGGCCTCGGCATCTGGCGATTTAGCGGGCGATCGGGCGGCGGCGACGCCGGCGGAGGCGAACTGGCCAAACAGGCGGAATCGCCCGACGCCGGCGGCATCACCACGGCCAAGGAATACAACTTCGTTCCGGCGCAGAAGCTGCCGCCAGTCCAGGGCATCTCCAACTACAAGCCCATGACCGACCGCACCGTGCGGTTCGCGATGAATGTCTGGGCCGGATGGGCGCCCATCATCCTCGCCAACGGCGGCTTCAAGGCGGGCAAGGCCTGGAAGGCGCCCGGCGGGAAGGACTTCAAGGTCGAGCTCACGCTCATCGACGACCCCGTCGCCATGCGCGACGCCTACGCCGCCGGCAACGTCCACATCGGCTGGGCGACCGTCGACATGATCCCGCTGTTCATGGAGAGCCTCCGCCGCGACTCGCGCGTGATGCCGCGCGTGTTCCAGCAGGTCGACTGGTCCAACGGCGGCGACGGCATCGTCGTGCGCGACAACATCAAGACGGTCGCCGACCTGCGCGGCAAGACCATCGTGCTGGCGCAGAATTCGCCGTCGCACTACTTCGTGCTGAACGCGCTCATCAACGCCGGCGTGCAGCCCGCCGAGGTGAACTTCAAGTTCACGCAGGACGCCTTCCAGGCAGCCGCGGCGTTCAACGCCTCCAAGTCGAACCCCGCCTGCGTGAGCAGGGAGCCGGACATCTACAATCTCTCCAAGGTGAAATGCAAACGCCATCTGGTCTCCACGGCCACCGCCAACAAGCTGATCGCCGACGTCTGGTTCGCCCGCGCCGACTTCGCCAAGGACAACGCCGACATCATCGAAGGACTCGTCCGCGGCATCTTCGACGCCATGGAGGCGCTCAAGGAGCAGCCGAACAAACAGCAGGTCGCCAAGCTCATGGCCGCCGGCTACTCGATTCCGGAGACCGATGCACTCGACATGCTCGGCGACGCACACTCCACCAATCACGCCGAGAACCGCGAGTTTTTCCTCAACCAGAACAACCCGACGAGTTTCGAGCGCACCTGGAACACGGCGTTTTTCCTCTACAAGCGCATCGGCTCGGTGGGCGACAAGGTCGACTTCGACCAGGTGGTCGATTTCTCGGTAGTGCAGAAGCTCGGCAAAGAGCCCAAGTACGCCAACCAGAAAAACGAGTACGACGTCCAGTTCGCGCCCGCGGCGGCGACCACGGTGAAGGGCGAGAGCGAGGAGATTCTGACCAAGACCGTCGTGATTCACTTCTTCCCGAACTCATGGGACCTGAGCAAGAAGGTAACCAAGCAGGTCGAGGGTAAGGAAAAGGAAGAGCTCTACGATCCTAACGTCGGCTTCATCGTCGAGGAAGTCGGGAAGCTCGCCGGACAGTTCGGCGCGGCGCGCATCGTCGTCGAGGGGCACGCCGACGGGTCGATGAAGGGGCAGGTGCCGGAGAGCGCCGTCGAGGAGCTCTCGTTGAATCGCGCCAATGCGGTGAAGGAGGCCATCGTGCGCAAGTTCCCGACGCTTCAGCCGAACCAGTTCTCGGCCTCCGGTATGGGCTGGAGCCGTCCGGCCGATCCCGCCGATCCGCTCAATCACGCCAAGAACCGCCGCGTCGAAGTGAAGGTGTACCCGATCGAAGCGCCGAAATAACATGTCCAGGCCCGGGCTGTTCGAGCTTCGCGTTCCGCCGTCGCCGTTGATCGCGCGCCTGCTCGGCGCCGCCACGGTAGTCCTGCTGCTCATCGCCTGGTGGCTGGCGACGCTCGGGGCCACGCCCGAGTCGCGCTTCATTTCTCCCGTGATTCTGCCGTCGCCCGCCGAAGTCGCGCGAAGCATCGGGAGTCTGTGGGGCGAGCGCGCGCTGGGGGCGAGCATCGCGGCGACCCTGCGGCGCGTGCTGATGGGCTTCGGACTGGCGGCGATCGTCGGGACTCCGCTCGGAATCATCGCCGGATCGTGGCGCGTGTTCGACGCCGCGGCGGCCCCGGTGGCGCTGTTCGGCCGCAACGTTCCGGTGGCGGCGTTGATCCCGCTGACGATTCTCTGGTTCGGCATCGAGGAGACGCAGAAGGTGATGTTCATCTTCGTCGCCTGCGTGCCGTTTGTCTTCTCCGACGCCGTGCGCGCCATCGTCTCGGTGCCCGACCGCTACGTCGAGACCGCCCTGACGCTGGGCGCGAAGCCGCTGCAAGTCGTCTGGAAGGTGCTCGTGGCCCTGGCGCTGCCCGACATCTACAAGAGCCTGCGGTCGCTGTTCGGCATGGCCTTCGGCTACATCATGCTGGCCGAGCTGATCAACGCCGAGCACGGCCTCGGGTATCTGCTGTCGACCAGCCAGCGCCGCGGCCTCTCGGAGCACATCATTCTGATCCTGCTGGTGATCGGCGCGCTGGCATTCGGCATCGACCGCTTCCTGCTGTGGTTGCAGCGCGGGCTGTTCCCCTATCGCACGGAGGCGGATTGAGCGACATCATCGTTCAATTCGATAAGGTCACCAAGACGTTCGACGGAGGCGCCGTCGCCATCCGCGACGTCACCTTCAAAGTCCAGAACCGGCCCGATCACGGCGAATTCATCGGCATCCTCGGACCCTCGGGCTGCGGCAAGTCGACCGTGCTGCGCCTCATCGCCGGGCTGCGCCCGCATCATCCGGCCACCGCCGGGAGCGTGCTCGTCGGCGGCAGACCCGTGGAAGGGCCGGGCAGCGATCGCGGCATGGTGTTCCAGGACTACACGTCCTTCGACAATCGCACGGTGCTCGACAACGTCGCCTTTGGACTGGAGTGCCAGGGAGTCGGGCCGAAGCAGCGCGCCACGCTGGCGCGCGAGTGGATCGCCAAGGTCGGGCTCGATCCCGTGCGCGACGCGGCCAAGTATCCGCACCAGCTCTCAGGCGGCATGCGGCAGCGCGTCGCCATTGCGCGCACGCTCATCCTGCGCCCGAAGATCATCCTGATGGACGAGCCCTTCGGCGCGCTCGACCCGGGCATCCGCCTCAACATGCAGGACCTGCTCGTCGGCCTGTGGCGCGACATCGAGGCCACGGTCTTCTTCATCACGCACTCGATCGAGGAAGCGGTGTTCCTCGGCGATCGCGTCTATATTTTCTCGGGGTCGCCCGGAACCCTGCTGCGCGAGATCGAGCTGCCCGCCGCCGACCGGCCCGCGCGCGAGATGCAGCGCGATCCCGCCTACGTCGAGAGGGTCCACCAGATCCGCGACATAATAGAAAAGCTGGAAGCCAAGCAGCGCACCCCTTCCACGCCTTGACCTCATGACGCCACGACCGTCCTCGCCGGAACGCAGCGCCGGGGTGGGGGCGTACCTGAAGCGCGCATTCCTCGCCAAATGGAACGTGCTGTTGTTCGCCGGCGGCGTGGCGGCGGCGGCCATGAGCCCCTGGCCCGACGCGCTGCTGCCGATCGTGGGCGCGATCGAGGCCGCCTATCTCGGACTGCTGATCGCATCGCCGAAGTTCCGCCAGGCGATCGACGCGGGAGAGTGGCAGGCCGCCCGGCCGCCGCAAAAGGCCGCCGACGCCGCGCGCCCGATTCAACAGATCCTCGCGGGCCTTCCCCCGGAATCGCGCCGCCGATTCGAGCAGCTCCGCGCGCGCTGCCTCGACATGCGCGGCATCGCCACTGCCGTGCGCGGACAGACCTCGGGCGCGCGCCCCGGCGAGGACCTCAGCACTCCCGCGCTCGACCGGCTCCTGTGGGTCTTCCTGCGGCTGCTGGTCTCCCGCGAAGCGCTGGCGCGTTTCGTGGATCGCACCGACGCCGGCGAGATCCGCGCGCGTCTGGCCGACGCCAAGGCCAAGCTCGAAGCCAATGCCGGCGGCGAGGAGCGCATCGTGCGGTCGCTCACCGACAATGTCGCCGCCCAGGAGCAGCGGCTCGACAACTACGAGCGCGCCAGGAAGAACGGCGAGTTCGTCGACTATGAGCTGGATCGCATCGAGGCCAAGATTCAGGCGCTCACGGAATCCTCGGTCAACCGCGGTGACCCCGACATGCTGAGCAGCCAGATCGATTCCGTCGCCGAGAGCATGCAGTCGACCGAGAAGGCCATTCACGAGCTCAGCCACATCACCGGCATGGTCGATGAGATGCAGGACCCGCCCGCGATTCTGGAGGCCGACCTCAACCGGGTGACGGGACAATGACCGACACGGCCCGCCGGCAGGATCGTGTTCCCGCGTGGCTCGCGCCCTGGGCGGCGCGGCTTTCGGAGCTTTACTTCTCCGGCACGACGTCGATGTTCCTGCTGCACGGCAACGTGCAGGACCTGGTGCGCACCGCCGGCGAGCCCGTCGCCTACGGCACGCTGGCGGATTTCCTGGCGGGTCAGATTTTCGGGCGCTGGGACCTGGTGCTGCACTACGACCTCGCCCGCGGTCTGCGCGCCTTCGCCGGAACCGACGGCGAGCGCCTCAAGGAAATGGTGGTGCTCGCCAATCGCAAGGTCGGCGACCTGGCCGCCGCCCGCAAGGACCCGGCCACGGCCTTCGCGATGCTCGACCGCTTCGTGCAGAACAACGTCATGGCGAACGAGGCCGATCGCGTCAGCGTCGCCATATTGATCGACCACGCCTCGTTTCTCGCGCCGAGCGGCGAGCCGGGTCGGCTGAGCGCGGCGGCGTCGACTCTGGTGGTCACGCTGCTGAACTGGGCGGCGAGCCCGCACGTGAAGCGCCTCAACATGGCGTTCGTGCTGATGGACGAAAAGCTCTCGACGATGAGCGAGCGCGTCGCCGGAAGCCCGCACGCGGCCGCCATCGAGATCGCGCTGCCGGAACGCGACGAGCGTGAGCGCTTCATTCGCTTCACGGCGGGCGATCGCGACTGGAATGCGGCGTCGGACTACGGCCCGCCCGAGCTGGCGTCGCTGACCGCGGGAATATCGCTCCTGGATCTCGACGTGATGGTGCAGTCGGCGCTCGACGGCGTGCGGCGGCTGGATTCGACGCTGCTGCGCGGCCTCAAGAAGCAGCTCATCGAGAAGCAGTGCCAGGGGCTGCTCGAATTCATCGAGCCCAAGTGGACGCTCGACATGGTGGTGGGCCACGAGCCGGCCAAGGCGCGGCTGCGCGAGGATGCGGCGCTCGTGAAGCGCGGCGAATCGCAGACGCTGCCGATGGGATACCTGATCTGCGGCCCGGTCGGCACCGGCAAGACGTTCCTCGCCCAGTGCACGGCCGGCGAGATCGGGATTCCGTGCGTGGTCCTGAAGAATTTCCGGTCCAAGTACGTCGGCGAGACCGAGGGAAATCTCGAGCGCGTCCTGGGCGTGCTGCGCGCCATGGGGCCGGTGGTGGTGGTGATCGACGAGGCCGACGCCGCGCTCGGCGACCGCTCCTCCGACGGCGACTCGGGCACGTCGAGCCGCGTGTTCTCCATGATCGCGGCGCAGATGGGCGACACGCGCTATCGCGGGCGCATTCTGTGGATGCTGCTGACGTGCCGGCCGGACCTGCTGCCGATCGATCTCAAGCGCCAGGGCCGCGCTGAGGTGCACATTCCGATGTTCTACCCGTCGGACCCGGAGGAGATCCGCGGCATGTTCGTCGCCATGGCGAAGAAGCTCGGCACAACCCTGGCGAAGGAAGACGTCCCGGAGATTCCGCAGAAGGGCAAGCTCTCGGGCGCCGACATCGAAGGCATGGCGGGCCGCGCGCTTCGCAAGTCGCTGCTCGCCGGCGCGAAGGGAATCACGCGGGAGTCGCTCGTCGAAGTGGTCGCGGGATTCCTGCCGTCGACGGAGGGACTGGAGAAGGAACTCCAGGAAATCGCGGCCATGCTCGAATGCACGGACCTGCACTTTCTCCCGCCGGAGATGGCGCGGCGCATCGAAGCCGCCGGTGGCCGGGGGAAGTTGCAGGAGCGCCTGGCGATGCTGCGGCGCATGGTCGAATGAAACGCAAAGGAGAATTCTGTGGCGCGCACAAGCTGGTTTGACGACGCCGATCTGCCCGTGATCGAGGAGCAGGTGGCGAAACTGGAGTCCTATGCGGAGGCGATGGCCGACGGGGTCATCGAGCGGCGGGAGCTGGAGAAACAGCAGGACGCCCTGGTCGGCGCCATGCGGGCGGTGGAGGGCGACCTCAACGATGCGCAGCACGCCAAGGTCACGCGGCTGCTGGTGGAGCTGAGCGCATATAACATCATGCGCCTCCTGCACGAATTGCAGGCCAGCCGGCTGAAGAAGACGTTCGGGGGGTGACAACCGCGGGCCTTCGTAGTCTGCGGGGATCGCGCCGGCGAATCCAACGGCACGATCGAGCGACTCGAGGTTCTAGCATGCTTCTAAACCGACGCTCCGGATCGACGCCGATGTCCTGGCGTGGCTCAAGGCGAGCGGCAGCGGATACCAGACGCGCATCAACCGCATCCTGCGAGCGGCCATGGATCTCCACCGATAGGCTCGTCGAACTGCGCTCTCTGCTCCGCGGCGCCCACGGCCCGTGCTACGATACGGCCTCCCACGCATGCGGACGTCTCCGGCGACCTGGTGGTGGCTGCCCCTGGCCGCCTTGCTCATTCTTCTGAGCCTCCCCGCGCGACTCGTCCTTCTGCCGGCCCCCTTGTGGCTGGACGAAGCCTGGGTCGCCAACTCGGTGGCGGCGCCCTCGCTGCGTGAGATGTTCTACTATTCCACCTGGCTTCAGACCACGCCGCCGCTGCTGCTTCTCATCGAGCGAATAGTAACGGGTGTTGCGGGCGAATCCGAACTCGCGCTGAGACTCTTTCCGGTAGCCGCTGGCCTGGCCGCACTGGTCTTCACGATATGGTCGTTGAGGACGTTATTCCCGCCCCTCGCCGCAACG
This sequence comes from uncultured Solibacteraceae bacterium, assembly GCA_964515555.1. Taxonomy (GTDB): domain Bacteria; phylum Acidobacteriota; class Terriglobia; order Bryobacterales; family Bryobacteraceae; genus CAZEVY01. The sequence continues at coordinate 3,222 of CAZEVY010000113.1, read as the reverse complement.
ATCGGAGCGACCCTGCTGATCGCCAACTACTGGGCGGTGAGGTACCCGCAGCAGGTCAAACAGTACGGCTCCGACCTGCTGGTCGCCGCGCTGCTCGCGTACCTGCTGGCCGCCTATTGGACCCGGTCGTTTCGCCGGCGCGAGCTCTGGCTGCTGACGGCGGCGGGGGCGCTGGGTTTCTTCCTCTCGTTTCCCGCGATTTTCTTCGTTCCGTCCATCCTGATCTCGATCGCCGCCGGCGCCATCCGGACACCGACGCTTCGCCTGCGCTCGGCGATCGCCGCGCTGCTGATCGCGGCCGCTAGCGCCGCCAATTTCGCCTTCTTTATTCTCCCGAATCAGGCCCCGCTGATTTTCAAGAGCCGCAGTCAGGGGTTCCTCGACCTCCATCGGCCGCTGGCCTCCGTCCGCGACCTGTTTCTGAATTACTCCGACCTGTTCGCTCCCGGGCGGCATGCAATCCTGTACTGCGCGTCCGGCGCTCTCCTGGCGGTCGCGGCGCTGGGAGCCCTTCGCAGCCTCTCGCTGGCACGGCGGCGGGAGCCGGTCGGCGTCGCGGTGACGCTGGCGGCCTTGACTCCCGTCGCCGCCATGCTGGCCGCCAGCCTCTTGCGGCAGTATCCCGTGCTGCTGTTTCCCCGCCTGATTCTGTGGACCCTTCCATGCGTCGCCCTGGCCGTCGCCTGCGGCGTGCAGGCGATGGCGGCCGTCCTCGAGCGCTATCCGAACCGCCAGCGCCAGGCTGCTGCCGCCGTCGCCTTCGCGTGCATTGGCGCGGTAATCGCGCTGAACATCGTGGTAATCCGGTATCCGCGGCCGATCGAGCAAAACGCAGCCGCCGTAGCGCTTCTCAAAAAGCGGATGGCGGCCTCCGACTGCCTGTATCTGCATGGCGGCATGTGGGAGCAGTTCCAATACTACGCGCGGCGTTCTGCCTGGTCGCCTCGATGCGTCCACGTGGGTGGCTTGCCCTGGCCTTGCTGCGCGCTCAACGTGCGGGAACGCCGTTCCAGTCCCAAAGCCGACGGCATTGGCGCTGAGCTCCTGCGAGCGGCCGCTCGCGCGAAGGGCAATCGCCTGTGGTTCCTCCTTCCCTCCGCCTCCCGCGGCCACTGGAGCAGCTCGCAGCGCGAGGAGATCGGCACTATTCCCTCCGCGATCCGTTCGGCCTGTCTGGCGGAAGTCAACGAACCGTTCGATCAGACGCTGGTGCTCGGCTTTCGCTGCCCCTAGCGGCACACCACGCCCGGCCGGTAGACCTGGTGGATCACGCTGCCGCTGTTGCCCCCCAGACTGGTCCCGCCGCCCGGAAGGTAGATGAGTCCGCCGAGAAACACCGCGCCCGTCACGCCGTGCACCGCGGTCGGCATCGGCGGGAGACTCGACCACGAATCCGCCGCCGGATTGAAGACATCGTGATCGCTGTACAGCCCGTTGGAAGACGCCGCGTTGCCTTCGCCGCCGAACACGTGGAGGCAGCCGTACGCCGCCAGCCCGTTGATTCCGCCCCGCGGCTTGAGCATCCGCGCGCGCGCCGACCATGTCCCGGCCGCCACGTCCCACGCTTCCACCGCGTCGCTCTGCGGGCTGTTGGCCCCGCCCTCGAAGCGCCCGCCCACGATGTAGACCTTGCCGCTCACCGCCGCGCCCGCCAGGTGATTGCGCGCCGTGGGCAGGTCGGGCAGCGTGCGCCAGGAGTCGGCGCGCGGATCGTACACCGCGAAGTCGGCGCCGCGCGGCGGCCTCCCTCCGGCCACGTAGATGCGCTCCTCCCATACCACTGCGACTCCCGCGCCGCGCGCCGTCGGCATCCGCGATCGCTCGCGCCACTGCCGCGTCAAGGGATCGTACTCGAAGACGCGATCGCTGTAGTTGCCCGACCCGGCGTCGGTGGTCTGCCCGCCGATCATGTAGAGCTTCCCGCCCACCGTAGCCGCCATGTTGTGGTTGAGCGCGATGGGCATCGGCGCCGCGAGTTCCCAGCGGTCCGAGGCGGGATCGTAGACCTGTACGGTGCTCTGCGTCTGGCGCGTCGACGGATACCCGCCCAGGACATAGATCTTCCCGTCGAGTTCGCCGACCGCCATCTCCGAATTCGCCTGGAGCAGTCGTCCGCGCGCGTCCCACTCGCCGCTAAGCGGCGTGTTGACGGCCACGGCGACGCGGTTGGCAGCCACGCCGTCGACCGTCAGCGCGATCTCCAGTTCGCCGCGCGAGTCGGCGGCGCCGTCCAGCGGCCCGAGGTTCACATGGTCGAGACCGGCGAACGTTCCCTGCGGAACGGCCGCGGCGACAGGAACATTTCTGCCCCCGAATGTCGCCGTCACCGCCGACCGCCAGCCGCGGATTCCGGTCCCGAACAACAGCAGGTACTGTCCCGCCGTCAATCGGAAGGGACGCGGCAGGAACACGCCGCCCGCCGGCGCGAACAGCTCGGCCGTGGCCCCGTTCTCGAAAACGAACCCGGCGGGCGCACCACCGCCCGAAGCGTTGGCGGTGAAGACGCCCGGCGCCACCGGCGCGATCCTCACCGTCGCCGACGCCAGCGGCCGGCCCTGCTCGGCGAGCGTGACGATCGCCTCGCCCGGCGCGGTCTCCGCGGGAATGAGAAAGCTGATCTGCCCCGCCGCCACGCCGAAGACGGTCGCCGCCGCCCCTCCCACGGCGATCGTGTACGCGCCGCCCGCCGCGATCGCCGAGCTGAACGCCGTCGCGATCATGCCGGGCGCGAGAGCCGGGTCGTAGGATGCCGCCGACACCACGCTCAACGGCTGTCCCGCGGCGGCGCCCGCGCCGGCAAGCAGCGCGGCGGCGGCGAGGAGTCTCACTTCGCCAGCGGCGTCACGGTGAACTTGCGGAACTCGACCGGCCCGTGGTCGCCTTGCAGGATGAACGGACCCGGCTCGCCCTCGTTGGGATCGCTGGCGATCGCGGTGAGCCCCTCGATCTCCTTCCGGTCGATGATCTTCTTTCCATTAAGCGCGACGGTGACGATGCGCCCGATGAGCGTCACGTCGAAGGTCTGCCATTCGTCGGGCGGCTTGCTGGCGTTGATCGACGGCACGATGCGGCTGTAGATGGCGCCGTTCGAATGCCCGTCTGGCGCGCGCCCGTAGTCCTCCATGATCTGCACTTCGTAGCGGCCGCGCAGGCCGATGCCGCTGTTCGAGCCTTTCGAGACGCGATACTCGGCGTGCAGCGCGAAGTTCCAGAAGTTCTGTT
>CAZEVY010000112.1:10122-17085 GCA_964515555.1 uncultured Solibacteraceae bacterium | reverse complement strand
GGAGTGGCGCGAGTACTTCGAGACGCTGGTGGCGGCAAGGCGGGCGATGTCGGTGGGGGATTTCTGGGTCGCCGCCGAGCGGCTGGAGCTGGCGCAGTCTCTCCCCAACGAAGATGCGCTCGCCGCGCTCATCGGCGGGTGGCTGGAGTCGACGGGGCCAACGACCGCCGCCGAGTTCGCGGCGCGCTTCGGAATCGGGGAAGAATACGTCGCGATGGGGCTGGCGCTGCTGGAGTCGCGCGGCGTCGCGTTGAGCGGCCGCTACACGCCGGGGCTCGCCGAGGGCGCCGTCGAGTGGTGCAATCGGCGGGTTCTGGCGCGCATTCACCGGATGACCCTGGGGCGGCTGCGGCGCGAGATCGAGCCGGTGACGACGGTCGAGTTCCTGCGATTCCTGGCGCGTTGGCAGCACGTGGCGCCGTCGACGCGGCTGCACGGGCTCGACGGATTGCTGCAAGTGATCCGGCAACTGGAAGGCTACGAGGTCCCGGCGGCGGCGTGGGAGCCGCAGGTGCTGGCGCGGCGCATCGAGAATTACGAGCCGGAGCTGCTCGACCAGCTATGCCTCGCGGGCGAAGTGATGTGGGGCCGCGTCTCGCCGCACCCGGCGTTTGAGGAGCCGGCCAACGGCAACGGGCATCGGCGGGTGCGGCCGACACGCGTGGCGCCGATCGCGCTGTTTCTGCGCGAGGACTTCAGCAGTCTTCCGGCGATGGAGACCAGCGAGGCGGCGCTATCGCACCAGGGCCGCGAAGTGCTGGCGGTACTGCGCGCGCGGGGCGCGTCGTTCTTCAGCGAGTTGCGGCAGGCGACCGGCCGGCTCGCGAGCGAGATCGAGGAGGCGCTGTGGGAGCTGGTGACGGCGGGACTCGTCACCGCCGACGGCTTCGAGAATCTCCGCACGCTGCTCGACACGCGCCGCAACGCGCCGCGGACGCGCCACGCGGCGGGACGATGGTCGCTGTTCGCGCGCGAGGGAGGCGAGCCGGCGGGCGCGGAGCAATCCGCGCGTCTGCTCCTGCGCCGATGGGGGGTCGTCTGCCGCGACCTGCTGGCGCGTGAATCGCTGGCGGCGGCGTGGCGCGACCTGCTGGTTGCGTTGCGCCGCATGGAGGCGCGCGGTGAGATTCGGGGCGGGCGCTTCGTGGCGTCGCTCGCCGGCGAGCAGTACGCGCTGCCCGAGGCGATCGACCTGCTGAGAAGGGTGCGGCGCGAGGCGGGCGGCGAGGCGTCGCTGAACATCTCCGCCGCCGATCCGCTGAATCTTCGCGGCATCGTGTTGCCGGGTCCGCGCGTCAGCGTGCTCGAATGGGACAGCGTACAGCCCTTGGTCTGACCGGCGTCCTGCTGCTGTACTTCGCGCTGCGCGTGCCGGGTCTCGGCTGGGGCCTGCCGCCCACGACGCCGGAAGTGCGGGCTTCGGATTTTCGAGCGTCGTACTCGCCCGACGAGGACGACGTGCTGACGGCAGTATCGTTCCTCGATCCCGGCGAGGGGCGCTGGGATGTGCGCAGGTATCACTGGGGCACACTGCATTTTCTTCTGCTCTATCCGTGGATGCGGTTGTGCGAGCACGCCGGGCTAGTCGCGTCGCCGTGGAGGGAGCCGTACTATCGACTGACGCCGGGCGGATTCGAGCGCGTGTACGAGCTCGGACGATTCTTCTCGCTGCTGATGGGCGCGGCGACGGTGCTGCTCACGTTTCTGCTGGGGCGCGAGTACGCGGGCGAGGGGGCGGGCGTGTGGGCGGCGTTGTGGATGGCGATTTCGCCTGCGCACCTGCTGACGTCGACGCAGGTGCGGGTCGACCTGACGATGACGGCATGCGTGATTCTCACGGCGTGGCTGGCGCTGCGCGGGTCGGCGTTCGGGGCGGCGGTGACGGCGGGTCTGGCGGTGGCGGCGAAGCACTCGGCGGTCTTGCAGGTGGGGCCGATACTGCTGGTGGCGTTTCCGTCGCCGCGGCTGTGGCTGCGAGTGGCGGCGGGGTTCGCGGCGGGGCTGCTGGCGGGCGAGCCGTGGTGGCTCACGCACGGCGGGGAGATCGTCCGGCAGCTTCAGGCGGGCATGTCGGCGAAGGCGGCCGCGCCGTGGGCGGTCTTCGGGAACATTTCCGATCTCGCACGTTTCACCACCGGCGCGCCGGTGCTCGCACTGGCCGCGATGGGATTCCGGCGGATGCGCGGGAAGCGCGTGATCGTCGCGGGCCTGGCCGCGGGGATGCTGATCGTCGCCCTGATGCAGGTGCGGTTGCTGCGGCTGCACGTCCCTGTCCTGCCGTTCCTGGCGGTCGCGGCGGGTGCGGCAATGACGCGGATGCGCGCCCCGGTGGGGATCGCCGCGGCGGTGATGCCGCTCACCGCCTGCCTGGCGCAGCTCGATTACATGCGGTCGCCGCAGCCGGCGACGGAGATTCTGCCGGCCATATTAGGTACTGTCCCGGCGGGGTCGCCCATCGCGCGGCTCATCGCCGAGATGCCTCCGCTCGACCGGCGGGTGTATCCGATGGCGGAGAATCCGCTGTTCCGCCGAGCGACCTCGGAATGGGTGCTGCTGACGGACCTGGCCGACGGCGAGTATCCGCCGCTGGACCCGGAGTATCGTATGGTCGCCGATAAGAGACTGCCGCGGCGGTTTGCGTGGTCGACGTTTGGCGAATCCGGCGCGCCGCACGACTGGAAGTACACGCACGCGTCCATGACGCTGTGGCGGCGGTCGCCGTGACGCGCGACGCGACCCTGCTGTTCGTCGCGGCGATGGCGCTGCGGGTCGCGTTCATTCATCTGCACCCGGTGGTGTTCGGCGGCGACACGATACTGCGGCTCGCGAATCGCGACCGGGTGCTGCTCGCCTACCAGCTTCCGGCGCTGCAAGCAGCGATCTACGCGGTGTCGAGATGGACGGACAGCGTCGTCGCGGTGCGTTACATGGTCGCGTTGAGCGGCGGGGCGCTGGCGGCGGGGTCCTATCTGCTGCTGCGGCATTTTGTCGGCCGGCGCGCGGCGTTGTGCGGCGGCGCGCTGATGGCGACGAGTCCGTTTCTGGTCGAGCTGTCTATCGTGCCCTACCAGGAGATTCCGATGCTGGCGGCGCTGGCGTTCGCGTTTCATTGTCACTACGCGGGGCGCGAGGGGGCGGCGAGCGTGGCGCTGGGGGTCGCGTGCCTGACGCGGTACGAGGCGTGGTGCGCGGTGCCGGTCTTCATCCTCGCTGGGCGCCGCCGGTTCGCGCGCGCCGTGCTTCTTTACGGCTGGGCTCCGCTGGCGTGGATCGCCTGGCGCGGCGGGTTATCGCCGCCGGGGACGTTCGTGGTGGAGTGGCCGGAGTCGTGGTGGCGCCTGCAGCGGTACGCGTATCTGGCGTGGATCGCGCTGAAGAATACGCCGCCGCCGGTGCTGGTGCTGGTATTGCTGGGTGTGTGCGGGGCCTGGAGGCCCCGCGCGGCGCTGGAGCGCCGCCCCACCGGGCTTCTTCTGTTTCTCTTTCTGTTCGTGATCTCGATACTCTTTTCCGCACATGGTGTCTCGCCCGACCCGGAGCGATACGTCACGTCGCGCGAGGCGGCGATTCCGATCGCGGCGGGCCTGTTTCTGGCGGCGCTCGCGATCGCGCGATGGCCGCGCGCGGGATTGGCGCTGACGGCGATAGGCGTGGCGTGGGGAATCGCCGACGCGCAGCGGTTTCTGGTTCGCGACACCTCCCTGCCCGAGATTCGGCTGGCGGTCACGCTGGCGGAGTATCTCGACAGGAACGTCGGACCTGCGGAGAAAGCGGTCGTACTGGCACGGGCGATGGAGCCGAAGGTGTATCTCGCGAAGATCGCGCGACGGCAGGGGGAGGAGGGACTGCGGCGCGCGCGGGAAATCATGGCGTCGGCCGACACGTCGCCGCCCGACTACCAAAGAACGCTGGTGCACTCGCGACTGGGGAAGGACCGTCTGTTGCCCGCCTGGGACGGGTCGGCGGCGGTGGTCGCGGTGTGGCACGACTACGAGGGCGGCGTCCCGGCCGGGCGTGAGGTCGCGGTGTTGCGCGAGGGGGCGGCCTGGGTGCGGGTGTTGCGGCGGTGATATAATCCGGCCAATCATGTGTCCTTTATGCGCGCATTGGCGCTGGTGCGCCGGGATTGTGCTGGTCGTCGCGCTGGCGGCGGCGTTGTATGCGGGCGGAGGCCCGGCGACGCATTCGTTCACGCCGCAGCAACTTCGATACTGGGCGTTCCAAAAGGTCGTCAAACCCGCGCCACCGGCGGTGAAGAACACGGCGTGGCCGGCCAATGAGATCGACGCCTTTGTGCTGGCGAAGCTCGAAGAGAAGAATCTGGCGCCCAATCCTCCGGCCGACAGGCCGACGCTGATTCGCCGCGCTTCGCTCACGCTGACCGGCCTGCCGCCCACACCCGACGAGGTCCAGGCGTTCGTCGCCGACACGGATGCGAACGCATTCGAGAAGGTCGTCGACCGGCTGCTGGCGTCGCCGCGATACGGGGAGCGCTGGGCGCGCCACTGGCTCGACCTGGCGCGCTACGCCGACAGCGAAGGCTTCAAGGCCGACGAGACGCGACCGAACATCTGGCGGTATCGCGACTATGTCATCCAGTCGTTCAACGAAGACAAGCCTTACGACCGGTTCGTGCAGGAACAGATCGCCGGCGACGAGATGTATCCGGAGTCGCTGGCGGCGGCCGTGGCCACCGGGTTCAATCGCCACTTTCCCGACGAATCGAACGCGCGCAACATCGCGCAGCGCCGCCAGGAGCTGCTCAACGACATTACCGACGCCACGGCGGCGACCTTTCTCGGCATGACCTACGCCTGCGCGCGCTGTCACGACCACAAGTTCGACCCGATCCTGCACAAAGACTATTACCGGCTCCAGGCGTTCTTTGCGAACACGCGCATCGAGGACAGCTTTCCTTTGCTGGGCGCGAAGCGGCGCGCGCATTGGCAGGAGAAGCAGGCCGACTGGGAGAATCGCACGCGCGAGGTTCGCGCCGAGATGCGGCGTCTTCTGCAGCCCAAGATGCAGGCGTTGTGGCAGGACGGTTTCGAGAAGTTTCCGCCGGAGATTCAGAGCGCGGTCACGACGCCGGCCGATCGACGCACGCCGTTCCAGTGGCAGATGTACTACAAGGCCAAGCCGCAGCTCGAAGTCCCCGAGGAGTTGGGGATCGCGAAGCTGCGCGGCGCGGAGAAAGCGCGCTACCAGGAGTTGAAGTCGGAGTTGGCGAAGTTCGACGCCTTCAAGCCCGAGGCGATGCCCTATGCGCAGGCCATGATCGACAACGGCCGCATCGCACCGGCGACACACGTGCTCTCGGGCGGCGCCTACGACGCGCGCCAGGACGAGGTGCGCCCCGGATTCCTCACGATTCTCGACGCATCCGACGCCGCGATCCCACCGCCGCCGGGCGTCAACTCTTCCGGACGCCGGTCGGCTCTGGCGCGATGGCTCAGCGATCCGGCGAATCCGCTGACGGCGCGCGTGATGGCGAATCGCATCTGGCATCACCAGTTCGGGCGCGGAATCGTGGGGACGCCGAGCGACTTCGGCGTGATGGGCGACCGGCCGACGCATCGCGAGCTGCTCGACTGGCTGGCGGCGACGTTCGTCGCCGACGGCTGGAGCGTGAAGTCGATGCAGAAGCGGATCATGCTCTCGAAGACGTGGCAGCAGTCGGCGGCCTATCGCGAGGAGGCGGCCGCGGCCGACCCGGAGAACAAGCTGTTGTGGCGGGCGCATCGGCGGCGGCTGGAGGGCGAAGTCATCCGCGATTCGATGCTGGCAGTGTCGGGTCAACTGAACACGAAGATGTTCGGGCCGGGTGTGTTTCCCCCGCTGCCGCCCGGCATGACGACGCGCGGCGGCTGGCTGAAGCAGGAGGACGCCGCCGACGCGCAACGGCGCAGCGTCTACATTTTCGTGCGTCGCAACACGCGCTATCCGATGCTCGAGACGTTTGACATGCCCGACACGCACGAGAGCTGCGGCCGCCGCAACACGACGGTGACGCCGACGCAGGCGCTCGGACTGTTGAACGACGAGCTGGTGCTCGGCTGGGCGCGCGGGCTGGCGCAGCGCGTGAAGAACGACACCGGTCTGACGGACGCGGCGCAGGTGGATCGGGCCTGGAAGCTGGTATACGGGCGGACACCGGCGGAGGACGAGCGCACGAGCGCCGTGGCGTTTCTTGCGCGTCAGCAGGAGATCGCCGGGTCGCGGGACCGGGCGCTGGTGGATCTCTGTCAGATGTTGCTCAACTCGAACGAGTTTCTGTATCTCAACTGACGATGATCGGACGAGCGTCGCATCACTGGCCGGTACGCACTCGCCGCGAGTTCTTTACGCGGGCGGGTAGCGGACTGGCTGGAATCGCACTGGCCAGCATGCTCGACGATCGCGCGCAGGCGGCGCCGGCGAAGGCCGATCCGCTGGCGCCTCGCCCTCACCATCACGCGCCGAAAGCGAAGTCGGTCATCTGGCTGTTCATGGAAGGCGGGCCGAGCCATATCGACCTGTTCGATCCCAAGCCGAAGCTCGCCGAGATGGACGGCGAGCCGATGCCGGCGTCGTTCGGCCGTCCGATCACCGCCATGGGCACGGCCGGCAACACGTTGATGGCCTCGCGCCGCAAGTTCGCGCAGCACGGCGAAAGCGGCCTGTGGGTGTCGGACTGGTATCCGCACATCGCCAGACACGCCGACGACCTGGCGGTGATTCGCTCGTGTTGGGCGAACGGGCTGAACCACGTGGGCTCGGTCTGCCAGATGAACACCGGCGACATTCTCGCCGGACGCCCCTCGCTGGGCGCGTGGGTGACTTACGGGCTGGGCGCGGCCAATCGCAACCTGCCCTCGTTCGTAGTGCTGGCCGACGACAAGGAGGTCCTGGGCGGGCCGAAGAACTGGAGCGCGGGGTTCCTGCCGGCGGGCTACCAGGGTATGCAATTCCGGTCGGGCGACA
>CAZEVY010000112.1:0-10022 GCA_964515555.1 uncultured Solibacteraceae bacterium | reverse complement strand
GAGCGAGGCGTGCGGTTCGTGGAGTTGTACTGCGGGTCGGGCAGCGGCTGGGATGCGCACTCGAACATCGAGGCGAATCACGGGAAGTGGTGCCGGGTGTCGGACAAGCCGGTCGCGGGGCTGCTGGCGGATCTGAAGTCGCGCGGGATGCTCGAAGACACTCTCGTGGTGTGGGGCGGCGAGTTCGGGCGCACTCCGTTCAACGAGAAGGGCGACGGTCGCGACCACAATCCGTGGGGCTTCACGATCTGGATGGCGGGCGCGGGGGTGAAGGGCGGCCGCACGGTCGGGACAACCGACGAGATCGGGTTGCGGGCGGTGGAGCGGCCCTGCCACGTTCACGACATCCACGCGACGATGCTCCATCTGCTCGGCCTGGATCACGTGAAGCTGACCTACCTGCATAACGGGCGCGCGGAGCGGCCGACGATCGTCGGCGGCGAGGTGGTCGCGGAGTTGTGGAGTTGAGAATCGCTTGCTGAATCCGCGTCGGCGCGCCGCCGGCCGGGCGACGAAGCGCAAACTTGCACCTTCCACCCGCGAACCCTTATCGTGGAAGGCTGACCATGTCACAGAACGTTCCCATCACGGTCGCACGCGGCGACGGCATCGGCCCCGAGATCATGGGCGCCACGCTCGAGATACTGAAGGCCGCCGGCGCGCGGATTGACACCGAAGAGATCGAAATCGGCGAAAAGGTCTACCTGCGCGGCATCAGCGCGGGGATCGAGCCGGGAGCCTGGGAGTCGATGCGTCGCACTCGCGTCTTCCTCAAGGCGCCGATCACCACCCCGCAGGGCGGCGGATTCAAGAGCCTTAACGTCACCACGCGCAAGACTCTCGGCCTTTACGCCAACGTGCGGCCCTGCGTCGCCTATCATCCGTACGTCGATACCCGGCATCCAGCCATGGACGTCGTCATCGTGCGGGAGAACGAAGAAGATCTGTACGCCGGCATTGAGCACCAGCAGACCGCGCAGGTGGTGCAGAGCCTGAAGATCTTCTCGCGGCCGGGCTGCGAGCGCATCGTGCGTTACGCCTTCGAGTACGCGCGCCGGAACCAGCGCAAGAAGGTCACCTGCTTCACGAAGGACAACATCATGAAGCTGAGCGACGGCATGTTCCACCGGGTCTACGACGAGGTCGGAGCGCAGTACCCGGAGATCGAGAAGGAGCACTGGATCGTCGACATCGGCGCGGCCAAACTGGCGGACACGCCCGAGGCCTTCGACGTGATCGTCATGCCGAACCTCTACGGCGACATTCTCTCCGACGTGGCGGCACAGATCGCGGGGTCGGTGGGACTGGCGGGCTCCGCGAATATCGGCCTCTCATGCGCGATGTTCGAGGCGATTCACGGCTCCGCGCCGCGGCGGGCCGGGCAGAATCTCGCGAATCCCTCGGGCCTGTTGCTGGGCGCCGTCATGATGCTGGTTCATATCGATCAGCCCGACATCGCCGCGCGCGTGCATAACGCCTGGCTGCGCGCCATCGAGGACGGTGTCCACACCTACGACATCTTTCAGGAGGGCGTGAGCAAACAAAAGGTCGGCACGAAGGAGTTCGCACAGGCGGTGGTGGCACGCCTGGGCCAGTCGCCCGAGAAGCTGAAAGCGGCCGCTTACACGAGCGCCCCGCGCCAGGAGCAGGCGGCGGTGTCGGTGCGCGCGCCGTCGAAAAAGGAGCTCGTCGGAGTGGACGTGTTTCTGGACTGGTCGGCGGGATCGCCCGACGATCTCGCGGCGGAGCTGCGCGCGGTCTCGGTAGCCGGCCTCAAGCTGCAGATGATCAGCAATCGCGGGGTGAAGGTGTGGCCGGAAGGCATGCCGGAAACGATGTGTTCCGACCACTGGCGCTGCCGCTTCGTCGGCGAGGGCGACACGGTGACGCATCAGCAGGTGATCGCCGTGCTGGACAAGATGGCCGTGCAGGGACTGGATTTCATCAAGACCGAGAATCTCTGCAAGTTCGACGGCCAGCGCGCCTATTCGCTCGGCCAGGGGGAGTAACGTGGGCGCCGCTCTCGTCGCCGTGCTCATGGGCAGCAAGTCCGATTGGGACACGATGCGTCACTGCTCGGAGACGCTGGAGCGCTTCGGCGTCGCGCACGAATGCCGCGTGCTCTCGGCGCATCGCACGCCGGCGGCGACCATGGAGTTTGTCTCAGGCGCGGCCGGGCGAGGCGTGAAGGTGATGGTCGCGGCGGCGGGTGGCGCGGCGCATCTGGCGGGAGTCTGCGCGGCCCATACGACGCTGCCAGTGCTTGGCGTGCCGATGGAAAGCGCGTCGCTCAAGGGGCTCGACTCGCTGCTGGCGACGGTGCAAATGCCGGGCGGCATTCCGGTCGGAACGCTCGCCATCGGCAAACCGGGAGCGACGAATGCCGCGCTGCTGGCGGTGGCGATTCTGGCGCTGTCGGACAGTGCGCTGGGGGCGAAGCTGGCGGCGTATCGCGAGGAGCAGACGCGCAAGGTGCTCGCCGAGACGCTGCCGTAGTTACGGCGCTCGCCGCTCGCGCAATGTCGCCACAAGCGCCGCGATGCACACCGCGAATCCGGCTCCCTTGATCGCCAGGACGCACTCGGAGGGAACCGGCGCGGGATCCGCCAGGCCGTCGCGCAGGCCCTCCAATTGTCCGAAGAAACTCGCATAGCCGAACGCGCACGCGAATCCCCAGGCCGCGGCCAGCCACAGCCGGCCTTTCACCGGGTCGCGGCCGGCGATCCAGGCCGCCGACAGCAGCAGCGCCCCGATGATGTAATCGTCGAGCAATGCCGGCGGCCACTCGCGCCAGGTGCTCCATCGGCGGATCGTGTCGAGCATCGGCGCGAGGATGCCGATCCAGATCGCGGCCCTCCGGCTGAAGCGCATGATCGACCAGACTACCAGAACCGATCATTCGCCTCTTGTTCTCCCGTAGCGGGATCGTGTACGCTGGCAAAGAAAGGGCGAACAATGAATCTCCTCCTCGACCTCCCGGAGCAGAAAGCCGAAGCCGCGCTGGAGCATTTCCGCGCGCTCCACGGTGACCCGGACTCACCGGTGCGGGCGATCCACCACCAGCCTCCGCGTGTGGCGCAGTGTGTTTCCTTCCCGCGGTCGCTCGACCCCCGGCTCACCGCAGCTCTCGAAACCCTCGGCATCCGCCAGCTATACGTTCACCAGTCCGAGGCCTTCGAGCGCGCCCTCGCCGGCGAGAACATCGTGGTCGTCACTCCGACCGCGAGCGGCAAGACCCTCTGCTACAACCTGCCCGTCCTCCACGGCCTCCTCGCCGATCCCGACCAGCGTGCCCTCTACCTGTTTCCGACCAAGGCGCTCGCCGTCGACCAGCTCGCCGCGCTCCACGACCTCGCCGCGCCGCTCGGAGGAGCAGCGACGGCCTTCACCTACGACGGCGACACGCCGCAGGACGCGCGCCGATCGATCCGCGAGCGGGCGTCGCTGGTTCTCACCAATCCCGATATGCTGCACAGCGGCATCCTGCCCCATCACACGAAGTGGGCGAAATGTTTCGAGCGGCTGAAGTGGGTCGTGGTCGACGAGCTGCACGCCTGCCGAGGCGTCTACGGCAGCCATGTCGCCAACGTGCTGCGGCGGCTGAAGCGAATCTGCGCCTTCTACGGCTCCTCACCTCGATTCATCGCCTCATCGGCGACCATCGCCAATCCGCGCGAGCTGGCCGAGGCGCTCGCGGGCGAACCTTTCACGCTGATCGACTCCAACGGCGCGCCCTCCGGCGAGAAATACTTCGTGTTCTACAATCCGCCGGTCGTCAACCGGGAGCTGGGAATCCGCCGCAGTTACCTGCACGAGTCGCGCCGTGTCGCCGGCGAATTCATCCGCCGCGGCCAACAGACGCTGGTCTTCGCCAACAGCCGGCTGGCGACCGAGCTGCTCATCACCTACCTCAAGAGCGACACCGAGCGCGGCCCCGCCGGCGGCGAAACCGTTCGCGGATATCGTGGCGGATACCTGCCGCGGGAGCGCCGCGAGATCGAACGCAAGCTGCGCGACGGCGCCATCCGCGCGGTGGTGGCGACCAACGCGCTGGAGCTCGGCATCGACGTCGGCTCGCTCGACGCGGTGGTTATGGCAGGGTACCCGGGCTCGATCGCCTCGAGCTGGCAGCGCGCGGGACGCGCCGGGCGGCGGCAGTCGACCGCGGTCTCCGTGCTGGTCGCCTCGAGCAGCCCGCTCGATCAGTACATCGTCGAGCACCCGGATTACTTCTTCGGATCTTCGCCCGAGCATGCGCGCATCCACGCCGACAACCTCGAGATTCTGCTGAGTCACCTCAAGTGCGCGGCCTTCGAGCTGCCGCTCGCCGGCGACGAGACGCTCGGCGCACAGCCGGTGGCGCCGCTGTGCCGGTTCCTCGAGGAGCTTGGCTTCGTGCATCACTCGGGCGGTGCCTGGCACTGGACCTCCGACAGCTATCCCGCCGACGCCGTAAGCTTGCGCGCGGTGACCAGCGACAACTTCGTGGTGGTCGACACCACCGGCGAGCCCGAGGTGATCGCCGAAGTCGATTTTCCGACCGCGCTGGTGGAGCTGCACGAGAAAGCCATCTACCTGCACGAGGCGCGACAGTACCAGGTGGAGCGCTTCGACTACGCCAACCGCAAGGCCTACGTGCGCCGCGTCGAGTGCGACTATTTCACCAACGCCATCGAATACACGCAGGTGGCCGAGATGCGGCGCTTCGAGGAGTCGGCCATCGGCGGCGCGGGGGCGATTCACGGCGAGGTGCGCGTGAACCGGCAAGTGGTGGGCTTCAAGAAAGTGAAGCTGTTCACGATGGAGAATGTCGGCTCGGGGAAGCTCATGATGCCCGAGCAGGAGATGCACACCACGGCGTTCTGGCTGCACTTCCCGCCGGCGTTTCTCGCAGCGCTCGGCCCGGCGTCGCCCGTCGAAAAGCAGAGCGGACTCATCGGACTCGGCGCCGCGCTTCGCGCCGTGGGCGCCTTGCATGCCATGTGCGACCCGCGCGATCTCGGCGCAGCCCTCAACGGCGACGTCAACTCGGGCGCGGCTTACGAACCGGATCTGTTCCTTTACGACGTATACCCCGGCGGGGTCGGACTGAGTGCGCCGCTCCATGCGATGGCGCCCCGATTGTTCGGCGCCGCGCACGCGCTCATCGCCGACTGCCGTTGCGAGGCGGGCTGCCCGAGCTGCGTGGGTCCGATCGGCGAGGTCGGCGAAGGCGGCAAGGCGATGGCGCTGCGGATTCTCGCACAATTAACAACCGCCGGGACGCCCGCACTGGTAAAGTGACCGGACAGGGGGTTCTTATGCGTGCGATTCTTCTCGCTGCCACTGTTGCCGCCGTCTCGTCACAGAACGTCCGCGTAACGTGGATCGGCCAGGCATGCTTCTATATTCAAACCGAGAACGGCCCGACCGTCGTCGTCGACCCGCCCGCGGCCAGCCAGGGCTACGCCTTCCCGGCCACGGCCGCCGACGCCGTCTTCGTGAGCCACAATCACGGCGACCACAATAATGTCGCGGGTGTGCGTGGCACACCCTCCCTGGTCGACGGGCGGCCCACCACCACGCGGACCGAGATGAACGCAGCGGGTCTGCCCTTTCTGCTGATCCCCGGCTTTCACGACGCCGCGGCCAACTCGACGAACCGCAACACCATCGTGCAGTGGACCCAGGGCGGCCTGCGGTTCGCGCACTTCGGCGACTACGGCCAGTCGTCGCTTTCCGCCGAGCAGATCGCCGACCTTCAGAATCTGGACGTGCTGATGGTCCCGGCGGGCGGCTTCTTCACGCTCGCGCCCGCGCTGATTGCCTCCACCGTCGTCGAGCTGCTCAAGCCTCGCGTCACGATCCTCATGCACTTCCGCACGGGACTCGGCGGACCCGCGCAACTCCCGTTCTCGCCCGACGTCGGCGCGCCGTTCTCGAACGTCCGGTTTAAGCCGTCAAGCGTCACCCTGTCGCGCGCCAACCTGCCCTCGTCCGGCGAAGTCTGGATCATGGAACCCGCCGCCGAGGCCGCCGCGGTCAACGCCGCGGGATTCGCGGCCGGCGCGCCAGTCGCACCGGGCGCCATCGCCTCGGCGTTCGGACCCTTCACCGGATCGGCGACAGCCGGCGCGACCGACGTCCCGCTCCCGCTGCGGCTCGGCGAGACGGAAGTCTTCATCGGAAACACGGCGCTTCCGCTCTTCTACGCCTCACCGGACCAGATCAACTTTCAGGTTCCTTCGACCCTCACGCCCGGACAGCGCGTTTTCGAGGTGCGCGTCGGCGGACAGCGCGTCGCTCGCGGAACGCTGACGACCGCCGCCCGCGCGCCGGGACTCTACCTCGCGGTCGACACCGAGGGCCGCGTGGGGCGAGTACGCCGGGGCCGCGCGCTGGTGATCTATGCGAACGGACAGGGGGCGGTAACTCCGGCGGTCGCCGACGGGACGCCAGCTCCGCCGTCGCCGCTCTCGTCGACGTCGACGCCGCCGGCGGTGTTTCTCGGCGGACGATCGATTCCCGTGCCGTTCAGCGGCCTCGCACCCGGATTTGTCGGCTTATGGCAGATTAACGTGGACATTCCGGCGGATTTCCCCGCCGGGCCGACCGAAATCGTCGTCCTCTACGATTCGTCGCTCGTCAGCAACGCGCTTTCGATCGCCGTCGATTAGGCACGGCTCTACAAGTGGCTCCAGAGCGAGCGCTCGCCGGCGTGCTCTTCGCCGTTCGCCGCGGCCGTCCGGCGGCGAAGCAGGTCGCGGGCGTGAAAGCCCAGGGCGATGCTGAGCGCGATCACGCCGCCGCCGAGAAGCACGACGAAGGCCGTCAGGAAGACGCTGCGCGCGAAGTTGAGGTGATCGGCCGCCACCACCACCGCGACGAAGACGATCACGCCGCGGACGCCGGCCGCCAACACCTGCGGCGAGGGCATCTCCTCCGAATACGCCCATAGCAGCATGCTGCGCCCCAGGTACTGGCCGAGCCATGCGCCGGCCAGCAGGATGACGCCCGCCGTCAGCAGTTTCGGCAGCAGAAAGACGACCGACTGAATCATCGAGTTCGTCAGATCGGTGTTGAAGGCGCTCAGTCCCGTCAGCGCGCCCGTGCCGACGATCACCAGGAAGGCGCCTTCGGATGCGATGCGCGTCGCCCGCAGGCGGCCTGAGCGATCGAGCATGCTCGACAGTCCGCTCTGGTGCAGGAAGCGGTCTACGCGCGCGCCCTTGAAGATGCGCGTGATCGACCAGCGCACGGCGGCGGCGACGATCCAGGCGATTCCGAGAATAATCAGTCCCGCCACGAGCGGCGGCAGCCACGCCATGGCGGTCGTGGCCAGCCGTTCAATGGACCTTTCCATAATCTGCTGCAAGGTGGCGATCATCGCTCAACCCTCCTTTCGAAATCTCCGGCGCGGGCGCCGGCGCCTCGGGCTCGCGCCCGTTCCACTTCCCGGCGAGATGCGGCTTGGCCGCCTCCATCGCCAGGCACAGTTTCTCGATCCGCCCCTCGACCTCGGCGGCGACCATCGGCTCGGTCTCCACCACAAAGCTGGCGACGCGGCCCAGGTAAAGCGGCGCCAGCGCCTTGAGAATGTGGCCGCGCTCGAGCGGATACTGCTTATGGGCGCATGCCAGGTCGACGAGAATGCGCACCCACAGCTCGTCCGGCATGTGAAAGCCGCGGGCGTCCTCCGAAGAGGCGCCGAGCCGCAGCGCCTCCGCCCGCGTCTCCGGCGTGAGCGCCACCTCCCAGATCGCGCCGAGCTCCGCGCAGCCGCGCCGGAAGGCATGCAGCATCCGGTCGACGTTCACCTGGATGGGGTCGAGCCCGACGTCGAACCGGAAACCGAACAGGTCGACGGGCTCGCTGCCGGCGCGCTTCTGCCACACGGCGTCGTAGGCCTGCATGAGCTGAAAGACGCTGCCGGCCACCTGCACGAGCATCGCGCTCAGATCGGCGCCGGGATCCTTGGCGTCGTGGAGCTTGGCGCCGAGAAAGCTCTGGCAGACGCGGAATCCCTCGGCGATAGCGACGGTGGTCATCCAGATATCGATGCCGTAGCGCGCCACATCGGTCTCCCAGTCGCCCAGCTCCAGGTAGCGCGCCAGCAGCCGGCCCGACACGCCGAAGTCCCCGCCGATCGGCTGGCGGACGCGCATTCCGTAGAGCGCGCGCGTCATCGGGTAGACGATGCTGTTGGTGATGGTGCCGTCGTACTTATGGCGGTGGTAATACGGCGCCACGAAGTCGTAGCCGACGTAGAGGGCCGGCCGCGCCAGCAGATCGATCCACTCCGGCGTGATGGAGCGCAAGTCGGAATCGACTACGACGCAGGCCTTGGCTTCGAGCGCCTTGGCGATCTCGAAGATCATGCGAAAGGCGCTGCCCTTGCCGGGGATGCCGTGGTAGGGGATCGTCAGGCGATGCACGGCGTGGAGCGGCGTCGACAGCAGCATGAGGTTGGAATCGTCGAGCTTGGCGGAGAGGACTGCGTCCTGGGTGCCGTCGGTGGAGCCGCCGTCGGAGTTGACGATCGCCGCGGTGTGCTGCGGAAAGTAACGGTTCAGACCGGCCTGCGCGGCGCGCACGACGTGGCCGATGGTGCGCGCGTTGTTGAAGCTGGGAATGCCAACCACGATATCGGCGCGCTCGATCTTCTCGATCGCGCGGGCCGCCTCCCATGGCATGGCGGGCTGGGACATTCGCTACGCCGCGCGTCCGCGCAGCACCCGATTATCCTGTTCCACGGCGTCGAGCAGGCGCTCGAAGAACTCGGGAATCGCCGCCAGCACGCGATTCCAGTTGGGAATCAGCGGCAGGCCGAGCGGATCGCGCAGAAACTCCTCGGCGGCCTCGCGCAGGCTCTCGGCGAAGGCCGCCACGGCGACCTCCTCGGAATGGCGATCCAGTTTCAGCCCGTTCAACATGGCGTCGGCGTAGTAACGCGTGATGGTGTCCTGCGCCATGCGCACGTAGCGGACCTGCAAGGCACGGAACTGTCCTTCGCCGAAGACCACGCCTTCGCTGGCCAGCGTGCGGAACAGCGACTTGGCGATATCGCAGGTCATGCGCCGCAGGCCGCCCGACGGGTCATCGGCCGAGAGCGCCTGGTGCTTGTGCTCGTAGTTCTCGGTCAGGTCGACCTGGCAGACGCGCGAGGTCGCGCAGTTGCGGAAGATCTCCGCCAGCACGCCGACTTCGAGTCCCCAGTCGCCGGGAATGCGGTTGATGCGCGCCAGATTGGCCTGCATGGCGAACTCCCCGGCCAGCGGATAGCGGAAGCTGTCGAGAAAGTTCAGGAACGGCACGCCGGGCGCCAGGGTCCCCAGCGACCTCACCAGCGGCGTCATGAAGAGGCGCGTCACGCGGCCGTGCATGGAGCTTCCGCCCACGCGCGCGTAGAACCCCTTGCAGAACTCGAAGCCGAGGTTGGGGTTCGCCACCGGATACACCAGCCGCGCGAGCAGCTCACGGTCGTAGCTGAGAATGTCGCAATCGTGCAGCGCGATCACGTCGCAGTCGCGCGTGGCGAGCAGGTAGCCGTAGGAGAGCCAGCAGGAGCGGCCCTTGCCGTCGGGGCCGGCCGAGAGGCCGTTGTCGTCGAGCATGCGAAGCAGGCTCTGCATGCGGTCGCTGTCGATCCACAGGAACGTGACCGGCTGCGGGAAGTCGGAGAAGAATTCACGGGCATGGGCGTACTGCTCGGCGGTAGCGCGGCCGAGCGCGACCACGATGTGGCGCAGGTAACGCACGTTGCGCAGGTGCTCGACGATGCGCCGCATGGCGGGCGTTTCGAATTCGCTGTAAAGCGCCGGCAGCACCAGCCCGATCGGGTTGGAGGGCGCGAAGCGTTCCAGCTCCGCTTCGATGCGGGCCAGGCCGTTGCTCTTGAGCCGGTGCAGCGTGGTGACGGTTCCGGTTTGGAAGAAGTCCGACATTTCGCGCCTCCCTCGTCCAGCTTGGCCCGCCGGGGCCAGCCGGGGCCATCCCGGATTCAGGGTAGGCGACGCCGATTCTCGGGGTAGGGCAAATGGCCC
>CAZEVY010000111.1:0-17543 GCA_964515555.1 uncultured Solibacteraceae bacterium | reverse complement strand
CCTTCGACCAGCTCCATGACGAGCGCGGGCGAGTCGCCGGTGGTTTCGAGACCGTGCAGCACGGCGATATTGGGGTGATTCAGGGAGGCCAGCACCTGCGCTTCGCGCTCGAATCGCGCCATGCGCTCGGGGTCGGCGGCCAGGGTCGGCGGGAGGATCTTGATGGCGACGTCGCGGTTGAGGCGGGTGTCGCGGGCGCGCCACACTTCGCCCATGCCGCCGGCGCCGAGCTTATCGGCGATGCGGTAGTGGCCGATGCTGGAGCCGGTCAACGGTACGAGGGTATCACAGCGAGCTAAACGCTCATGGCTCGGTGGACAGAACTTCCGCGCGTGCGCGAAGGGCCCGGTCGAATGTAACCAAGGTCATCGCGATCCTCTGCGCGACCGGGATCGCCTTAAAGCCTCCACGTCGGCGAGATCCTTCGTTCGGCCCGCCGCAAGTTTGTTCCGAATGAACGCCTCGCGGCCCAGGTAATTCACCCGCGCAAGGCCATAGAAACCGGCAGCCCGCGAATCCCACGCCTCCTTCCAACTCAGGCCGCTGACATGCGTCATGACGTGAATCTGAACCGGTTGCCGGCCGAGTTCCAGGATCGTGCGTTCGCGGATGAGACCCTCCGGCGTCACGCCGTGCGCACGGAAACCGAACGCGCGCAACGCTTCGAAAAGGCGCTCGACGTTTGCCAGGCTCGGCTGGATCAGTGTGTCCAGGTCTCCGGTGAATCGAGGGGCGCCGTGGAACGCGAGCGCGTACCCGCCGACCACGAGAAACCTAACTTTGTGGACGTTGAATAAGACGCAGAGTTCTTCGAAGTCTTTCAGAACCTCGACCATGAGGGCGTCCTTGCATGCGGAGGTACTCCCGCCGCAGACGATCCACCTCCGCGATCCGCTCGGCCGGGGGGCGGGAAAGCCAGTACTCCAGCGCGGGGTTGCGCGCGTCCTGCTCGTCGAAGGTGGTCAGTCGCAGAGTCCTGCGCACAGGATCACGATATCACGCCGTCACGCGAGGATTTCGCGGACGACTCTTCCGTGCACGTCGGTGAGCCGGAAATGGCGGCCGAGGTACTTGAACGTCAGCTTCGTGTGGTCGACTCCGAGCGAATGGAGAATGGTCGCGTGCAGGTCGTGCACGTCCACCGGGTCGCGCGCGATGTTATAGGAGAATTCGTCCGTCTCGCCGTGCGAGTGGCCGCCGCGGACGCCGCCGCCGGCGAGCCAGACGGTGAAGCATCGCGGGTGATGGTCGCGGCCGTAGTCGTCGGCGCTCATGCGCCCCTGGCAGTAGATGGTGCGTCCGAACTCGCCGCCCCAGACGACCAGGGTGTCGTCCAGCAGGCCGCGCTGTTTGAGGTCGGCGATCAGCGCCGCGGCGGGCTGATCGACGTCGCGGCACTGGCCGGCGATCTGTTTCGGCAGGTGATTGTGCTGGTCCCAGCCGCGATGGAAGAGTTGAATGAATCGCACGCCGCGTTCGGCGAGCCTTCGCGCGAGGATGCAGTTGGCCGCGAACGAGCCTGGCCGGCGCGACTCGGGACCGTACAGTTCGAAGACGGCGGGCGGCTCCTTCGAGAGGTCGGTCAGCTCGGGCACCGAGGCCTGCATGCGGTAGGCCATCTCGTACTGCGCGATGCGGGTAGCGATTTCGGGGTCGCCGAACTCGTCGAGCTGAATCTGGTTGAGGCGCGCGAGGTCGTCGAGGAAGCGGCGGCGGTCGGCGGAGTCGAGTCCGGGAGGATTCGAAAGGTACAACACGGGGTCGCCGGTGGAGCGGAACTTCACGCCCTGGTATCGGCTCGGCAGGAAGCCGGAGCCCCAAAGGCGGTCGTAGAGCGGCTGATCGGCGGGATTGCCGGTGCCTTGCGACACCATCACGACGAAGGCGGGCAGGTCCTGGTTCTCGCTGCCGAGGCCGTAGGAGAGCCAGGCGCCGATGCTGGGCCGTCCGGCGAGCTGGTGGCCGGTCTGGAAGAAGGTCACCGCGGGATCGTGGTTGATGGCCTCGGTGTGCATCGAGCGGATGAAGCAGAGGTCGTCGACGATGCGCGCGGTGTGCGGCATCAGCTCGCTGACCCAGGCGCGCGACTGGCCGTGCTGCGCGAACCGATACATCGACGCGACCACCGGGAAGCTCGACTGGGTCGACGTCATGCCGGTGAGGCGCTGGCCCTGGCGGATGGAATCGGGCAGCTCGACGCCCTGGAGGCCGTGCATCTTCGGCTTCCAGTCGAAGGTCTCCAGCTGCGACGGCGCGCCCGACTGGAAGAGGTAGATGACGCGCTTGGCGCGCGCATTGTGATGGGTCGCGGCGTTGAGGAGGGAGCCGAGCGCGGCGGCGCCGATGCCGGTCGCCGTGCGACCGAAGAAGTGGCGCCGCGTCAGGAGGAGGCGGCGGTCGTCGCGCGGGTCCATGGAGATGCTGTTAGTTTAGGACATCGCGGAGGTTCAGGAAACGCGGCGTCCCTTGGGTGCGTGCTCCGGAAGCAGGAACGTCTTGATGAGTTCACCTTCGCCGCAAACCGTCATGCCGGGGAACCGCCTGTACCACGGGCCCTCGGGGACTTCGGGCTCGCCGTCCAGCCACCTGACAAGCAGGGTGAGCTGAGACGCAGGAATCTTGCGCTCCTGGACACGCTCGACGAGATGCCGAAACAGCGCGGGTGGGACATTTTGACGACGAACCCTGGGCACGGCCGTCCCTCCGAGTTAGATCCCGTAGAAACCGCGAGTGAGGCGCTCTTTGATGCGCGCGGCCTCCTCCGGTGTCCGAGCGGCCGCGAGGCGTTTGCCTAGGATCCCCAGTTCTTCCGGCGTCAGACGATTACCTTTGCCCTCCAGCATCGCAAGCTCCGGCGTTTCCAGCGAGATCTCCTCGCCGGTCGCCTTTCGGGCCAGGACGCGGCTGCCGGTGATGGCCTGCCGCACAAACCAGTGATAAACGGCCAGGGCGCTCTTGATGACTTCGGTCCGCTTCGAGCCGGTCAGTCCGGCCACCTGGTCGACCAACTCGATTTCGGCGGGAGTGAGGACGGGTTGAATTCTCGCCATACTCAAATACGCTCAGTTCCTGAGTGTATTCTACACCCTTTCGCTCACTCCCAAACGGCACTCCTCGTGTACCGCGCGCACGGCCTTCTCCAGGCCGTCGCGATGCACGACGATGGCAATCGTCAGCTCGCTCGACCCCTGCGCGATGGCGATGATGTTCACGCGTTCGCGCGAGATCGCCGTGAAGATGCGACCGGCGAGTCCCGGCGTCCCGCGCATGCCCTCGCCGACCACGGCGAGAAGGCCGACATCGTCGTGAACTTCGAGCGGATGCAGGTAGCCGTGCGCGAACTCGAGCGACAGGCTGCTCTGGAGCGCCTCGGCGACGCGCGCCAGCTCGTCCTCGCGGACGAGGAAACAGAAGTTCTGGCGATAGCTCGAGCTCGACAGCACCAGCAGCTCCGCGCCCGCCCCGGCAATCGCCGCCAGCGCGCGCGACATGATGCGCGGACCGGACACCTCGGCGCTGGCCGGGTCGATCGCCACCATCGCCACGCCCGCCATTGAAGTCACCGCGCAGGGGCCATTGCGCGCCGAGATCGCGGGCACGATGCGCGTGCCGGGCTTCTCCGGCGCGAAGCTGTTCTTGCTCCACACCGGGATGGCCTTCTCCATCAGCGGCGCGAGCGTGCGCGGGTGCAATACCTTGGCGCCGTTGTAGGCCAGTTCGGCGGCCTCCCGGTAGGTGATCTCGTCGAGCACGGCGGCGGCGGGGACCAGGCGCGGGTCGGCCGTCATGATGCCGTCGACGTCGGTCCAGATCCAAAGCTCCGAGGCGTCGAGCGCGGCGGCCAGAATCGACGCCGAGAAATCCGACCCGCCGCGGCCGAGCGTGGTGGCGCGCCCGTCGGCGGTGGAGCCGTTGAAGCCCGTCACCACCGGCAGCCTGCCTTCGGCAAGCAGCGGCGCGACAACGCGAGCGGCCTTCTCGCGAGTCGGCTCCATGAGAGGCGTGGCGCCGCCGAAGACGGCGTCGGTGACGATGACATCGCGGGCGTTGACGGCTTCGGCGGGGACGCCGCGCGCGTCCAGGTGCGCCGCCATCATCAGCGCCGAGAGGCGCTCGCCGACGGCGATGGCCTCGTCGATCGACGCGGGCGGCCGCGCGCCGAGCATCAGCATCCCGCGCGCGATCCGGCGGAAGTCGCCGATGATGGCGTCGACTCCGGCCAGCGTCTGTTCGAGGCGCGGGCCTTCGAACAGCTCGGTGCACGCGGCGCGATGGCGCTCTTCGAGCGCATGGATCGACGCGTCGAGCGCACTCTCGTCGCGGCGCTCGGCGTGGCGGAGCGCCTCGAGCAGCAGGTCGGTGATCTTCGACATGGCCGAGACCACGGCGACCACGGGGCGGCGCGGCTCCACGGCCAGGCGCGCGGCGGTGCGAATCCGTTCGGCGGAGCCCATGCTGGTGCCGCCGAACTTCATCACGAGCAGTTCGTTCAAACGCCGGCTCCCTTTCGCCGGGCGTCGACCAGGGCGACGATCTCGCCGACCACCTCGCCGATGGTGCGCCCGGTGGTGTCGACGGCGACGGCGTCGCCGGCGCGGCGGAGCGGGGAATCGGCGCGCGTGGCGTCGCGTTCGTCGCGCTCGGCGAGGTCGGCGGCGATGCGGTCGATCTCGGCGCGGTCGCCGGCCGATCCCAGGTCTATGGCGCGGCGGCGTGCGCGCTCGCGGGGATCCGCGTCCAGGTAGATTTTCACCTGCGCGGCGGGGAACACGACCGTGCCGATGTCGCGGCCTTCCATCACCGCGGAGGCGCCGGCCGCCATGCGGCGCTGCTTTTCGACCAGCGCCCGCCGCACTCCCGGGACGGTGGAGACGCGCGACGCGGCGGCCGCGATCTCGGGCGCGCGGATGGCCTCGGTGACGTCGACGCCGTTCAGGCGCACGCCGTCGCCCAGCTCGATGTCGGCGGCGCGGGCCAGTTGTTCGAGGCTGGCGTCGTCGAGCGGCGAGTCGCCGCGAAGCGCCGCCAGCGCCACCGCCCGGTACATCGCCCCGCTGTCGATGTAGACGAAGCCGAGACGGCCGGCGACGGCGCGCGCGACGGTGCTCTTGCCCGCGCCGGCGGGTCCGTCGATGGCGACAATCGTGTGCGGCACTGGAGACCATTGTAGGGGGCGGCGCGCGGAGTGTGCGGCGGCGGCGGCCGGACCGCTCCCTCCGGTCGCGGCTCTGAAGCTGTGACGTGTTGGTATAGACATTCTATGCAATATAGGGTAGACTCTCTATACAATGAAACCCAGCGAACTCCTCCAGGGCACGCTCGACCTGCTGATTCTCCGGACGCTGGTCTTCGGGCCGGCCCATGGGCACTCGATCGCCAAACGGATCCGCGCCAGCTCCGGCGACGTTCTCCAGGTGGAAGCCGGCTCCCTGTATCCGGCTCTGCACCGGCTGGAGAAGCGCGGGCTGCTCTCCTCGAAGTGGGACCACTCGGATCTCGGCAAGCGCGCCCGCTTCTACCGGCTGACGGCGGCCGGACGGAAGCGGCTGGTGGCCGAGCGGTCGATCTGGGAGCGGCTGTCGGGCGCCATCGGGCGCGTGTTGAGGCCGGCATGAACCGGAAGAAGGAAGAGCGGCTCGACGAGGAGATCCGCCACCATCTCGAGGCCGAGGCCCGCGACCGCCAGGACGAGGGGATGTCCGGCGACCAGGCACGCAACGCGGCCCTGCGCGATTTCGGGAACGTCGGGCTGGTCCGGGAGACGACGCGGGAAGTCTGGGGCTGGACCTGGCTGGAACGGCTCGCCCAGGACGTCCGGTTCGGCCTGCGGATGATGCGGCGCAACGCCGGGGTCAGCGCCCTCGCGGTGGCGTCGCTGGCGATCGGCATCGGCGCCAACACCACGGTCTATTCGATCGTCCGCGCGGTGTTGTCGGCGCCGCCCGCCGTCCCGGATGCATCGCGCGTGGTGAACATTCACGGCCGCGAGGCCGGCGAGAGCAAGCTTCTCCCGGTGAACTACCCGGATTGGCTCGCCTTCCGCGCCGCGAACACGGTCTTTTCGAGCCTGTGCGCGTGGAGCGAGGCGCCGGTGGCGGTGAACGCAGGCGGCGCCACCGAGCCGGCGGAATCCCTGATGGTCGCGGGCGACTTCTTTGAGACCTTCGCGCTCCAACCCGCGGCCGGACGCTTCTTCGGCGCCGACGAAGCACTGCCTGTGGCCGTGGTGAGCCATCGCTTCTGGCGCCGCCGCCCCGTCGCGATCGGCGCCGCCATTCGCATCAACGGGCATGCCTTCACCGTCATCGGCGTCGCGCCCGCGGGCTTCACCAGCCCCTATACGATCTATGCGCCCGACCTGTACGTGCCGCTGCGCCGCAAGGAACAGGTGAAGCCCGGGCCCCGACTGAATCATCCCGACTCGCAATATCTGAAGATGACGGGCCGTCTCAAGCCGGGAATCGGCAGGCGGCAGGCGGAAGCGTCGCCCGCGGTCCTTCCCCAACGTCTCGCGGACACGCCCGCGATCCGGCTGGCGCTGGCCCCGCTGGGCGAGTTCCCCGACGACATCCGTCTGCCCATTCTGGGTGCGGCGGCGTTTCTGTTCGCGATCGCGGGGTTCGTTCTGGCGATCGCCTGCGCCAACGTGGGGAGCCTGCTGCTGGCGCGCGCCACCGCGCGGCGCGCGGAGATTGGCGTCCGCCTGGCGCTCGGCGCGGGCCGCGGGCGCGTCGTCCGGCAACTGGTCACCGAGAGCGTGCTGCTGTTTCTTCCCGCGGCGGCCCTTGGCAGCGGACTCTGTTTCCTGGCGACTTCGGCGCTTGCGGAATACCAGGCGCCGATCCGGTTGCCGATCCGGATCGACCTCACCGTCGACTACCGGGTCCTGCTGTTCACTCTGGCGCTGGCACTCGCGGCGGGAGTGCTGTTCGGACTCGCCCCAGCGGCGCAGTCGTTGCGGACGGCGGTGCTGCCGTTCCTCCAGGAAACGGCAATCGCGGGCCGCTCCCGCCTGCGCAATGCCTTCCTGATTTGCGAATTCTCGCTGGCGTTCGTGCTGGTGATGGCGCTCGGGATGTTCGCCGAATCGGTGAAGCGCGGCGGCGCGGTGCACCCGGGAAAGGACCCGTCGCGGCTGTACCTCGTCGATCTCGACATGGGCGCGCTGGGTTACCCGGAAGCCCGCCGCGCCGCGATCTTCGACCGCATTCTCGGCGAGGCGCGCAGCCTGCCGGGCGTCGAGAGCGCCGCCTTCGCCGAATCCGTGCCGATCGCCTGGGAGTACTCGCGGACAACGCTGCAATCGCTCGATGGCACGAAGTCGTTGAAGCCCGACACCAACCGTATCAGTCCGGGTTACTTCCAGACCATGGGAATCGCGCTGCTCCGCGGGCGCGACTTTACTACGTCGGACCGCGTCAGCGCCTCGGGCGCGATCATCGTGAACGAAACCATGGCGAGGACCCAATGGCCGGGCGAGGATCCCATCGGCAAACGCCTGCGGCGGAACCCACGGGACATCCTGGAGGTGGTGGGCGTCGCCGCCGACACGCGGCAGAGCCTGTGGGCGGGGCCGAACCCGCAGTTCGTCTACGTGCCCGCGGCCGAGCGAGTCCCGTCGTTTCTGACTCTGCACCTGCGCCCGCGCGGCAACGCGAAGCCCGTGCTGGCGGCCGTCGGGGAGGCCGTAAGGCGCGCCGACCCGAACATCCCGCTCCAGAACGCAACGTCGCTCGAGGAGCGGATTCACTTTCTGATGCTGCCGCACCGCATCGCCGCCGCACTTTCCGGGGCGTTCGGCGGCGTCGGCGTTCTGCTGGCCGCGCTCGGGATTTACGGCGTGACGGCGTACGCGGTGGCGCAGCGCACGCGCGAGATTGGCGTGCGGATGGCGCTGGGCGCCGATCCCGCGCGCATCTGGCGAACTTTCGGCGCCGAAGGCACGCGGCTGATCGCCTACGCGCTGGCGATCTCGGTGGCGCTCACGTATGGAATCGCACGCCTACTGCAAGAGCTGCTGTACGGCGTGGCGCCGCTCGATCCGCTGACCGTCTCGGCCGCCGCGATCGCATTCGCCGGTGTCTGGCTCGGCGGGATTTATCTGCCGGCGCGGCGTGCCACCGCCATCGACCCGAGCCGCGCGCTGCGCTGGGAGTAGCTCGACGGCGCGGCCGCTACGGCGTCACGCGCCAGACGTTCTGCTGCCGCAGATTCGATATCCACACCGACCCGTGGCCGGCGCGCACGGCGTCGCCGCCGGGACCGGCCCACTGCCGCACGACCGCGTTCGTCGAGGGGTCGATCTCCGTCAGCGGAATCTCGAACACCGTCAGCCAGATGCGGCCGAGCCCGTAGGCGATCTCGCCGCCGCCGCCCGGAACGCCAACTTCAATCGTCGCGACCACCTTGCCCGACTTCGCGTCGACGCGCGTGACCGTGCCGTCGCCCTGGTTCAGCGTCCACACCGATCCGGCGCCGTAGGTCAGGAAGCGCGGGCGCGGGCCGACATCGATGGTCGCCAGCACCTGGTTGGTCTTCGCCTCGACGCGCGTGAGCACGCTTTTATCCGGCGAGCTGACCCAGATGGAGCCTTCGCCGTACACGCAGCCGACCGACCCGGGCGCCACTTCGATCGACGCGGCGACCGTGTTCGTCGCCGGATCGACGCGCGAAAGGACGCCCTTCAGGTCGCTGACGATCCAGACGGCGTCGGGGCTGGCGTCGACGCCGCCCTCGCTGTTGGCGGGGCCGACCGGAATGGTCGCCGTCACCTCGTTGGTCTTCATGTCGACGCGCGAGAATGTCTTGTCGCCGCAGTTGGGCACCCACACGCTCCCGAATCCCGCGGCGAGTCCCGAGCAGGGACGCCGTCCGACGGTCACCACGGCGGTGATCTGATTGGTGCGCGCGTCCAGCCGATGCAAGGTGTTCTTCGGACCGTTCGACACCCACACGGCGTCGGCGGTGACCACCTGCCAGTCGGGCACGCCCTCGATGGGGAAGACGGCGGCGGGCGTGAGGGTCGCGATGTCGCGCTTGACGCCGGGGGTGGAGACGCCGGGCCGCGGCGGCCGCTTGGGGCGGGCCTTCTTCTCGGGATCGGCGGTCTGCGCCGGCGGAGGCGGATCCTGGGCGAGGAGGGAAAACAGCGGCGTGCACGCGCTAAGGCATGCCATCGCCGCGAGTGCGGCTGGAGTGCGCATCGTCGACCTACCTTATTGTATTCGTGCGGGCCGGCGCGACGGAGCCGGCTGAAGGAGACCGCGGTATTCCGCGTACCCGGCGGGAAACACAACTATATCACGATTTTCGCGAATGCGTATTGACATTTAGCCGCCGACCTGCAATACTCACACAATATTAAGCCGCTTCTCCGATAGGTGAGAAGCCAACCGTAGCGCTCTTCGACGAGCCGCGCCCACCACGTAGACCTCACTACTCGCCTCACGTCCAGGCCGAGCCACGCTCATTCGGAGCCAGCGGCTGAATCGACGAAAGGGAGTACCGACGTGAATCGATTACTCGTAGTGTGCGTGTTTTTCCTGGCCAGCCTGCCGATGGCCGCGCAGTCCACATCGCTTCGGGGGACCGTCGCCGATAACCAGAGCGCGATCATCGAGAATGCCGTGATTACGCTCACGAATCTCGATACCACCGCCGTCCGCAAGACAATTTCCGGCCCCGAGGGCGCTTTCAGTTTCCTCCAGGTTCCGCCGGGCGCATATAAGATCGAAGCGCAGAATCCCGGATTTCGAACCTATGCGCAGCAAATGCGACTGCAAGTGGACACGCCGGCGACGCTCAACATCGTGCTGGAGATCGGGCAGGTGACGGAAACCGTCACCGTGTCGGGCGAGACCATCGCGCTGAACACGCAGACGGCGTCGATGGGGAATCCGTTCACCGAGCTTCAGGCGCGCCAGTTGCCGCTGCAAACCCGAAACATCGTCGAGTTGCTCGGGCAGCAGCCGGGCGTCACCAACGGCGGCAACGTGCTCGGCGCCAAGGCGAACCAGAACAACGTCACGCTCGACGGCGTCGACGTGAACGACGCGCAGGGCGGAGACTCGGCGGCCGACGCCTTCAAGTCCGTGCTGACCATTCCGCTGGATTCCGTGCAGGAGTTTCGGACGACGATCGCGGGTCAGGGCGCCGACCAGGGCCGGTCGTCCGGCGGCCAGGTCTCGGTAATCACCAAGAGCGGGTCGAACAACTTTCACGGGTCGTTGTACGAGTATCACCGCAATCGCGTGACGGCGGCCAACAACTGGTTCTCGAATCGCGCGGGGATTTCGCGCGAGAATCTCATCCGGAACCAGTACGGGGCTTCGCTGGGCGGGCCGATGAAGCAGAACCGCGCGTTCTTCTTCTTCAACTGGGAAGAGCGCAAGGACCGCTCGGCCGAGGCCGCCAGCCGCACGGTGCCGACCGCCAGCTTCCAGCAGGGATTCATCTCCGTGCGCGCCAACAACGGCACGGTGCAGACCCTGACGCCCGCCGAAATACGGCAGATCGATCCGCTGCGCATCGGCGCCAGCGCCTACATGCTCGACATGCTGAAGCAATACCCGGCGCCCAACGATCTGCTCACCGGCGGCGATCGCGGATTGAACCTGGCGACGTTCCGTTTCAACGCGCCCAAGAAACTCGACTACCGGACGCTGGTCGGCAAGATGGACTTCAATCTCGACAGCGCCGGCCGACACACCGCCAGCCTCCGCGGCACGCTGATGGACAACGCCGAGGACGGCACGCTCGCCCAGTTCCCCGGCCAGCCGGCGACGTCGCGCAGTCTCGAGAACAGCCGCGGCATCGCCGCGCGCTACTCGCTGGTGGCGACGCCGACGCTCATCAACGTGTTCAACTACGGGCTGACGCGGCTGGGGACGCAGCAGTCCGGCGTCGGCGGATCGTCGGTTTCCTTCGCGCCCTCGCTGCTCACGGCGTTTCCGCGCGCGGCGGTGCGCATCACGCCGACCCACAACCTCGTCAACGACACCACCTGGATTCGCAATCGCCACACCGTTCAGTTCGGCGTCAACTTCCGGTTCCTGGTGAACGACCGCATCGCCGACAACAACTATCCGAGCTACAGCTTCAGCCGTAACACGCTCAAGGGCCTGGGCGCCGACATCACCGGCGCGGTCACCGACTACCTGCGCGCGCGCACGGGTGTCTCGAACCTCTCGCTCACCGAGGCGACTCAGGTGACCAACGCCTTCGGCACCCTGCTCGGCGTCATCAACCAGTACAGCGGGACGTATCAATACCAGATCGACGGGTCGACCGTTCCGTTCGGCAACCCGGTGGTTCGCTCCTTCGCCAACAAGGAGTGGGAATTCTACATCCAGGACACCTTCAAGTTCCGCCGCGACCTGACCATCACCGCCGGGCTCCGCTACGGACTTTTCCCGGCGCCCTATGAGCGAAACGGCATCCAGGTGGCGACGACCACGGGCCTCGACACGTACTTCGCCGAGCGCGTCGGCGCGTCGGCGGCCGGAATCCCCGGCAATGCCATGCCGAACGCCTACCTGACGTTCGCCAAGTCCGGCCCGGTGCACGATGGACGGCCGTACTATGACCTCGACAAGAACAACTTCGCGCCGCGGCTGTCGGTGGCCTGGGCGCCGGACTTCGACGGCAGGATGGGCAAGCTGTTCGGCAAGGGCGGCGTGCTCCGCGCCGGCAGCGCGGTCACCTACGACCGCTACGGCAACAACATGGCGGTGGCCTTCGCGAACTCGGGATCGCCGGGCCTGGCGACCTCGGTCACGCAGCCGCTCAACACCGATTTCACCGACTCGTTCCGCTACGGTGGCGGCGCACTGCCCACGCTGCCCGCCGCGCCGCAAGGCGGATTCCCGTTCACGCCTCCGGCGGTGGCCGGCGGATTCGGCGCCTACTCGGGGGTCGTGCCGGGTCTGGTGGCGCCCTACACGCTGCTGTTCGACGTGAGCTACGCGCGGCCGCTGCCGGCGAAGATGACCCTGGAGGTCGGCTACGTCGGGCGGCTCTCGCGAAAGTCGATGCTCCAGCAGGATTACTTCCAGCCGTTGACGCGGCTGCTCGACGCCAAGTCGGGGATGAACTGGACGCAGGCGTCGGCGATCCTGCGGCAGTACTTCGAGAGCGGCATCACGGCGAACGCGGTGCGGTCGAACCCCGCGCTGCTACCCGAGGTCGCGTACTTTGAGAACATGTTTCCGGCGGCGCGGGGATCGACGGTCGGCACGCGAAACGCGGCGGCGAGCGCGACCGACAACTATTTCTTCAGCGTCTACGGCACCTACGCCGGCAGCGATCTCGATGCGCTGCACGACTTCGACCGCGTGCGCCAGTCGAGCGGCAGTTGCCTGAGCGTCTTTGGCTGCAATACGTTCTTCGCGCGCCAGAACGCGGGGCTGCGCGCCTGGGTGAACGCCGACAACCCGGCCTACAACGGCGGAATCCTGGTTCTTCGCCGCGCGATTTCCGACGGCTGGGGATTCGACTTCAACTACACGTTCTCGAAGTCGCTCGACATCGCCTCGGGCGGCAGCGGCGAGGGTGCGGGCATCCAGGATTCGTTCAACCCGAAGGCGTCGCGGTCCTACTCGACCTTCGACAGCCGTCACGCCATCACCGCCAACGCCATTGTCGAGCTGCCGTTCGGCAAGGGCAAGGCGCTCCTCAACTCACCCGCGGGATGGATGAACCAGATCGTCGGCGGATGGCAGGTGTCGATGTTGTCGCGCTACCGCAGCGGCCTGCCGGCCACGATCTCGACCGGCGGCGTCTATCCGACCAACTACCTGACGAGCTCGCTCGGCATTCTCAAGCCCGGCGGGACGCTGCCGGAGCCGAGCTTCTCCTACAACTCGAACGGGAACCCGAGCCTCTATCCGCTGACGTCGGTATCGTCGTTCTACGGTCAATTCCCCGGTGAGACCGGCTCGCGCGGTCTCCTGCGCGGACCCAGGCTTGTAAACTTCGACCTCGCCGGAGGAAAATACTTCTATCTGCCGTGGGAAGGCCACACTATCCAGTTCCGGGCCGAAGCGTTCAACGCCTTCAACCTGGTGAACTTCACGTCGATGGCGCTGACGCTGAGCAGTCCGACGACCTTCGGGCAATTCAGCGCGGCCTCCGAATCGCGCGTGATCCAGTTTGCGCTGAGGTACGAATTCTGAGGATCGCGATTCCAGTCGTCGTCGTTCTCTCACTGGTGTCGGCCGCGCAGGAGGGGCGGCCGTTGCCCGCCAAGCCCGCCGCCGCCAAGGTCGACGCCACGCCTGCGCCGAAGCCGGACGCGCCACCGAAGCCCGACGCGCCGAAGCCGGACACGCCGCCGAGGCCGGAGCCGGTGAAGTACACCGAACTCAAGAAAACGCCGTGGCCGCCGAAAGGCGGAATCAAGACGCCGGGCGTGCTGATTCCTTCGACCAAGCTGAAACCCGACGCCGAAATCCCGCTGCTGGCGCCGCCGGGCGCGTTCCTCTTCACCAACCAGGTGCTGATTCCCACGCCCGCCAAGGACATGTTCGTGCGGCTCGACGGGCGATCCAACAAGCTGCTCGATCCGATCACAGGCGTCGCGCGGCCTTGCGGCGGAATCGCGAGCGCCTTCGGCGGGCTGTGGGCGCCGGCCTGCGGCGCGCAGTCGCTGGTGCGCCTGGAAACGGGTTCCGGCAAACTGGTCACGACGATTCCCAGCGGAACCGGAACCGCGACCGTCGCCGTCGCCGCCAGCGCCGACAGCGTGTGGATGCTCACCGACGACAGGACGTCGCTCACGCGCGTCGACCCGCAGACCAACACGATCGTCTCCGAGATGCGATTGCCCGCGGCCTGCCGATCGTTGACCTTCGCGGAGACGTCGCTGTGGGTGGCGTGTCCCGGCGAGAAGCGTATTCTGCGCATCAACCCGCTGACGAACCTGGTGACGGACCGCATCGAGGTGACGCCCGAGCCGGTGTCGGTGATCGCCGGCGAAGGCTCGCTGTGGGTGCTCTCGCGGGCGCAGGGCAAGGTGGCGCGCATCGACCCGAAGACCAACAAAGTCGCGGCGACCATAGAGTTGGGCTACCCGAACGCCGACGGCAATCTCGCGTTCGGCGAAGGTTCCGTTTGGGCCACGGGGCCGGGATTCCCGATCACCCGGATCAGTCCGGTCGCGGAGAAGGAGAAGGTCGTGCAACAGTTCGCGGGCGAGGGCGGCGGCGCGATCTATTTCGGATTGGGATCGGTGTGGCTGGTGAACACGTCGTACAACAACGTCTGGCGCATCGATCCGAAGCGCATCGCGGCGACATTCGCGGAGTGAGAGGCTTGGAGGTCCACGCAGGCATGAAACGTATCCTCCTGATGGGAGCGGCCGCCGTGGGCGCCGCCGCGGCTCAGAGTATTCCGGCGAATTCCCCGGATTTCTTCGAAATGAAGATCCGTCCGGTGCTGGTGAAGAATTGCTATAGCTGCCACACGACCTCGGCCATGGGCGGACTGCGCGTCGACAGCGGCGAGGCGCTCGCCAAGGGCGCCAAACGCGGCGCCGCGATCGTCCCGGGCGACCCCGAGAACAGCATGCTGATCAAGGCGGTCCGCCAGTCCGACCCGAATCTGAAGATGCCGATCGGCAGCAAGCTGGAAACCTCGGAGATCGACGACCTGGCCGCCTGGATCAAGGCGGGCGCGGTGTGGCCCAAGAGCATGGCGGCGGCGGCGCCCGTGGCGCAGGACGGCAAGTACGTCATTCATCAGGAGCAGAAGCGATTCTGGTCGCTGGTCCCGCTGCGGCAGCCGAAGGCGCCGCCCGTGAAAGAAGTGAAGTGGGCGAAGACGGAGATCGACCGCTTCGTCCTGGCGCGGCTCGAAAAGGAAGGACTGAAACCGGTGCCGCCGGCCTCGAAGCGCGACCTCATCCGCCGAGCGACGCTCGATCTCACGGGCCTGCCGCCCACCTACGAGGAAATCCAGGCCTTCGAAAAGGACGTCTCGCCCGAGGCCTTCGCCAAGGTGGTCGATCGCCTCCTCGCCTCGCCGCATTACGGCGAGCGCTGGGGCCGCCACTGGCTCGACGTCGCGCGCTATGCCGAGGACGACTATCGCACGCTGAACCAGAATCCCCGCGGCTACCGGCCGTATCCAAACGCCTACATGTACCGCGACTGGGTCGTCCAGGCGTTCAACGACGACCTGCCTTACGACCAGTTCATCCGCGCGCAACTGGCCGGCGATCTGGCCGACACCAGGATCCGCCACAAGGTCCTGCCGGCCACCGGATTCCTCGGCCTCGGGCCCTGGTACTACGACAACGGCGCCTTCGAGATTACGCGCGCCGACGAGCGGCACGATCGCGTGGACGCGGTGACGCGCGGCTTCATGGGGCTTACTGTCGCCTGCGCGCGCTGCCACGACCACAAGTACGATCCCATCCCGCAGACCGACTATTACTCGCTCGCGGGGGTTTTCTACAACACGATTTACGAGGAATATCCGGGAGCGCCGAAGAAAATCGTCGACGAATATACGAGGCTGGAGGACGCGCTGGAAAAAGAGCAGCGCATTCTCCAGGAGGCCAACCAGTCTCTCGCCGACAGCCTCTCGCGCTCGCTCGCCTACCAGACGTCGAACTACCTGATGGGCGTCTGGGAACTGGCGCAGCCGGGTCCGCCGAAGCGTGAGATGGCGCAGATCGTCGAGCAGCGCCGGCTCGACTTCGAGGTCTTCGACCGCTGGGTGCGTTACATGGCCAAGCCGACCACCAAGTACAAGCACAAGGACGCCTGGCAGGCCATGATGAAGCGCACTGGTGTCCAGCAGCAGGAAGCCAAGCGCCTGGCCGACG
This sequence comes from uncultured Solibacteraceae bacterium, assembly GCA_964515555.1. Classification (GTDB taxonomy): domain Bacteria; phylum Acidobacteriota; class Terriglobia; order Bryobacterales; family Bryobacteraceae; genus CAZEVY01. Next base: position 1,717 of record CAZEVY010000111.1, on the reverse strand, counting down.
CGTTCCAGGAGGAAGTGCTCTCGGCGATGCTCGACAAAAGCGACCTCGACGCCGAGAACCAGGTGATTCGCGCGAAGGATTTCGAAGGGACCAAGCCCAAGCGCCGCACCGACAAGCCGAGCAATTTCACGTCGTACAAGGACTTTAATCCCGGGTCGTTTCTGCTCCTCAAGAGCCTTCCCGACGATCGCAACAATTTCTGGACGGAGATTTTCCAGCGCGAGCTGCGCGACGCCGAGGATCCCAACGCCATGATGGCGATGGGTCCGCGCCAGATGAATCCGGGAGTGCTGCTGTTTCGCGGCTGGGGACTGGAAAACCGCGTCGGCGCGGAGGCCCAGGCCCGGCTTCGCGCCATTCAGGGCAACGTCGAATCGGCGCGGAAGAAACTCACAGACATGCGATTCCCGTTCGTGCACGGCGTCAAGGATGCGGAGGCGCCGGCGGACATTCAGCTCAGCATGCGCGGCGATCCGAATAACCCGGTGGGAGCGCCGGTCCCGCGGCACTTCCTGAGTCTGCTCTCGGAGACGGCGCCGGAGCCGTTCACGAAGGGCAGCGGGCGGCTGGAACTCGCCGACGCCATCCTCCGGCAGCCGGTGACGATGCGGGTGATCGTCAATCGCGCGTGGAAGGCGCACTTCGGCGCCGGAATCGTGGATACGCCGAGCAACTTCGGAGTCACCGGCGAGCGCCCGTCGAATCCCGACCTGCTCGAGTATCTGGCGTCGTCATTCGTCGCCGGCGGAATGTCGATGAAGAAGCTGCACCGCGAGATCATGTTGAGCGCCGTGTATCAGCTCGGCACGGCGAACGACGCGGCCGCCTACGCCAAGGACCCCGGCAATCGGCTCCACTGGCGCGCCGAGCCGAAACGTCTCGATGCCGAGCAGCTCCGCGACAGCGTCCTGATGGCCGCCGGGACGCTCGACACGGCCATGGGCGGACCGTCCTCCGAACTGACGCCGGCCTATCTGCGGCGCACGGTCTACGGGAAAGTCAGCCGCTATAAGCTCGACGAGTATCTCCAACTGTTCGATTTTCCGAGCCCGAATCTCAGCGCGGAAAAGCGCTTCGTCACCACCGTACCGCTTCAGCGGCTCTTCCTGATGAACAGCGACTTCATGCAGATGCAGGCCGAGGAGCTCGCCCGGCGCGTCGCCGGCGAGGCCGACAATCGCGCGCGCATTCGCAAGGCGTACCAGTACACCTTTGGCCGCGATGCCACCGAAGAGGAGATCAAGCTCGGCATCGAATACCTTTCGAGCGAGCCCCTGCGCGAATACGAGGAGCGCAAGAACAGGCCGCCCGAGCGCGGTCCGGCCGGCGGCCGGCGTCGCGGTCCGGGTGGACCGGGAGCGCCGGCGCAAATCAGCTCGACTGCGGCGCCGGGCGGCGCACCCGAGGGCGGGGACGCCGCCGCCGCGCCGCCGCCGATCACTCCCGCGGGCGTACAGGCCGCCGCGGCGGCGGGTGCAGCCGGTGGCTTTCCCGGAGGGTTCGGGATGGGCATGTTCGGAGGGATGGGCCGCCGCGGTCCCGGCGCGCCGCCGCCCGACGTGAAGTACGAGGTCACCGTCTGGGGCCGTTACGCCAAGGTGCTTCTGAGCTCCAGCGAGTTTCTGTTCGTCAACTGAGGATGCCATCGATGGTGCACAAATCGGCCAATCCGCTCACGCGCCGCGAGGCGCTGCGGCGCGTCGGCAACGGCTTCGGA
>CAZEVY010000110.1:0-18149 GCA_964515555.1 uncultured Solibacteraceae bacterium | reverse complement strand
GCCAGGGACGGAATCGAACCGCCGACGCCAGCCTTTTCAGGGCTGCGCTCTACCAACTGAGCTACCTGGCCGAGAACAACTCATCTTACCACTCGGCGCCAGACGTTTACAGCAAGGAGGCATCTGATCAACGCACGACCGATTATTCAGTCGCCCTTCCGTAACGAAGGGCGACTCCGTTTCCCATCCATGAGCCACGAGCGCGAGAGCACACGCAAACTCCAAAGACGTGGCCTAGCGTAAGCCTCGGTGCGCCTGGCATCCGTGATCCGTTCCCGCGAGGCCGGTGTCATTTCGGCTACCGATTGCGCCCGACAAGACTGGAGGGCCGCCCACCAGCGCACTACTATAGAATGGAGGGATCGCCATGGAAGTCGAAATGAAGATCCGCGGGCTGATGATGGACCCGGTAACCAACATGCCCATCGTCATCCTGAAGGACGTCGGCGGCACCGCGATCCTTCCGATCTGGGTTGGTGTCTACGAGGCCAACGCCATCGCGCTGGAGATCGAGAAAGTTCTCACTCCGCGCCCCATGACACACGACCTCATCAAGACCGTCCTCATGGGGCTGCAGTGTGGCGTGCGCAAGGTGGTCGTCAACGAGCTCAAGGAGGACACCTTCTACGCGATCATCTGGCTGGAGCGCAATGGCGAGCTCATCTCGATCGACAGCCGCCCGAGCGACGCCCTGGCCGTGGCGCTGCGCCTGGACTGCCCGATCTACGTCGACGAGTCCGTTCTGCAATCCTCCAAGCTGGCGACCAGTCTCGCCGAGAAGACCGGCAATGAAGAGCTGCGACGGTGGCTCGAAAACCTCAGCGACGAGGACTTCGGCCGCTACAAGATGTAGCCCTTGCCGCCTCTCGAAAAACTGCAACGGCTGGCCGATCTTGGCATCGAGCTCGCCCCGGTCGCCGAATTCCCCCGGCATTTCGTCTTCACGCGCGGCGGATTCGTCGCACTGGTAGAACGGCGTGGCGACGATTTCGGAACGGTCGGCGCTCCGGGCCTTTTCACGGATCGCGGCGCGCTCGCGATGCTGGTGTGGCGCGGCGCGGATGCCTGGTTCGTGGCCAAGGGATGGCAGCGGCGCGCACAAGTCGGCGAGGTCGAAGCAATCCGCCGCTTTAGCGTGGATCTGGCCGACGCCCTGGGCCTATGACCGGCTCGGCTACCGTTCTCCGTTGACGGCGATATTCGTCATCTGCGAGGGGGTGGCTGTTCCCCACAGCGCGTTCGTGCCCCAAAGCGCGTTGGTCCCCCAGAGCGCGTTCGAGCCCTGCACCGTCGAACTACCCCAGACGGCGTTGGTCCCCCAGAGCGCGTTCGTTCCCCAGATCGCGTTGGTCCCCCAGACGGCGGAGAATCCCCACACGGCGTTGGTTCCCCAGATCGCGTTGGTTCCCCAGATCGCCGACAGCCCCGACGCGATGGTCACCAGGCCGGTCCCAGGATCGTACACAGCCGTCGGCGAGGTCGCCGGACCCGCCGCTAGGTCCGTGCTCGCGAGCGCCGCGGCGATATCGAGATAGCCCGCCCCCACCGTGAAGGCGTCATGCTGACTGTTGTAGGAAGCGCCGGTGACCGGATCGATTGCCGTGGCGTAAGGCGGAAACCCCTTGGTCGCGGTCTTCATGAGCCGGGCCTTGACCTGATCGGGTGTGAGGCCGGGCTGCTTCTGAAGCATTAGGGCGACCGCACCGCTGACCACTGGCGCCGCCATGCTGGTGCCGCTGAGGCGGTAATAGGCGCCGCCGGCGAGGGCGTTCGAGAGATTCGTTCCGGAGCGGACTTCGTTGCCCGGGTAGGCGCCGAACAGGTCCGCGTCGCGCGCCATGGTCGACGCAATCAGGTTGCCGGGCGCCACCAGGTCGGGCTTGACGATGTGGTCGACCATCGTCGGACCCTTCGAGCTGTAGCTGGCGATGGCGTCGTCGGAGCGCATCGACGTGCCGTTCATGCGAGTCGCGCCGACCGTGATGACATGCGGGTCGATGGCCGGCGAATAGATGGTCCCGTAGCCCTGGTTGCCGAAGGAGTTGTCGCGGCCCATGTTGCCGGCCGCGGTCACCACGACGATACCCGCCTTCCAGGCTTCTTCCACCGCTTTGCAAAGCGGGTCTTTCTGGTAGGACTCGAAGACGCCGCGTCCCACCGAGAGGTTGATGACGCGGATGTTGTAGGTGTTCTTCAGCTCGATGGCGCGTCCGATGGCGGCGATAATGGAGCTGTCCCATCCGTAGCCCTCGTCGTTGAGGACCCGGAGGTTGATCAGGTTCACGCCAGGGGCGATTCCCTTGTACTGTCCGTTCGACCGCGAGCCGTTGCCGCCGATAATGCCGGCGACGTGGGTGCCGTGGCCGATCTTGTCGGAGGCATTCTTGGCGTCGCTGAAATTCTCGCTGTAGACGATGCGCGACAGGAGCAGCACGCTTCGAAAGTCCTCGATCGGCGCGATGCCGCTATCGATCACGGCCACGCCGATTCGATCGCCGGTCAGCCGCGACGACCAGGCGGCGCCGGCGTTGACGGTCGCAGTGGCGACGTCGAGCAGGCCGGAGACGGGCCGGTCGGGCGAAATGTAGTCGACGTTGGGATTGTTCGAGAGCATCTGCCACGCAGAAGCGGGCAGCGTCGCCGCCACGGCCTTGATGGACGCGAGGCTTCTGAGGCCAACGGCGCCGGGCGGAAGCGACTGAATCATCGTCAGGAGGCTGGTGTTCGACTTGAATCGGGCGATCGCCCGGACCGGCGCGAGTGGATTCCGGGTATCGAGATCCTTTGACAGCTTGGTGGGGTCGGCGAGGGCGGCGACCTGGACGCCCAGCACCAAAAGGCATAGCCGATGGAGGCGTGTCATTTCAGTAACTCCGCGTCTGGTGAGGCACGAGAAAGGCCTCTCGCGGTCTAGCGCTAGAGGATTGCAGATAAAGGAGTTATAGGATCAGACTTCCACGGGGCCCAGGACATTCTGTCCCCGGCCGGCGAGGATGCGACGTTCTGTCCCCGAGTCAGCGGCCGGCCATCTTGCGCTCGAGGGCCGCCATGAGGCGGCTTTGAACGTCCTCGGGGATGAGCTGGGGTTCCATGCCCTTGAAGATCTGGAGGGTCTTCTTGGTAGTGTCGAAGACAACCCAGCAGTTCGGGCAGGAGCTGACATGGGCGTCGATGCGGGCCCGGATGGCGGCGTCGGCGGTGTCGTCGAGGTACTCGTTGAGGGATAGCAGGAACTCTTTACAGGTAAGCAAAGACGTCGTCTCCCTTCCTCTGGAAGTGCCGGGTGAGTTTCTCGCGCAATTGCAGGCGGGCACGCAGCAGACGCGTCTTCACCGCCGGGATGGACAAATCGAGCGAGCGCGCGGTCTCCTCGATGGAAAGTTCCTCGACGTCGCGCAGCATAAATACGGCGCGGTAGATGGGCGGCAGGCTCTCGACGGCGCCGTCGAGGATTTCGCGCAGCTCCTCCTGCGAGAAGCGCTGCTCAGGATTGTCCCAGACGGCGATTTCGCGCACCATGGGCTCGCCGTCGTCGCCGTCGAGCGGCTCGTCGAGCGAGACGGTGCGGTCGGCCTTGCGCTTGCGAAGCTTCATCAACGATTCGTTGACGGCGATGCGCACCAGCCAGGTATAGAACTTCGAGTTCCCCTCGAAGCCACCCAGGTGCGTGTAGGCCTTGAGGAAGGTCTCCTGAAGTACGTCTTCGGCGTCCTCGGCGGCCTGGACGATGTGGCGAGCCAGCCGGAAGATCTTGGGGCTATAACGGCGCACCAGCTCGCCGAAGGCGGAGCCGTCGCCCGCCTGCGCGCGCGAGACGAGCGAGGAATCTTCGAGTTGCGCGGGTGGAACCGGTTGCACCACTTCTTTCAGTATCGCATCAGTGGGGCGGCCTCAGAGGCCGTGGTAACTTGGTGATGGAAGCCCGCGTCCAAGCGACTTGAGGGGTTGACAGTTTGCCGTTCTTCCGCCCGATTCTCCTGCTGGTTCTCGCTGTACCGCTTTTCGCGCAGGTCCCCGGGCACTATATCGTCGAACTCGACGGTCCGCCCGCTCTCGCCGCCTCGCCGATTTCCAAGGACCGCCGACAGGCCTCCGCCGACGGCCTGCGCCGCGTCGCCGCCGAACAGGACGCGATGCGCCCCGCCCTCCTCGCCGCCGAAGCCGAGGTGGTCGACAGCATCCGCCACGTCGGCAACGCCATCATCGTGCGCGCGGCCGACGATCGCGCCGGGACCATCGCGCGGATCGCCGGAGTGCGCCGCGTGCACCCCGTCCGCGAGCTCAAGCCGCACATGGATCGCGCGCTAGGACTCCATCAAGTTCGCGAGGGATGGGTGCGTCTGGGAGGCGAACGGCGGGCCGGACTCGGCGTCAAGATCGGCGTGCTCGACACCGGCATCGACGTCACGCACCCGGCGTTCCAGGACAACGACCTCGCCGTACCCGAAGGATTTCCCGTCACCAACCGTGCCGCCGACGTCTCATTCACGAATCAAAAGGTCATCGTGGCGCGCGGCTACGCGTCGATGTACGGCAGCAACTCCGATCCGCGCGATCGCGTGGGACACGGCACCGCCGTCGCCATGTGCGCCGCCGGCGAGCCGGTGGTTTCGAGCGAAGGCGTCGTCAGCGGCCTGGCGCCGCGCGCCTGGCTCGGCAGCTATAACCTCTCGAATCCCGCCAACCCCGATTCGTTCCGCAGTGATGTGGTCGCCAAGGCGTTTGACGACGCCGTCGCCGACGGCATGGACGTCATCAATATGAGCCTCGGATCGGCGTTCTCGCTGCGCCCGGAGGACGACCTGTTCACGGCCATGGTGCGGCGCGCGATGGACCTCGGCGTTCTCGTCGTGGTTTCGGCGGGCAACGAAGGACCGGAGCCGTCGACGATCGGCAGCAAGGCGGTGCCCGCCGGAGTGATCAGCGTGGGAGCAAGCGTCAACGACCGCGTCTTCGGCGGCGCGGCTATCGCCGGCGACCGCACCTACCTGGCGATGCCGGGCGGCGGGCCGAATTCCGCGTCGGCGCTGACCGCGCAGGTCGCCGACGTCGAGGCGCTCGACTCCACCGGCCTGGCCTGCGCCGAACTTCCCTCGCAGAGTCTCGACGGACGGATCGCCCTGATCCTGCGCGGGACCTGCACGTTCGAGGTCAAGCTCAACAACGCGGCGGGGGCGGGCGCCGTCGGCGCGTTGATCTACTCGCATCGGCTCAGCCCGGAGGCGATCACCATGTCAGTGGGCGCGGCGCGGCTCCCGGCGTCGATGTTAAGCAACGCCGACGGCCTCGACTTCAAGGCCCGGCTCCGCGACGACCCGGCGCTGGAGCTGACGCTGCGCTTCGCGCGCGAACCGGTGCCGGTATCGCCCAAGAAGCTCGCCGGATTCTCCAGCCGCGGCCCCAACACCGACCTCACGATCAAGCCCGACCTGGTGGCCGTCGGCTCGTCGGTATTCACCGCCGCGCCGGGCGGCGGCTTCACGATCATGAACGGGACGAGCTTCTCGTCGCCGATTGTCGCCGGGGCGGCGGCCGCGCTGCGCGCGGCACGTCCGGGTCTCACCGCCGACCAGTACCGGTCGCTGTTAATCAACACCGCCACGCTGTTCGTTTACGACTCCGGGGACCCGGCGGGCGTTCAGGACGCGGGCAGTGGCGCCCTGAACATCGACGCGGCGCTGGCGTCGACGGTGACGGCGTTTCCGACCTCCCTCAGCTTCGGGGCCGGCGGAAACACGGTGACAGGGTCGCGGACGTTGAGCGTCACCAATCTCGCCGGGGAAGCGGAGACCTTCACAATCTTCACGACGCCGCACAGCGAGGGACCGGCGCCGGAGGTTTCCGAAACGCTGGTGACGCTGGGCCCGCGCGAATCGGCGCGGCTGGGCGTGAAGCTCGTGGGCGCGTTCGCCGACGCCGGACCTCGGCAGGGATTCGTCGAAGTGCGCGGCACGCGCGCGGGATCGGAGATTCGCGTGCCCTACTGGTACGGCGTGACGTCGCGCTCGGCCGCGGCGATCAAGCTCGTCGACCAGAGCGAAACCGGGCGTCGCGGCGCGCTGGTGCGGAGCGCCATGTCGCTGCGCATCACCGACGCCGCCGGGGTGCCCATCGCCGACGCCGACCCGGTGATCGAGGTGCTCGCCGGCGAGGCGCAGGTGGTGCGCATTGCCTCGCGCGACGCGCAGTATCCGGGCGTTTTCGACGTCGACGTGCGGCTGGGTCCACTCGCGGGCGCCAACACCTTCCTGATTCGCGCGGGCGAGCTGACGCGCGCGGTCACGATTACTGGACAGTGAGGCCGACGCCCTACTGCGTCTTTCCGCCGACGTAGCCCAGGCTCCGGAGCCGCTCGATGGTCTTCGGATCGAGCGTCGAAGCGCCGCGCGGGCCGAGCAGTTTCCGCACTTCGACCTGCGCCGCGATCCACGCCATCACTTCGCCCCGAAGCCGCGCCGCCACCGCCGGATTCGCCGCCGCGACGTTGCGCGCGTCGCCGCGATCGGCGACGCGGTCGTACAGTTCGATCTCCGGCAGCCCGGCGCGCCTCGCCTGATCGCGGTAAATCAGCTTCCAGCGCCGGTCGATCCAGGCGAAGGTCCCGGTGAGATTCTCGGGCACCGCGCCCGAAGTGCGCGGATTCTGGTGCGCGAATCGCGACGACATCACCGGACCCTTGCGTGCGAAGGGCAGGCCGCGCGCGAGCGGCGCGAGGCTGGTCCCCTGCACAACGCCCGACGGCGCGATGCCCAGCAATTCCAGCAGCGTCGGCGCCAGGTCGATCAACTGCACCGGATCGGCGACCCGGCGCGCGGGGCCGAGACGCTTCGGATTCCACATCAGAAAGAGCGCGTGCGTGAGTTCCTGATACAGCGCGTGGCCGTGCGAGGTCCAGCCATGCTCGAGGAACTCCTCGCCGTGGTCGGAGACCACCACGACGATGGTGTCCTCCAGCACGCCGATCTGCTTCAGCTTCGCGTAGAGCATCTCCAGCACGCTGTCGTTGTGCAGGACCTCTCCGTCGTAGCGGTCCAGCGCCCGTCGCGTGTAGACGCCGGGATCGACGCCGCGAGCCAGAAAGTCCGGCCGCGAGACCACCGTTCCCCCGCCGTACTGGCGCACGCCGCGCATGGAGGTGTAGTCGCGGTCGAAGGCCGCGGTCTCGGCGGAATTCGCAAACACCTCTTCGACTCCGGCCGGAGGTCGGTAGGGAGCATGCGGGTCCGTGGAATGCAAGTAAAGGAAAAACGGCTCGTCCTTGTGCGCGTCGAGCCAGGGGAGGATGGCGCGATGAATCGCCGCCGAATCGGTTCCGCGGTCGACGGTTTCGGTGCGATGCCTTAGCACGGCCGGGAACTCCATCACCGTGTCGAAGCCGCGATCGAGTCCAGTGGTGCGGCCCGCAAAGGGATTCGCCACGGCGCTCGCCGTCACGTAGCCCGACCGGCGAAGCTCGCCGGCGAGCGTGATCGCTCCGCGCGGGATGGTGTCGGTATCGTGCAGGATGCCGTGCGTGTAGGAATACAGCGACGTCATCATCGACGCCACCGACGGCTTGGTCCAGGTGGCCTGCGCGTGGCAGTCTTCGAAGACGACGCCCGAGGCCGCAAGCGTCTTCAGGAACGGCGTGGTGTCGCGCGCGTAACCGTGGACGCCGGTGTGATCGGCGCGTAAGGTGTCGACCAGATAGAGCAGAACGTTGGGGCGCGTGCGCGCAGCACGCGACGACATCACGGGGTTGGCCCACAGGCCGACGGCTCCAGCCGCTCCCCGGGTTTCGAGGACGATCGGCACCGTCCGGCCCGCAAAGGCCGACAGGTCGGCCGAGGCCTCCTCCCAGGCGTCAGCGTCGCTCGCGGTCCTCGACAAGACCTCGCGGCCCGCGGCCGTGACGCGGAACGTCACCGGCTTGCCCCGCTCGGCGATCCCGAACGCGAAGCTGATGCGCCCGGAAGGCGGCACGCCGACCTTGTAAGTAATCGTCGACGGCGAGTGCGCGTAGATTGCGTTGCGGTAGTCGTCGCGCCTGGCGACACGGCGGAGTCCGGCGGGATCGGGAAACGTCACGCGCTTGGGGACAATCTCGATGGAGTCGATGGCCACGAGCGCCGTGGCGCTCTCGGTCGGCATGATGGCGAGAGGACGGCCGAAGATGGCGCCTTCGATGGCGAGTTCGAAGCGATAGACCTGGTACTGCTTGGGAGGGCCGAGCTTCTTCTGGTATTCGAGATCGCCGATCTTGATCTTCACCTCGCCGCCGCCCTCGGCCATCATGCGGATGTCGACGCTTTCGTAGCGGCTCCAATCGATCTCGACACCCTTGGGCGACTGAATGACGGGGCTCGATCCCTGCCCCTGCACGATCAGCTCGCCCTTGCGGAAGCCCATTCGGCCCCGGAGCGCGAACCAGGCGATGTTCTGGTCGTCGAAGGTCCAGACAATGGGGTCGGCGAGGCGCGACGAAGTGGCCGCGCGGTGGGCCGTGACGGCGGCGGATTTCAGATTGTCGTCGAAGCGATAGAGTGGTTGGGCCGCCGCGGTGGCGACGGCCCAGATCGTGAAGAAGCCGGCCTGGAGGCCGGTCGCGGCACCGGAGCGCCGCCCCGCTACCACTGGAAGCGGGCGGAGAACTGGATGATGCGCGGTGCGTTCGGCTGCGTGCTGAGATCCTGAAGACCCGTCGTGGCGTTGGGTTCGTTGTCGAGCGGATGGTTCAGGAAATTGAAGAAGTCGAACGTCAGACGGAGGTTCCTCACCTCGCCGAACTTCACGGTCTTGAAGATGGAGGCGTCCGCGTTCCAGTTGCCCGGCCCGCGATAGAAGTTGCGCGCGTTCCAACTTACATTGTCGGCGATCGTCGTGTTGCGCACCGAACCGTCGCGAAGCGCCTGCGGGATCTGGTTATTGAAGGCCGTTCCCAGCGGATGGAACACACGCTGTCCGCGGTCGACCGGGACCAGCGCCTGTAACGCCGTCTGGTCGACGTTGGTGGCCTGGCGCGGATCGAAGTCTCCGCGGAACCACAAACGCTGGGAGCGCCCCGCGAACGTCATCCGCAGCCGCTGATCGGCGTTCAGCGTCGGGTCGCCGAACAGGTAGCTGCCGGTGCCGACGCCGAGCCAGCGCCCGCCTCGCCATTCGCCGATGGTGGCGATCTGCCAGCCGCCGACGATGGCGTCGATCCCGCGCCCGGCGTCGCCCGCGTACTTCTTGCCGCGCCCGAACGGAAGGTCGTAGAGACCGTTCCAGCGGATGCGCTGCGCGGGCACCTCGCGCGAGTTGTAGTAGACCAGCTTGAGCCGGTCGTCGTAGCTCAGGTTGGGCGCGCCCAGGATGTTGATGTTCTCGGGAACGGCGCTGGCGCCGTCGGTCGCGTTGATGTTGCCGTTGCCGCTGGTGAAGCCGCCGACGTCGGTGGTGTTCAGCGCGCGCGTGAAAGTGTAAAACCACTGGAACGCGAGTCCGTTCGAGTAGCGGCGCTCGATCTCGGCCTGGAAGGCGTGGTTATTCGAGTAGCCGGTGTGATTGGCGGCGGCGAAGTTCCAGTTGCGGTTGACGCGGCGGAGATCGGCCGTCGAGGGCCGCGCCAGTCCGGTGCGGGCCTGGTAGTTGAACTCGGATTCGAGCGAGTTGATGTTGAAGCGCTGCTCCAGGTCGCGCCCGTGGTTGCCGAGGTAGGAGAGCCGCAGGGCGGTCTCGCGCATGACCTGTTTCTCGACGGTCACGTGCCAGGACTGGAGCCGGTTGTCGCGCCACTTGTCCTGCTGCCACGGCATGAACGATTGGGAATTGGAACTGAGAATGATCGTCCCGTTGGTGTCGACCGCGGCGCGGCCGATCACGTCGGTGGCCGCCGGCTGCCGGCGCAGCGCGTAGAAGTCGTCGCGGCCGTTTTGGTTGCCGATATTGTTCGTGAACCGCAGGTTGAGCGGCGGGTTGGTGCGCGACGTCTGGAGAATCTGCGAGAGCGGCATCGTCCAGAAGTACTCGCCGTAGCCGGCGCGCAGCACGAAACCATCGCGGATGCGGATGGCGGCGCCGAGCCGCGGGCCGAAGTTATTGTTGTCGCCCGGAATCAGGTTGTCGGGGAATCCGGCTTCCTGCGCCGTCTTCCAGCTCAGCCCGCGGCCGCGCCAGGAGGCCAGAACCGCCGGCGGGATTCCCTGGATGTCCTCCATGCGGACGTTCTTCGGCGTGATGACCTGGAACTGGTTGGCGAAGTTGTTCAGGTCGACGTTCACCAGCCGGTTGTACTTTTCCTTATAGGCCGTCCACTTGTCCCAGCGGACGCCCAGCTCCAGCGTCACGCGCGGGCTGACCTTCCAGCTATCGTGGGCGTACAGGCCGAACTCCTGCTGCTCGAAGTAGAAGTAGCCGCGGTTGAACTGGTTGGAGAGGAACGTCGGCAGGCCCATCAGGATGCTGGGGAGGCCGGTGCCGGTGAAGGGTGTGTAGTCGTCGTTGGCGGCGTCGTAAAGCGCGGTCCAGTCGCTGTAGAAATCGTGCGACCCCTGCGCCTGCTGGAGCTCGCGGATATTGTTGTATTCGTATCGCGCCTTGCCCCCAAGCTTGATCGAGTGCTTGCCCTTGATCCAGGTGATGCCGTCGTCGAGCTGGTGGGCGGTCAGCATTTCATCCTTGCGGTTGTCGCCGTCCCAGCAGCCGAAATAGAAGAACGGACCCTCGGTGCAGATGGTCGGCCAGCCGACGGTACCGAACGGGTTGGGCAGACCGAGGCGGTCGGCCCAAGGCACGTCGTTGGCGAGCGTGCCGGAGGACTTTGGCGCGCGGTTGGTGGACATCTGGAGCTGGTTGAAGAACGTCGGGGTAAAGACGCGGTTCCAGCGCGCGAACATCGAGTAGACACGGGCGTCGGTGAGGCCGCTGCCGCCGGCGTCGGTGCTGCCGGGCTTGGGATATCCGAATCGGCCGCCAAAGAGTTTGTTGGTGAAGCGGGTCCGGTTGAAGCGCCCTTCGAGGGTGTCCTTGTCCGACAGCTTGTGGTCGAGCTTGATTCCGAAGGTGTCGTAGTTGTCCTTGTTCGGATAGTAGGTCTCAAAGTTCGGACCGAGGAAGGGATTCAGTCCGGCGTTGGGGCCGGCCGGATCCGGCGACACGCTTCGCATCGTATTCGCGAACGACGTGATTCGGTTCGAGGGCACGCGGTTGTTCGGAAACGCGGTGCGCGATCCGTCGGCTCGAGTCGAATACGGATCGAAGATCCGGTAGACGTTGCTGTTGTTATCGGTCAGCGAACTGAAGTCGCCTTCCCACATGGCCGGCGTGGGCGCGGCGGCGCGGGCGAAGCTCGCCTGCCGCTGGCGCAGGCCCTCCCACGATGCGAACCAGAAGGTCTTGTTCTTGATTATCGGTCCGCCCGCCGTGGCGCCGAACTCGTTCCGGATCAGCTGCGGCGGCCGGGCATTGCTGTCCTGGCGCGCCCGGGTGCGCAGGCCCCCGAAATTGTTGCGATGCGTCTCGAAGACACTGCCGTGAATCTCGTTCTGGCCGCTCTTGGTGACCAGGGTAATCGTCGCCGGTCGCGACGACGAAGCGTCCGACCCGGCGGTTTCGATGCGGTACTCCTGGATGGTGTCGAGTCCCGGCGAAACGCCGCCGCGCAGGCCGCCGCCGAAACGATCGACCAGCGAGATGCCGTCCAGCAGAATATCGGCCGAGCCGACCTTCATGCCGTTGACGCGGGGCACGCCGCCACCCTCGACGCCGGGCGTCAGGTTAAACAGGTTGCGCACGTCGCGGCCGTTCAGAGGCAACTGCTGAATTCGGAGCGCATCCTTGACGTCGTTGATCTCCATCCCGACGGTGGTGATTGGCGCCGCCGCACCCGTGACTTCGACCACTGCGTCGACGCTGCCGACTTCCATGATCGGTTCGATCAACGCGTTCTGCCCTGCTTCCAGGACGAGAGTTCCCGACCATTTCTTGAAGCCGGCGGCCTCGGCGGTGAGAGTATAGCGTCCCGGCGGGATCGACCCCAGGTAGTAAATGCCGACGCCGTTGGACTGGGTCGGCCGCGCGACTCCGGTGTCCTGGTTGGTCAGCGTAAGTTTGGCGGCGGGGACAGCGGCGCGGCTCTGATCGAGCACCGTGCCGCGGACGACGCCAAGTCCGGTCTGCGCCGCCAGCGGTAGAGCCAGGCACACGATCACGGCGAGGAGCTTACTAATAGATAATGAACACACTTTCATACGGGTCTCCCTTCAAGACTGCGATGCGCTCAGGCTAACGAAACCGACACCCATTGTCAAGGTGTGGCGTGTAACGCGTGGCGCGATAGCGCACCGCGTTCACCAGCGTGAACGCCGAAGTCCAATGCCGCGGAAATCGCCGGGCCGCTTCGAGCGCATCGCGCCGCGAAGCATATAGCCCGTAGAAGGACGATCCGCTGCCGCTCATTAGCGCCGGCGAGGCGCCGGTGCGCGCAAGACGCCGCTTAAGGAGCCGCAGATCGGGGTGGCGCTCGAAGACGGCTTCCTCGAAGTCGTTGGAGCAGAGCGGCTGCCATCCGTCCCGGGGCGGGCGCGCCGACAGACGCGCCACCAGCTCGCCAAACGCTTCGGGCGCTGTCGCGATGTCCTCCGATCTGCCGAGCGCGCGGTAAGCCTCGGCGGTGGAGACGTGCACGCCCGGCGCGACCAGCAGGCCGTACAGGCGGCCTGGTGAGCGCATCGGATACAACTCGTCGCCGCGGCCGACGCCGAGCGCCGCGCCGCCGACGAGGAAGAACGGCACGTCGGCGCCCACCGACGCCGCCAGCTCGTGCAGTCTCCGCGCGCCGATCGCGCGGCCCGTCATCGCCGGAAGCGCCATGAGCACAGCGGCCGCGTCGCTCGATCCGCCGCCGAGTCCCGCGCCCATCGGAATGCGCTTGTCGAGGCGAATGCGGACGTTCGCCGCGACTCCCATCTCTTCGAGCGCCAGCGACGCCGCGCGGGCCGCGAGATTGTCGGCGATATCGACCGTAGACTCGACCGCGATCTGCGTGCGCGCGGCCGGAGTCAGATCCATCTCGATGCGGTCGGCGAGCGAGATCGTATGAAAGATCGTGCGGATTTCGTGGTATCCGTCGCGGCGGAGGTAGAGGACCCTGAGGTCGAGATTGATCTTCGCGAGCGCACGTAATCGGGCTCGCGCGGCGTGGAGTCTCACTGCGAATAGTGCAGCAACGAGTGTATCGGATAGCCCGCAAGCTTCGAGCGCCCGCCCAGAAAGTCGAGCTCGACGACGAAGGCGAAGCCCGCGACACGTCCGCCGAGTTTCTCGACCAGGCGCGCGACAGCCGCCGCCGTGCCGCCGGTGGCCAGGAGGTCGTCAACGATGAGGGCGTTCTGCCCGGGCCGCACGGCGTCCCTGTGAATTTCGAGGGCGTCCGTACCGTACTCCAGGGCGTACTCGATACGTTCCTTTTCGGCGGGCAGTTTGCCCGGCTTGCGCACCGGTACAAAGCCGGCGCCCAGGTGACACGCCACGGCGGGGGCGAAGATGAAACCGCGCGCCTCGATGCCGAGCACCACGTCGACGTTCGCTCCGCGATAGGCGCCGCCAAGTCCGCCGATGACGTCGCTCAAGCCCTGCGAGTCCTTGAGCAGCGTCGTGATGTCGTAGAACAGGATGCCCGGTTTGGGAAATCCGGGAACTTCCCGGATCAGCTTCTTGAGATGCTCCATGAACCCGCCATTGTAGCAACGTAGCCGGAAGCGGCCGGAAATCTCGCGAGGGCCGTTCATTCGGCGTTGCACGCCACGGCGGGCTTCTGCGTCAATAGGGATAGGTGAGGATTCTTGTGTTGTGGGCCCTGGCGACGGCGGGCTGGTCCGCCGAGCTCGCGGTGCTTCACACCGGCTTCCGCATCGAGATCGAGCGGCACGAAATCGACGGCGCGCGCGTGCGGCTGTTCACCAGGGACGGGGTGATCGAGCTGCCGTCGTCGGCGATCGCGTCGTTCGAGGCCTTGGAAGCGCGGCCCGCGCCCGCGACGCCGGACCCGGCGCTCGAATCGGCGGCGCCGCCGTCCCCGCCACCCGCCGCCCCGAAGACTCCGCGCGAACTCGTCCAGGAGGCGGCCCATCGCAACGGCCTCCCGCCGGCGATTCTGCACAGCGTCGCGCGCGTCGAATCGGCCTATCGGCCCGACGCGATATCGCCAAAGGGCGCCATCGGCGTCATGCAGTTGATGCCCGCAACGGCGGCTCAACTGAACGCCGACCCGCGCGATCCGGCTCAGAACATCGAGGCGGGGGCGCGCCACCTGCGAGACCTGCTGGTGCGCTACAACGGCGAAACGCGCAAGGCGCTTGCGGCATACAACGCCGGGGCCGGCGCCGTGGAGCGCTATGGCGGCGTGCCGCCCTACGCCGAGACGAGAAACTACGTCGAGAAGGTCCTGCGGCTCTATCACAAGCTATCGGACGAGAATCAGAACCAGCGGTAGCGCGGCGAGCGCCGCCAGCATCAGCCACGAGAACGGATTCGCGAAGTTGAGCGTCCAGCCCAGGCCGAACCGCTTGGGCACCCAAAGGGACGGATTCTCGGGATTGTGGTAGATGACGCCGAGCTTCCAATGGTCGGCCGGGGTCCGCAATCCGTCGCGCACGCTGCCGACGGCGATGGCGATCGCCAGCGCGAACAGCATCCCCAGAGCGATCCAGAAGCCCGCGCCCAGCGAGTCGTCTCCGACTATCAGCGGGCGGAGCGCGACGTAGCAGAACAGGGTTGCAACGCCGTAACTGAGTCCGACGAAGCCCGCGGCCATCCGCTGGCGGCGCCCTTTCCAGATCGAGAGCGCGATCGCCAGCGAGACGACAACGCCGGCGGCCAGCACCGCGTAGATGCTCCAGAATCCGCGATCGGCCCAGCGGTCGGGTTCGCCCGAGAGGCCCCAGTGGACCGGGATCCGCGCCGGCACGCGTTCCCAGTTGACCAGCAGAATCAGCGCCACGACGCCGTATGCGGCAATCGGTCCGAAAGCGGCGAGCCCCAATCGGCGCGCAGTGCCGGGGGAAGCAGTCTCAGGCATCATGACCACATCGTATCCCGGTGGTTCGCGCCGCGGTTTGACTATCGCAGTGCGTCGAGCTTCTTGCGAAGCCGCCCGGCGTCGGTGCGCTCGGGTGCGACGACGGCCTCTTCCCACGACCCGTACATCGGGTTGGGAATCGCAAACCAGCGCTCGCCCCACCAGGCGTCATGCGGCGCGACCATCTTGCGGCGGTCGGCGACCGGCACGCGGACGTTGGAGAGGAAATCGCCGAGGTCGTCGCCGATGAGGAGCAGCACGCGATGCGAGGTCGCGACGTGGCTGCGGCGCGTGGTCTTCTCGCCGGTCCAGTCGGGTTTCTCGGCGCGCAGCAGGACGGTGTCGACCGAGTCGCTCAGCGGGAAGCCCTGCGATTTGAGGTTGGCGCGCGTGGCGGGCTCGTGCTTCTGGTCGCGATTGCTGATGTAGAAGACGGTGACGCCTTTCGCCGCCGCGGCCTGGCAGAACTCGAGCGCGCCGGGGACCGCACCGGCCTTGCCCTCGGAAACCCACTGGTCCCACATCGCGGCCTGGAACGGAACGCCCGTGCGAATCCCGCGAACCTGGAAGGGCGAGTTGTCCAGCACGGTCTCGTCGATGTCGAGGATGACGGCGGGCGGGAGCTTCTTGAACGGCTCGGACTGCTCGACGGCGGCGGTCCACTTCTTGTGTTTGAGTGCGCGGTCGAGCTGACGTGTTGCGGCGCGGAAGGCGCCGAGGGCGGCGCCGCGGAACTCCTCGGCGGTCTGCACCCAGAGGGTCGCGTTGATGCGGTCGTCGGGCGTCTGCGCGGGGAGCGCGAGTGCGGCGAGCAGAAGGGTCGCGGGGAGCTTCATGAGGACATGGTATCGCTCGCGCGGCCCAGCGACAGGCAGGCGACGACGAGCGCCGCGGGCCAGACGTGGCAGACGAGTCGAGCGAGCGATGTCGCGAGCTGCCACTCAAGGTCGAGCGGCGTGACGAGGTACACGGCGCAGTAGCTCGCAACGAGGAGCGCGATCGCGGCGGCGGAGAATCGCACTTCCGGGCGCGCCAGCGCGCCGCGGCGGACGCCGTAAGCCGCCGCGAGGATCGCGAGCAACACGATGGGGTGCACGATTCCCTGTCCGAAGCCGAGCACGACGATGCCGAACTGCTTCGCGATGGCGAGGTAGCGCGCGGGATCGGCAAGCTGCGCCAGCGCCTGACCGGCCGGCTGGTCGGCGAGGTACCCGCGCCCTGCGATGAACAGCTTGTAGATCCCGACCAGCACGACGACCGGAAGCGCGCCGAGGAGATAGGTCCGCATGCGGCGGCGCAGAAACACGGCGCACAGCACGACGGTGAGGGCGAAGAACACGAGGCCCTCGTTCTTGGTCCAGGAGCCGAGCGAAGCGGCGAGTCCCGCGGCGAGCGGCCGGTCGAGCAGCATCATCACCACGGTCGCGAGGATGAAGAAGCTGAGCGGCACGTCGGCGCAGAGGCTCGCGGCTTCCCACAACCAGGTCCGGCCGGTGAGGAACACCAGGCCGGCGAGCAGTCCCATCGCTGGCGAGTGGAGAATCGCGACTGCGGCGACGACGAGCGCCGTTGTCGCGGCGAGAAACAAAACGGCGACGGGCACGGGTCCCGCTACGGCGGCGGCGGCGGGAACGAGCAACGGGTAGTCGGCGACGACGGGGTCGAACTCGGGCTGCGTGATGGTACGCCAGTCGGGTCCGGCGAGATGTTTGGCGCGGACGTTCCAGATGGCGAAGGCGTCCCAGGAGCCGTGCGGCCGCGCGCGGAGGGAGGCGTTCAGGGCGAGCGCAATCGGAATGCACGCGAAGAGCAAAGCGGCGGCGAGGAAGAGACGGCCTACCTTCGGCAAAGGAGGAGGCCTCCGAGATCCTTGACGATCCGGTAGCCGGCCGGTTGCGACGCGGCGAGCAGCCACTCTTCCGTCGACGATCGCGCGACGACGAGTCGCGGCGCGAGCAGGTAGCGCGCGGTCTGGAACTGTTCGCTCGCCCACAAGCGATCGAGCGGCAGATCGCTCACGTAGCCGACTCTCGCATTCGCCGGCACAATCGCGGCGATCTCCCGGAAGCGAGCCTCTTCGCGGGCCCAGTCGATGCGGGGCGGATGACCCTCGCGATTGTAGCGTTCGATCCAGCGATGGAAGTCCGCGGCCCCGGCGATGGCGAGCACGGCGACGAGCGCCGAGAGCAGCGCGCGGACCGGGTCGCCCTTCATGCGTGGCGCTTCAGCTCGAGCCGGGCGATGGCCTCGAGGTGCACTTCGTCGGGACCGTCGGCCAGGCGCAGCGTGCGCGAGTTGGCCCAGGCCGCGGCCAGCGGGAAATCGCCGCAGACTCCCGCGCCCCCGTGCGCCTGCACGGCGCGGTCCAGCACGCGCAGGGCGAGATTCGGCGCCACCACCTTGATCATGGCGATCTCGCCGCGCGCGGCCTTGTTGCCGACCGTGTCCATCATGTGCGCGGCGTTGAGCACGAGGAAGCGCGCTTGGTCGATCTCCATGCGCGATTTCGCGATCTGGTCGCGCACGACGCCCTGCTCGGCCAGCGTCTTGCCGAACGCGACGCGCGCGAGCGCGCGCTTGCACATCATCTCGAGCGAGCGCTCGGCCATGCCGATGAGGCGCATGCAGTGATGGATGCGGCCCGGACCGAGCCGTCCTTGCGCGATCTCGAAGCCGCGGCCTTCGCCCAGCAGGATGTTGGACGCCGGCACCCGCACGTTCTCGAACTTCACCTCCCAGTGGCCCTCGGGCTCGTGCAGGAAGCCCATCACCGGCAGCGGGCGCAGCACCTTCACGCCCGGCGTGTCGCGCGGCACGAGGATCATGCTTTGCTGCGCGTGCTTCGGCGCGTCGGGATTGGTGCGGCCCATCACGATCATGATCTTCGTGCGCTTGTCGCCGGCGCCCGAGATCCACCATTTGTGGCCGTTGATGACGTAGTCGTTGCCGTCGCGCTCGATCTCGGTGCGGATGTTCGTGGCGTCGGACGAGGCCACCGCCGGCTCGGTCATCGCGAAGGCGGAGCGGATTTTCCCTGCGAGCAGCGGCTCGAGCCACTGCTTCTTGTGCGCCTCGGTGCCGTAGCGCTCGAGCACCTCCAGGTTGCCGGTAT
>CAZEVY010000109.1:11976-18387 GCA_964515555.1 uncultured Solibacteraceae bacterium | reverse complement strand
GAACAGGTCGCGCACGCGGCTGGCGCCGACGCCGACGAACATCTCGACGAAGTCGGAGCCGGAGATCGAGAAGAAGGGCACCTTGGCCTCGCCGGCGATGGCGCGGGCCAGGAGCGTCTTGCCGGTTCCCGGTGGGCCGACCAGCAGCACGCCCTTGGGAATCCGCCCGCCGAGCTTCTGGAACTTCTGCGGCTCGCGCAGAAACTCGATGATCTCCTGGAGCTCCTCCTTGGCCTCCTCGACGCCGGCGACGTCCTTGAACGTCACCTTCTTCTGCTGGCTGGAGTGCAGGCGCGCGCGGCTCTTCCCGAAGCTGAGCGCCTTATTGCCGCCGCTTTGCATCTGCCGCATCATGAAAATCCAGAACGCGATCAGCAGCACGAACGGAATGGCGTTGATGAGCAGGGAGAGGTAGGTGCCGGAGGAGGCGTCCTTGATCTCGACGTTGACGCCCTTTTCGAGGAGCTGGCGGTAGACGTCGGGGAAGTTGATGGGAATCTGGGTTTTCAGGCCGATCTTGTTCTTGAACGTCCCCTTGACCTCGGTGCCGGTGATGGTCACCTGCGAGACGTCCTCCAGGCGGTTCAGGAAGTCGGTGAAGCTGATCTGGTGTTCGACGCGCCGCTGGCCGCTGCGGACGACGGCGTACAACAGCACGGCCACGCAGGCGAGCAGAATCCAGAAGACCGCGGTCTTTACGTTTGAGTTCATGAAAGCTCCGGCTGGCGGGAACAGGATCCTCTATATGTAAGACGGCGATTGTGGGGGAAACGATTCATCCTTCGACCTCTTCGCTCACTCGCAACGCCTGGCGGGTAGCCGGCGTCGCCGCGACCCCGGCGGCGGCGCCAAAACGCCGGGTCCAGAGAATCGCGCCTTCTGTGGTAATCATCGGCCACCGAAAGCGTTCCCAGGAGGGCACACGGGCCTGTTGGAACAGCTCTTTCACTTTCCGCGGGCTCTCCGTTCCCGCCGGCTGAAACCGGTCACCAGGCCGCCAACTCCGCAGGATCAACGGTCCGCGGACGCGGCTCCAGTCCAAGTAACACCCGTCCGTATTATAGCTGTAATCGACGAGGTCCAGCCGGATAGCTGCGCCAGGAATTCGCGCCGAGCCCGGAACGCCGATCGATTCGCTGTAGGGTCGCGCGGCATCGCCAGCCGGCGCGATGCGAATCCAATCGAAGGAGCGGCGCACGACGACGCCGGGAAGCCGGACTCCTCCCGCCCCCCGGCCCGCGGCAGCCAGATCGAGGACGGCCTCGACGTGCTCGAAGTCGACGCGCCGCAATCCGCCTCGAACGCGCCGCAGGGCTTCCCGCAGCAGCCGGCGCGACAGGGCGCGCGGGAGATCGCGGAGCCTCGCCGTCAGGACGATGGCGGCGCCGTCGGCGGTGAAACAGGAATCCGCGAGATCGGCGACGAGCGCGGTCCAATAAGCCTCTTCCTCGGACGCCAGGCCGGCCAGCCGGGCCAGGGACGCCTCGATCTCCGGATTCCAGTCGCGGGCCAGGGCGGGGAGCAGAGAATGCCGGATGCGGTTGCGGGCCAGAGTCTGGTCGAGATTGCTGGAGTCATCGCGCCAGGGGAGGCCGCGGGCGGCGAGGTAGTCGCGGCATTCCTGCCGCGAGAGGTCGATGAGAGGCCGCACGACGCCGTCGGCGGTGACCGGCAGGATACCGGCGAGGCCGGCGAGGCCGGCGCCGCGCAAGAGGCGAAACGCGACGGTTTCGGCCTGGTCGGACCGGGTGTGCCCGGTGGCGACGCGGCCGACGGCGCCGCGCGCGATGAGTTCGGCGAAGAACCGGCGGCGGGCCTCGCGGCCGGCCTGCTCGAGGTTGCCGGGGGCGTGGCGGAGATCGACTGCGCGGGATTCGAGGCGCAGCCCGAGGGTGGCGGCGAGCGAGGCGACGAAGCGGGCGTCCTGGCGGGACTCGTCGCCGCGGAGTCCGTGGTCGAGGTGGATGACGGTGAGGGCGGCGTCGAAACGCGGCGCGATTTGGACGAGCAGGTGGAGAAGCGCGACCGAGTCGCCGCCGCCGGAGACGGCGACACCGAGTCGCCGGACGCCGTCGAGCATCCGGTGACGCTGGATCGCGGCTTCGACGCGGCCGGGGAGTGTGGCGGACACCCTTACTTCTGGGCCTGTTTGGCCAGCCGGCGGCGCGTGGTCGGCGGGACGACGCCTTTGAGGCGCAGGTACACGAACATCTGCGAGCGATGCGTGAGCTCGTGCTCCTTCATGAATTGCAGCATCTCCAGGCGCGTGACGCTGAGGCCGTCCATGCGGGTGATGAGATGCGACCAGAATTCGGGCGGCCGCGCGAGGATGCCGTCGCGCCACTGGTCGAGCGCCCCGCGCAGTTCGGCGGCGAGGTCGGCGGCGGGGGCGTCGGCGGGGAGCGGGGAAAAGTACTTCTTGAACCCGTCGCGAAGGCCGGGCGTCGTGTAGTCCTCGACTCCATCGAGCAGGGAGCCGATGAGCGCGTGCCCGGCGTCGAGATTGTGACGGGCGAGCTCGCGGAAACTCATCATGTCGGGCGTGGGGCGGAAATCGAGGTCGCCGGCGGGGAAGTCGTCGACGGCCTGGGCGGTGTCCTGGCGGACGGTTTTCCAGGAGTCGATGACGGATTCGAGTCGGACCATGACACTATTCTACGGGAGCGTTGCGCGCGAGGTCCGATCACCTGCCTGCGGCGTAGTAGCTCCGCATGGCCGGGGCGACGCCGAGACCCCAGTAGATGGGGTAATCCTTGAAGCGCGACGGGGCGGTGTAGCGGAGCTCGGCCTCGTCGGCGGAAGCGCCGGCGCGGAGCATCTTCTCGGCGTGGGCGCGCAGATCGTCGAACACCGCCGACTGGTCGGCGATGGTCTCCTGCCCGCAAACCGGGCCGTGGCCGGGGACGAATCGCGTGCTCTTCCCGTAGGACGCGAAGCGGTCGAGCACCTTGCGCCAGGCGAGCATGTCGGCGTCGATGCAGACCGGGTACATGCCGTTGAAGAGCAGGTCGCCGGCGAAGACCACGTCGCGCTCGGGGACGCGCACGATGACGTCGGTGGGCGTGTGGCCGGGATGATACTCGACGACGGCGGTCAGGCCGCCGAGGTCGATCTTCTTCGTCGAAGCGAGCGTCTCGGTGGGATAGGCCAGCTCCACGGCGTCGATAGCGCCGTACATCCACTGCATGGCGCCGAGGTCGCCCTCGCGGCGCTTTTTCGCCTCGCCGGCGGCGGCGGCGATCTTCTTCTCCAGCGGCGCGAGCAGCGGCTTCTTGTCGACGCCCTTCACCGCGGCGTACTGCTCCTTCATCGCCGGTCCGCACTTCTCGTGCGCGATGATGGCGATCTTCCGGCGGGCATAGGCGATGTTGCCGAAGGAATGGTCGAGGTGGAAATGCGTCACCACGGCGCCGCGAATCGGCGCTTTCGACACTTTGCCGGCGGCCTCGATCTCCAGCTCCGCACCGGCGGGCTGCATGTGACCTTCGACGATCAGCACGGCGTCGCGGCCGGCGATGACGCCGCCGTTGGAGGCGCATTGATCGCCCTTGGCGCCGTCGGCGACGGTGGCCCATACGCCGGGCGCGATGGCGTCGACGCGCGCGAAGCCGCGGTCGATCAGGGGCGCCGGAGTCTGCGCGTGCAGACGCGCGGCCAGAGCCGCCAGCAAGAATTGCCGTCTGTCGGGATTCATTCGTCCTCCTTACGGTACGGGAATGCGGTAAAGGTTTCGCTGCACGGTCTCGCGCGAGTAGGCGTGGACGCCGGCCGTGGGGCCGGGAGCGACGTCAGCCGAATCGATGAGGCGCGCGCCGGGCAGTGCGGCGATATCGGCGCGCGAGCGGAACCCGCCCGGCGGGATCGGCGGCAGTATGCGGCCGGGTGTGAGCGGCACTGCGTAGGTCGCGCCGGACACGAGCGAAAGGAACGCGAGCTTCCCGTCGCGCGCCCACTTCAAATGGATCATGGCGCCGACGACGACGTGCGGCCCGCCATCGAGCGAAAGCAGCAACTCCACACCGGACTCCTCATTGCTGGGACGGGCGTAGACCGCCAGCCACCGGCCGTCAGGTGAAATGCTCCAGGTTCCGATAACGGGGTGGTCGCTGAGCTTTCTGAGCCCGCTTCCATCCTCGCCGATGCTGTACG
Source organism: uncultured Solibacteraceae bacterium (assembly GCA_964515555.1). GTDB lineage: Bacteria > Acidobacteriota > Terriglobia > Bryobacterales > Bryobacteraceae > CAZEVY01. Next base: position 14,238 of record CAZEVY010000109.1, on the reverse strand, counting down.
CGAAGCCGTAAGCGCCCTCGCGCCCGCGAAACACGATCTCGCCTTTCGGTCCGTAGAGCGGTCCGTCGCCTTCGACGTTGGGAATCTGGCGCGGCGGCGAACTGCGGTCGATCGGCGCGATCCAGAGCCGGTTCTTGCCGGCCCGGTCGCGCGCTTGCATTACCACGCGCCGGCCGTCGGGCGAGATATCGTAGCTCGGCCGGGCGACAGTTTCAGCCACGAGGAATCCGGGTAGCAGGGGCTCGCTTTGACCGGAGGCGAGGTCGGCGATCCACAGCTCGCTTCGAAGGGGCGAGATGCTCTTGCGGACGGCGTAAATCAGCTTCTTCCCGTCGGGCGTGAACATCGGCTTTGACGCGTAGCCTTCCAACGAGACAGGGCGCTCGCCGCGCGCGTCGCGCACCCAAACCGATCGCTGCTTCTGACCGACAGCGGTGATGAAGGACTCGCCGCCGGGCGCCATCGCGATGCCCTCTTCCTCGGTCGGCCCCGAGGTAACTTGTTCCGGGTCGGCCAGCGCACCCTCCGAGAATCGCTGCCGCCAGACGTGGTATGTGCCCCCGGCCGCCGAGTTCAGGTACATCCAGCGGCCGTCCGGCGACCAGGCCGCGAACAGGCAGCCTGCGTCCGGCGGTCCGACGGAACGGCCCGTGGCGCCGGCGTCCATGGGAATCAGGCGGCAGGGGAGCCACGCGCCGCGGTCATCCATCTCGACGGTCAGCGCCCACTTGCCGTCGGGCGACGGGTATGTCCGGTGCGCCATGGCGCCTCGCGGCATGGGCGTGTAAAGGTCGCGGGCGTCGGCGCGGCTCTCGGCCGCGGTCACGATTTTCATGTGATTTCCATGACTGCCCCGGATCTTTTCCGAGAAAATCACCGTCTGGCGGCCCGCCCAGATGAGGCCCGAGGCGTTCGGCAGCCAGGGGCGGGGATCGCCGCCCAGCACCGGTACCACCCAGGTGTCCCATTCGTTGCGCGCATCGATGATGGTGTAGGCGATGCGCGAGCCGTCCGGAGAAAAGACCGGGCTCATCTTCGTGAGGTCGTCCTGGGTAAGGCGCTTGGGTTCGCCGTCGGGGAGAATCTTCAGATAGACCTGACCGGAGTCGGCCGTGAACGAATCCGTGGCGCGAATGAAGGTGACCATGCGGCCGTCGGGCGAGAGCGTCGGCTGAACGACGGAGTCGGGAAAGTTGGTCAACTGCACCCACTCCGATCGCGACGCGGGCCGCGAGCGGGACTGCATCCACAGCGCTACGGCGCCCGCGACGGCGAGGATGGCGACGGCGGCCGCCGCGAAGGCCCAGGCGCGGCGGGGCCGCCGCGAAGCGGCCGTGGCCGCGGATCGTCCCGTCTCGGTGCGGCGCTCGAAGCGCTTGAGATCGGCGCGAAGCTCGGAGGCCGTCTGGCAGCGGACGTCGCGGTCCTTCTCCAGCGCCTTCGCGATGACACTCTCGATCTCGGCGGGCAACTGCGGATTCCGCTGCCGGGGCGGCTCGGGGGCGCGATTCAGGATGCCGTCGAAGACGGCGGCGACGGTGGCGCCCTGAAACGGCAGCGTGCCGGTCGCCATTTCATAGAGCACGACGCCGAAGGAGAACAGATCGGACCGGGCGTCGAGGGTCTCGCCGCGCGCCTGCTCGGGCGACATGTAGGCGACGGTACCGAGCGCCGCGCCGGGCGAGGTGATCAGCGCTTCGGAAATCGTCGAGGCCTCGGGGGAGGCGCGCCGGTCCTCGCTGAGCTTGGCGAGCCCGAAGTCGAGCACTTTGGCCTGGCCGCGATCGGTGATGAATATGTTGGCGGGCTTGATGTCGCGATGAACGATGCCCTTGGCGTGCGCGGCGTCGAGCGCGTCGGCGACCTGTGTGGCGATGGCGACCAACTCGTCGGTCTTGAGCGGCTTGCCGCCGATGTGCTGGCGCAGGTTGCGGCCCTCGAGGGCCTCCATGACGATATAGGGGCGGCCCTGATCGTCGCCGATGTCGTGGATGGTGCAGATGTTCGGGTGGTTGATGGCCGAGGCGGCGCGAGCCTCGCGCTGGAAGCGCTCGAGCGCCTGCGGGTCGGCGGCGTACTGGTCGGGGAGGAACTTGAGGGCGACGTGGCGGTGGAGGCGGGTGTCCTCGGCGCGGTAGACGACGCCCATACCGCCGCCGCCGAGTTTTTCGAGAATGCGGTAGTGCGCGACCTGGCGGCCGGTCATCGTTCCTCTGAGCGGTCTACGGGTAGTCTACACGAGACGCCGCATTTACTGCCGGG
>CAZEVY010000109.1:0-11876 GCA_964515555.1 uncultured Solibacteraceae bacterium | reverse complement strand
CTCTGATATCCTGATGAGTTGATCCGCGTTCCGGGCAGCTACTTTCTCCGCAATCTCGTCGAGCGGCGGGCGCTCGTCGCCCAGCTTGTGCGGCGCGACTTCGAGCAGCGCTACGTGGGCTCGGCCGCCGGATGGGTGTGGGGACTCGTCCATCCGCTGGTGCTACTGGCGAGCTGGCTGTTCGTATTCCAGATCTGCCTCAAGCTGACGCTGCCGCGCGGAGAAGTGACGCAGTCCTACGGGTTGTTCATGGTGTGCGGGTTTCTCCCGTGGATGCTGTTTCAGGAGACCGTAAGCCGCTCGGCGACGTCGATGGTGGACCACGCCGCGCTGATCACCAAGACGGTGTTTCCTTCCGAGGTCGCGCCGATCTCGATCTTCGTTTCGTCGCTGGTGAATCACTTCATGGCGCTGGTGGTGGTGGTCGCCGTGATCGGCTTCGCCGAAGACCACTTCTCGCCGATGGTGCTGCTGCTGCCGCCCTACACGCTGCTGCTGGGGCTGCTGGCGATCGGACTGGGCTGGGTGGTCGCGGGACTGCACGTGTACCTGCGCGACACGGCGCAGGTGGTTTCGGTCCTGCTGACGCTGTGGTTCTGGCTGACGCCGATTTTCGTGAATGAAGGCGATTATCCGCCGCCGATGCGCTGGCTGCTGTGGTTCAACCCGCTGGCGTACCTGGTGCGCGCCTATCGGGACCGGCTGCTCTCGAATCGCGCGCCGAACTGGGAAGATCTGGGGGCGCTGGCGGTGTGGAGCGTGGCCGCCTTCATCGCCGGCGGGCTGTTTTTCCGACAAATCAAGCGAGGTTTCGCGGACGTCCTATGACCCGACTTACGAGACGCGAGTGGATGGCAGGCGCGGCCGCCGGTCCGGTACTGGCGCAGCGGCGCGACGCGGCGCCGGCGCAGCGGCCCAACATCGTGCTGATTCTCGCCGACGACCTGGCCGCCTGGATGCTCGGCTGCTACGGGAATCGCGAGATCCGGACGCCTAACATCGACAACCTGGCGCGCGGCGGCGTGCGGTTCCTGAATCACTTCGTCGTGACGCCGATCTGCTCGGCGAGCCGGGCGACGCTCTTCACCGGCCGCGTGCCGCGCCAGCACGGCATCCACGATTTTCTGACCGCCCAGCCCGTCGCGCAGCCGCCGCAGGGACAGGCCGTGGCGCCGGAGTCGTTCGCGCGCGAGACGATGCTCTCGGACGTGCTCGCGGGCGCGGGATACCAGTGCGGCTACGTCGGCAAGTGGCACATGGGCTCGGACGAGAATCCGGGGCGCGGCTACCGCTACTCGTACACGATGTCCGGGGGCTCGCGGTCGTACACCGATCCCACGATGTACCTGAACGGCCAGCGGATTGACGAGAAGGGGTATCTCACGGAGATCAAGACGCGGCGCGCCTGCGACTTCCTCGACCAGCAGAAGCCGGGGTCGCCGTTCTTCCTCACGGTGAGTTATCTGAATCCGCACACGCCCTACAACGGGCATCCGCAGAAGTACTACGACATGTACGCGGGCGCGACGTTCGAGACGTTCGGCTACGCGCCGGCGGCCCCGCATGCGCTGCGGGAGCGCGACCTGTTGAAGGACACGGTCGGGAACCTGCGAAAGTGCGCGGCGTCAGTGACGGCGCTTGACGACCAGATTCCGGCGCTGATGCGGAAGCTGCGCGAGCGCGGGCTGCACGAGAATACGCTGATCGTCTTCACCGGCGACAACGGCTTTCTGCTCGGGCGGCACGGGCTGTGGAGCAAAGGGCTGGCCTCGGATCCCATCAACATGTACGAAGAGGTCGTGCAGGTTCCGATGATCTGGAACTGGTCGGGCAGGCTGCCGGTGGAGGCGACGCGGCCGGAGCTGGTGAGCTTCTACGATTTCGTGCCGAGCGTGTGCGAGGCGGTGGGAGTGGAGCCGCCGTCGCGCAACCTGTGCGGTCGAAGTTATCTCGGTCTGGCCCAGGGGAAAGGGCCCACGCGCGACAAGCCCTGGCCGTCGACGGTGTTCGGACATTTTCGCAACACCGAGATGGCGCGCGACAACCGCTTCAAGCTGGTGCTGCGCAACAACGGCGAGGGTCCCAACGAATTGTTCGACCTGCGGGCCGACCCGCGCGAGATGGCCAACCAGTACTTCAACGCCGAGTACATCACGGTGATCGACCGGCTTCGCAAGGAGCTGGAGGGCTGGCGGCGGAAGTACTCGTCGTAGGGAGCTTCTCCAGTCAACATCGCGCACAGCGCAGCGGGGCGCGAGCGTTGGCTGGCAGCATGGAGCGCGCCCCGCGCTGTGCGCCCGGCAGCGGGCGGTTCGGGCGGGATCCGCGCAACGTGGCGCTATAATCGTCTCAGGTTTCCATGAAAACCCGATACGCCGCCGCCCTTGTGCCGCTGTTCGCCGCGGCGCTCCTCTCGCAGCAGCCTCCGCCTCCGCCCGCCGCCGCGAAACCACAGTTCCAGCAGCGCCGTGAAATCGACCGCCCGATCCGGCGCCCGATGCGCGGGATGCGCGGAGCGGTCGCAGGCGGGACGGATCAATCGGTGGAAGCCGGCATGCGGATGTTCCACGCGGGAGGCAACGCGGTGGACGCCGGGGTCGCGACGACGCTGGCGGGCGCGGTGGTGGAATTCTCGCACTTCGGCTTCGGCGGCGAGGCGCCGATTCTCATCCGGGCGCGCGACGGTCGGGTGTTTGCGATCGCCGGCGTGGGGACGATGCCGAAGCTGGCGACGGCGGAGTTCTTCCGGAATCGCAAGATGCTGCCGGGCGAGGTGCAGCAGATCGAGCCGAACGGACTGCGGGGCTTCATGCCGGTGGCCGGGCTGATGCCGGCGCTGGTGCCGGGCATGGTGGACGCGGTGATGGTGGCGCTGCGCGAGTTCGGGTCGAAGACGGCCGAGGAGGCGCTGCAACCGGCCATCGAACTGGCGGACGGATTCCCGCTGGACGAGTATCGGGCGCAGTCGATCAATCGCAGCCGGAAGTTTTTCGACCTGTGGCCGACGTCGCTGGCCCTGTTCGTGCCCGAGGGTCGCGTGCCGCGCACCGGCGACGTGTTCCGCCAGCCCGATCTCGCGCGCACGCTGCGCGCCATGGCGCAGGCGGATCGGAAGGCGCGGGCAGCGGGGGCCACGCGCGCGGCCGGCATCGACGCCGTGCGCGACTACTTCTATCGCGGCGAGATCGCCCGCAAGATCGACGCGTTCATGCAGGCCAACAGCGGCCTGATGCGGTACGAGGACATGGCGGGGTTCCGGCTGAAGCCCGAGGAGGCGCCGTCGACCACGTATCGCGGATATCGCGTCTATAAGCCGGGATTCTGGAGCCAGGGGCCGGTGATGCTCCAGGCGCTGAACCTGATCGAGTCACGCGACCTGAAGTCGATGGGCGCGAATTCGGCGGAGTACATTCACACGCTGGTGGAGGCGCTGAAGCTGGGCTACGCCGACCGGGACAGCTACTACGGCGACCCGAAGTTCGCCGACGTTCCCGCCGAGCGTCTGCTCTCGCGCGAGTACGCCGCCGAACGCGCGGCGCTGATCGCTCCGGCTGCGTCGCTCGAGTTCCGGCCCGGCCACGCCGGCGGCCGCGGGGCCGTGCATCCCTCCGAGACGCAGATCGCGACGGTGAAGATCGACGACGCGCTGATGGCGCGCGATACCACCTGCGTCAACGCCATGGATCGGGAGGGCATGGTATTCACGGCGACTCCGTCGGGGGCGTGGCTGCCCTCGGTGATCGCCGGCGACACGGGCATTCCACTCACGCAGCGCGCGCAGAGCTTTCTGCTCGTGCCCGGGCATCCGAATGAGCTTGCGGGCGGGAAGCGGCCGCGCATCACGCTGAGTCCGACGCTGGTGACCAAGGACGACCGGCCGTACCTGGCGCTCTCGACGCCGGGCGGCGACAACCAGGACCAGGCGCTGCTCCAGATGCTGCTGTACGCGATCGAGTTCGGCATGGACGCGCAGCAGGCGGTGGAGGCGCCGCGATTCCAGACGCGGCACCTGGTGTCGAGCTTCGACAACCACGCGATGAGCCGCGGCGATCTGATTCTGGATGAGCGCACGGCGGCCACGGTGGTCGCCGAACTGAGCGCGCGGGGACACAAGACGTCGACGCGGTCGCGCTGGGCCAACGGGGCGGCGCCGACGATGCTGCGGCTGACGCCGGCGGGGGTGATCGAGGCGGGGGTGGATCCGTTCGCGTTTCGCGCGGCGTCGGTCTGGTAACAGCGAGTATCAAAGCCGAGTCTTCGCCATGTCCTCGGCCACTTCCGCGCCGACGCCGGCGAAATCGGCGTAGATGCGCTGGGCGCGCTGAATCGCGGCCTGCACGTGCGGCAGGATGTTCTCCCTGCCGATGTGCTCGACGAATTCGGCCTGCTTGAGGAATCGCGCCGGCTGGTGGCGCGCGCCGCACAGCAGCATCGACCGGCCGGACTTCTTCAGGCGGTCGCAGAGCGTCTCGAGCGCGTGCAGGCCGGTGGCGTCGATGGCCGTCATGTTGCGCAGCCGCAGCACGACGATGGGCTTGTATTTCGAGAGGTCGGCGGTCTCCTCGGCGAGCTGGTCGGTGGTGCCGAACAGGAACGGCCCGTGAATGCGCAGGATGGTCACGTAGGGCGGGAGTTGCTTGTCCTGGAGAATGTGCGGGCGGCCGTCCTCGATGTACTGCGGCGTCACCGCGGAGACCGTGGTCGTTTGCGAGACGCGGTAGATGTAGAGCAGCGCGGCCAGTCCCATGCCGACTTCGACGGCCACCGTGAGGTCGGCCACCACCGTCAGAGCGAAGGTGATCAGCCACACCGATTTATCGGCGGCGTCCAGCCGCAGGATGCCGGCGATCTCGCGCCACTCGCCCATGTTGTAGGCGACGACGAACAGCACCGCCGCCAGCGTCGCCATGGGAATGAACCTGGCGAGCGGCGCCGCCACCAGCACCACCGCCAGCAGCGTGACGGCATGCACGATGCCGGCCACCGGCGTGCGGGCGCCGGACCGGAAGTTCGTCGCCGTGCGTGCGATCGCGCCAGTCACCGGAATGCCGCCCGCTATCGGCGCGGCGATGTTGGCCAGGCCCTGCGCCACCAGCTCGACGTGTGAGTTGTGGCGGTCGCCGGTCATGGCGTCGGCGACGACGGCCGAGAGCAGGCTCTCGACAGCGGCCAGGATCGCCACGGTCAGCGCTTCAGGCAGAAGAGTCAGGATGAGGTCGGCGCGGAACTGAAAGTCGGGGATGTCGAACACGGGCAGGCCGCGCGGAATGCTCCCGAACTTCGAGCCGACGGTCTCGACGGGCAATTGAAACAGCGCCGCCGCCGCGGTGCCGGCGACGAGCGCGACGATCGAGCCGGGAAGCCGCGGAATCCATCGCGGGATCACGAGGATCAGCGTGAGGGATGCGACGCCGAGTCCAGCGGCCCAGGGGTCGACGGTTCCGATGTTGGCGGCCAGCGACCGCAGACGCTCGAAGAACTCGCTGGGGGCGCCGTCGACCTTCAGGCCGAGGAAATCCTTGATCTGCGTGGAGGCGATCAGGAGTGCGATGCCGTTGGTAAAGCCGATGACGATGGGTCGCGGGATGTAGCGCACCGCGGTGCCCAGTCCGGTGAGGCCGAGGAGGAGGAGGAGAAAGCCCGCCATCATCGTAACGGTCAGCAGGCCGGAGAGTCCGTGGCGCGCGATGATGCCGGCGACGATGACGACAAACGCGCCGGTGGGTCCGCCGATCTGGAGCTTCGAGCCTCCCAGGGCCGAGACCAGGAATCCGCCTATGATGGCGGTATAGATGCCGGCCTGGGGCGTGACGCCGGAGGCGATACCGAACGCCATTGCCAGAGGCAAGGCGACCAGTCCGACGGTGACGCCGGCGATCAGGTCGGCGCTGAAGTCGGAGCGCCGGTAGGTGGGGAGGCATTCGAGAAGCTTCGGCTTCCAGTTGCTCCCGGGAATGCTCCGGAGGAAGTCCCGCAAACTCGATGATATCGCCGTGGCGCGTCCGCCTGCGGACGCCGTGCCGCCGCATGTCGTGGCGGGGATTAAAACGCGTTTAACATTCTTGACACGTGTAACAGATGGACCTACTCTGTTACCGGGTCGAAGCTTGGGGAAAGGGCTTAGTCTCAACGCTCGAGTACCAGATTGACGGGAAAGGGGAGTTTATGACTTCTAAGAGATGGTTCATCTCGGGAATAATTCTGGCCGCTTGCGCCAGTGTGGCGGCGGGACAGGAAACCACGGCAGGCTTCCAGGGGACGGTGAAGGATCCCTCGGGCGCCGTCGTGGTCAACGCGACAGTCGAAGTCTACGGCGCGGCGATGATTGGCACCCGGAAGACGCAGACGGATGCCGAGGGCGGGTTCCGCTTCGCGGCGCTTCCGCCGGGACCCTACACGATGACGGTGTCGGCGCAGGGCTTCCGCCAGTATAAGGAAACCAACATCGAATTGACCGTCGGCCGTCATCCCGTGGTGACCGTCACGTTGCAGGTGGGAACCGTTTCGGAAACCGTGGAGGTCGAAAGCCAGGCGACGACGGTGGACGTGACGCAGAGCAAAGTGGCGATCACGGTCGAGCAGTCGGTTCTGACCAGGATTCCCAAGGGACGCTCGTTCCAGTCGGTGATTCCGTTCGCTCCGGGCGCGCGGCAGGAGCCGCTGCAAAGCGTCGGCCGCGGCGACAACGGCTTCCAGATCGACGGCGCCAGCGACGGCGAGAACTTCTATCTGATCGACGGCATTAACACCACTCAGATCCAGAACGGCGGCGTCGGCAAGGACTTCCTGATGGAGTTCGTCCAGGAGGTTCAGGTTAAGTCGAGCAGCTTCGAGGCCGAGCATGGCGGAGCGCTGGGCGGCGTCATCAATGCCGTCCCCAAGCGCGGGTCCAATGTCTGGCACGGGTCGATCCTCACCTATTTCCGGAGCAACGGCCTGAACGCCAATGACGGCGACCGCGGCCTCCGCACCAACCCGCTGTTGCCGTCCACCAACAACACCACCCGGACTGACGCCGTCCCCGAGTACTACATGGCGAAGAAGGATCAGCGGACCGTCATCGAGCCCGGCTACGAAGTCGGCGGACCGCTCATCTCCAACAAGCTTTGGCTGTTCAGCAGCTATCTGCCGACCGTCGACACCACCCGGCGGACGACCAACTTCATCGGCAACAATCCCGGACCCCGCACGTTGACCCAGACCTACACCCAGCACAACGCCTACAACCGGCTGGACTACGGCATGTCCGACCAGGTGCGTCTGTTCGGGGCCTGGAATTACGGGTATTCGCGACGCACGGGGCAGCTCGGCGGCCAGGACAGCGTAATCGGGCAGCGAAACACAGGCGCAACCACGGATCCCAATACATTCCGCTCGGACTCCGGCTCGGTCAACCCGCTCTCGCTCTACACGTTCGGCGGCGACTGGACGCCGAGCGCCCGCATGGTGATCAGCGGGCGCTACGGGTACTTCTTCACCAACAACGCGCAACGCGGCATACCGGAAGGCACCCGCTACGTCTACCAGACGACGGTGAACGCCTCCAGCATCGACCTGGCGGGGCAGGCGTTCCCGGCCAGCTCCTTCAACACATCGGGATTCGCCAACATTCCCAGCAATCTCGCCTTCGTTTACGATGCTTTCAAGCGCAAGAGCTTCAATGGCGATTTTTCGCTGTTCGCCCGCGGCTTGGGTAGTCACAACTTCAAGGCCGGATACTTCTGGCAGCAGCAGTCCAATGAGGTCCTGCGGAATCTCCAGGGCGGCCTGGTGTATTTGTATTTTGGGCAGTCCTACGAGCCGGTCACCAGCACCACGGCGTGCGACCAGGTGAAAGCGGCCAACCTTTCGCAGTTCGGAAAATCGGTGTGCCAGGGCCGCTTCGGATACTTCAGCATCGGCAACACGGTGACCAACACGGGCACCGACAAGCAGAACGCGCACGCCCTCTACTTTCAGGACAGCTGGCGGGTCGGCAAAGGCCTGACTCTCAACCTGGGCGTCCGCTTCGACAAGGAGACCCAGCCGCCCTACGATCCGAACCGCTTCCCGTCGGTGAAGTTCGGCTGGGGCGACAAGATCGCGCCGCGCCTGGGCGCCGCCTACGACCTGTTCCGCAACGGCAAGGTCAAGGTCTACGGGAGCTACGCGGAGTTCTACGACATCATGAAAATGGGCCTCGCTCGCGGCTCCTTCGGCAGCGACTACTGGCACAACTGCGTGTACGCCATGGACAGCACCGACTTCCGCGCCATCAACCCGAACCTGAATCTCGGCGGCGGGTGCCCGGCCACCGGCCCGGCGCCCGGCGTGACCGTCGGCCGCTTCATCGAGAACGTCGATTTCCGCGCCACGAAGGCCGACCCGCGCGATCCGGCCGTGCAGCCCGACATGAAGCCGATGAAGCAGCATGAGTACGTCGCCGGCGTCGACTGGATGATCAACTCCGTCTGGACGCTGGAGACCCGCTATGCGCGCAAGCGGCTGGATCGCACCATCGAGGACATGGCGATCACCGACAACCTGGGGTTTTACATTGGCAACCCCGGCACCCGGTATTCCGACGTGCTGCATCGGCCCACGGTGATTCCCAACGACGCCGGCGTCGATTATCTGAACAACACGCCGTTCTGCGCCGAGTGTCCGCCGACCATCGGGGCCATCCGCCGCTACGACTCCGTCGAGTTCCGACTCGCCAAGCGCGCGACGGGGCGATGGTTCGGCGCGGTGACTTACGCCTACAGCAGGCTGAAGGGCAACTACGCCGGCCTGACCAACACCGATCCCACCGACGGATCGGGCGGCCGCCATTCGCCCAACAATCACCGTGGATTCGACATTCCGACGATGACCTATCTGCCGAGCGGAAAGATCGACGACGGAGCGCTGTCGACCGATCGGCCGCACACGGCCAACTTCTTCGGCTACTACACGCTGCCCTGGAACCTGGGCGACAAGAAGATGGCGACGGAGTTCGGCCTCAGCCAGACGTTCTACCAGGGCACGCCGATCTCGTCGTGCCTGCCGGTCATCGGGACTTCGTCGGCGTGCCAGTGGGCGGAGGGCCGCGGTAACTTCGTCAAGCTCAGCCGTTCCTCGGCCGGCGACATCGTGCGCGGCGACGTGGTGCAAGACGCACGCAGCGATCCCTACTTCCAATCCGACCTGCGCGTCAGCCACGAGATCCCGGTGGCGGAAAACCGCCGGGTGGAGTTCGAGGCGAACTTCTCGAACCTGTTCAACCAGCGCGCCGAAATCGCCTACTACGAGTTCGCCATTCCGAACCAGCTCATCAACCCGACGCGCCCGAAGCGCTTTCAAGGCGACCTGGGCGTCGACTTCGCCAAGGTGATGAACGGCTACAACTACTCCGACGCGCTCAATGCGACCGGAGCGTTCGCCGGAGTCCAGACGCGGCTCACCTATGCGAGCCGCTACGGAATGCCGCAGGTGTTTCAGGGCGCCCGCACGATCCGGCTGGCGCTGCGGTTCCATTTCTGACAGGGCGGCCCGGAATCAGAATCGCAGGCCAAGCGCCACCTGGAACACCAGCGTCGCTGGGCTAGACCTTGTCGAGCAGGTGAAACATCGGGACGCACACGGCGGCGTTCAGCAATCCGAACAGCAGCGTCTGGCCGGGGACGAACTCCAGTCCCTGACCGAGCAGCGCGCGGGCGAGCACCCAATAGAAGAACTGGTGGAAGAAGAAAAAGAACAGGCCTAACAGGAAGCGCACCGCGGGATTGTCGACGTCGAATCGCAGACTCACGGATGCGGCGAAGTATCCGACCAGCGTCTTGACGATTCCGTACATGCCCAGCGGATTCGACGACAGCGAGTCCTGGACCAGACCGATGGAGGCGCCGGCGAGCACGCCGAGCGACGGGTTGCGGCGCTTCAGCGAAAAATAGACGGTCACCAGCAGCGGCAACTCCAGGTACGTCAGATGCTGGAAGAACAGCGGAACGTAGACCTGAAACAGGATGGCCGCCACCGGCACCATGACGAGAACGACGGGGCGCCACCAATAGGTCCGGTCGCGGCGGAACGACCGTTGGAAACCGCCGCGAAAGCCGCGCTCGTCGATCAGCGTCATGGCTTGAGGGCGGGCTTACCGGCGGCGGGCGCGGGCGCTCCCGGCGGGCGAACGGGGTTCGGCGGAGAGGCGGCCGGCGTTCCCGCAGTAGGAGCGGCGTCGGGGTTCAGGTTGAAGTCGGGCGGACGGGAGCCGGGGAGTCCTTCGCCGAAGGTGTGTTTCTGCGCCTCGCCGATGCGGCGGTAGCGGTCCACGAGGCGGTCGGCGTCGGTGGTCAGGCCGCGCGTCTGGGCGGAAGGCTCGGCGCCGGCCTCGGGAGGCGGCAGGGGCAGGAGCTTGAGGGTCTGCGGCGACTGCGGTCCCTCCGGGACGGGCTGGTGCACGCCTTCGAGGACGATGAGCACCTCTTCGAGTCCACGCTCCAGGCCGCTCGGCACCAGGTAGATTTCCTGCACATAGCGGCCGGCGCGGGCGATCTTGACCTGGCCGACAGGCAGCCCCTTGGGGAACACGCGATCGTCGCCGGAGGTGTAGAACCACTCGCCCACCTCGACCTTCTCCTCGTTCTGGACGTGATCGATCATGCAGATGCTGTGGCCCTGCCCCTTCAGCGTTCCGTGCACGCGGTTCTTCTGCGAGATCACGCCGGCGGCGAAGGTGGCGTCGGTGATGAGGACCACCTGCGAGGCGGTGGGATAGGAAGCCACGATCTTGCCGACGATGCCGTCCTCAGTCATCACGGCCATGCCGCGCACGACGCCGCTGGTGGAGCCGCGGTCGACGAAGACCACCTTGGAATTGGCGCCGCTGCCGGCGCCGATGATGCGCGCGGCGATGAGGCGCGAGGGCGTCCGCGCCTGGAAGGCGCCCAGCGCGCGGGCGCGGTCGGCGGTGGCGAGCTCGGTCTTGAGGTACTGATTTTCGAGCTTAAGGCGGCTGTTTTCCTTCTTGATGCGATCGTTCTCCTCGCGCACGCCGATCAAGGCGAAGTAGTTCTCGAGGAATCCGGCCGTGCCGCCTCGCAACGATTCGAGCAGCCGCGCCAGCGGCATCACGCCGGTGACGGCCCAGACGCGAATGAGCCGGGCTTCCTGGTTGCCGCGCACCTGGTAGGCCAGCAAAAGCAGCTGCGCGAAAATCGCCAGCAGCAGCACCGTCAGGTTGCGATAGCGGCGAATGAGAAAATCCATGACCGCTCCGGCGCCCGTTATTCGATGGCGATGCGCCTCAAGAGTTTGAAATCCGTCAACATTTTCCCGGTTCCAAGCACGACGCTGGCCAGGGGATCCTCGGCGATGGACACCGGCAGTCCGGTCTCTTCGCGAATGCGCTTGTCGAGATTCTTGAGCATGGCGCCGCCGCCGGTGAGGACGATGCCGCGATCGCTGATATCGGCGCTGAGCTCCGGCGGCGTCCGCTCCAGGGCGACGCGGATGGCGTTGAGAATGGTCGCCACGCACTCGCCGATGGCCTCGCGAATCTCGGAGTCGTCGATGGTGAGCGTCTTTGGGACGCCTTCGATCAGGTTGCGCCCCTTGACTTCCATCGTGAGGGGCTTCTCCAGCGGATAGGCCGAACCGATGGTCATCTTGATCATCTCGGCCATGCGCTCGCCGATCAGCAGGTTGTACTTGCGCTTGAGGTACTGGATGATGGCTTCGTCGATCTCGTTGCCGGCCACGCGCACCGAGCGCGAGTAGACGATGCCGGAGAGCGAGATGACGGCGACGTCGGTGGTGCCACCCCCGATATCGACCACCATGTTTCCGGAAGGCTCGGTGATGGGGAGTCCGGCGCCGATGGCGGCAACCATGGCCTGCTCGACCAGGTGCACCTCGCT
>CAZEVY010000108.1:16981-18566 GCA_964515555.1 uncultured Solibacteraceae bacterium | reverse complement strand
GGAGCGTGGCCCCACCAGGACCGTGGCACACTGTAGGGTCGATGCGCGTCATCGCCGCTCTGCTCGCCGTCTCGACGCTCCCGGCGCAGCGGGTCATCGTCGTGAGTCTCGACGGGATGGGGCGCCGGGCCTTCGCCGAAGATCCGGCGGCCCGGGAGATGACCGCGCTGCGGGCGATCGCGCGGCGAGGCGTCGAGTCGCGCGGCGTGACGCCGCACTTCCCCAGCACCACCGCCAACAGCCACGCGGCCATGTACACGGGCGCCTGGGGCGACGTCAACGGAATCGCGGGCAACTGGATGCCGATGACGCCGCGAAGGGATCACACCTTCCTGGAGCGGGCGAACGGCTACCGGTCCGACGGTCTGCGCGCGGAACCGCTATGGGTGGCGGCGGGCCGGCAGGGGCGGATGGCAGTGGCGGCGCAGGTCCCGCAGGCGTTTCCCTTCACGGCGGCGAGCGTGGGTGCGGGATTGCGGGTTCCGCCGCTGGTGGCGAACGGCTACCAGACGCGGCTGCTGGCTCCGCATCGCGCGATCCGGCGCGGGAACGCCGTCGAGGAGGCCTGCGGGGCCGGGGCGCGATGCTATCGATGGACGGCGGGGCCGTTCGCGTTTCGCGGGAGACTCGTGCACGGGGCGATGACGATATCGGCGGAGGGAGGCGGCGGGGCGGTGGTGGCGCGCCGTGCGGCGCTCGAATCGGGGCCGCCGCGAGGGCGCGAGCTGGCGCGGCACTTCAGCGAAGGACTGTACGTCGAGGCCGAGGGGGCCGCGGCGGCCGTCTACTTCCGGTTGTTCGAGGCGGAGGCGGGCGGCGATTTCCTGCTCTACCAGTCGGCCATTCACGAGCTGGGGATTCATCGTGGCGCGGAGGACGGGCGCGAGATCGCGCGGCGGCTGTTGCGCGAGGCGGGCGGGTTCATCGGCAACGGTCCGGGGCGCCTGCTGGTGCGGGACCCGTTCGAGCTGGGGACGCCGCTGTGGAAGGGCGGCGAGGGGGTCGCCGAGCGGAGGTACCTGGAGGCCGCGGAACTGGTGACGCGGCAGGCGATCCGGCATGCGCGCTGGTACCTGTCGCGCTATGCGCCGGAATTACTCCTTGGGTACTTGAGTCTGCCCGATGAATTCGAACATAACTGGCTGGGTTGGGGAGCGAGATACAACGAATTCCGCCGCTGGGGCTACGCGATCGTCGACCGGCTAGTGGCGGCGTACACGGCCGAGGCCGGCGCGCGCGACCACCTGATCTTCGTCAGCGATCACGGGATGGCGGCGGTGACGCACCAGGTCGCGGTGAACGCCGCGCTGCGGCGGGCGGGGCTGCTCGAGGTGGAGGGCGACGGCGGCGTCGACCCGGCAAGGAGCAAGGCGGTGCACGTTCGCCACTGCATCCTGGTGAATACGACGGACTGGAAGGGCGGAATCGTGCGGCCGGAGGATCGCGCGGCGGTGCTGGAGCGCGTGGTCGCGGCGCTGCGCGGGATCGTGGACGCGGACGGGCGGCCGGTGGTGCGGGCGATCTACGAGTCGCGGGAGGACGCCGAGCGGCTGGGCTTCGGCGGACCGAACGGCGCCGACGTGTG
>CAZEVY010000108.1:0-16881 GCA_964515555.1 uncultured Solibacteraceae bacterium | reverse complement strand
TCTCCAGGTCGGTGTCGTCGTTGAGGCCGGGAATCAGAGCGGTCACCCCAAAGCTGATGGTGACGTTGCGCTCGATGCCGAGCAGGCTCATCGGAATGCGCTCGATGGCGGCGCGCATGCGCTCGGCCGAGGTGGCCGAGGCGGCCAGGTCGCAGCCGGGCAACACCAGCAGGAACTCCTCGCCGCCGTAGCGGCCCACGGCATCGTATCCGCGCACCGAGATGCGAAGCTGTCCGGCCACTTCGCGCAGAGTGGTGTCGCCGGCGAAATGTCCGTAGGTATCGTTGATGGCCTTGAAGCGGTCCAGGTCGCCCAGCGCGACGCCGAGCGGCTTGCACTCGCGCCGCGACCGCGCCATCTCGGCCTCCAGGACCTCGATGATCGCGCGCCGGTTCCGGAGCTGCGTGAGGGGGTCGTGCGCCGCCTGATGACGAAGCGCCGCCTGAGCGGCCAGCAGATCGCTGTGCAGGTCGAGAATACGGCGAGCGGGGCCGAGGCGCACCTTGAGCTCGTGGGCGTCGAAGGGCTTGGTGACGTAGTCGTCGGCGCCGGCCTCCAAGCCTTCGATGAGATCCTGCCGGTCGCCGCGCGAGGTCAGCAGCAGCAGGTAGGTATAGCTCTGGCGATTCGAGATCCGGGCGTGCTCGCGGACCAGCCGGCAGACCTCGGGGCCGCTCAGGCCGGGCATCATCCAGTCGAGGATGGCGAGCTGAGGCGCATGGTCGCTGCGCAGGACCTCCCAGGCGGCGGCGCCGTCGCCCACCGAGACCACGTCGTAACCCCACTTACGCAGGGTCGATTCGAGGAGATGTCGGGAGCTGGTGCTGTCTTCGGCGATCAGCACGCGCGGACCGGACCCGGAGGATTCCATGGAGTGGAGCGCCACGGGCGCAAGAACCAAGGTACTCATGATATCCGCTAATTCGCTTATCGGCGCTGGCGGGTGGGTCGGTTAGGGTTGGTAATGCTTATTCTGGGGGGATGACGACCGTAGGCGGGGCCGGGAGGTTCGGTGCGGCCTTGGGGGGCCACCCCACGATAAGCGTCGTGCAGCACGAGGTGGAGGTAGGGACGGGGAGGTTGGGGGCGATTCTGGCGGCGGCGGGAGTGGCGATCCGCGAGGGGGCGCCGGACGGGCTGGTGGTGTTGGGCGGGTCTATGTCTGCCAACGACGAGGGGGTATTGCGGCGGGGGTATGAGTTGATCGAGGACGCGCTGAGGCGGGGTGTCCCGGTGCTGGGGCTGTGCCTGGGGGCGCAGATGGTCGCGCGGACGCTGGGGGCGCGCGTGCGGCGGAACCCGGAACGGGAGATCGGGTGGCGTCCGGTGTGGTGGCTCGGCGGCGACCCGCTGTTCGAGGGGCTGGCGCAGCCGGAGTGGATGTTTCACTGGCACGAGGAGACCTTCGACATTCCGGCGGGTGCGACGCGGCTGGCGCGGTCGGAGGCGTGCGAGAACCAGGCGTTCCGCCACGGGGCGAACGTCTACGGGATCCAGTTTCACCTGGAGGCGACGCCCGAGACGATCGCGGCGTGGGTGAAGGAGGACGGCGGCGCGGCCGCGGTGGACCCGTGGGCGCACCGGCAGGAAATGGATCGCGCGGCGCACACGGTCTTCGGAAGATGGGCGACACTGGTCGGATGCTCGCGCCCCTGATATTCGCGCTGGCGGCGGCGGCGGCGCCCGTGACGCTGGTCCCCTATCCGCAGAAGTTCCGGACGTTCCACGAGGCCGGCGATCCGTCGGTTCCCAAGGCGCTGCTCGAGCTGGCGCGCCCGCTGCCGGCGGGCGAGGCGAACGATGCCGCGGCGGCCAGCGACGGGGCCGTGTGGATCGGGACGTCGCACGGGCTGGTCCGTTACCAGGCGCGCGGGGCGGCGGCGGATCGCGTGCAGTACTTCGCGGGCAAGCGCTACCTGCCGGACGACGACGTGCAGCGGGTGGTGGCGGCGGGGACGGGCGTGTGGGCGCGCACGCGCACGGGGATCGCGCGGATCGAGCTGCGTCCGATGACGCTGGCGCAGAAGGCGGCGCTGTTCGAGGATCGCATCCGCAAGCGGCACGATCGCTACGGGCTGGTGGCCGATTCGCTGTTGACGACGCCCGGCGACGTCTCGTCGAATCGCCTGGACCCGAGCGACAACGACGGTCTGTGGACGGCGATGTACGCGGCGGCCGCCTGCTACCGGTACGCGGTGACGAAGTCGGCGGAGGCGCTGGCGGCGGCGAAGAAATCGATCGACGCGGTGCTGTTTCTGGAACAGATTACCGGGCGGCCGGGGTATCCGGCGCGGTCGTACATCCGCACGGGCGACTGGCGCGCGCCCGGCGGGACCTGGCATCGCACGGCGGACGGGCGGCACGAGTGGAAATCGGATACAAGCTCCGACGAGATCGTCGGGCATTTTTATATTTTCTCGGTGGCCTGGGATCTGATTCCGGAGCCGGGACTGCGCAAGCGGATCGCGGCCACGGCGGGGCGGATCATGGACCACATCCTGGAGAACGACCTGGCGCTCACCGACATCCACGGGCAGCCGACCTACTGGGGCCGCTGGTCGCCGGAGTATTTCGGGACGCCGCGCGGGCGGCCCGACGCGCCGCTGAACGCGCTCGAGCTGCTCAGCTTTCTCAAGACGGCGCATCATGTCACGGGCGACGCCAGGTACGACCGGGCGTACCGGAAATGGGCGGTCGACGGGAAGTATGCGGCGATGACGGCGCGCCTGAAGGAACTGCGCCAGGAGATTAACTACTCGGACGAGGAACTGGCGGCGCTCTCGTTCTATCCGCTGCTGAAGTACGAGAAGGACCCGAAGCTGTCGGCGATCTATCGGGAGGCCCTCGACCAGTGGTGGGAGAACATGAGGCGGCAGGACAATCCGCTGTGGACCTTCATCTACCTGGCGGGGAAGCCGCGCGCGGAGGCCGATATCGCGGCGGCGGCGCGCACGCTCTATCGGATTCCGGTCGACATGGTGACGTGGACGGTGGACAACTCACGACGGCGCGACGTCGAATGGGAAGGGGAGGCGGACCGGTTCGGGCGCCGGCAATCGAAGAGTCTGCTGCCGCCGGACGAGCGTCCCGTCATGAAGTGGAACAGCAATCCGTTCCGGGCCGACGGCGGCAACGGCGGGGCCGGCGAAGAGGACGGGTCGTTTTTCCTGCTTCCCTACTGGATGGGGAGACACTACCAACGCCTGCTCGGCGAGTAGCCGGCGCCAGGCGCTCAGGCCGCGGCGCTGGTCGCTTTCTGCCCGAAGGAATCCGCGAGATGGCCGACGATCTGCGCCATTTCGTCTATGGCGGCCCTGGCCTGACTGGTCGAGAACAGCTTCACGACCGGATACCAGATCCGCATGAGATGGAAATCGGCGCGGAGCATGGAATGCTCCACGACGTTCGCGGGCTCCTCCGAGTGCTTCGCACTCCGATGCAGGTAATTTACCAGTTCATAATCGCGATCCAGCGACCGTTTCAGCGAATCGAACGATGCCGCTGAAGCCGTGTCGAGGCAGTCCTGAACCTCCAGGAACTTCAACTGATTGGCCGCTGCCACTTCCAAGCGGCAGTCACTTGCCGCGCCCGTCGACAGAATCAACGAGCAGGAGTAGCGAAACCAGTACAGTAAAAGCGCCAGCGAGATCGCAATGATCAGTACGCTCGTAAGCACTTCCTACTTGTCCCTCCGAAGCCCCCGGAACTTGGGAAGCTCCACGGATAGAGTAACACTTGTGTGTCATTCCGACAAGAATTACAAACGTACTAAGAATGTTTTCGGCCCTTGTAGTCACTTCGTACTACGGAAATCGCCTTAGGGCGACGAGGGTTTTGTTTCGGAAACGCCATCCTGTTAGATTGAATTCCGGCATCCCCGCAGAGGTCGAGGTATAGACGGCCGTAACTGGCGGTGATGTAGTCGGAGGGGGCGAAGCCGAGGCGGTGCGCGGTGCGATCGATCCAGGAGGGACTGCCCTCGAGCTCGAGGAAGTCGCCGATGGGGGTTTCGTCGAGCGCGGCGTGGTTCGGGGAGCGGCCGGGGGCGAAGATGGTCCGGAACTTCTCGTAGTAGAAGGCGGGGCGGAAGCCGAGGTGTTCGAGGATGGCGGCCATGGCGAGCGGGTCGGCGACGGCGCATTCGCGCTCCTCGCGGGTCTTGTGCCGGCCGGGTTGGGGCGGGCCCTTGAAGGTGAGGATGGCCGCGCCGCCGTAGCCGCGCAGGCGGAGGAGGAGGCCGGATTCGCGAAGATGGCCGCCCGGGGTATCGTAGACGACGTTGGTTTCGAGCGTCCGGCGGGTACGGAGGCGGAGTCCGGCGCGGCGAAGGAGGCGGCGCATGGCGGCGGGGTCGGCGACGGGGAGCTTGATCTCGACCTCGGAGTGTTTCGCCATGGGCTACGATGAAATAGTATCGCGAGAGCCGAGGAGAGGATGCCAATCAAACCCAGCGACGCCGAGCAGGAGTATTTCGCACGCCAGCAGGCGGAGCGCAAGCGCAAGATGGCGGAGGAGGCGCGGGTCCAACTCGCCGCCGAGGAGCGCGAGCGGGCCAGGGCGCTGCATCACATGAAGTGCCCCAAGTGCGGCATGGGGCTGGAGGAGATCGAGTTTGCCGGAGTGAAGGTGGACAAGTGCTTCGCCTGCGAAGGCATGTGGTTCGACAAGGGCGAGGTGGAGGCCATAGGGTCCAAGGACGCGGGCTTCGTCAAGCGTCTGCTGGGCGTCTTCGGGGGCTGAGGCGGCGCCTCCGGAGCGCTCTCCGCCTGCGCGATAATGAGACTCACGGGCGCGTAGCTCAACGGACAGAGCATCGGTCTTCGGAACCGAGGGTTGGAGGTTCGATTCCTCTCGCGCCTACCACTTCCCCGCAACGACTACCGGGAAAGCGGGGTCAGGACGACGCTCCGAAACTCGACCGGCGCGCCTTCGGACTGCAACGAGATGGCGCCGCGCGACACGTCGCACTGGATGGCGTGATTCACCAGGTCGCCGTTGACCCACACGGTAATCTCGTCGCCCTTTGCGAGAATCTCCATGCGATTCCACTCGCCGGCGGGCTTCTCGGAATTGTCGGTCAGGTTCAGGTGACGCCGGCCCTGACGCCGCTTCTCGACGTCGGGGACCGTGAGGTTTGTCCCGATGACCCAGAAGTCGCCGGCGTTGCCGAAGGCGAGCTGCACCTCGATCGACTTGGGCCATTGGCCGAGCGCGTTGGGCGTGGTGGTATGGACCAGGACACCGTTGTTGCCGCGCGTGGTCCCTTCCGGCCATCGCCACTCGACGGCGAGGCGGTAGTTTTCATACTCGCCGACGGTGCGCAGGTAGCCGGTCGGCTTGCCGACGCACTTGATGAGTCCGTCCTCGACGCGCCAGACGTCGGAGGCGGGGGTGGTCTTGTCCTCGGCCTTGGCGGCGGCGTCCCAGAGGTAGTGGGTCCAGCCGGCGAGGTCCTTGCCGTTGAACAAGGGAATCGGCTTGCCGGCGGGCGTCTGCCCGAAGGCGGCGACAGCGAGCGCGAGTGCGAGGGTCACGGTCCTCATAACGATCCACACGATATCACACCCGTCATTCGACCATGAACGTCGTGATCACGCGGCGCCGGTTGCTGGCTGGCGCGGCGGGTGCAGCCGCCGCGGGCGCGTATCCGTTCGCGATCGAACCGCGATGGTTCGAGGTCCGGCGCTGGCGCGTGCCGGTCTTCGGCGAGGTGCGGGGACGTCCGCTCAGGCTGTTGCATCTTTCCGACCTGCACAACTCCTTCGCCGTGCCGCTGGGTCTCATCGAGACGGCGATCGCGAGGGGACTCGCGCTGGCACCCGACCTGATCTGCGTCACCGGCGACTTCGTCACCACGCGCTACGATTTCGATCATCGCAGCTACGCCGCGCTTCTACGACGCCTCGCCGCGTCGGCGCCATGCTACGCGACGATGGGCAACCACGACGGCGGATCGTGGGCCGGCGCGCGGCTGGGTTTCGCGACCCACGCGCAGGTGCGCGCGATGGTGGAGGCCGCCGGACTTCGCGTGCTTCACAACGCCTCGGCGGTGGTCGAAGCGGCTGGGCGGCGCGTGTGGCTCGCCGGCGTCGGCGACCTGTGGTCGAACGAAGTCGATGCGAGCTCGGCTTTCGCGGGCGTCGACCCGTCGGCGCCGACGGTGGTGATGGCGCACAATCCCGACACCAAGGACATGCTCGCGGCGTACCCTTGGCGGCTGATGCTGAGCGGTCACACGCACGGCGGGCAACTGGTGCTGCCGGGGGGCGGGCGGCCGTTCGCGCCGGTTCGCGACCTCCGCTACGTCGAGGGGCTGAAGCGCTGGGGCGACCGCTGGATCGAGGTGACGCGCGGGGTCGGAAATCTGCACGGAGTTCGGATCAATTGCCGTCCGGAGGTGACGCTGGTCGAGCTGGTGTGATTCACTCGCCGAGCGTGTCGGCGTTGCGGTAGATTTCTTCGACGGGAAGATCGCAGCCGAGCGACTCCAGGTGGATGACGGCGGAGCGATCGCGGATGGTCGCCAGTTCCCAGTTGCCGTTCGGAAGCTTGCGCCAGTGCTCGACATCGACGGGGGTCTGGTCGACCAGCAGGTATTCGGCGAGCGACGGGAGTGTCCGATAGAGCCGACTCTTTTCTCCACGGTCGTAAGATTTGGTGGACGGGGAGGGAACTTCGACAATGAAGATTGGATTCGTGACGGTGTCGGTTCTCTGGTCGACGAACTGAAGGGGGCCGCACACTACGAAGACGTCTGGGTAGGTAATCAGGTCGCACCAGCTAACGCAAACACGCAGGTCGGAGCCGAAGACCTTGCACTTGCGGCTATCCAGCCTGATATTCAGCGCCGTGCTGGTATTGATTCCCAAAAAATTATGCATGGCCGACCCACCCGCCATGTCGACAATCTCACCGAAGACGTACTCGTGCTTGGTGTCGGCGGCGCGCTCGAACTCCAGGTATTGCTCCGGAGTGACGAAGCTCGTGGGCTGCGATGCCATCAAGTTCGATTATCGCCTATGCGAACCCCGGCGGCGGCGTGAATCCGCCCGCGACATCCTTCAGCAGCTCCGCGAAACGGATCGGCGTCGCGTCTTCCAGGTACGGCCCCATGATCTGAATGCCGACCGGGAGTCCACCGGCCGACTTGCCCGCCGGGGCCACGGTCGCCGGGAGGCCGGTGAGCGACGCGATCGCCTGCCAGTGAATGAACTCGATGTAGGGGCGGCGGCCTTCGGGCGTCGGAATAGTACGCGTGTTGTCGACCGACGTGCCGGAGTGGTCGTGGGGATACGCCGCCGACATGCCGGCCGGCATCAGGAAGACGTCGTGCGACTCGAAGTATCGCTGCCAGGCGGCGCGGGCGCGAAGCCGCGCGGCCGTCGCGGTGCGCCACCGGGAGTGCGGCTCGACGGCGGCGGCCAGGAACGGATCGAACGGATTCTTCTCGTAGGCGGCGCGCATGGCGGGCAAAGCCTCGCGCGCGGGCGGTTCGCTGACCTGCGACGCGAGCAGATACAGGTAGTCGCCCAGCGACTTGGAGGGATCGAAGTCCGCGGGCCAGCCGCGGTCGAGCTTCGCGCCCGCCTTCTCCAGCCCGCGAATCACCGACTCGAGGGCCGGCAGCGTGTCGCCGGCGACCTTCGAGTAGGCGTCGTCGATCACGTAGCCGACGCGAAAGTCGCGCAGCCGCGCGTGGCGCGGCGCGGGAATCTTCCAGTGCATCGCGACGGCATCCTCACCCGCGGGTCCGCCCATGACTTCGAGCGCGACACGCAGATCGCCGGCCGAGCGCGCCAGGGGTCCGGCGACCGGCAGGTCCGCGAATGCGCTTCCGAACGGC
The DNA here is from genome assembly GCA_964515555.1 of uncultured Solibacteraceae bacterium. Classification (GTDB taxonomy): domain Bacteria; phylum Acidobacteriota; class Terriglobia; order Bryobacterales; family Bryobacteraceae; genus CAZEVY01. The sequence goes on along the minus strand of CAZEVY010000108.1, from coordinate 9,038 downwards.
GGCTGCGCTCCCGGGCGCTCCCCGCCGGTCGGCACCAGGTTGATGGTCGGCTTGTGACCGTAGACGCCGCAGAAGTGCGCCGGCACGCGCACCGATCCGCCGATGTCGGAGCCGAGCGCGAGATACCCGAGTCCCGCGGCCAGCGCCGCCGCGCCGCCGCCGGTGGAGCCGCCGGGCGAACGGGTGACGTCCCAGGGATTGTTGGTGACGCCGTAGATGGCGTTGTAGCTCTGCCAGTCCAACAGCATGAACGGGACGTTGGTCTTGCCGGCGACGATGGCGCCCGCGCGCAACAGGCGCTCGACGGCGATGGCGTTCCCTTTCGCGCGGTCGTTCTTGAGAGCGGGGATGCCCCAGGTGGCCGGCGTGCCGGTGACGGCGAAGCTCTCCTTAATGGTGATGGGGACGCCGTGCAGCGGGCCCCGGGGCTTGCCCTGCGCGAGGGCGGCGTCGGCCTCGCGCGCACGGGCAAGGGCCTCGGTTTCGAGCTGGATGATTACGGCGTTGATCTTCGGATTGAGACGCGCGATGCGTCCGAAGCACGACTTCGTCAGCTCGACGGCGGAGACTTTCTTTTTCCGGATGGCTTCGGCGGCGGCGACGGCGCTGGCGAAAGCGAGATCGTCGGCGGGCGCGGCCCACGAAGGCACGGCCGAGGCCGCGGCGGTCCAAAGAAATTCGCGACGGTTCATTTCAGGGTCCTCAGAAAAAACTCCTCCATGGCGGCGACCGTCTTCTCGAACCACGGCGACCGGTTGAAGAAGCCGTGCGGCGCGCCCTCGGCGGTGAACAGCTCGGCCTTGACACGCGCCTCCTTGAGCTTGTTGACCATGTCGAGTGCCTGTCGATACGGGACGGTCTTGTCGTCGGTGCCGTGCAAAATCAGCATGGGCGCCGAGCGGCGGCTGACATGGGTGATCGGTGAGGCATCGGCCCAGAGCTTGGGGTTATCGGCGTAGGCCGCGCCGAGGAAGTTGAAGATGGCGTTATTCGCGCTGCCGGCGGCGGCGGGGGCGAGGGCCGGCAGGTCGAGGACCGGGTTGAAGGCAGCGACGGCGCGTACACGACTAGAGGCCCTCACTTCGAAGTCCCGTATGCTGTCGGTCGTGGCAAGATAAGCCGCCAGGTGGCCGCCCGCCGATCCGCCTGAGGCGCCGATGCGCTCCGGATCGATGCGGTACTTCGCGGCGCTGGCGCGAACCCATCGCACGGCGGTGCGCGCGTCGTCGATGGCCGCGGGCCACTTCGCCTCGCCGCTGAGGCGATACTCGACGCAAGCCCCGGCCACGCCCTTCGCCGCCATGTGCGCGGCCTGGCGATGAAACTGGTTGCGATTGCCGCCGCTCCAGCCGCCGCCGTGCAGGTATACGACCGCGGGGAACGGTCCGGCGCCCGACTTCGGCAGGAACAGGTCGAGCTTCAGCTCGCGGTCGCCGTGGCGCGCGTAGACGAGATCGGTCTTCATCTCGACGCCGTCGGGGAGGGAGAAGGGCGGGTCGACGCGCTGCGCCAGGACGAGCGCAGGCACCAGGAACAAGGCGCGACCCTGGAGGGTCGAGCGCCGCGCTGGAGCGCGGCCCCACCGTAGTGTCATCGTTTGGACCTTTCGAGGATCATCCAGGGGTCGCCCGTGCGTTTGCGCCAGTCGAGCACCCTGGCGCGCAACGACAGGAGCGTGTCTTTATGTTTCGGTGAGTCCGCCAGGTTCACCACCTCGCCGGGATCGGCTTCGACGTCGTAGAGCTCCTCGGCGGGACGGCGCAGATAAGCGCCGACGGGCCGCTTGCCGAGCATCGCCTTCGGACCCTCGGCGAGCACGCTCTGCCAGGTCTTCGAATTCCACAGGTCGCTTGCATGCGGATATTCGAGCTCGGGGAAAAGATTGTTGATGTACCGGAATCGCCGCGTGCGCACGCCGCGCATCGGGTAGTACATGGTGATTTCGTGGAAGGTGTGGGAGAAGAACACTTCGTCCCACCCGGCGGGACTCTCCTCGCCGAGCACGGGCAGGAAGCTGCGCCCGTGCAGGGGATACTCGGGCGGCCTGGCGCCCGCCCAGTCGAGCAGCGCCGGCGTGAGATCGGCCCAGCTCACCATGGCGTTGTTGACGCGGCCGCGCGGACCCGCGGGCGACCGCACGATGAGCGGCAGGTGCAGCGACGCTTCGTAGCAGTTGGTCTTGGCGTTGGGAAACGGCATGCCGTTGTCGCTGAGAAAGACGACCAGCGTGTTGTCGAGCTGACCGGAAGCGCGCAGCACCTCCATCATCATGCCGATGCCCTGATCGAGCCGGTTGGCGGACTCGTAGTAGTCGGCCACGTCGGCCCGCACCGCGGGGTTGTCGGGGAGAAAGCCGGGAAGACGCAGCTTGGCCGGGTCGAAGGGCGTGCGCGTGACGCCGGGGTATTCGCGATTGGCGAAGCCGGTGGCGTCACGGTGGGGATCGGCGTAGCCGACGTGGAGATACCAGGGGCGATCGCCGGCGCCGGCGATGAACTGCCGCGCCCGGGACGCCATCGACGCCACGTCGCGGTTGCCGCCTTCGGATTTGAGGTCCCACGGGAACGCGCTCAGCGGATTCACGTGCAGCTTGCCGATGATTCCGGTGCGATAGCCGGCGCCGCGCAGCAGCTCGGGTAGCGGGCGGATCGACGGAAGGTAGCTTTGATTGTGCGCCGCGTGCGCGAGGCCGTACTGTCCGTTGGCGTGCGTGTGCAGACCGGAGAGCATCACCGATCGGCTCGGGCTGCACGAGGCTGTGGTGGAGAAGGCGTTGGTGAAGCGCACGCCGTCGGCGGCGAGGCGGTCGAGGTTCGGAGTGCGCGCGTTGGGATCGCCGTAAGCGCCGGTGTGGAGGCCCAGGTCGTCGGCGATCAGGACGAGAATGTTGCGGGGACGGGCCTGCGCCAGGGCGGGGAATGCGACGCTTCCGGCCGCGAGGAATTGTCGGCGGCTCGGCATGGCGCGATTATGTCACACGGGAGGGAGCGGAGTGCCGCTCCCTCGATTACGGCGGAAGTGGGACTAACGGCCGGGCTTCTTCTCTTCCTTCTTCTCTTCCTTGCCCTCGCCCTTGGTGCCCTTGCCCTTACCTTTGCCCTTACCCTTGCCCTTGCCCTCTTCCTGCTTAGGCGGGTCCTGGGCGAAAACGACCGCGCCGGAGCCGATCGTCAGCGACAGGCCAAGCGCGAGGCTCAGCAGCTTCTTCATGGTTGGTAACTCCTTTGGGGATGTGGCGTGATACTACCTCTCCCATCATCGCCCACCAATGATGAAGGGGGCCTTAACCGGGAATTAATTTCTTCTCATTCACAAGGCCTGTCGGGGCTGCCGCCGCGAGGTTAAACCGCCCGCTGCCAACTCCTTAACGCACTCGGGCGACCGCGCGCGCGGCGGCGGACGACCGGCGGGCGGATACCATGGTCGCGATGACGAAGGAGGAGATCGCCACGCGGCTGGCGCGCGGCGCCCGCATCACCCCTGCCGAGGCGGCCGACGAGCTGGACCGGCTGGTCCACCGCATCCTCGTGCGGCTGCGGAAGGGAAAGCCGGTGTCATTGCCGGGACTGGGCCGTCTAAGACTGGGACGCGCCACCCCGGTCCGCCGCACGGGACGCCGATGAGCGGCGCGCATCGCTGGTCGCCGGCGCGACTGGCGGAGCTGGTGCGCGAGCAACTCGGCCTCGGCGCCGAAGTGGTCGTCGAGGGACTGGGGCGATTCCGGCGGTGCGGACGCGGGCGGTTCGAACTGATTCCGGAGGCGCGCCGCAAGGTGTTCCTGGCCTACGCCGCCGAGGATCGCGCCGCGGCCGAACGCCTCTACCGCGACCTGGAATCGAGGGGCTTCGATCCCTGGATGGACGCGCGCAAGCTACTCGCCGGCCAGAACTGGCCACGGGCGATCGAGCGCGCCATCGACGTGTCGGACTTCGTGGTGCTGTGCATGAGCCGCCGCGGGGTTTCCAAGCGCGGGACCTTCCAGGCAGAGCTGCGTTATGCGCTCGAATGCGCGCGCCGCGTGCCGCTTGGCGAAACCTACCTGCTGCCGGCCCGGCTGGACGACTGCCGGCCGCCGGAGCGCCTCGCCCGCGAGGTGCAATGGGTCGACCTGTTTCCGGATTGGGATCGGGGCGTCGCGCGGCTGGCAGCGGCGATGCGCGCTACTTCCACGCGTCGAGCCGTCTCTTCAGGGCGGGGGAGCGACGGTCGTCCGGCGCGACCTCGAGGAACTTCGCGTAGGCGGCGCGCGCCTTCGCCATCCACGAGGCGCGCGTCGCGGCGGCCTTCTCCCCTTTGAAGGAGGACCCGATCTTCTCGAGCGTCTCGCCGAGCCGGAAGTGCGCGTCGGCGTATTGCGGATTCCACTTGGTCGCCTCTTCGTAGCGCCTGGCGGCCGCGGGGAAGCTCCCGCGCTTGAGGTAGTAGTTGCCGACCTCGTACTCCTTGGCCGCCTGGAGCGGGTTGAAGGCGTATTCCTTCTCGATCAGCGAAGCGTCTTCCTCGGGCGGCTCGGGCGGGGGCGGCTTCGGCTTGGGGTCCTGCGCGGCCAGCGTCGCGGCGAGCGCGAGGAGAAGCCAGGCGCGTGTCACAATTCCAGTATAGCGGTCGATCCCAGTCCTCTCCGCGAGCGCGCGGCGCAACTGCCGCCCGAGCCCGGGGTGTACCTCTACAAGGACGCGCACGGGACGGTGATCTACGTCGGCAAGGCCAAGAATCTGCGCAGTCGCGTCCGCAGCTACTTTTCCGACGACAAGCTGGCCGACGCCAAGACCGGCACGCTCATCGCCGAGGCGCGGCAGGTCGACTACATCCTGGTGGACAACAACAAGGAAGCGCTGGCGCTGGAGAACAACCTCATCAAGCAATGGAAGCCGCGCTACAACATCCTGCTGCGCGACGACAAGACCTACCCCTACATCAAGCTGACCAGCGAGAAGTATCCGCGTGTGTACGTGACCCGGCGCCTGCGCAAGGACGGCGGATCGTATTTCGGACCTTATTTTCCGGCGAATCTGGCGCATCGGCTCGTGAATTTCATCCATCGGCACTTTCAGATTCCTTCCTGCAAGGTCGATTTGACGCGATTTCATCCGCAGCCGTGCCTCCAGTTCCACATTCACCGCTGCCTGGGACCCTGCGTCGAGGGACTCACCACCGGGGACGCGTACGCCGAGGCCGTGCGCAACGTCCGATTGTTCCTGGACGGCCGGCACCGCGATCTCGCCCGCGGGCTGAGGGAGCGCATGCAGGCCGCATCCGGCGATTTGCGATTCGAGGAGGCGGCGGCGCTGCGCGACCTGGTCTCGACGGTCGAGGAGATGGAGGAGCGCCAGAAGATGGCGGCCGCCGAGGGCGACAACGTCGACATCGTGGCCTGCTACGCGGAGCCGCCGCTGGTCGCCGCCAACGTTTTCCACCTGCGCAACGGCCGCATCGTCGACCGGCGGGAGTTTTTCTGGGAGGACCGCCTGGATTTCGACGCGCCGGAGTTCGTGAGCGCGCTCCTGAAGCAGCTCTACTTTGACCAGCGCTACGTGCCCGACCGCGTGCACGTGCCGGTGGACTTCGAGGATCGCGAGGAGATCGAGGAACTGCTGACCGAGCGGCGCGGACGGCGCTTCGAGATCCACACGCCGCAGCGGGGATTGAAGCGCGCGCTATTGGGGCTCGTGGAAACCAACGCGCGGCACAGCTTTGAGCAGCGGTTTCGCGTGCGCAAGCCGGGCGCGAAGGCGATCCAGGAGTCGTTGCAGGAGACGCTCGGACTGGCGGAGGCGCCGCGCCGCATCGAGTGCTTCGACATCTCGCACATCCAGGGGTCGGATACGGTGGCGAGCATGGTGGTGTGGGCCGACGGGCGGATGCGGAAGGGCGACTATCGCAAGTTCATCATCCGGACGGTGGACGGCAATGACGACTTCGCTTCGATGCGCGAAGTGGTGACGCGGCGATATTCAAAGCTGCACGAGGAAGGGAAGCCGCTGCCGGGGCTGATCCTGATCGACGGGGGGATCGGGCAGTTGCACGCGGCGGCCGGGGCGCTGGAGTCGATCGGGGTGATCAACCAGGCGCTGGCGTCGATCGCCAAGCGCGAGGAGATCATCTACGTGTACGGGCAGGAGGACGAGCCGGTGGCGCTGGATCGTTACTCGCCGGTGCTGCACCTGGTGCAGCAGGTGCGCGACGAGGCGCATCGCTTCGCGGTGACGTTTCACCGGCAGCGGCGGTCGTCGGCGCGCCTGACGACGGAGCTGACGGCGATTCCCGGGGTCGGCCCGGCCACGGCGCGGAAGCTGCTGCGGGCGTTCGGGAGCCTGGAGGGGGTGCGGTCGGCGGGGGTCGAAGAGGTCGCCGCGGTGGTGGGTGCGGCGCTGGCGAGGAAGGTGTCGGGCGGGTAGATCGCGGACACGCCGCGAGAAGCGTCACGCAACCGACGTCCGAACCGCGCGCCAGCCCAGGTACATGCCCGCGTAGGTCGACGCCGTCAACACCGCGAATGCAACGGTGGCACGCCCCGGGTCGGCCGACGTCGCGAACAACGCGGTCATTCCCAGCACCAGGCAGAACGGCGCCGCGCCCGGTCGATGTGGCGACAGCCATGCCGCCGCGGCGACAGGCACCGCGCCCTCCAAGACCGCTCCGGCGATGGCGATCGCCCACAGTGCCGCGCCCGCTTCCGTCCGCGGCCAGGCCGGAAGAAAGGCGATGCCATACATCGCCAGCGCCGCGCCCAACGCGAAGAGCATCGCCGCAGGCGACTCCATCCAAGCTCGCCGCAGCTCCCGCAGCACGATACGCACGGCGTCGGCCGCCAGCGCGCGCGAGAACTCCAGGTGGCACTCGGCCAGATCGCCCAGCACAGGGTTGCGATCCTTCGCCGTCAGAAACAACGCGACGAACTCGAGAGCTGCGTCCCTCACGCCCGCGCTCCCGCTAACGCCCGCCCGCTCAACCGCAGGATCGCCCGATGCTGATCCCGAATCGCTTTTCGTCCCGCCGCAGTCAGCCGGTAGCACCGCTTGCCGCGCCCGCCTCGAACCGCGGTCGGCTGGCCGTCGAACGCCGCCAGTATCCCGGCGGCCGCCAGCCGATCGAGGGCCGCATAGATGGAGCTTAAGGGCGGCGCCGACCCGGTCTCCTCGGCGATGACGCGGCGGATCGAGACGGCGTAGGCTTCGTCGCCGAGGGCGGAGCAGGCGAGCAACACGACGTGCCCAGTGGCGGGCAGGGGATCCATTCCCATATCTTCCACAGTATGGAAGATATTCGAGCCGGGCGAAATCGGTGAATCGCCTGAAAAGCACGGTGGTAGAATCCCCATCGGTGCACGCCTACGGCGCCGACCTCGCCGGGAGTGGGTCGCAGGCGGGCGGGAGAGGGTGGGATTCGGCCAGGTGACGGCGCTGGACAGCTACGGGCGCTTCCGATGAGGGGGCCAAATGGGGTTCCTGGCGCGGAAGTTACCTTGACGGGGCTGGATCGCGGTCTTTACAATGATAGTGTCCTGGCTTAAGGAGGCTGTATGTTGCGATCCATCGGACCGATGGAGCTGGTGATCATCCTTTGTATCGCCGTGCTCCTGTTCGGCGGCCGGAAAATCCCCGAAGTGGCCAAGGGTCTCGGCGAGGGAATCCGGAACTTCAAGAACGCTCTGAAAGGCGAGGAAAAGCCGGCGGAAGAGAAGAAGGCGTAAGACAGCCTCCGTCATCCGGCTGAACGATTTCCTGAAATGAACCCCGCGGTCGAGCGCCGCGGGGTTCTTTCGTTTACAGGGTGGCCGCGCCTACTTCTTCTTGGGCGGGACGATGGCGTCCTTCACCACCTTGGCGACGCGGAACTTCACGACCTTCTTGGCCGGAATCTTGATAGCCTCGCCGGTGGCCGGGTTCCGTCCCATGCGGGCCTTGCGCTCGACGCGCACGAGCTTGCCGACGCCCGGAATCACGAACACGCCGCTTTTCTTGGTCTCGCCGACTGCGATCGCCGCGTAGCTGGTCACGAACTGCTTGGCGACCTTGCTGCTGACTTCGCAGGTTTCCGCCAGCTTCTTCACCAGCTGGGCTTGCGTCATTTTCTTGTCTGCCATAGTCTCCTTGATCTCCCGAATTCGAACGACTCGCCACCGGCGCGAAAGTTGCTCGCCTTCCGGCTCACCCAACCTCCGAACGGGAACATCCACCGTTCGCGCGCGATTGGCTGATTCATCATAGCGGAAGGCCGGAGGCCCTGTAAAGGGTAGATTGCGCTAAAACGCCTGTTTTTTCGGGGTTTCCGATGCGGAACGGCCGGGCGGGGGATCAGGAGGCCGCGGCGCGGGACTCGCCGGCGACCGGAAGCTCCAGCACGCGGCGCAGCTCGGCGTCGAGGCGGGCCGCCCGATCCGGATTCTCCTTGAGGAACGCGCGCGCCTGTTCGCGGCCCTGTCCGAGCCGCTCCCCCTGAAAGCTGTACCAGGAGCCGCTCTTCTCGACGACCGCTCGGGACGCGCCCAGATCGAGCAGATCGGCCTCGCGCGAGACTCCCTCGCCGTGTATCAGGTCCAACTCGACTTCGCGGAACGGCGCCGCGACCTTGTTCTTGACCACCTTGACGCGAGTCCGGCTGCCGACGACGGTGTCGCCGTCCTTGACGGCGCCGATGCGGCGGACGTCCAGCCGCACGGACGCGTAGAACTTCAGCGCCCGCCCGCCCGTGGTGGTCTCGGGGTTCCCGAACATCACGCCGATCTTCTCGCGGATCTGGTTGATGAAGATCAGGCACGACGCCTTGCGCGACACCATGCCTGTGAGCTTGCGAAGCGCCTGCGACATGAGGCGCGCGTGCAGCCCCATGAAGCTGTCGCCCATCTCGCCTTCGAGCTCCGCCTTCGGCACCAGCGCCGCGACCGAATCGATCACCACTGCGTCCACCACCGCCGAGCTTACCAGCGCCGATGCGATCTCGAGCGCCTGCTCGCCATAGTCGGGCTGCGAGACCAGCAGGTTCTCGGTGTCGACGCCGAGGCGGCCGGCGTAGCCCGGGTCGAGCGCGTGCTCGGC
>CAZEVY010000107.1:0-18838 GCA_964515555.1 uncultured Solibacteraceae bacterium | reverse complement strand
CAGGAGCCGCACGGCGGTGGCGCCGATGAACGCGAAGTCAAGGCAGGCGTCCGCCTGCGCGCTGGCAATCTTCCTGGCCATTCCGGCTGGCGCGCAAGTCGCCGTGTTGCAGATCCAGGTCGTCGAGGGAGAGGGCGCAATGTACGCCACTGCCTCGCGTTCCATCCGTCCGATCATTATTCAGGTGACCGACGAAGTCGGCCGTCCGGTCGACGGCGCGACCGTCGCCTTCCTCCTGCCCGATAACGAACCCACCGGCACGTTCGCCGACGGCCTGCGTACCGACGTGCGCCGGACCGGCCGCGATGGGCGCGTCTCACTGGCCGGCATCCGGTGGAGCAAGCAGCCGGGCGCGGTGCGCCTGCGCATCACGGCGAGCCTCGGCGATCTGCGCGCCGGGACCATCTGCACGGTCCACCTGGCGGAGTGGGCTGCGGCGGTCGACCCGTCGGCGCCGGGTCCGGCGTTGAAGACGGGAGGCCGCGGGAAGTGGATGCTGGCGGCCGCGGCAGCGGCGGGCGCGGTGATCGGCGGGCTGGCGGCGCGATCGGGCGGTGGCCCGGCGGCGGCGTCCGCGGCGGCGACGGGGCCGGCGGTGCAGATCGGTCCGCCGACGCTGACGATCGGACGTCCATGATCGCGCGGATCGCGGTGCTGTGCTCGATGGCGGCGGCGGCCGCGGAGACGATCGGCGTGCCGGGCATCGGATTCGTGCGCGACGAGGAGGGCGCTGTGCGCGTCGTGCTCGGCGTGCGCGGCGCCTACATGCTGGGCGCGAAGTGGGCGGCCGGCGCGGTGTCGGCGGCGTATTCGGGGGAGTGGGGCGCCGTCAAGACGGCGGGAAAGCTGCTGGTATTCGACCGCGCGGGGAAAGTCGTGATCCGCGAGGATGTACCGCCGGGCGCGGCGCTGTTCGGATTTCGCGGCGACGGCGCGCTGGCGCGCGTGCACTACGCCGCGTCGGACACCAGCGAGGCGGTCGTCGCGCTGGGAGAGACGACGTCGGTGGTGCGGCGCGCCGATGGCGGGTACTGGTGGGACGGCGTCCGCCTCGAAGGCGCGCGGGAGCCGATGCTGATGTTGCCCGGCGAGCGGTTGATCTATCGCGTCGAAGGGGGTCTCGCGATTCGGAGCCGCGACGGGGCCGAGATCGCCTTGGCGTTCGAAGGCGTGCCGCACCGCATCGAGTTGATGGGCCGCGATTGGGTCCACGTCGTGGCGGGACGGTCGTCGTTCGCGGTGAAGATCGGCGAGGGTGGTCCCGTCGTTGACGAGCTGCCCCGAAAATGACGCGCGCCGCGATCGTCCTGACGCTTGCGCCGGTCGCGGCGGCCCAACTGCGGCTTGCGGCGATCCCGGCGCCCGGGCAGGAGGTCGCGCTCAGCGGCGCGTACGAACTGGGGCAGGTTCCCGCCGGCGACACGCTCGAGGCGCGCTTCCGGCTGCGCAATGTCGGCGCGACGAACGCGACGCTCATGCGGCTGGTGGTCGCCGGGCAGGGCTTCACGCTCGCCGGCGACACGGCGCTGCCCTACGTTATGACGCCCGGAGCGAACGTCGATTTCTTCGTCCGCTTTCGCTCGGATGTGCCCGGCGGCTTTGGCGCGCCTCTTCAGTTCAACGACCAGGTCGTGGTGCTGCACGCGGTGGCGACGCCGGCGGTGACGGTCTCGGCGGAGGTGGACGGCGCGATCGTGCCGCTGGAGGGCACGCTCGATTTCGGCCGCATCGAGCGCGGCTCGACGTCGACCCGAAGGGTGACGCTTGCTAACGTCCACAGCGCGCCCATCGAAGTCGCCGTGCTGGCGGCAGACGAACCATTCGCCATACGCGGGGCCGCACCGCCGCTGACGGTCGCGCCGCGGGAGCCGGTGTCGTTCGATGTGGTCTACACAGCGCGCCGCGCCGGACCGGAGCGTGGGACGCTGCGGGTGGGCGCGCGCTCGTTCGCGCTCGCGGGCTTCGGGGTCGACCCGCCGCTGCCGGAGCCGGAGATCGTATTCTCCACCGAGAGCGTCGCCAGCGCGCAGCAGATCCGGGTCGCGGTGCGGCTGGCGTCGGCGGCGCGCACGGCGGGGACGGGGAGGCTGAGCGTCGCGCTGATTCCGGTCGCGCCGGGGATCAACGCGGACGCGGGAATACAGTTCCTCGCGAGCGGATCGGCGGAGATCGACTTCGCCGTGGCGGAAGGCGCACCGGCGGCGGCGATCGAGGGCGGCGCGGAGGCCGTGTTTCAGACGGGCACCACGGCGGGCACACTGGTGTTCACGGCGCGGCTCGGCGGGCACACCCGGCAGGCCCTGCTGCGGATCGCGCCGTCGGCGCCCGTCATCGACGTCACCCGCGGCGCGCGCCTGACGAACACGCTCGACGTGCAGGTCGCCGGCTTCGACAACACCCGCACGCTCTCGCGGCTGCGCTTCGTGTTCTTCGATCGGGGTGGCGCGGCCATCGGCTCGGGGCCGATCGAGGCCGAGGCGGGCCCGGAGTTCCGGCGCTTCTTCGAGTCGTCGACGGCGGGCGGCGTGTTCGGCGTGCGCGCGGTGTTTCCGGTGGCGGGAGACGCCGGCCTGATCGCGGGCGTCGAAGTGGAGCTGACGAGCGGCGCGGGCGTGACCCGGACGTCGCGGATCGCCTTCTAAAGTCGGCGGCGCGGGCCGCGCCTTCCCGATCTACCGGAACAACTGCGGCGTCAATTCAGCCAGGTAGCGGCGCCAGACTCGCCAGGTGTGCGCGCCATCGGTCTTCCGGAACGTATGCTTGATTCCCGCTTTTTCGAGAATCGCCGCCAGTTGCGTCGCGCCTGCCATGGCCCCGTCATCGACGCCGCAGCCGATCCATAGCAGCCCGATCTTTTTGTTCGCCGCGGGGCCGTCCGCCAGCACTGCTTTCGACTTCGCCTCGAACGCTTCGCTTGCCCGCGCGCCGCCGCCGCCGCCGACTCCGGCGCTGAACACAGCCACCCACGCGAACGTATCCAGATGATTCAGTCCGATGTTGATCGATTGTCCGCCGCCCATCGAGAGTCCGGCGATGGCGCGATTGCGTGCGCCCGGCGCCGTGCGGAAGCGCGACTCCACCGCCGGAATCACGCTCTTCAGCGCATCCTGTTCCATGAGCTCCGTGTTGCGCCCCCGCTCGGTGGCCAGCGCGTTGGGCGGTACGGTATGCCCGTAGGGCATCACGACGATCATGGGGCGCGCCTTGCCTTCGGCGATCAGGTTGTCGAGGATGAAGTTCGCGCGCCCGTGCGACGACCACTCGGCGTCCGTGTCGCCGTTGCCGTGGAGCAGGTAGAGGACCGGGTAGCGCGCCGACCCCTTCTCGTAGAAGGGCGGCGTGTAGACGTGCACGCGCCGCGTCCCGCCGATGGCGGCCGAGTCGTACCAAACCGCTGTGAGGTTGCCGTGCGGCACGTCGCGCACTTCGTGACTCAATCCGCCGGGTACGTCGACCACGCTCGAGCCCGGTCCGCGCGAGCCGTTCTTGATGCGATTGTTCCGCGGGTCGAGCACGGTCAGCCCGTCGACGACGAAGTTGTAGGAATACGTATCCGGCTCGATCGGTCCGAGCGTTCCGCTCCAGACGCCGGCGGCGTCCTTTTCGAGCTTCGCCGCGTCGCGCATCCACTCGCCGCGCAGAAGGACTTCGGCCGCGCGCGGAGCGAGCAGGCGGAAGGTGACGCGACGGTCGGCGTGAACCTCCGGCGAGACCACCAGGGACGGCGGCGTCTGGGCGGACGCGGCCAGGGCGAGCGCGACAACGAGGGCGGGAGTCTTCATGGGTATCAGGGTACCAGGACTAAGACGGACCTCCGTACCGTGGTGTCTATCGGGGACGGGACGGTACGCTGGGTGATGCGGCGTCGTTTTGCCGGCGCGCTGCTGGCTTTGCTCGCGCCGGCCGCGCCCGCCCAGTCTCCAGCCGAGTCGCGATACATCATCTCCACGGTGATGGGCAGCGGACAGCTCCCCTTCTCCGGTCATGGCGGGCCTGCGGCGTCGGCAGTCCTGGTCGCACCCGAAGCGCTCGCCGCCGACGGCAACGGCAATCTCTATCTCACGGACCTCTACTATCACCGCGTCTTCCGCATCGACGCCGCGGGCGCGATTCGCGTCTTCGCCGGCAGCGGCGCGCGAGGGTATTCGGGGGACGGCGGCCCGGCGGCCGATGCGCGGTTGAACCTCCCGGGCGCGTTGATTCCGCATCCGGACGGACGTCTCCTCATCGGCGACTCGGGCAACGGCGCGATTCGCGTGGTTGCGGCGAACGGCAGAATCTCGACGATTGCAGGAGGCGGCCGCGCCACCGCCGCCGACAGCGTGCTCGCGACAGAAGCGGCTTTGGGCGCCGTCGGGGGAATCATCGTCGAAGGCTCGGGGCGAATCGTCTTCTCGACACTGGACGACTCGCGCGTGTGGCGCATCGAAGCCGACGGCCGCTTGCGCGCCGTCGCCGGCACGGGACAACCGGGTTATTTGGGCGACGGCGGACAGGCGCGCGCGGCGCAGCTTTCCGGTCCCAAGGGCCTGGCGCTCGATCGCGACGGGAACCTCTTTATCGCCGACCAGTTCAACCATCGCATCCGCCGCGTCGGCGCCGACGGCGTGATTTCAACGCACGCCGGCATCGGCCAGATCGGCGACTCGGGCGACGGCGGACCGGCGCGCGCGGCTCGCATCGGATTGCCTCAGGACATCGTCTTCGACGGCGCGGGCAATCTCATCTTCACCGATTACGCGTACGGTAAGGTGCGCCAGATCAATCCCGCCGGAGGCATCCTAACCATAGCATCGGGCATTCATTCGCGCGCGCTGGCGGGACCGAGCGGCATCACCATCGACGCCTCGGGCCGACTGCTGGTGGCCGCGTCGCAAGGACGAGCGGTCGTGCGCGTGGTCCCCTCGCAGTCGGCCACAGTGATCGCCGGGTCCCCGGCCATCGCGGTGGGCGATGGCGGGCCCGCGCTCAACGCGACCTTGATCGATCCGACGGGCCTTGCGGTCGACGCGCAGGGCGCCGTGTACGTCGCCGACTATGCGGACCATCGAATCCGCCGGACACTCGCCGACGGGACGGTGCGCACGATCGCCGGTACGGGGGCCGCCGGGTACGCGGGTGACGGCGCGCCAGCGACTCAGGCGGTGGTCGGGAATCCGCACGCGCTGCGAATCGGTCCTGCCGGGGACCTCCTCATCAGCTTTTTCTACGGCGGCGGAATCCGCAGGATTCATAACGGCGTCATCGACCGCGTCGCCGGTGGATCGTCGCTGGGCTACGTGGGCGACGGCGGCAACGCGCTGGTGGCGCTGTTCAACGGGTCGAGCGGCTTCGCCACCGACGCCGATGGAAACATCTACCTCGCCGACCGTTTCAATCACCGGCTGCGCCGCATCTCGACCACTGGCGTCGTCACTACCCTTGTGGGGACGGGCGTCGAAGGCTACTCGGGCGACGGCGGGCCGGCGGCGGCGGCGCGGCTCTCGCAGCCCTCGGGCGTCGCCATCTCGCCGATGACCGGCGAGATCTACATCGCCGACGAAGGCAATCGCGTCATCCGCAGAATCGACCGCAATCTGGTCGTGTCGACCTTCTTCGGCGACCCGGCCGCCTCCGGCGTGACGGGCGATCCGGGCCGCGCGGTCTTCACGGGTCTCGATTTCGATTCGCCCGGCAATCTCTTTGTGGCCTCGTCGACGTTGAACCGCATCTGGCGCATCACGCCGGAGCGCGTGGCGACGGTCATCGCCGGTACGGGCGAGGAAGGCTTCTCGGGCGACGGCGGCGACGCGCGTAACGCACGGGTCTCGCAGCCGCGCGCACTGGCGGTCACCGCCTCGGGCGATGTGTACTTCGTCGACGCAGGGAACGCCCGAGTTCGGCGTCTGACCGCCGCGGCGAATCTCCCTCCGAACGTCATGCACGCCGCCAGCTTTCTCGGCGGCGCCGTCGCCCCCGGGCAGATCGTCACGATCTTCACCGAAGCCGACTCAGGTCCGGTGCAGCTGACCGCCGCGGCGCTCGACGCCTCGGGACGCGTCTCCACCACGCTTGCCGCGACGCGCGTGTACTTCGACGATCTCCCCGCGCCGCTCGTCTACACCTCGCGGCGGCAGATCAGCGCGATCGTGCCCTACGGAGTCGCGGGGCGCTCGCAGGCGCGCGTGCGCGTCGAATACCAGGGCGCGACGACGGTTTCGGGGATCGCCGCCATCGCTGCGACGGCGCCGGGAGTGTTCACATATTCGGGCGGCGCGGGACAGGCTGTCGCCGTCAACGAAGACGGGACATTCAACGACGCGGCGAATCGTGCGGCGGCGGGATCTATCGCGGTCGTCTACGTTACCGGCGAAGGCGTCACCACGCCGGCAGGCGTCGACGGGCGCATCGCCGGGGAAGTGCTGCCGGCGCCGGTGGCGACGGTGGAGGTGTTCGTCGGCGGCGTAAGAGCCGATGTGATCTACGCGGGCGCGGCGCCGGGCGTGGTGACGGGCGTAATGCAGGTGAACTTTCGGATTCCGGCGCAGGCGGCCGCATCGCCGTCCGTGCCGCTTTCGGTGCGGGTCGCCGGCGCGGCGAGTCAGAATGGCGTCACAATAGCGGTACGGTGACGCACGCAATTCTGATCCTTCTGATATTCGCGGCCGACTGGCCGCGCTTCCGTGGACCCAACGGAACCGGCGTCGGCGACGCGGCCGGACTGCCGGTCGAGTTCGGGGCGGGGAAGAACCTCGTCTGGAGAGCGGCTGTCCCGCCGGGACATTCGTCGCCGGTGGTCGCGGGCGACCGCGTGTTTCTCACAGGCGCCGAGCAGGACCGCCTGCTGACGCTGTGCCTCGATCGCGCCACGGGCAAAGAGCTGTGGAGGCGCGAATGTCCGCGCCCGCGCCGCGAGCATCTCGACAAGCGCAATCATCCGGCGTCGCCGACGCCGGCGGTGGAAGGCCGCAACGTCTTCGTGTTCTTCCCGGACTTCGGCGTCGTCTCCTACGACGTCGAGGGCAAGGAGCGCTGGCGCACGGCGCTGGGCCCGTTCGACAACCTTTATGGGATGGGATCGTCGCCCGTGGTCGCGGGCGACAAGGTGATTCTCTCGTGCGACCAGACGTCGGGCTCGTACATCCTGGCGCTCGACGCGCGTGACGGGCGCCTGCGATGGCGTACGCCGCGGCCCGAGGCTGTCAGCGGCCATTCGACGCCGGTGCTGTATCGAGGCGCGGACGGCGATCTGCAGGTGATCGCGCCGGGATCGTTTCGCCTCGACGCGTACTCGGCGTCGACCGGCGAGCCGCTGTGGTGGGTGCGGGGCCTCGCCTCGGAGATGAAGTCGGTGCCGGTGGTCGACGGGGAGACCATCTATATCAACGGCTACAACCTTCCCGAGAACGACCCCGGCCGGCACGTGGAAGTGCCGCCGTTCGAGAAATACCTGGCCGATCACGATAAGGACAAGGACTCCCGCATCGCCGCGGCGGAGGCGCCCGACCAGCGCATGAAGTCGTTCTTCCCCTATCTCGACCTCAACCACGACGGATACCTGGATGCGCGCGAGTGGAAAATGTACGTCGCGGCTATGGCCGCCGAAAATGGACTGCTCGCGATTCGCGCCGGCGGTCGCGGCGACATGACGGAAGAGTCGGTGCAATGGAAATATCACCGCTCGATTCCGCAGCTTCCTTCCGTGCTGCTATACCAAGGTGTGCTCTACATGCTGGGCGACAACGGCGTGCTGACGACGCTCGACCCGGCGACGGGCGCGGTCCACAAGCAAGCCCGGCTGCGCGGAGTAGCGGACCGATACTACACATCGCCGGTGGCCGCCGACGGGAAGGTGTATATCGTCGGCCACTCCTGCGTGGTGAGCGTGCTCAAGCCCGGCCCGGAGCAGGAACTGCTGGCGGCCAATGAACTCGAAGGGGAGTGCTTCGCTACTCCGGCGATCGCCGGGGACCGCATTCTCATCCGGACCGGTGGCGCGCTCTTCAGTTTCGGGATAAAGTAGTCGCAATGCGCCGGATCGCTCTGGCTTTTCTCGCGGCCCCGGCGATATTGCCCCAGCAGTCGATCCGGTTTCAGCTTATTCCCAAGGAGACTCTGGAAAAGCGGCTCGGCGCCGCGCCGAGGGACAACGCCGCCCGGGGCGAAGAGATGCGCGGGCAATTCCGGGAGGCCGGCTGCGCCGATCTGAGCGACCGGCCGGTTCGCGGATCGAAGCTCCCGAACGTCATCTGCGTCCTTGCGGGACAGTCGGACGACCGCATCGTGGTTGGCGCGCATTACGACAAGGTGCGAGAAGGCGACGGAGTGATCGACGATTGGACCGGGTCGGCGCTGTTGGCGTCGCTCTACGAGAGTATGCGGGTCGCGCCGCGGACTCACACTTTCGTCTTCGTCGGATTCTCCGACGAAGAGCGGGGCCTGATCGGCTCGAAGAGCTTCGTGCGCGACATTCCGCGCGAGGAGGCTGCGAGGTTTCACGCTATGGTCAACATGGATTCCCTGGGCATGGGACCGACGAAAGTCGGCGTCAGCACTTCCGCCAAGCCGCTGGTCGCGCTGGCGGCGCGCGTGGCGCAGTCGCTGAAGCTCCCGATCGCCTACGTCAACTTCGACCAGGTCGGCATGTCCGATGCCGCGCCGTTTCGCGATCGCAAGATTCCGGTCATCGATTTCCACTCGCTGACCCAGGATACCCTCCCGATCCTGCACAGCTTTCGGGACCGCCTTGACGCGGTGAAAGTGGACGACTACTACGAAAGCTACCGCCTGATCGTCGCGTTCCTGGCGCTGCTGGACCTGGAGGAACACCCCTAGGATCGCGCCTCCCGGCTGCCGGGCCGTGCCGCTCAGCGGGCGACGTTCGCCGCCAGCCAATCGATCAGTACCGCGAAGAACTTCTCGCGCGCGTGCCGCTCGAGCCACGGATAGTGCCCGCAGCGTTCCCACTCGCGGTACTCGATCGCCGGAATGTGCGGGCGCAGGCTCTCCAGAATCATGCGACCCGGGTGCGGGTCGGCGGCGCCGTGCAGCATGAGCACCGGTGAGCGGATGGCCGCGAACGCCGCCGGGTACACGCCCGTCGCCTGAAGACGCAGCATGTCCGCCCAGCTTTCGTCGTGATCGCGCTGGTGGAATGCGGCGATCTCCAGGTCCTCGCACTCGAGGTCGTAGGAGTACGCGGGCAGCAGCCACCGAGCGCGGTCGGCGGGCGATTCCGGCACCGGCCCCGAAGGCGTGCGCTCGGCGACCAGGTCGTGCAGCCTCGCGCGCGAGGCGGTTTCGAAGGTCCCGCAGCCGACCAGCACGATCGGCCCGGCCATTTCCGGGTGCGCCGCCGCGAACGCCAGGGCCAGCATCGCGCCCCACGACGAGCCCACCAGCGCTGCGCTCGATCCCTCCACGAGTTCGACGGTTTCGCGCAGGCCGGCGATGTGTCCTGCGACGCTGGCGCCTCTCTGGAACGGCTCGACGACGCGAAACCGGCCGGCGAGTGCGCGCGCGACCGGCGCCATGTGTCCGGGTGCGCCGGGACCTCCGTGAATGACGATGACGGCTGGTCCGGAGTCGCCGTAGCGGCGGGTGAGCAGGGCCATCCGCCCTCCATGATCGGCCGGACGCGGGCCGGGAGACAACCGGCGCCCCGATTGTGCCGGGCGGGCGCGGACGGACGGCGCTCGCAGGCGCAATGTTGTTGCTCCCTCCGGCGGGAGTCTATATTATGGTTAGTGCCCGCCAATTGGAATCGTCCCCGCCATCCCGGACGGGGGCCCCAGGTTCAAGGCCAATACCGAATGCCCAAGCACGAGCGCAAGAAGGTCCTTGCGGTAATGACGGACCTGTTTTTCACGGTCAAGCTGAACGAGGCCGCCAAGCGGTCCGGACTGGACGTGGAGTACGCCAGGACCAACGACGAGGCCGTCGCCAAGGCGCATCACAAACCCTTGCTGATCATCGTCGACCTCAACTGCCACGCCATCGACGCCCTGAAGCTCATCGAAGACCTGAAGGGCGACGCGGCCCTCAAGGGGATCAGCATTATCAGCTTCCTCTCGCATGTGCAGGGCGAGCTCAAGCAGAAGGCGCATGAGCTGGGATGCGACATGGTGCTGGCGCGATCGGCGTTCTCGCAGAATCTGCCGCAGATCCTGAAACGGCACCAGGGAATTTTCTAGCAGTTCGGCCCGGCGCCGGCGACCGGATCAGGCCGCCACCACGCGCCGGCCATCCAGCCGCCACTTGCCCGAAAGCACCAGCGCGATCGCCTCGCCGTAGAGCTTGTGTTCCTCCGCCAGGATGCGCGCCGCGAGCGTGTCGGCGGTGTCGGAATCGAGGACGGGCACGGGCGCTTGCAGGACGATGGGGCCGTGGTCGAGATGCTCGTCGACGAAATGCACGGTGCAGCCGCTGACGCGCACGCCATGTTCCACGGCCTGGTGTTGTGCGTCGAGTCCGGGAAACGCGGGCAGCAGCGAGGGGTGGATGTTGAGGATGCGCATGGGAAACTCGCGCACGAAAGTCGCGCTGAGCAGGCGCATAAAGCCGGCCAGGCAGACCAGGTCGACCCGATGCTTGCGCAGCTCCTCGATCACCATGCGGTCGTAAACTTCGCGGTCGAGACCCTTCGAGGGAATTGCGACAGCGTCGAGTCCGCGGCGGCGCGCGATCTCCAGGCCCGGCGCCTGTGGACGATTCGAGACCACCACGGCGATGCGCGCCGGAATGCGGCCGTCGTCGCAGCGGTCGGCGATAGCCTCGAAGTTCGACCCGCGCCCGGAGAGCAGGATGCCGAGCCGCGTCATCGATACTCCACGCGCGGGGCCTTCGCGCGGCCGCGGACGACCCTTCCGATCGTGTAGCGCGGCTCGCCCATCGCATCCAGCAGGCGCTCGGCGCGCGCCAGCCGGCTTTCGGCGACCGCCAGGATCATGCCGACGCCCAGGTTGAACGTGCGCCGCCAGTCCTCGTCGGGCACGTTGCCGATGCGGCGCAGCAGCTCGAAGATCGGTGGAACGGGCCAGGAGCCGACGGCAATTGACGCGGCGAGTCCGTCCGGCAGGATTCGCGGAAGGTTGCCTGTGATTCCTCCGCCGGTGATGTGCGCGGCGCCCTTGAGCAGTCCCGCTCCGGCGAGCGCGTGAATCGGCCGCGCGTAGCTGCGGTGGATCTTCAGGAGCTCGTCGGCGACCGTGCAGCCGAGCTCGCCGACGAATCGGCCGGGCGCGTAGCCGGCGACCTCGAACAGCAGCTTGCGCGCGAGCGAGTAGCCGTTGGTGTGGAGGCCGGTGGAGGGCAGACCCAGCAGCACGTCGCCCGCGCGAATACCGGCGCCGGTCATCAGGCGGCTGCGTTCGACGCCGCCGACGATGAAGCCCGCCAGGTCGTACTCGCCGGGCGCGTAGAGGCCGGGCATTTCGGCGGTCTCGCCGCCGATCAGCGCGCAGTGGTTCTCCTGGCAGGCGCGTGCGATGCCGCCGACCACCGTCGCGGCGACGCCCGCGGCGAGCTTTCCGGTCGCGAAGTAGTCGAGGAAGAACAGCGGCTCCGCGCCCTGCACGGCGATGTCGTTCACGCAGTGGTTCACCAGGCACTGGCCCACGGTGTCGTGGCGTCCCGTGAGAAACGCGACCTTGAGCTTCGTGCCGACGCCGTCGGCCGAGCTGACCAGGACGGGCTGTTTGTAGCCAGCGAGCCGGTACGCCGCGCCGAAGCTGCCGATGCCGGTCAGTACGCCTCGCGTGAAGGTGCGCTTGGCGTGTTTCCTGATTTCGTCGACGGCGCGGTCCGCTTCGTCGATGTCGACACCGGAGGCGCGGTAGTCGATGGGTCGGGAGGAGGGCATGGGAATCTCTTATGATACCTGCGATGACCCGCGTTGCTACGTTCGCATTGGCGGCTGCACTCGCCGCGCCCGCCGCCGACCTGTTTCGCGACGATTTTTCGCGATTCCCTCCGGGGTTACTCTCGCAGCCGATGGGACAGCTGAACGGCGCCATCCAGGAGTACCACTACATCGAGCATCGGGGCGTGCGCACGCATCCGTGGCGCAACCCGATCGTGCACCTGGATTCGTGGGCCGTGAGCGACGAGGACGGCAAGCCGTACATCGAGCAGCACCTGGTCAACGACTCGCCGGGCCGCACGACGCCGCTCTTCGTCACCGGCGACGAGGAGTGGGGCGACTACACCGTCGAGGCTTCCGTGAAGCCGCTGTCGGCGGCGGAACTGGCCGGCGTGGTGTTCCGGTATAAAACGTCGCGGCACTATTATGTTTTCGGCCTGCGGGGTGGCGGCGAGGCAGTCCTCGCCGTCCGGCAGCCGATCGAGAAGGCGCTGCGCCAGGCCGAGTGGCGTGTGATCGCGTCGGCGAAGTTCGACTACGACGTCCGGCGCTACTGGCGGCTTCGGGTGGAAAACGACGGGCCGCGCATTCGCGCGTCAATCGACGGGAAGCCCGTCCTGGATGCTTCCGACAGCGAGCTGCTCAAAGGGCAGGCCGGCGTGATGGCGAACATCCCCGCGCGATTCCAGGACTTCGCGGCGACGGCGACTGACGCCGTGGCGCGGGCGATCGGCGAGCGCGTGGCGACGCGGTCGGCGGAATTGCAACGGCTGAGGGCGGCGAATCCGCGCCCGCAACTGTGGAAGACCTTCACGACGCGCGGCTACGGCGCCGGCCGCAACGTGCGCTTCGGCGACCTGGACGGCGACGGGCGCGCCGACATGCTCATCGCTCAGAACATCCCCCGCGTCCGCGGCGACGCCTTCGATCACATCTCCTGCCTGACGGCGGTGACGCTCGATGGCCGCGTGCTGTGGCAGCTCGGGCGGCCCGATCCGCGCAACGGACTGCTGACCAACGACACGCCCTTCCAAATTCACGACCTCGACGGCGACGGGCGCAACGAGGTCGTGCTGGTGCGCGATTTCCAGCTTCAGGTGCTGGAGGGCGCCACCGGCAAGGTCCGCCAGCGCGCCTGGATGCCGGCGGCGGCGCGCGACAACAAGGACCGTCCGTACGAGATCAACAACGGCGACTCGATGGCGTTCTTCAACCTGTCGGCGGGCGCGCACGCGCAGGACATTCTCATCAAGGACCGTTACCGGTGGTTCTGGGTGTTCGACAAGGACCTCCAGGTGAAATGGCACGGCGAGGGACAGACGGGCCACTATCCGTTTCCGTTCGATTTCGACGGCGACGGCCGCGAGGAGTTCATGATCGGGTACACGCTGTGGAGCCACCTGCGGAAGCCGCTGTGGTCGCAGGACAAGGCGCTGCTCGATCACGCGGACGGGATTTCGGCCGGCCGCTTCACGGGCGACGGGAAAGCCGCGCCCCGCGTCTACGTGTGCGGCAGCGACGAGGGCTTCCTGATGTTCGACCATCAGGGGAATATCCTGAAGCACGTGCGGCTGGGCCACGCGCAGACGCAGAGCGTCGGCAAATTCCGGATGGACCGCGCGGGATTGCAGATATTCATCGCGAATTTCTGGCGAAGTCCGGGCATCGTCACGCTGTTCGACGCCGACGCCAATGTTCTCGGCCAGAAGGAGATGACGCCGGGGTCGACGCACCTGGCCCCGGTGAACTGGCGCGGCGACGGCCAGGAGTTCGCGCTGCTCTCGGCGAACGTGCGTGAGGGCGGGATGATCGACGGCGAGCTGCGGCGCGTGGTGATGTTTCCCGACGACGGCCACCCCGACCTGGCGTATCACGTCGCGGATCTCACCGGGGACTCGCGCGACGAAATCGTCGTGTGGGACCAGGAGCGGGTGTGGATCTACACGCAGGATCGTCCGGCTGTGCCGGGGCCCGGCGGTCGCGTGTACGCGCCGCGGCGGAATCCGGACTTCAACGACTCGAATTACCGCGCGACAGTCTCGCTGCCTGGCTGGAAGTAGCGGCGACGGGCTACACCGCGGCGATCTGCGGGACCACCTCTCCGTAAACGTCGGTGAGACGCATGTTCCGCCCCTGGAAGAAATACGTCAGCTTCGTGTGATCCATGCCGACCATGTGGAGAATCGTCGCGTGCATGTCGTGTACGCTGACCGGCTGCCGCTCGGCCTTGTAGCCGAACTCGTCGCTGGCGCCGATGGCCTGCCCGCCGCGGATGCGCGCGCCTGCCATCCAGATCGACATGGCGCCGGGGTTGTGGTCGCGACCGAGGCCGCGCTGCGAAATCGGCATGCGCCCGAACTCGCTCTGCCACACGACCAGCGTCGAGTCGAGCAGCCCGCGCCCGCGCAGATCCGTGAGCAGGCCCGACATCGGCCAGTCGACCTCGGCGGCATGCGCCGTGTGATTCGTGCGCACGTTCTCGTGCGCGTCCCAGGTGTCGGTGTTCTGAATCCCGAGGCCGCCGTGATAAAGCTGCACGAAGCGCACGCCGCGCTCCACCAGTCTCCGCGCGATCAGGCACTGGCGTCCGAATGGCGCGGTCACCGGGTTGTCGAGGCCGTATAGTTTCTTCGTCGTCTCCGACTCGTTGTCGATCTCGACGATCTCCGGTGCGCAGGATTGCATACGGTACGCCAGCTCGTATGATGCGATGCGCGCCGCCAGTTCCGAGCTCGCCGGATTCCTCTCCAGATCGATCTCGTTGAGCTTCTGAAGCAGGTCGAGCCGCGCGCGCATCTTCTCGGGTGGAATGTCCTTTGGCGGCTTCAGGTCGATAATGGGGTCGCCCGCGGAGCGGAAAATGGTGCCCTGGTAGGCCGCGGGCATGTAGCCCGAACTCCAGTTCGACGGCCCGCCGAACGGCCCGCCGCGCGCGTCGTAGATGACGACGAAGGCCGGCAGGTTCTGGTTCTCCGAGCCGAGTCCGTACGTCACCCACGACCCCAGGCTCGGCGATCCCATGCGCACGGTGCCGGTCGCCAGCTCATAGGCCGCCATCACGTGATCGTTCGAGCGGCCCGTGACCGAGCGGATCACCGCCAGTTCGTCGGCGTGCGTGGCCACGTGCGGGAAGAGCTCGGAGATTTCGAGTCCCGATTGCCCGTGCCGGCGGAACTGGAACGGGCTCGGCATCAATGGACCGGGATGGCCCTGCCGCACGACGATGTCGCCCTTGCCGGTGAGCGGCTGGCCGGCGTACTTGGCGAGCATCGGCTTGGGGTCGAAGGTGTCCATGTGGCTGACGCCGCCGGACATGAACAACGAGATCACGCTGCGCGCACGGGCGGGGAAGTGCGGCGTCTTGGGCGCGTAGGGCGAACCCGGCGCGGGCCCCGCGACGCAGCCCGATTCGGCGCCCAGCGCCTTCTCCTGGTTGAGCAGCCAGGCCAGCGCCACGCCGCTCAGTCCGCCGCCCGCTTCGAAGAGGAATTCGCGTCGCGATTTAAACGGCATTCCTACCTCAGGTAGATGAATTCGTTCAAATTCAGGATCACGTGCGCCAGGTCGCCGACCGACTGCTCGCGCAGGAACTCCAGCCCCAGGCGGCGCTCGTTGTCGCTCGGCGGACGCGCCAGCGCCAGCTCGTAGGCGAGCTCGAGCTGGGCGGCGGGGTTGCCCGGCGCGAGCTTCTCCAACCGATCCGCGAAGCGCCGCGCGTGCGCGACCACCATTTCGTTGTGCAGCAGCGTGAGCGCCTGCGTCGGCACCGTCGACGTGTTGCGGCTGCCGCAGGCGACGTTCTGGTCGGGCAGATCGAAAACTTCGAGCAGCGGGAACGGCAGTCCGCGCTTGCGGTAGATGTAGACGCTGCGGCGCCAGGTCGCCGGACCGTCGGCCTGCGTGTTCCAGATGCCGTTCTTCATGCTGTGCAGGACTTCGCGGGGCAGCGGCGGGAAGATCGCCGGGCCGAACATCTCGCGATTCAACGACCCGGCCGCGGCCAGAATCACGTCGCGGACCACCTCGCCTTCCAGGCGCTGCGCCCGGAATCGCCACAAGTACTCGTTCGAGCCGTCCTTTTCGAGATTCGCGCTGTCGTAGAACTGAGACGACATGCGGTACGCCCGCGACGTCATCAGCAGCCGGTGCATGCGCTCGACGCTCCATCCGCGCTCCATGAATTCCACCGCCAGCCAGTCGAGCAGCTCGGGATGCGTCGGCCTCTCGCCGATCTTGCCGAAATTATCCAGCGTGGCGACGATCCCTCGTCCGAAGTGATGCCGCCAGATCCGATTCACGGCCACGCGCGCCGTCAGCGGGTTGTCGCGCGAGGCGAGCCACTCCGCCAGCGCCAGGCGGCGGCCCGAGGTCCGGCCATTTGCGCGCGGCATCTCGACCGGCTCGCGGCCGCTCGTCAGCACCAGCGGGAATCCGGGACGCATCGGGGAGCCGCGGCTTTCGATGTCGCCGCGATGCAGGAAATACGACGGCGGGACGGCGTAGGGCCTCCTGCCGTCGGCGAGGAAGCTGCCCTCGGTGGCTTCGCGCTTGACGCCTTTGCCGGGCGCTGGCTCGTCGCCGGCGCCGTCGGGAGTAAAGCGGTAATCGCCGTCGGTGACGCCCATCGCGAGGGGCACCGCCGCCGGCCGCTCCTTTTCGATCGCACGGATGTCTGCCTGTAATTTGCGCTTGAGCGCGAACTCCTCGGGCGTCATCAGGCGCTCGATCTCGGCGGCGCCGACGCCTGCGGTGCGCAGCACCTGATTGGCGAGCAGGATCTGTCCGGGCGTGCGCTTCTCTTCGGGCGTGTTGACGGCCTCGCGAATGTGCTCGGGATAGCGCTGCACCTTCTGCCTGGCGAGCTGGTCGCGATAGGGCTGCTCGATCTCGCGAATCTTCGCCTGGAGCGGCTTGATGCGCTCCTCGACGTCCGCCATGGTCATGCGCCAGGCGTCGGCCTCATGCGGCGCGACCAGCGGATGGTCCACCTCGACGTAGCCCCAAAGCGACGCCTGCATCCGGTAGTAGTCTTTCTGCGCGATGGGATCGAACTTGTGGTTGTGGCAGCGCGCGCACTGCACGGTGAGGCCCAACACGCCGCGTCCGATCGTCGCGATCATGTCGTCGATGTACTCGTAGCGGAACTGCGGGTTGTCCTTCTCGCGGAAGCCGACCTTGGCGTAGTTGCGCAGGAAGCCCGTGGCGATGAGGCTCTCGTGCGTCGGCTGGTCGAGCTCGTCGCCGGCGATCTGCTCGCGCAGGAAGCGATCGTAGGGCTTGTCCTCGTTGAAGGCGCGGATGACGTAATCGCGGTAGCGGTAGGCGTTGGGACGGTCGAAGTCGTGCTCGTAGCCGTTGGAATCGGCGTAGCGGGCGACGTCGAGCCAGTGCCGTCCCCAGCGCTCGCCATAGTGCGGCGAGGCCAGCAGGCGGTCGATGAGGCGCTCCCAGGCGCCGGGCGCGTTGTCGTCGAGGAATTGGCGGACTTCCTCGGGAGTCGGCGGCAGACCGATTAGATCGAGATACGCGCGGCGGGCGAGCGTGCGCTTGTCGGCAAGCGGCGCGGGCGCGAGTCCACGGTCGGCCATCGACTTTCGAAGGAACGCGTCGACCGGGTGGCGGTTCCACTCCTCGTCGGCGGTCTTCGGCGGAGCCGGGCGCACTGGCCGCTGGAAGGCCCAGTAGCGGCGCATCTCGTCAGTGACCGCCATCTCCTCCATCGCGGCGAGATCGGCTGCCGAGACGCTGGCGGCGACGGGCGCGCCCCACGCCGCACCTTCGGCGATCCACGACTTGAGAATCGCGACTTCCTCGGGCTTCAGCGGCCCGTCCATCGGCATTTCGGGCTTTTCGAGTCCGGCGACGCGGCGGAAGAGGCGGCTCTCCTCGGGATTGCGGTCGACGATGGCCGGACCTTTTTCGCCGCCCTTGAAGGCGGCCTCGCGCGTCCGCAGGTCGAGCTTGGCGAGCTGCATGGCAGCGCCGTGGCACTTCAGGCAGCGCGCTTCGAGGATGGGCTTGACGTCTTTGTCGAAGGAGACCGGCGCAGCCGTGGCTCCGACCGCCGCCGCCAGGAGCAAGCCCGCTCTCATAAGCCTTGCTGGTGATTATAGCTCCGAACGCCTTGTCGTGGGCGGAAAAGCGATGGCTGCGCGTACGGGCTTTTGAAAGCTAGCGGGGAATCCCTCTTATTCAAGGGCGACGGCTTCTAGAGCACCGACGTCGCCCGCGCCCTCTGACGATACCGCCGCGCACAAGTTTGACTCCACATCCGGCGTGTGGTAACCCTATCTTCTTACCTCGAACACCCACGTGGCCGAAGAACCCAAACCGGAGTCGACCGCCAAGCCCGCCGCAGCCGCGCCCGCCAAGCCCGCCGGACCTACGGTCGTGCCCTGGGAAAGCGATCTCACCGCCGAGCTGAAGGAAGCTTTCGGCGACAAGATCTCCGAGTTCTCGTCCTATGTCGGGCAGGAGTACCTGGTCGCCGAGGCCGGCTCCGTCATCGCGATCCTCGACTATCTCAAGCTCGACTGCGAATTCGACTACCTGGTCGACCTCACCGCCGTCGACTGGCCCGACAAGCCCGAGGGCCGTTTCGAGCTCGTGTATATCCTCTATAGCTTCGCGCGCAACCAGCGCATTCGCGTCAAGACCCGCGTCGCCGAGGGCACGCGGCCCGAGACCGCGGTGGGCGTCCATCTGACGGCCAACTGGCTGGAGCGCGAAGTCTACGACATGTTCGGGATCGAGTTCGAAGGCCATCCCGACATGAAGCGACTCCTGCTGCCCGAGGAGTGGCAGGGCTATCCGCTGCGCAAGGACTACGGCATCATCCAGATGGACAACCGCTGGGTCCGGGAAAACATGGGCATCGAGAGCGGCCAATAATGGCGACTCACTCGACCTTCCTCGACGCCAACGAGCTGGTGCTCAACATGGGGCCGCAGCACCCCTCCACCCACGGCGTGCTGCGCGTCATCCTCAAGCTCGACGGCG
>CAZEVY010000106.1:0-18968 GCA_964515555.1 uncultured Solibacteraceae bacterium | reverse complement strand
GCCGGCGATTCGCGCATGTCGTCGATGTCGCGCTTGTAGGCCACGCCCATGATGTGCACGTGCGAGCCGCGCAGCGCGCGGGAATGGTCGTTGAGCGAATTCTGGATCTTCTCGACCACGAAGTGCGGCATCTGCCCGTTGATGTAGCCGGCCAGTTCGATGAAGCGCGCCTCGATGCCCGCCTGCCGCGACTTCCACGAAAGATAAAACGGGTCGATCGGAATGCAGTGGCCGCCCAGTCCCGGCCCGGGATAAAACGGCATGAAGCCGAACGGCTTGGTGGCCGCCGCCTCGATCACCTCCCAGACGTTGATGTTCATGCGCCCGCACATCAGCGCCAGTTCGTTCACCAGGCCGATGTTGATCATGCGGAAGGTGTTCTCGAGCAGCTTCACCATCTCGGCCACCTGCGTCGACGAAACCGGCACCACGCGCTCCAGCGCCTGCGAATACAGCAGCACGCCCATCTCCGTGCAGGCCAGCGTCACGCCTCCGACCACCTTGGGAATGTTGCGCGTCTGGAACTGCGGATTCCCCGGATCGACGCGCTCGGGCGAAAAACACAAAAAGAAATCGCGCCCCGCCTTGAGCCCGGTCTTTTCGAGCATCGGCAGCACCAGTTCGTCGGTGGTACCTGGATACGTGGTGGATTCGAGTATCACCAGCTTGCCCGGTCCGAAGTTCGCGGCGATATCCTGGCAGGCCGCGACGACGAAGCTCATGTCCGGGTCCTTGGTCTTGCGCAGCGGCGTCGGCACGCAGATGTTGATGGTGTCCAGTTCGCCGACGACCGAGAAATCCGTGGTCGCGCGCAGCTTCTTCTGCTCGACGAAGCGCGCCACCGGCGCGTCGTCGACGTCCTTTACATACGACCGCCCGGCGTTAATGTGCGCGACCTTCGACTCCATTACGTCGATGCCGGTCACCGAGAAGCCCGCGTGCGCGAACTCGACCGCGAGCGGCAGTCCGACGTATCCCAGTCCGACGACTCCCACGCGCGCCGTGCGCGTTCGGATTCTTTCGGCCAGCGCGGCGGCGGCCCCTCCCACGGCGGCCGTTCCGGCGCCGGTGGTTTCCAAAGTTGAGTTGCTCAAGGCTTACTCCTTTTCGGACCGGCGGCTCGACGGGGCCGGCCTAGCGGGAGCCGTTCGCTCCGCGCCAGTGGAATTCGCCGACGGCCACGATCTCGGCGGGGCCTGTCAGGAAAGCGTCACCCTCCCATCGTACGACCTGTTCGCCCGCCGCGGCGACCACCCGCACCGGACCGCTCACCATCCCCAGCAGCATCGCCGCCAGAGCCGCGCCGGTGGACCCGGTGCCGGAGCTCAGCGTCTCGCCGGCGCCGCGCTCCCAGAAGCGCGCTTCGATGGAGCGCTCGTCGAGCTTGCGGAAGAAACTCACGTTGGTGCGCCGCGGAAATCGCGGGTGCCGCTCGATCTCCGCACCCACGGACTGCCAGTTTTCCGGAAACTCGTCGACGGCGACGGCGCATTGCGGGTTGCCGACGTCGAGGATCGCGCCCTCGCGCATTCCGCCGAACAGGTACAGCGGGAAATGTAACTCCTCGGCTTTCCACGCGGGCCGTCCCATGTTCGACTCGAACTGGTAGCGATGGCTGTCGCGCGAGAGCAGGCGGAAATGCTTTTCGCCCGCCCCGGTGAGGATGCGCAGGTCGTCGCGCGCGTCGCCGCGCTCGACCAGCCATGCGGCGGCGCAGCGCGTGCCGTTGCCGGAGATCTCGGCCTCGCTGCCGTCGGAGTTGAACAGTCGAATGGCGGCGTCGGCGGTGGCGCCTTCCGGCGGGGCCGCGACCAGCAGCCATCCGTCGGCGCCCACGCCGTGGTGGCGGTCGCAAATCGCCACCGCGGCCGCGGCGAGATCGGACTGCGGGGCTTCGGCGTCGTCGGTGAGGAGGAAGTCGTTGCCCGCACCGTGGGCCTTGACGAAGGGGATGCGCATCGGCGGGAGTTCGTATTGTGGCACAGGACTATACGCCCGCGGCGAAGACGATCGATGAAGCTCGCAACGTCAGAGTTAACGACCAGGCTCGCCATCGTCGACGATGGCGGCGTCGCAATGGCGCTGCTCATAGCTTCGGCGTACGAAGGCTTCGGATTCCTCGGCGGGTCCGGGATCGACTCGGCTCAGCAGCCTCTCCAGTGAGAAGGCAGCCGCCTGGGTCAAGCTCACAGCATCACCGAGGCGCCGGGCCGGGAGATCCATCTCGATTCCATTCTACGTCGAGAGAGGCAGTTCTAAGCCTCATCCCTCCGCCCTAATCCAGGCGTGTCAGTCAGTTGCGCGCCGAGTGGAACCGCGGGAAAAGCTGGGCCGTCCAAGACGCCAGGAGCGGGCATATGGGCAAACTCATCTTCGCAGCGATTTTGGCGCTGGCCGCCGCCGGCCAGGCCCGGTCGGAAGTCCGAGTGCACGTGAACGTCGGGTTCCCGTACGGATACGCCCCGCGCGATGTCGTGTACGTGGAGCGTTACGTTCCGGAGTATGACGTGCCGCGCGTGCTGGTGGTGGCTCGTCACGCGCGCGTGGCGCCCGCGGTGGTCGTCGGTTATTACCGGCAGGGCTGGGGATGGGATCGCATGTGCGACCGCTTCCGCGTGCCGCGCCGGGCGATCTACGGATCGGCCTACTACGACGATTTCCGCCACTACAAGAAGTGGCGCCACAAGGGCCGCCGTCATCACGATGACGACTACTGGGACGACGATCGCGGCCGCCGCCGCGGGCGCCGGTAGCCGGCCTGTGCCGACAGCGTCCGCTTCCTTCGGTCGCGGCTCAGTTGGACGAGCGCGGTTACCGGCCGCGGCCGGCGCTCACAAGGCCGCCGGAATGATGACCTTCAGTCCTTCCTGGGCAGCGACCTCGGACAACGCCAGGTCGGCGGACACAACGGAATCCACGGAGGCCTTGACGTTGCAGATCGAGCGCCACCGCCAACTGCAAAGCGTCGAGCGCGCGCAGGCGCCGCGTCAATCCGTGCCGCCCGATCAGCCGCTCGGCCGCTGCAAAGTGTTCCTGAGCGACGCTGTAGACCTCGATGCCCCCGGCGGCGACGTCTAACATCAACCGGGCTCGTTGCAGTCCGGCTCCCTCGCGGCTCAACGCGCCGGAACGCACCTTCATCGCGAACGCCGATTGAGTCTCCAGAAAGCCGAGGCTCGATATGCAAATTCTTCGATCACGCTTCGCGAAGATCGCCGAGACGAGCGCGGTTCCGGGCTCTTCGTGGTAGTACTTCACCAGCGCGCTGGTATCGAAGAAGTACTGCTCCAATCAGAAGTCCCCGCGCTCCGCAATCACGTCGCCGGAAAGCGATCCGGGGATGGAGGCGAGTGCGGCGCGAACCTCTTCAATTGTCGGAGGCGCGATCAGTGCGCCGACTTCGGCACGCGCCCTTTCGACGATAGCCATGTCGCGCTGGCTGCCGCCGGACGCGTCGGCAATTATGAGGCGCACGCGCTGCGATTCGGCGAGTTCGACGGGCGTGAGCGGCCGCAGGACACCTTGCTCGTAGACTGCTTCCACCGTGCGGATCATCGGCGGGTTCTCCTTCCTTGGCCGTCAGGCCGTACATGAAAGCGCAATTGGCCGACATCCTCAGGAAAGCACAAAGCTCCACGGTCGGCAACAGTTTGCGAGTTCGAGTCGCGCCGCCCAATCATTCGGTTGTCCGAACGCGGAGAGCGAAACCGTCGGCGCAGGAGCCGCCAGCCGCTTAACTACCGCGCGCTCGACCGCAGCCGGCCCAGTTCGTCCGGCGTGAAGCCGAACATGTAGCGCACCAGCAGCTCGGCGTGGTCCTTCTTATAGCTCTCGAAGCCGGCGGGCAGCGGACCGGCGAACACCCAGCGGTCGCCCTCGCGATTGAACAGGCCCGACGGCATGGCCGTGCCCGGCATCATCATGGCCGGGTCGAGCAGCCAGCGCTTGGTCCATCCCGGTTTCAGGCGCTGCTTGGCGAGCGTGAAATCCGGCGCGGTGGCCGTGCGGTCGCGCACCGGGTCGCCGGTGGCGTGGCACTTCAGACAGGGCGCACCTTCGCTGGAGAACAGCGATCGCGCCAGCGTGCGCTCCTGATCGGTGAGCGGCTCGACGCGCGTCGGAATGTAAGGCTGCGCCTGCGAGCTGAGCGCCTCGAAGAAGCGCACCAGCTTGCGCAGCTCGCCGTCGGAGAAGTAGAAGGTCGGCATGCGCGCGCGGAGATAGGTGCGCACGCCGTTGCGATCCGTGCTCGCGTCGCTCTGCGCCGGATTCTTCAGGAACGCCTTGAGCCACTCGGGACTCACGCGCGCGCCCTGGCCGATCAGGCTCGGCGGACGCTGCTCCTTCCAGTCCGGGTCCTGGTAGCGCTTGATGCGCATGAAGGCCGTGTCCTGGCCGAGCATGAGCTGGTGGCATCCCATGCAGTTGTACTTGCGCACCACCCACCAGCCTTCGATGATGTCCTGCCGCTGATCGGGCGGGTTGTGGTGATAGCGCGGCGGGAGCGTCGAATCCACCGAGCCCAGCAGGAAAGTGGTGAGCGCGTCGATCTCCGGCTTCGTCAGGTTGAAGTTCGGCATCTTCAGCTTGTCGAGCGGATTGGTTTTCTCCTTGCCCTTGTCGAAGACCGCCGGGTCCTTCAGCTTGTTCTCGAAAAAGCCCTTGTGGTTGTACCAGCCGTCGTGATGCGCCGGATGCGTCTGCAGCGCGAAGTCGAGCCGCTCGAGCGGCTTCGATCCTTCCTTGGTCAGCTCGGTGCCGATGCGCTGTTCCTCCTCGAGGCCGCTGATCTCGTGGCATCCCGCGCAGCCGTAGTGCCGTACCAGGAACAGTCCGCGATCCTTCAGCTTGGGATCGTCCATGAAACCCGCCGCCGGGAAACTGGCGTTCGCCCGCTTCTTGGTCATCAGGAATGATGCGATGTCGCGGGTCTCCTCGAAGGAGAGCCGCAGGCTCGGCATCGGCGTCATGTTCTGCGTCTGAAGCTCGCGTCCGTTGATCGGCGACCGCGAATGCTCCTCGTCGAAGACGAACGGCATGCCGGCCTTCTTGTAGTCCTCTTCGGTGAGATCCCGCTTCTCGACGGGATCGTACGGCAGCGTGCGCTCGCGCGGATTGTGAATCCAGCGGACCAGGTAGTCGTAATTCAGCTTCTCGCCGACCCGGCTGAGATTCGCCGCGAAGTCGCCGCCCTCGCGCTCGTTCCCTTCGCCCATCGAGTGGCAGGCCATGCAGCCGCGCGTCTCGAAGGCTTCCTTGCCGCGGCCGGGATCGCCCTGCGGGTGCTTTGCCAGCGGACCGGTCACCGCGGTCTGCCACAGGAACGCCGACATGGCGCGGACCTCCTCGTCGGTGAGGCGGAAGGTCGGCATCTTCGTGCCGGGGCGCCAGGCGTGGGGATCCTTCAACCAGACCGGGACCCACTCCTTGCGCATCTTCATCTTGATCTCTTTGAGATTCGGCCCCACCTTCTTGACTTCCTTGAGCAGCTCCTTGGCGCGCATGTCGTACTGCTCGATGCGGGCGTCGATCGCGCTCATGCGCACGTTCAGGTCGTCGGCGCGCGCGTAGAGGCGCTGCGCCTCGGCGTTGTCCTTGGTCTTGTCCGCCATCCGGCGCGTCAGTCCGACTTCGCGCTGATACTCGGCGCGCTGCTGCTCGAGGTTGCGCGTCTGGATGCGGGCCGTCGTGAGCTCGTCGGCGTCGCGGTCGAAGCCTTCATAGCGATGACAGCCCATGCAGCCGCGCAGGCGGAAGATCTCGCGGCCCTGGTTGAGGGTCGGCGCGAACTCGGTGACGATCTCCTTGGCGTGGCAGTGCTGGCAGCCGGCCTCGATGTTCTCCTTGTAATAGAGCGGCCACAGCCAGTATTTGTGGCGACCGTGCCCCTTGGTGATGCTCGATGTCGCCACGCCGTTGCCGTTGTGGCAGGGCGCGCAGCCGAAGCGCTCCGGGTCGTGGATCTTCAGCAGCTCCTTCTTCGGGTGGCTCATGAAGGTGGCCTCGCCCAGCGCGGTGCGCGAGATGGTGATGGGCTCGCGGACGCCGAGGTGGCACGACTCGCAGCGGTCGACCAGGTCGACGTCGCGGACGTGGATCTGCTTGATGTCGATATCGAAGTTGGCGAGCTTGTCCTGCAGCGCCGCCAGCGTCGCCGCCGGAACCTCGGAGCCGTTGTCGGCGATGTACTTCCGCATCTTCGCGTCCAGCTCCGAGATCGGCTTGCGCATCGTGGCCAGCTCCTGGAGCAAGGCGGCCTTGCGGGCGCGCCACTTGGCCAGGTCGGCTTCCATCTGCGGATAGGTGTAGGAAACCTTCTTCAGCGAGCCGTCGGTCTGCGTGAGCGGGACGGTCTCGGTGCGCTTCATGATTTCGGCGATATTCTGCCGATACTTGTTCTTCGCAGAGTCGCTGGAGGCGACCTCGATGTCGTAGGTCAGCGCCGTGATCTCGCTGCGCAGCACCTGGTAGACGGCGTTCAGGTCGAGGATCTGCGGCGTGAGGACGCCGTTGACCTCCGCCTCGAGCTTGCGCGCCGCGGGGTCGATCTTCTTCGTGAGATCGGCCATCTGCTGGGCCATGCGCCTGTACTCGGGCGCCGCCTTGATCTTCTCCTCGCCGGCCTGCTCGGCGGGCGTGATGCCGCGCAGGTACTCGGAGTACTTGGCGACGAAGCGCTTCTGGTACGACTTCCACGGACGCATCGCGTAAATCTCGTCGTAGAGCGCCCACATGGTGGTCAGCACCAGCAGCGCCGAGGAGATGTAGAGCGGCTTGCTCAGCGAGGAGTGGACTACCGGGTCTCGTTCTTGTTCTTGATTCGGTTCGGGCATTCAGACCTCGTTAGACGTTGAACCAGGGAGTTACCCAGACGTACTTGATGCGGAACAGCAGACGCAGAATCATCTTCACCGGCAGCGCCAGCATGGTGATCAGGAACACCTGCATGACGGCGTATTGCAGCAGGCTCATGCGGGCGTAGATCCTGCGGCTGAACGGGGTCCACACGATCAGCTTGTGAATCGCCCAGCCCGCCGCCACCAGGTAGGCGGTGGTCACCGCGCCGCCGAACAGAATCTTCGGGACCATGTAGCTGAAGGGGCGCACGCCGGCGATGGCGAACAGCCAGCCGTCGACGATCTCGTGCAGGTCGCGGTTCACCTCGAAGATCAGCCGGTTGTGGTCCCAGGTCATGCCGGGCCAGAACCACATCCAGCCCGGACCGCGGATCATCGTCCCGATGATGATCATGCTGATCCACAGCACGATGAATCCGAAGATGAACGTCCAGATGGCAAACTTGCGCTGCTTGAACGTGTAGTAGCCGGCGCCCAGCGGATTGGTGTCGATATAGGGAATCACGATCAACCCGACGATGATCAACGAGGGGAGCACCACGCCCGCCATCCACGGATCGAAATAGACGAGCATCTCCTGGAGCCCCAGGAAGTACCAGGGCGCCTTGGAGGGATTCATCGTGAGCGTCGGATTGGCCGGCTCCTCCAGCGGCGCGTTCAGCGCGATCGACCAGACGATCAATATGACGGTGACGATGATGGCCGCCAGAAACTCGATGCGCAGCAGGTAGGGCCACACGTGCACCTCGCGCACCCATCCGGGCTTCCACGGCTGTGTCTTGCGATGGTGCGTTTTGGCGAGCGCCGGATCCTTTTCAAGCTGCTCGATCAGCCGGTCGTTGGCGAAGGCCTGGCGCAGGCCGTACCAGGTGTAGAAAGGCATCACGAACAGCAGCAGCGTGATGGGAATATTGTCCGGGGTCGCCAGAATGGTCCAGAGTTGTTGCCAGTCCATGCGGGGCTCCTCAGATCTTCTTGATGTCCTTGATCTCGGATTCGAGCATCACCGGCGACGGGCCGGAGATGCCACCGTCCTTGCGCACGCGCCAGAAGTGGACCACCATGAACGTCGAGGCGATGATGGGAATCGCCACGCAGTGCCAGATGTAGGCGCGCAGCAGCGCGTTAGCGTCGACGATGGAGCCGCCCAGCAGCGCGAAGCGCACGTCGTTGAACGGCGTCATCTGGAGCTGCGGACCGAACGGCCCGTCGTGTCCGAGGAGCGGCGTGGCGCGCGCCATGTTGGTGCCGACGGTGACGGCCCAGAATCCCAGTTGATCGTCGGGCAGCAGGTAGCCGGTGAAGCTGAGCAGCAGCGTGAACACCAGCAGGATCACGCCGACCACCCAGTTGAACTCGCGCGGCTTCTTGTACGACCCGGTGAGGAACACGCGGAACATGTGCAGCTCCACGGTGATCACCATCAGGTGCGCCGCCCAGCGGTGCATGTTGCGCAGGATCTTGCCGAACGGGACGTCGTGTTCCAGGTAGAGGATGTCGCGGAAGGCCACGATCTTCGACGGGTGATAGTAGAACATCAGCAGGGCGCCGGTGAAGGTCAGCACTATATATAGGTAGAAGCTGATGCCGCCCATCCCCCAGGTGTAGTTGTAGGCGACCGCGTCGCGGTTGATCTTCGCCGGATGCAGGTGGAGGAAGACGTTGCTGAGCACGCCGAGCGCGCGGCTGCGCGGCGTCTCGTCGTGCTTGACGCGCAGTATCGACTTCCAGACATCGGTCTTCTCCGGCTGCTGATACGTCTTGGCTTCTTCAACCGCGCGATCCTTCAGCGCGGAGATGGCCGCCTTGACGCCGCCGTCGCCATCGGCGCCGTTGCCGGGCGCCGGCGTTTTCGCCGCCGTGTCTTTTCCGTTGGTGTCCGCCATATGCTCTCCCTACAACCGAATCAGGGCGCCTTCGTCGCCGAACTGCGAGCGCTCGCCTTTGGGCCACTTGTAGACCGTAGCCAGGTCGACGACGATCTGCCCGTCGGCGTCGATCTCCACCATGGCGCGGTCCATGGGCCGAGGCGCCGGGCCTTCGAGATTCACGCCCTCGCTGTCGTAGCCCGACCCGTGGCACGGGCACTTGAACTTGTTCTCGCCCGGCTTCCAATCGGGCGTGCAGCCCAGGTGGGTGCAGATGGCCGAGATGACGAAGATGCCCTCGGTGTTGCGCACCACCCAGATGCGGTACTGGTTCTGAAACTTGGTGTCGACGCCGAAGTTGAAGTCGGACGGGTATCCGATCTTGAAGCGCGTCTTGGGTTCGAACAGCGCCCGCGGAAAGAAGAACCGCAGGAACATGAGGAAGTTCACGCCCAGCGATCCCACCACGGCGGCCAGCACGAAGCGGCGGCGCCGCGCGACCACCGCGGAATCGTCTTCGGGCGCGGGGGGGCCGGAGAACATGCGGCGCAGAACGTCGCCGAATCCGGGCGTCTTCTTGGTCGGCTCCGCCGGCGGCGGAGCGGCGTTAGGAGGAGCTGCCATTGCGATTCCTCGTCTGGTTTGAAGTTCGGAGCGCACCGCGCGGGGCGCGCTCCATGCGGACAGTCAACGCTCGCGCCCCGCTGCGTTGTGCGCGATGTTGACTGGAGAGGTGAGCCGGAAGGCGTCTGAAAGTCAACTCAGTATTATAGTGCCGTCTCGCGCGGCCGTGGTGGGGCGGCGCTCCAGCGCCGCGGAGGGCCCCCAGGCCCGACCTCGTCCGGCCGACGTGGAGCGTCGCGGGCAAGTCCACCCGCGACTGATGCACCCGATGCTACCATCGAGACATCATGAGCATCAGGACGACGGTCACCCTGGACGACGATGTCCACCAAAGGGTCAAGCGCGAAAGCCGCGCCCGCGGCGCGACCTTTCGCGACACGCTGAACAACCTGGTGCGGGAGGGGCTTCAGTCGGCGAAGGCCAGACCGCGGCGGGGCGGCATCGCCATCCGGCCCTCGGCCATGGGATGGCGCGCCGGGCTGAATCACGACAGCATCGAGTCCCTGCTCGAATTCGGCGAAGGCGAGGCGCACCGTTGACCATCCTCGACGCCAACATTCTGCTCTACGCGTATAATTCCGACGCGCCGCAACACAAGGCGGCGGCGCGCTGGCTTCGGGAGCTGTTCGCCGGCTCCGAGCCGATCGGCCTTCCCTGGGTCACGCTGTGGGCGTTTGTCCGCATATCGACCAATCCACGCATCTGGCCGAACCCGAAGCCCGCGGCCGAGGCCATGGATCTGGTGCGGCGCTGGCTGTCGGAGCCTGGCGTCCACCTCGTCGAACCGGGCCCCCGGCATCTCGATCTGCTCGGCGAGCTTGTGACCGGCCACCGCGCCGCCGGCGCCCTGGTGACCGACGCGGTACTGGCGGCCATCGCGATCGAGCACGGCGCCGTGCTGGCCTCCACCGACCTCGACTTCAGGCGATTTCCGGATCTGCGATGGCAGAACCCGCTCGCCTGACCTTCCCGCGAGTGGTGTCTTAGAATGGGGACGTGCCTAACGATCAAGTCCCCGCCGACGCGGTGGAAAAGCTCAACCAAGTGCGTAACGCGATCGCTCGCGTCATCGTCGGACAGCAGTCCGTCGTCGACGGCGTGCTCATCTGCCTGCTGTCGGGAGGGCACGTGCTGCTCGAAGGCGTCCCCGGCCTCGGCAAGACCACGCTGCTCCGCACGCTCTCGCGCGTGCTGCGGCTGAAGTACTCGCGCATCCAGTTCACACCGGACCTGATGCCGGCCGACATCGTCGGCAGCATGATCATCGAGACCGACGAGCGGGGATCGAAGGGGCTGCGCTTCCAACCCGGCCCGGTCTTCGCGCACCTGGTGCTGGCCGACGAGATCAATCGCGCGACGCCGAAGACGCAGTCGGCGCTGCTCGAGGCCATGCAGGAGCGCACGGTCACCAGCGGCACGACGACGCACGAGCTGGAAGCGCCCTTCCTCGTCATGGCGACGCAGAACCCCATCGAGATGGAAGGCACCTATCCGCTCCCCGAGGCGCAGCTGGACCGCTTCCTCATGAAGATTCTGGTGGAATACCCGTCGCGCGCCGAGCTGAACCAGATCGTCGAGCGCACCATCCACAGCGAGGAGATCTCGCTCGAGCCGGTGGTGGACCGCTCCGCGATTCTCGAACTGAAGGCCGTCTGCCGGCAGGTGCTGGTGGCGCAGCACGTGCAGGACTTCGCCGTCGACCTGGTGATGGCGACTCAGCCCACCAGTCCGCAGGCGCACGACATCGCGCGCAAGTACATCCGCTACGGAAGCTCGCCCCGCGGCGCGCAGGCGATGATGGAGTGCGGGCGCGTGCTGGCGCTGCTCAGCGGACGCTTCCACGTCAGCGTGGACGATCTGGCGAAGGTCGCGCCCTCGGTCCTGCGGCATCGCATCATCCTCAACTTCGACGCCCACGCCGACGGGCACACGCCGGAGACGCTGCTGCCCCAGATCATTCGCGCGCAGAACGCCATGGCCGCCTGAGGGGGCGATGAAGGAGACCCTCGTCGACCGCGCCTTCCTCGAGAAGCTGGAGCGGCTGACCATCCACTGGCAGAAGTCTTTCCAGGGAATCGTCGGCGGACACAACACCTCGCGATTCGCCGGGCCCGGCCAGGAGTTTTTCGATCACCGCCACTTCCACCACGGCGACGACCTGCGCGCGGTCAACTGGCGCGCCTACCTACGTCTTGAAAAGCTCTTCCTGAAGATGTTCCAGATCGAGCCGCGCGTTCCGGTGCGCGTGCTGATCGACACCAGCCGCTCGATGTCCACCGGCGCGCAGTCGAAGTTCCATTACGCGCGGCGGCTCACCGCGGCGCTCGCCTACGTGGGCCTGGTGCGGCTCGACACCATCGCGATTCATCCCTTCAGCTCGCTGCTGGGCGACCGCTTCCTGTGCTCGGGCGGAAGGCACCGCTTCGGTCCCGTGTCGGACTACCTGGAGCGGCTGCCGCTGGAGGGCGAGACCGACTACCTGCGCGTCGCCCGCAGCTTCCTGGAAAAGTACTCGCAGCGGGGACTGCTGGTGATCCTCTCGGATTTTCTCGGCGACCAGGATTGCGAGCGCCCCGTGCAGTACCTGGCCGACTTCGGACACGAGCTGTTCCTGGTCCACCTGTGGGCGGACGAGGATCGCGATCCGCCCTGGGAAGGGGAGATCGAAATCGAGGACGTTGAGAGCGGGCAGCGCCTGGAGCTGGAGTTCGACGCCGGCGCGCGCGAGCGATACCGCCGCTCCTTCGACGAATGGTGCGATCGCGTGCAGCGCATCGCCATACGCAACGGCGGCCGCTACGCGGGCCTTTCGACGTCGATGCCGCTGGAGGAGACCGTGTTCGGTCCGCTGGCGCCGATCTGGGGGCGATAGGCGGTGTTCCTCCTCAACCTCACCCTGGCCGAGTTCGCCGCGCTGTTCGGAATCGTCTCGGCGGGCGTCGTGGCGCTGTACCTGCTCGACCGGTCGCGCCGCCGGCTCACCGTGGCCACGCTGCGATTCTGGCAGGCGGCCGAGCAGCCCGTGGAGACCACGCGGCGGCGGCGCATCCGGCAGTGGTCGTCGCTCGTGCTTCAGATCCTCGGGATCGCCTGCCTGCTGCTGGCGCTGGCGCAGTTGCGGTGGGGCCGGCCCGACAGCGGGTCGCGCGACCACGTGCTGCTGCTCGATACGTCGGCGTGGATGGCGGCGCGATCGCCGCAGGGAGTCCTGATGGACCGCGCGCGCGGCGCGGCGATCGAGTACGTGCGAGCGCTGCCGGCGGGCGATCGCGTCATGGTGGCGCTGGCCGACGCCGTCGTCACCCCGGTCACGGCCTTCGAGAGCGATCGCGGGAAGCTGGAGACGGCGATCCGCTCGGCGCGGGCGTCGACGACGGCGCTGCGGCTGCGTCCGGCGGTGGAGACGGCGGCTCGCGCCCTCAAGCTGAACGCGGCGCGCGGCGGCGAGATCGCCTTCGTTGGCGCCGGCCGCACCGGCGAATCGGAGATCGCGGGGTGGACTCCGCCGGCCAACTTCCGGCTGCTGGCGGTGCGCGCCAGCCTCGAGAACCTCGGACTGAAGAAGATCAGCGTGCGGCGGTCGGCGGCCGAGACCGATCTCTGGCAGGTCTTCGTCTCGGCGCGGAACTACGGAACGCGCGCGCGCGATGTCGACCTGACGATCGCCTTCGGCGGCGCTCCCGCGGGTTCGCAAAGACTGCGGCTGGCGGCCGGCGCCGAGCAGGAGGCCAACTTCGAGGTGCGCACCAAGGCGGCCGGATGGCTGGAGGCGCGGCTGCGTCACCAGGACGCGCTCGCCGACGACGATCGCGCCGTGATCGAACTGCCCGCGCGCCGCTCCCTGCTCATCGGCGTCTGTTCGGCGGACCCCGATTCCTGGCGGCCGCTGCTGGCGGCGCATCCGCTCGCCGAGACGGTCTTCCAGGCGCCCTCGGCCTGCCGCGTGCCCGAGGGCGCGGGCATTCTGCTGCTCGATGGGTTCCTTCCGGCCCAGCTTCCGGCGGCGCACCTGATCCTGGTGGACCCGCCCGCGGAGCGCTCGCCGGTTCGCATCCGCACCCGCGCGCGCGACGTGACACTTCGGCAGTGGCGCACCGATCACCCGATCGGCGCGGGCCTCCACACGCGCGACCTGCGGCTCGAGGAGGCGGAGATCTTCTCGCCGGAGGCGGCCGACGCCGTGATCGCCGAATCCGCGCAGGGGCCGCTGATCGTGGCGCGCGGCGCGGCGGCGGCACGGCCGTTCAAGGCGATCGTCATGGGATTCCATCCCATGCGGTCGTCGCTGCGCTTCGAGCTGGCGACGCCGCTGCTGTTCGCCAACATGGTCCGCTGGCTGGCGGCTGGGAGTTTCCGCCAGGCCGAACTGCACGCCGCCAGCGCCGGCGCTGTGGAAGTGCCGCTCGACGAGGAGATCGATCCGGCGAGGGTGCGCGTGGCCGATGCCGCCGGCCCGCTACCGTTCACCGTGCGCGGACGATCGCTGCGCTTTCACGCCGGCAAGCCCGGCGCCGTTGAAGTGACCGCGGGCGATCGCCGACTGGTCTACTCGCTGGCTCTTCCGGAGCTGGCCGAATCGGTCTGGCAGCCGCCGGCGGGCGTGCGCGCGGGACTGCCCGGGTTCGTCGAACGCGCGGCCTCGTCGCGCGATTTGTGGCAGTGGCTCGCCATCGCCGGCGCGATCCTGCTCGCCGTCGAATGGCTGCGTTATGGACGCCGGGACATCATGGCGCCTCCTTCGCGATCGCGCGTGGTGAAGCTCGATCTGAACTGGCTGCGCCGGCGGGCGCGCGGGTCGCTGAGGAAAGCGTCGTGACGTTCGATCGCGCCTGGGTGCTGTTGCTTGTGCCGCTGCCCGTCGCCTGGGCGGTGTGGCAATGGCGGCGGTCGTCGCGTCGCGTGGGTCTGGCGCTCAAGGCGCTCATGCTGGCCGCGATTCTGGCGGCGCTGGCGGAGCCGCGTCTGGCGACCTGGGAGACCAAAGTCGCCGCGACCGTGCTGGTGGATACGTCGGCCAGCGTGTCGGCCGACGACCTGGCGCGCGAATCGCGCATCGCCGCCGACATCGAGCGTGCGCGCGGGAGGCACTGGAGCCGCGTGGTGGCGTTCGCGCGGGAGACGCGCGCGCCCGCGGATGCCGAGATCGCCGGCGGCTGGAAGCTGCGTCACACCGCGGGCGAAGCCGGACGCTCGACCGACCTTGAAGCGGCGCTGCGCGACGGCATCGCCGCGGGGCCCGCCGGAATGGTCCCGCGCCTGGTGCTGGTCTCCGACGGGCGCGAGAATCGCGGCAGCGTGCTGCGCGCCGCCTGGCAGGCGCGCGAGCTGGGCGTCGCCATCGACACCTACGCGCTGGCGGGACGCCCGCGGCCCGGCCTGCGATTGCAGTCGGTGAGCGTGCCCTCGCTGGTGTTCAGCGGCGAGCGCTTTCCGGTCGACATCTCAGTCAGCGCGCCGCGGCCGGTGGAGGCCGATGTCGAGATCGCCGCCGAGGGACGCGCGCTCGGCGCGAGCCGCATCCGCCTGGAGGCGGGCGACAATTTCCTGCGGCTCAACACCAGCATCGCCTCGGCAGGCGCGATCGAGCTGGCGGGGTCGATTCGGGCGGCGGGACTGGGCGAGGCGCGTTTCGCGCAGGCGGTAACGATCCGGCGGCCCAAGGTACTGGTGCTGACGCTCGACCCGGCGGGGACCGAGTCGCACCTGCGCCAGACGCTCGAAGCCGCGCAGTTCGACGCCACGTTCACGCGCGAGATCCCGGCCGCTCTTTCCGACTACCAGATCGTCGTGCTGAACAACTGGGACCTCGCGGCCACGCCGCCGGCGGTGAAGGCCGACATCGAGGACTTCGTGCGGCAGGGCGGCGGCCTGCTGGTGATCGGCGGCGAGCGGAATGTCTACGTGGAGAGCAAGGGCGTCGAGGACGCGCTCGATCGCGCGCTGCCGGCCAAGCTGGCGCCGCCGCGATCGCCCGAGGGCACCTGCCTGGTGCTCATCATGGACAAATCGTCGTCGATGGAAGGCAAGAAGATGGAGCTGGCGCGGATCGCGGCCATCGGCGTCATCGACAACCTGCGTCCCATCGACCTGATCGGCGTGCTGATCTTCGACAACTCCTTCCAGTGGGCGGTGCCGATTCGCCGCGCCGAGGAGAAGCAGCTCATCAAGAGGATCGTGGCGGGCATCATGCCCGACGGCGGCACGCAGATCGCGCCGGCGCTCTCGGAGGCCTATCGCCGGATTCTGCCGGTGAACGCGACCTTCAAGCACATCGTGCTGCTCACCGACGGCATTTCCGAGGAAGGCGACAGCATTTCGCTCGCCAAGGAAGCGGCCTTGCAGCGGGTGACGATTTCGACCGTCGGCCTGGGGCAGGATGTCAATCGCGCGTACCTGGAGCGGGTCGCCACGTTCGCCAAGGGGAAGCCGTACTTTCTGGTGGACCCCTCGGCGCTGGAACAGATCCTGCTGCGCGACGTGATGGAGCACACCGGCTCGACGGCGATCGAGAAGCCGGCCGCGCCGATGGTTCTCAAGCAGGCGCAGATTCTGGACGGCGTCGGCATGGAGTCGGCGCCGCCCTTGAAGGGCTACGTGCGATTCATCGCCAAGCCATCGGCGGATTCGATTCTCGCCATCGAGCAGAAGGACCCGCTGCTGGTGCGCTGGCAGTACGGGCTGGGAAGATCGGCGGTGTTCGCCTCCGACGCCAAGAGCCGTTGGGCCGACCAGTGGGTGCGCTGGGCGGGCTTCGACCGTTTCTGGTCGAACCTGTTCCGCGACCTGCTGCCGCACTCGCAGGCGGGCGAGGCGGCGGTGCATTGGGACACGGCCAACAGCCGCCTGGTCGCCGAGTACCGTCTGGCGCGGCACGTGCCGGAGCCGCGTCAGGTTCCCGACATATTCATTCTCGG
The DNA here is from genome assembly GCA_964515555.1 of uncultured Solibacteraceae bacterium. GTDB lineage: Bacteria > Acidobacteriota > Terriglobia > Bryobacterales > Bryobacteraceae > CAZEVY01. The sequence goes on along the minus strand of CAZEVY010000106.1, from coordinate 2,705 downwards.
CCCGGACGGTTTTCGCGAGCCGGTAGGGGTGCGCAAGGTGGCCTCGGGCGTGTACCGCGGCGAAGCTTCGATCGGCTCGCGGCAGGGATTGTTCCGGCTGCGGCCTCTCGAAGAGTCGCGGTCGTTTCCGGAGGTCGGCTTCTACCGCCAGGAGGACGAGCTCGCCGAATACGGCGCCGACGAAGCGCTGCTGCGGCGGGTCGCCGAGTACACCGGAGGCCGCTTCCAGCCGCGCGCCGCGGAGGTGTTCGACGCGGGCAGCCGCGCGGTGCCGTCGACGCTGCGGCTGTGGCCGGGACTGCTGGCGCTGGCGATCGCACTGAATGTCGCCGAGCTGGTGGCGCGCAAGTGGAAGGGGATCGCCGAGTGGTGGTCGCTGCGGCGGGCGTGAGGACGCTCACGATCACGGCACGATTCGCACTGTGTCGGTCCCGCTGAACTGGACACCGCCAGTCGTTTGCCCTCTTAGCATGCCCACGGTATCGCCGGATTGAAAACCGGTCGATCGAGTCTGAAAGTGACAGATCAGGTCCGTGCGCGAATCGCCGTTAACGTCCTCCAACGAGCACTGCGGCGCCCCGTGGTGGAAACGGAGAGACGCTTCCGTGCCCGTTCTGCCAAACGTGAGTGACGTTGCGTTCACCGAAAGCACGGTGAAGGTTGCCGACCCAAGGACTGCTACTGGAACCGACCCGTTACTGCCTGGGTTAAGGCTGTTTGGGAAACTACCCGGCTTGATGTCGATCCCAACCTCGGTCACCGCTGGTGAAGCCGGCCAAAGCTCGGCGCTGTTCAGTACTCCGACGTCGCCCGAAGGGTTGGCATACGACATTCCGCCAGCGAACAGTACCTGTCCGTTCATGAGTTGTGTCGCCGTGTGAAGGGAACGCCCGATAACCATGGGCCCAACCTCGGTCCAGGTGCCGGCGCCTTCATCGAACAACTCCAGGCTTGCGGTCGATACGTTGCAGCACGGTGAGCCCAGGTAATTGAATCCTCCGGACGCCAAGACCCGGCCGTCCTGCAGCCGGACGATGGCCAGATTCGCCCGGGTGTTCGCGAGTGACGGCCCTGGAACGGCAGCCGGGACGGTGAAGTCGTAGAGTTCGGTGGATCCGTACGAAAAAGAGATGGAGGAGGGATGGCGCCCGGCGACGATGACTAGCCTGCCACTCGGCAGCACGGCCGCGGCATGTTGATTTCGCTGCACGGCCATCGCCGAGAGGGTTGTCCAAATATTGGTGGCCGGGTCATAGCGAAATACTCCGCTGGCGGTGTTGAATGTGAACCCGTCATAACCGCCTGTCACCACGACCTTGCCGTCCGGCAGGAGGCTAGCGGTGTGGTTTGTATAACCGGGCGCTATGGCCCCGGTCCCGGCGGTCGGGAGGCTGGCAGCCAACGTCCAGACACCGGTGGCTGGATTATAGATTTCCGAGGTGGCGGTAACGAATGGGGATCCGCCCGGAATGCGCCCGGCGATCACCATCACACGCCCGTCCGACAGCAGCAAGGCCTCCGAACTGCACCGTTGGATGTTCAGATTTCCCGTCGCCGTGAACTGCTGTGTTGCGGGGTCAAAGATCTCGCTTGTATTGAATCCGGCGCCGCAACCGAAGATCAGCACTCGGCCATCCGACAGGCGTACCGCGGAGTGGTCAGCGCGCGCGGTTGCCATCGAATGAGTTGTGAATTGCCAAGTCCCCAGCGTCGGATCGTAGAGCTCGGCTGAGTTACCGCCAGGGTCGCCACCCGTGACGAGCACCCTGCCATCGACGAGTAGAGTCGCCGTATGGTTGACCCGCGCCACATTCATAGCGCCAGTCGACGATGTTTGACCATCGAGAGATACAGCCAACAAACCGGTGACGAGTAAGCAGGAGATTGGAGAGCGTTGGAGAGTCATGGTCCAACGGTATCCGCAGGGGCCTGGATTCTCCAGCGCGATCATGCGGCACGATGCTGCAAAGTGCAGTATTTCACGTTGCTCCCCCGTGTAACAGCTTGTTACACTGTCCGAAATGCCAGCTGACCGGGGCTTAAACGGCTGGAAAGAAATAGCCTCACATCTTGGAGTGGAGAAGACCACCGCGCAACGCTGGGAGCGGAATCATGGCCTGCCAGTCCGAAGATTACCGGGAATTCGCGGCCGCGTCATCGCTCAAGGCCTCGATCTCGACCTCTGGTTGGCCAAGAACGCTCACTTGCGGGGAGGCGAATCGCCGAAGGGCCGTCCTTGGACTCGTCGCACGGTCGTGGCGCTCGTCTTAGCCCTGGCGGTTTCTCTCGGCGGGTTCCACCTGCTGCAGCCTGCCAGGCGCCCCGCATCCTATCGCGTAGAGGGCAGCGTCCTGATCGTACTGGGCGATGACGGCACCCAGTTGTGGCATCACACCTTCCCCTTTTTCCTCGATCGTGGTGGGTACGCATCCGCGCCTCACCACAAATGCATCTTCGTCGACCTTGACTCCGATGGATCGACAGAGGTCGTTTTTGCCGTAAAGCCCCAAGCGCTGAAGGCCGGAAGAGAGCGGATCGCCGCATTTTCTTCGCGGGGCGAGGTCATCTGGGAGTTCGATGTCGGCCGGAAGGTCCGGCCGATCGGCGGGCCGGAGCTTCATCCCCCGTACATTATTAACAGACTCGTGGAGGTGCGACGGTTTGGGAGCCACCCGCTGATCGCCGTAATCAGCAATCATCATTGG
>CAZEVY010000105.1:0-19122 GCA_964515555.1 uncultured Solibacteraceae bacterium | reverse complement strand
GACCATCTCGACGCGCGCGCCCGACTTCAGCAGCCCGAACGCCGCGTACTTCACGCAATACTCGGTGACCACTCCGTAGACGACGTAGCGCTCCGCGCCCAGCCGCGCCAGCAGCGCCGGCAGGTTCACGTTGGTGAAGCAGTCGAGCGCCTGCTTTTCGACGATCGCCTGCTGCGCACCGTCGAGGGCGATCTCGCCGGACGCGTTGGGAATGACGACGCGCTTTTCGAGCAGCGTCGCCGCGGGCTTCTGCTGTCCCGCCGTCCCGGCGACGCAATGCGGCGGCCAGACCCGGAACTCGGCATCGTCCTCAGCGTGCGCATCCATGCTGGAGACGACGACGATGCCGCGCTCCGCGGCGAAGCGATTCAACCTGGCGATCGCCGGCACCAGCGCCTCCGCCCCCGGCACATAAAGCGCCCCGGCGGGATAAAGGAAATCGATCTGCGTGTCGACGTCGAAGAAGACCGTCTTCACACCGTCACCCCCTGCGCGAAGCGCCGCGTCTCCTCGTACAGGTCGCGCAGCGCCCCCGTGTACTCCACACGATACTGTGCCGGGTACAGGCTCCGGCAGGCCGCCGGCAGCGCCGCCACCGATCGCGCCGCCCGCTCCCGCGCCTCGGCCGCTGACGGAAGAGCCTCCACCAGTTCGCCCTTCAGCATCGCCGGACGCAGCAATGTCTCCGATTCGGCCGCGTCCTTGGGGCAGCTCAGGCACTCCCAGGCGCATCCGATCAGGTCGTGATCCGCGAACCGGAACACCTGCTTCGCCCCGGGGTACGTGTGTTTGTCTTCGCTGAACTTCGCCGTGAACCGCTTCTCGACGTCGGTCGAAAGCTCCACCAGCTTGTAGACCGCGCTCAGCGCCGGCGCGTCGGCCGAAACCGCCAGCTCCGTGCCCACGCCGAAGGCGTCGATCGGCAGTCCCGCCGCGACCAGCTCCAGTATCTTGTACTCGTTCAGGTCGCCCGTGCACATGATCTTCGCGTCGGGAAGGCCGGCGTTGTCGAGAATCGCACGCGCCGCCGGCGCCAGCTCGAGCAGGTTCCCGCTGTCCAGCCGCACGCCCCACAGCGGCCGGCCCAGCGACGCCGCCTTGCGCACGCCCTCCAGCGTGTCGTAGCTGTCCACCAGGTACACGGCCCTCTCGCCCAGCAGCTCCTGCAATCGCTGGAACGACTCGTGCTCGGAGGCGAACGACAACACCCACGAGTGCGCCGACGTGCCGAACACCGGCACTCCGAACCGCCGCCCGCATTCGGTGTTACTGGTGCCGATCGCGCCGCCGATGTAGGCCGCGCGGCCCGAGAGAATCCCCGCCTCGAACGAGTGCGCCCGCCGTGAACCGAACTCGATCACCGCGCGCCCGCCCGCCGCCTCCACCACCCGCGCCGCCTTGCTCGCCACCATCGATTGATACCCGATCGTCGCCAGCAGGTACGTCTCCGGGATTTGCGCCTCCATCAGTCCGCCGCGGATCGTGAGAATCGGCTCGCCGGCGAACACCGGCGTCCCCTCGGGAACCGCCCACACGTCGCCGGTGAAGCGGAACGCGGCCAGCGCCTTCCAGAATTCCGGCGCGACCCGCGAGAATTGCGGGAGTGCGCGCAGCCACGCGATTTCGTCCGGGCCGAAGCGCAGCTTCGTCAGATAGTCGACCGCCTGCGCCAGCCCGGCGGCGACGATGAAGTTGCGGTTCGCCGGCAGCCGCCGCACGTAGAGCTCGAAGGTCGCCCGCTCGGTGTGTTTGCCGGCTGTGAAGTAGCCGGCGGCCATCGTCAACTCGTAGAGGTCGGTGAGAAGGCCGCCGTCCATCGGGCTACTTCTTCTTTTTTTCGTCCTTGGCGGGAGGCGGCGCTTCCTTCACGTCGCCGGCGGCGCGCTCCAGCTCTTCCACCGCCTTGGCGTCGAGCTCGTAGACCGACGGCTCCTTGTCGCGCACGGCGAAGTACGCTGCGCCCGACTTCGAGATCAGCACCTTCTCGGTGCGCTTGTTGTCGTTCGATACCACGGTCGCCTCGATCACCGCTGTCGTGAAGCCCTTGTCGGCGAACTTGGTGGCCGCCAGGTCGCGCAGCTTGTCGATCATCGACTGCACGCCGGTCGAGTCCATCTGCTTGTTGCCGGCCATCCACTTGTTGTCGGACGTCTTGGTGACCACCACGGTCTTCCCACCCGCCTTCACCTCGACCTTGTTGGGATCGCTCCAGCCGAAGTCGAACAGCTTCTTGTTGCGATAGTCGTCGAAGCCCTTGGCGAGCTGCTCGCCGAGTTGCGTATCCACCTTGTGGACGCCCGCGACCACGCTCGACTTCGCGTAGTAGTTGTTGTCCTTCGTCTTGCGAACCTCGATCTGCTGCGTCCCGGCGGCATCGGTCGACCTCGCGACCGCCACCGCCGCCGCGCCCGCGAACTCCTTCTCAGCCTTCTTGGCATCGTCGTCCGAAACCGACGTGTCCATCTTGGCGTCGCGCAGCTTCCGCACCAGCTCTTCGACCTGCCCGCCATCGGCGCGCGCCGGCCGGGGCTCCACGATCTGCCAGGTGTTCTCGCTGTTCTTCCCGAACTGGACCTTCTGCCCCTTCGCCTCCAGCTCGACCCGCGTCAGCTTGTCGGAGTCGAAGGTGAGCAGCCGCTTGTCGCGCAGATCCTTCCACGTCTTGTCGACGCTCGACTTGTTGTAGCTCGCGACCGTGAACACCCTCGGGTCGCCGTCCAGCTTCACGAAGTAGCCGCTCGATGTCGGCGTCTCGTCGCCGACCAGCAGCCTGTGCTTCTTGCCGTCCTTGGCGGCGACCGTCACCTCCATCGCCGGCGACGTCAGTCCGTAGGTCGCCAGGTCGCCCGCCTTTTCCTCGATGAGCCGGTCCGACTTGAGGCCGGCGATGGTCGTCACCATGGACTTCACCGCGTCCTGGTCGGCGTTGAGCGCCTGGGGCGCGGTGATCTGCCACCCGGCGTCGGATTTCTTCAGCGATGTGAGATCCGCGCCCTTTTTGATCTCGATCCCCGTGACCTGGTCGTCGGGAATCTTCAGGATGTCGGGAGGCGCGTCGGGCGCGGGTTTGCCCTCGTTCGCCTTGGTCCTGCTGTTCGAATAATAGACGCCGCCCGCCAGTCCGGCCAGGAGCAGGGCGGCGAGCAACAAGCCGCGGAGCTGCATGGCTTCCTTCCTACCTCCTTCGCCACCACACGCCGACGCCCGCGCCGATGACCGCCAGCGGAATGAACAACAGGCTGAAGTAGAACACGCGGTTCATCTGCGCGCGCGAAAGCGAGAGCGGCCGGTTCTCCGGCTCCTTCGGACGGATCGAGATGAGATCCTCGTCCGAAGTCAGCCAGTTGAACATATTCATCGCCAGGTCGCGGTTGCCGTTGAAGCGCAGAATATTGTTCGCGGCGAATCCCGACCCGCCGACCACCACGAACCGCCCCTGCACGTTCTCTTTTCCGGTGCGATACGTGCCGGCGGCGGCCAGCGTGAGCGGTCCCTTCTTGTCCTTCTTGGGGTCGATCTGAATCTCCCCCGAGATGTTCATGTTCGACGTGGCGTAGCTGTTGGCCGTCGTCGAGAACAGCTTGTCCACCGTGGTCTTGTCGCCCGACTTCACCTCCACCGTGCGCGTCATCGGAAACGCCGTGGCGACTTCCTTCATCTCGCGCACGATGGCGTGCGAATCGTAGCTGGTCACCAGCGGCACCACCGCGCTCAACCCGAACAACTGCCCGACGGGGCTCAGATCGAGCACCAGGTCCTTGTTCAGAGTCGCGCCCCAGTCCGCCAGTACCTTCACGAGCGCCGCGTTCTCGCTGGTCTCCTCCCCGCGCGTCTGCAACGGCGGATCCAGCATGATCAGCGCGCGCCCGCCGTTTTCGACGAACGTCTTGATGGCGTTGACGGCCGGCTCCAGGTAGTCGTACTTCGGACCCCCGACCACCAGCACCGTGCAGTCGGACGGCACCTCCGGCTTGAACTCCTTCGGCGCCGACTTCTTCTCTTCGGCCTTGCCCTCCGCCGCCGGTGGAGCATCCGGATTGCCCAGCAGCGACACCGTCCGCGCCTTGTAGTTGTTGCGCTCCAGCAGCTCCTTCAAGCCCGAGTAGCCGAGACGGCCCGTCTCCTCGATGCTGTGCTCGCCGTTGCCGCTCAGCACGCACACGGTCCGCTGACCGCCCTTCAGCGCGCGAATCAGCGCACCGGTGATTTCCTCTTCGCTGGTCGACTTCGCTTCTTCCCGCTTGTCGGCCGTCTCGACGAAAATCGTCCCGAGATTCCGCAGCCCGGCGGCGCGCGCGACCTGCGGCTTCTTCTCCGGGTCGACGTACTCCACCGAGAGCTTCGTCGAGAGGTTGTCGTAGCGGTCCAGCAGATCCCGCGCCGTGGCGAAGCTGCCGGTGCGGTCGAAGTACCGCACCTTCACGTCGCTCTTGAGTCCCTTGACGATCTTGACGGTCTGGTCCGACAGCGAGAACCGCTTGTTCGATGTCGAATCCACCGAGTAGTTGTGCCGCTGCGCCAGGAAATTCGCCACCCCCAGCACCGCGATCACGATCAGAATGTAGACCGCCGCGTATGCCGTGTACCGCGTCTGCCGCGCCTTGACCCATTCCATGTTCGGCATCGTCTACGCCCTCCACCGCAGCGACTCGAGCGACCGGGCCGTCAGAAACAGGCCCAGGAAGATCATCGAGACGTAGAAAATGATGTCCTTGGAATCCAGCACGCCCTTGGAGAACGGCTCGAAGTGCGTCACCACCGAGAGATACGCCATCACCTTGGCCCAGGCCGCCTGCTCGTAGGCGCTCACCCAGTCCAGAATCCACAGCATCAGGCAGACCGCGAATGTCGCCGTCCCCGCGATGATCTGGTTCTTCGTCATCGTCGAGATGAACGTCCCCACCGCCAGCAGACAGCCGCCCTGGAGCAGCAGCCCCAGATAGCCGACGATCATCGGCCGCCAGTCCGGCGACCCGTAGAGAAACAGGATCGCCATGTTCACCGCCGAGATCAGCAGCACCCCGCCGTACAGCATCAGCGCCGCCAGCCATTTCCCGACGATCACCTCGATGTCGCGCACCGGCGACGTCGCCAGCAGCTCGATCGTCCCCGAGCGCTTCTCCTCGGCGAACAGCCGCATCGTGATCATCGGAATGAAGAACAGCCCGATGACGCTGACGTTCATCAGCACCGGCCGCACCACGTACTCGTTCACGTCCACCGGCATCCCGCGGCCCATCATCTGCATTTCCATGCCGCGCGTCACCATGATCGCCACGGCCAGGTAGAAGAAGTAGCCCGAAATCACCGCGAACAGTCCCATCACGCCGTAGGCGATGGGCGATGCGAAGTAGCTCTTCAGCTCCTTGCGGCACATGATCCAGACGTTCGTCATTGCGCGCCTCCCGCGGCGGGCTTCTCGTCGGAAGCCGTGAGCTGCAAAAAGATGTCTTCGAGACTCAACGCCACCGGGTGCAGATCGTGCAGATTCCACCCGGATTCGATCACCGCGCGCGCCAGGTCGGGCCGGATGTGCCTGCCTTGCAGGCTCTCCACCTCGAAGCGCAGCCGACCACCGCGGCCGTCGCGCGGAACCACCTTGCTGACGCCCGAGACCTGCTCCAGCCGCTGCCGCACCTGGGCGTCGCTCAGCTCGCCGTTGCGCCCCTCCACCTCCACCGCCACGGCCTCGGCGCCGCGCAGGCGGTTGGTGAGATTCTCCACCGAATCGGTCGCCACCAGCTTGCCCTTGTTGATGATGATGACGTACTCGCAGGTCTGCTCGACCTCCGGCAGAATGTGCGTCGAGAGAATAATCGTGTGGTCTCCGGCGAGGCCCTTGATCAGCTCGCGCGTCTCGATGATCTGCTTGGGGTCGAGGCCCGCGGTCGGCTCGTCCAGGATGAGCACGTCGGGATTGTGAATGATCGCCTGCGCCAGTCCCACGCGCTGCCGATAGCCCTTCGAGAGCTTGCCGATCAGCTTCGTACGCACGTCGGCGATGGCGCACTTGCCCATCACTTCGTCCAGCCGCCCCGGAAGCTCGCGCTTGGGGACTCCCTTGAGCCGCCCGACGAATCTGAGGTACTCCACCACTTCCATTTCCGGATAGAGCGGCGGCGTCTCCGGCAGGTAGCCGATGCGCCTCTTCACTTCCATGGGCTGCGCGACGACGTCGTGATCGGCCACTTCAGCGCGCCCCGAAGTCGGCGGCAGGAAGCAGGTGAGCACGCGCATCGTGGTGGTCTTCCCGGCCCCGTTGGGGCCGAGAAAGCCGACGATCTGCCCCTTCTGGACCTCGAAGGAGATGTTGTCGACCGCCACCGTGCGAGCGTAACGCTTGGATAGTCCTTCGACTTTGATCATAGTTGGGTCCGGATCGAATGTTGTCCGAGTGCGCCCGGCGCCGTGTGCGCGGGAGCGCGGCCGGACTGAATCTCTATGATATGAACGGTCGGCGGGAGTGTCAACCGCCGCGGCCGTACTGTAGGATAGGTCGAATGCGGCTGCCCGCCTTCCTCGCGATTCTCTCGACGATCGTTCCGGTGGCCGCGCAATCCTGGACCTCGACCGGCACGCTGGAAGCGGCCCGCTCCCTCCACACCGCCACGCCGCTCGCCAACGGCACGGTGCTGGTCGTCGGCGGACTCGGCGGGCGCGCTCCCGTCGCCGAGATTTACACCCCGTCGACCGGCCGATGGAGCGCCGCCGCCAGTCCCGCGACCACCCGTGTCAATCACGCCGCCGCGCGACTGCACGACGGCCGCGTGCTCATCGCCGGAGGCAGCGATCACAGCTTCGCCACGATTCTCAGGCGCGCCGAGATCTACGATCCCGACACCGGCGTCTGGAGCTCCGCCGGAGACACCGTGGCCCTGCGCGCCACCCCCAAGGGGGTCCTGCTCACCTCCGGCAAGCTCCTGCTGATCGGCGGCGCTGGCGCTCCCGGCGCCGAGGTCTACGATCCCGCGGCCAACACCTGGACCGCCACCGGCCCCATGAGTTCGATCCGCATACTGCACGCAGCAGTCGCGCTCGCCGACGGCCGGGCGATGTCAATCGGCGGGAGCACCGGCAGCGTCACGCAGAGCCTCGTCGAAATCTACGATCCGGCGGCCAACGCCTGGACGCCGGGCGCGCCGCTCAACACCGCGCGGCAGATTCACGCCGCGGTCGTCCTGGCCGATGGCAGAGTCCTGGTGAGTGGCGGCTCGCCCAACAACAGCGGCCCGTTCCTCGCCACCTGCGAGCTGTTCGATCCCGCCACCGGCCGATGGACCGTCACCGGAAGCATGTCGAGCGCTCGCGTGAATCACCGCCTCGTGCCGCTCCCCGGTGGCAAGGTCGTCGCGGTCGCCGGAGCTTCCACCGACACCGAATTCCCGCGCCTCGCGGAAGCCTTCGATCCCGCCGCGGGAACCTGGTCGCCCGCCGCCGAACAGGAGTCGGGGTTCGGCAGCACCCTTCGGCGACCCTTCTGCCCAACGGAAAAGTACTGCTCGCCGGCGGCCGGCGTGAGGGCGCGGACGGCGCCGCCTCGGCGCTCCTCGATAGCGGCGCACCCTCGGCGACCAGCGTCTCGGCGGCCAGCTTCGCATTCGGCGCCGCCCCGGGTTCGCTCGGCGCCGCGTTCGGATCGGGCCTCGCCCTCGAAACCGTATCGGCCGCCACCGTTCCGCCGCCGGCTGAACTCGCCGGCGTGACCGTTCGCGTGACCGACGGAGCGGGCGTCGCACGCTCGGCGGCGTTGCTGTTCGCCTCGCCCGGACAAATCAACTATCTCGTCCCACCGGGCGCCGCTCCCGGCTCCGGAACCGTGACGGTGCTGCGCGGCGCGAGCGTCGTCGCCGGTGGCGCGCTGGAGATCGTACGCACCGCGCCCGGAATCTTCACCGCCGACGGCAGCGGCGCCGGACTTCCTGCCGCCCAGATCTTCCGCCGCACCGCGGCGGGCGTCGAGAGCGTCGAACGCGTCGACGCCCCCATCGATCTCGGCGCGGAGTCCGACCAGGTTTTCCTGATCCTGTACGGAACCGGTATCCGCCTTCGGCGCGCGCTCGACTCGGTGCGCGTGGCCGCCGGCGGCGTCGAGTGCGAGGTGACCTATGCCGGCGAAACGCCGGGCTTCTTCGGACTCGACCAGGTCAACGTGCGCCTGCCGCGATCGCTCGCCGGCCGCGGCGGCGTGGACGTCGCGCTGACCGTGGACGGCCGCGCCGCCAACCGCGTGCGCATCACCGTGCGCTGAGTCCGCCGCCTAATCCGCCCGATTCGCCGGCCCCGTGCTGAACGCGTAGACCGTCGAGTCGTGCGTCGTCACGTACACCCGGCCGTTCGCCACCGCCAGGCCGCCGAAGTGCACCCATCCGGGAATCGTCTTACCGCTCGAAAACAGCACCTTGCCCGTCTTCGCGTCCAGCGCGTAGAGGATCGCGTGGCCGCGCTTGCCGATCCGGTCCGCCGACGTCAGCAGCCGTCCGTTTACGTCCACCTGCCCGACGTACTCGCCGTTGGCCAGCGCGAACACCACCCCGCCGGCCACCACCACCGGTTCCGGCACCGTCATGTCCACCGACATCCAGGCCGCCGACGGGACCACTTTCCCGTCCTTCTCCTCGATGCGGAACGCCATCACGCTGCCGTTCGGCGCTTCGCCGTATGTGAACGGAAACTTCGGCGCCGTCGCCGCCGGCGGCCCGTACGCCGGTGCATACAGCCACCGGGTGCCGTCCGCCTCCGCCCACGTGGAGAACGCGCCCCAGAATCCGCCGCCGTAGAAGTTCACCTCGTCGTTGGTGATCAGCGGACTGCGATAGTGCGGTGTCGCGTGATCGGCCCCGCCGATCGACTTGGCGTCGAGCAGGTACAGCACGCCCTCCTTGCCGCCCGCCGCCACAATCTCGCGGTCCTTGTACTTGAACACCACCGGGCTCATGCACCCCATGTCGAGGTCTTTCTTGGTGATCCAGCCGCGATTGACGGGCGTGTAGTAGTCGGCCAGCTTGAGCGTCTTGGGCTCGAGCGCCAGCACCGTGTCGGCCCACTTGCCCGCCGCCGGATCGTAGGCGCCGTCGCCCGTCTCGGCGTAGACCCGCCCGTCGGAGCCGATCGCCACGCCCGCGCGTCCCCAGATGCCGGCCCCGCCCGTGGTGGTCGACCGGAACTCCGCCACCGGCCGCTCCGGATCGCCCAGGTCCATCGCGAAGACGCCGTTCTTGGCCCCGCCGCAGCCCTGCCCGGTCGCCGCGTAGAGGACGTTGTCGACCAGCGTCAGGCTGTAGGGCTTGGCGAAGGGAGGCGTGAACTGCTTGGGCGGCTTGCTGTCCTCGCCGTTCACCAGGTTGAGCGAGTGCAGGCGGCCGTCGCTCGAAATCACGTGGATCGTCGAGCCGCGCTTGTCGATGACGGGCGTCGCATTCAGCGCCACCGGACATAGCCAGTGCGGCTTCTGTTTCGACTCGCCCTCGACGGTGAATTTCTTCTCCCAGAGGACCTTGCCCGTGTCGGCGTCGATGGCGAACAGCTTGTCGGAGGTGCCTGCCACGAAGGCGATTTCCTTGAAGCCGCGCTGCGTGATCACCGGATTCACGACCACAGGTGTCGTGAGCGCGTACATCTCGCGAGCCTCGTTGTCGAGCTTGAGGCTCCACTCCAGCTTCAGGTCCTTGACGTTGGACGCGTTGAGGATCTCCTCGCCGCGCGCCCAGCCCGTGCGCTGGGGGTCGCCTCCGAACATCAGCCAGTCGGCCGCGCCCGCCAGGAAGAATGACGCCGCGGCGAAGAGGACGATCAAGGTGCGCATTGGGAGCGATTATCGCACAGGCCCCCCAGGTGAGCATGTCTTCCGAGGCGGACTCATTGATCGCCGCAGATGAACGCAGATCAACGCAGATAAGCTCGCAAGGCCTTGTCCCATCTGTGTTTATCTGCGTTTATCTGTGGCCATTTCCCGCTCCGCAAGACACGCGAACGTGGGGGCCGTCTGCGGGCCGCCGTCTCGGCAGCCGTTCATCCGCGGCCACCGAACAGCGCTGCGCCCCTAAGTCAAACCTGACCGTCTTCCCTTGCCCATCTGCGTTTATCTGCGTTTATCTGTGGCCATTTATGAGCCCGCTCCGCAAGACACGCGAACGTGGGGGCCGTCTGCGGGCCGCCGTCTCGGCAGCCGTTCATCCGCGGCCACCGAACAGCGCTGCGCCCCTAAGTCAAACCTGACCGTCTTCCCTTGCCCATCTGCGTTTATCTGCGTTTATCTGCGGCCATCAATGAGTCCGCTTCGCGAGACACGCGAACCTGGTGGGAGCCGCCGGCCTGACGGTGAGTCGGGGAGACAAACGCCGCATCGGAACAGCACTGCTGCTCCCAACAGTCTGCTCCGATGCGGCCTGCCCTTGAGGGCGGGACCCCATCGCCCGACCGCGGCCTTACGGCCACCAGCTCAATCCCGGCACGGGCCCGCGTCCATTGTTCCCGCACCGGAAGAACCGGCTTCGATCCCGAGCGTCTGAAATCCCGGGCAGCTCGATCCTCGTCACGCGCCCCGCGGCGCGTTGCGATGAAAACTATCAGTCCAAAAAAAGACCCTCTGTTGCAACTGGCAACCGGGATCGTGTACGGCCTGTGAAACCAAAACCTCTGGCTCCCGCGAGCATTTTCTGACTCAGCCGTTCACTCCCGCCTACCCGTTGCAGCAGAGGGCAGGTTAAAAAGGTACAGCCATCGATTCGACTTCCTGTCTGCACCTCGGCGGCCTTTCCGTGCCGTCCGCCAAGCCCCTTAGTATCAACAACCTGTGCACTGTTCCCCGGCCCCCTCCGGGGTGAGCCACTGCATCCGGTGTGTCAGTGTGACACAATCGGCCATGTGACCCCGCTCCTACTGCTGGCCGTCGCCACCGGCGTCGCCGCCCAGGAACAGGACTGGCGCGTCGACCGCGACCATCCCCGTCTCCTGCTCCCCGCCCGCCGCCTCCGCCTCATCCAACGCGAGCGCGAGCGCGAGTCCATCCGATGGCAGCAGTTCGCCGCCGTCATGGCCGGCAAGGAGCAGCCCGCCGAGCCTGCCTTCGCCGACGCCCTCTTCTTCGCCGCCGGCGGCGGCGATTCCTTCGGCAAACGCGCCGTCCAATGGGCGCTCCAGACCCGCGGCGCCGATCTCCGCCAGCTCGCCCTTGTATTCGACTGGTGCCAGCCCCTGCTCTCCGCGCCGGACCGCACGGCGCTGGCCTTGAAACTCGCCGCCGTTCTGGCCCGCGACTCCACGTCCACAGCGCCCCCCGTCCTGCGCTCGCGTCTGATGGGCGCGATCGCGCTCGCCGGCCACATCGAGGGGACGGCCGAAGCCGTGGCGAAGCCGCTGGTCGAGGACTGGTGGCGGAAGCGCATCATCCCGGCGCTGCGCGCCGGCAAAGTCGCCGTCGAGCAGGAGGATTTCTACGCGCTCTATGAAATAATGCACGTGCTCCGTGACACATATGAGATTGATTTACGGGAGGATTTTCCGAAATACTTCACCCAGTTGCCGGCGTTTCATCTTCTCTCGCACTACCCCGCCCCGTTTCCCGCTCCCGAGAACGACTATCGTGTGCCGGTGATGAAGTCACACGGCGAACCCGGCCGCCGCGAGGCGGTGTTGAGCCGCGCCGCCGGCCTCGCCATGGTCGCCTACGATACCAACAACCTGGAGAACCAGTTCCTCCAGGGTTGGCTGATCCAGGACCGCTTCCTGATGCGCAGTCCGATGGGGATTCCCTACGAGTTCCTGTGGGCCAACCCCTACCAGCCGGGATTGAGCTACTACCACATGCCGCTCATCTTCCACGATCCTCTCGGCGGCCGCCTCCTGCTGCGCTCCACCTGGGAGGACGACGCCGTCTGGTTCTACCAGGCCGAGGGCCGCAAGCAGCTCTTCCGCGAAGGTAAGATCGAAAACCTCCCGCCGCGTCTCGACGCGCCCCTGGCGATCGGCGCTACGACTCTGGTCCCCGCGGCAATACCCATGAAATTCCCTGTCGCAACCGAGGACAAAGCGGTCTATTTCCTGGTTAATCTGGAACCGAACCGGCGCTACGAGATCGAGGTCGACGACGAGCAGATCCGCGAGGTCTCCACCGACGCCGGCGGCGTTCTCGAAATCCTGTTCCCCGAGAAACGCAAGACGTCGGTCTGGCTCCACCCTCCTCCGCAATAACCGATCTTCGTCTTCGTTCTATCTTCGTTCTATCTCGTCCTAATCTTGGTCCTAATTTCCGTTCTAATCTTCGTTTTAGTTTTGTTCTATCTGCGTTCATCTGCGTTCATCTGCGGCCATTAAAGAGCCCGCCCCTACCCCCCGAGAATCCTCACCATCTTCGACCGCCCCATCGCCCGCGCCACCTGCAGCGGCGTATGACCCGACCGGTCCCGCCGCGACCGGTCTCCCCCCGCCACCAGCACTGCCCGCATCAGCCGCTCGTTGCCGCGCGACGCCGCCTGGTGCACCGCCGTCCAGCCGCGCTCGTCGGCGGCGTTCGGGCTCGCCCCTTGCTCCAGCAGCCAGAACGCCTGCTTCAACTGCCCCCAGCGGACCATCTGGTTCAGCATCGGCTTGCCGTCGTCCGCTGGCGCGTTGATATCGCCGCCGCGCGCCATCGCCATCTCGGCCAGGTGATAGCGCTCGCGCCACACCGCCGGCGGAAGCGCCGCCGTCGGGTCCGCTCCGTGATCGAGCAGCAGCTCGTACATGGCGTCGTTGTGCACGGCGAAGTAGGTCGCGTTGACGTCGTCGCCCCAGCTTCGCGTGATCGCGTTGACATCGGCGCCCGCCTCGATCAGCGTCTTCGCCGATTCGATCAGCCCCGCGGCCGTTTTCGCGTCCTTGGCGCCCAGCTTCGAACCCGCCGCGCACTGGAGCGCCGTCAACCCGCCCGGCTGCGATCCCGGCAGACAGTGGCCCGCCGCCGCCCCCTCGCCGTCCCGCGCCGTCGCGTCGGCGGCGTCCTTCTTCAGATGCCGCGCCACCGCCCGCGCGTCGCCCAGTGCCGCCGAGACGAACACGTTCTCCTCGACGCCCCGCCCGCGCAGGATCGTGACGTACTCGGCAACGCCCGCGAACGCCGCGATGATCACCGCCCGCGCCGGCGGCCACGCCGCCATCAGCTCCGGGTCGGCGCCCCGATCGAGCATCCACTCGAAGCACTCGATGCGCGACTTCGCCGGCGAGCCGCCCTCGGCGTGCGGCGACTCCTGGATCAGCGCGTGCAGCGGCCGGTATCCCCGGTACGATGCGTTGAGATCGGCGCCGTGTTGCACCAGCAGCGCCAGCGCCTCCTTCCACGCCATGCCCGCCGCCACGCCCGCCACGCCGGGCTTCTTCGCCGCCCCGGGATCGTCGCGCAGCAGCGCGCGCATGCCGGCGAGATCGCGGGCTTCGAGCAGCTTCTTCATGGCAGCGCGAACGCGACCATCGCGTTGTCGAGCTTTCCGAAGCTCGATTCGTGTCCGCCGGCCGCGATGACGACGTATTGTTTCCCGTTTGCCGCCACGAACGACATCGGCGTCGACCGCGCGCTCGCCGGCAGCGCCGCCTTCCAGATTTCCTTGCCCGACTCCACGTCGAAGGCGCGGATGGCCGCGTCCAGCGTCGCCCCGATGAACACCAGCCCTCCCGCCGTCGCCAGCGGCCCGCCCAGGTTAATCGATCCCCACTCCGGCAGCGCGCCCGGCATCGGCATCTGCCCCAGCGGCGATTCCCAGCGCACGCGTCCCGTCACCGCGTCCACGGCCACCAGCGCGCCGAACGGCGGCGCATTGCACGGCAGTCCGCTCGGCGACCGCAGCCACGTTCGCGACATCGCGTACGGTGCGCCGCTCTGGTTAGTCGTCTCCCATTCGGGCTTTTTGCGGTACTCGGCAACTTGGTCGCGCGGCACCAGCCGCACCACCGCCGTGAATCGGTTGACGGGCGTGATGAGCAGCCCGCGCGCGGGGTCGTGCGCCACGCCTCCCCAGTGAATCCCGCCGATATTTCCCGGCGCGACGACCGTTCCGCCCAGGCTCGGCGGCGTGAAAATGCCCTCCGAGCGCAGCCCGGCAATCCGCTCGCGGCACCACTCGCGGTCCTTCTCCGTCGGCCCCCAGGCCTCGGTGGGTGTGAGCCGCTGGGGCACTAATGGCGGCGGAAGTGTAGGAAAAAGCTGAGTTTTCGATGTTTCTTCGTTGCCCACGTCGCTCTTGGGGACAACGCGATGTTCCACGTGGAACATCGGCGACCCGGTGTCCCGATCCAACAGAAAAAGGTGTCCCGTCTTGGATCCCACGGCCACCCCGGCGACCGTTTTTCCTCCACGTCGCGCGGTGAAAAGCGCGGGCGGCGCGGCCACGTCGTAATCCCACAAATCGTGCCGCACCGTCTGGAAATGCCACGCGATTTCTCCGGTCTTCGATCGCAGCGCCACCACCGAATTGGCGTAGCGATTGTCGCCCGGCCGCAGCCCGCCGTAGTAATCCGGACTGGCGCTGCCGGTCGGCACGAAAACGAGATGCCGGTCCGCATCCACCACGATGCGCGACCATGCGTTCGCGCCGCCGGCGCTGGGATTCTCGGGCAGCGGATCGAAGGTCCAGCGCAGCGCGCCCGTGCGCGCGTCGAAGGCGCGCACTTCGCCGGTGGGCGCGTCCTGTCGGTTGTTGTCCGCGATCGCCGAACCGGAAATGACCAGCCCGTCGATGACTGCCGGCGGCGAGGTCACCTGATACTCGCCGGGATACTGCGGCCCGCGGCGAAGGCCGCGCGTGAGATCGATGCGGCCCTTGTCTCCGAAATCGGCGCACGGCGCGCCGGTGGCGGCGTCGAGAGCGAGCAGTTGCGCGTCGATGGACGCGAAGAAGATGCGGCGGCGGCAGGGCGCGCGCGCCGGCCGCGACTCGTCGAGCCACGCCGTGACGCCGCGATTGGCGAAGTCGCCGTAGTTTCCCTTGCGGTTGATCTGCGCGTCGAAGGACCAGCGCTCGCGGCCCGTCTCCGGGTCGAGCGCGATCGCCTTTCCCCAGGGCGTGCCGATGTAGAGCAGTCCGCCTTCGTGAATCGCCGTGGCTTCGAAGGCGGGCGCGCGCCCGCCGCCGGCGGGCGTCAGCGGCTCGCCGGTCCGATAGGTCCATGCCACGCGCAGCCGCGCGACGTTCCCGCGCGTGATTTGCGCGTGCGGCGCGTACTGCGAAGGCGCCTGCGCCAGCGCGCACGCCGCGCCGAGCAGGACGGCGATCAGACCGGACGGCACTTCCAATAATAATGATGCATCGCGCCGCCCTCGCGCATGCGGCGCGGAACCAACTCGACTCGCATGCCGATTCCGGCGCGGCTCTCGACGCAATCGGTCATCTGGCACAGGAAGCGCGCGCCGTCGTCGAGATCGACCACGCACATCACGGTCGGCGGTGAAGGCGCGCCGTACAGGTGATCGCGGGTGAACGTGAAGACGCTGCCGGTGCGCGCCAGCGGGCGTTCCACGAGCGCCCCGGTGTTGCGGCAGACGCCGCACACGCGCGTCATCGGGTACTGAATCTTCGCGCAGCGTGGGCAGAACGTCCCGCGCAATCGCATCGTCTGCGGCTCCTCGCGCTCCCAGAGCACGTTCGAGATCTCGGCGCCGCCCGCGTCGTCGCGCAGCCAGCGGCGCAGCTTGGTGTGGACGGTGTAGCTGGAGTGCTCGATCGCCGCCGCATCGTCGCGCAACAGCGGACGCGGCAGGCGTGCGATGAGATCGGTCGCGCGGAAAAGAAATGCGTCGGCGCCATCGCCGTAGGCGGCCAGCAGGATCAGGTCGCCGGGCGCCGCGCGATCGAGCGCACGGGCCAGCAGCATCAGGGGCTGCGCGCAGCCGGCGACGCCGAACTCGGCGGCGCGCGGGTCGACGACGATCGCGGCGTCGATGCCGAGCGCACGCGCGGCTTCCCTGTGCGCGCGGCCGTCGGGCGAAGCGATGGCCGCGTGGGCGACATTCGCCGGTGCGACGCGCGCCTCCTCCAGCAGATCCTTCACCACGGCGGCGACATTCGCGACGTAGCCTCCCGCCGTCGAGAAGCGCGAGGGGAACGACTGCACGTGCTCGTCGATGTCGCGCCGCCACTCGTCGAGAAAATCGTCCGAGCGCGAGATGCCGGCTTCGAGCTCGGCGATGACTTCGCCGGGACCGGCAAGGACAGCCGATGCGCCGTCGCCGAAGACCAGCTCTTCCGGCGACTCCGGCTTCGCGTCGCGCGAGTCCGCGCTGGCGATCAAGGTGACGCGCCCGCACGCGGCCGCGTCCAGAGCCGCTCGCAATGCCATGGTCCCGGAGCGAAGCGAGCCGCCGAAGTCGGCGGTGGCGACGCGCGCGGGGAGATCGCAGAGCGCGGCGACGAGGCTCGCCGACGACCGCTGCCAGTGCGGCGCGGTGGTCGATGCGAAGTAGAGATCGGCGGGCGGCTCCCCGGAAAGCAGCGGCGCGGCCGCCGCGTACGCCATCGTGACCGAGTCCTCGTCGAAGCCGCGCACGGCGATGGTTCCAGGCGCCGGCGCCGCGCCCCAGGCCTCGGCGACGGTCTTTCGCGCGATGCGGTAGCGCGGCACGTAGAAGGAGTAGCCGAGGAGGCCGGGTTTCGCCATCGAGTCCCGACTATCGTACGCTCAAGGCATGGCGCCGCGCACGGGCATCGTGATTTTCGCGCACGGCTCGCCGGTGGAGAGCGCGAACGAGTCGGTGCGCCGCGTCGCCGAGACGATGTCGAAGGAGTACGAGCTGGTGGCGGCGGCGTTTCTCGAATCGGCCGAGCCGACGCTGGCCGCGGCGGTGGAATCGCTGGCGGCGCGCGGCGCCGAGCGCGTGGTGATCGCGCCGTACTTCCTGACGCTCGGCCTGCACCTGCAGCGCGACCTGCCGCGGCTGGCCGGCGAGGTGGCCGCCCGTCTGCCGCACGTGCGCATCGAAGTGACGCCGCCGCTGGAGGGACACCCGGCGCTCGTCGAAGCGCTGCGCGACCGGGTGCGCGCGGCGCCGTAACGTACAATCGGATCTGGATGACGACGCGACTGGGCCGCGTGCTCATGCTGCTGCTGGGACTGGCGTTGACGTTCGCCGGCCTCACCGCGGTGCTCCTGAAGGTGATGCCGGGACCGCGCCGCGAGACCGACTACCTGGTGATCGGCACGCTGGCGACGTTCGCAATGATGGCGGTGCTTTTCGTGGTGCTCATCACGACGTGGATCAAATCGCCCGACGTGTTTTTCCGGAGGCGGAAGCCGCCGGAGTAGCGCGCTCAATACGGACTGATCGCCGATCCGTTCCCCGCCACTGGCCCGCCCGCGCGAGCCAGCAGCTTGCGCACCTCCTCGGTCAACGGCCCGACGCTGCGCGCGTAGATCATCTTGTAGGCCTCGCAGAAATAGTCGAGGTCCTCGAAGCGTCCGAGCGGGCCGTGCCGGAACTTCGGGCAGCCGCCGTGGCAGATCGACTGGTACTCGCAGACCTGGCACTCCGGGTGCGCCAGCGTCTTCTTGCGCGCGAACTGGTAGCGCCGCGAGCGCCGCGCGATCTCGCTCCAGGAATCCAGGTGAAGGTTGCCGACTTTCCAGACGCCCTCGACGAAGAAGTCGCAGGGGTAGACGTCGCCGTTGTACTCGACCACCAGGTAGCTGTCGCAGGTCTCGTGCATGGTGCAACTGCCCGGCTTCATGCCGGCCAGCGCCTCGGCGATGTTGTCGAAGAAGCGGATGCGCACCTTGCGGCGGTCGGGCCACCAGAGGTCGAAGGTCTCCACCAGGAAGCGCCCGTACTCGGCCGCCGATATCGTGTAGGGCAGGGGCCGCCCCTCGGCGTCGAACTCCGCCAGCGGAATGTACTGGATGTTGTCGATGCCCAGTCCGCGGAAGAACCGGTAGATCTCGCGCGGCTTGCCGACGTTGGCCTGGCTCAGCACGCAGAGAATATTGAACTCCACGTTGTTCTTCTTGAGCGCCTCGACGCCGCGCATCACCTGCCGCCAGGTGCCTTGTCCGGCCTTGTTGAACCGGTAGAGATCGTGCACGTCCTCCGGACCATCCATGGATACTCCGATCAGCCAGTTGAACGAGCGGAACATGCGGCACCAGGCGTCGTCGATCAGGATGGCGTTGGTCTGGAGCGCGTTGCTGACCACCTGGCCGCCGCGCCCGCGGCTCTGTTGCAACTCGACGAGCTGCTCGAAGAAATCGAGTCCCGCGAGCGTCGGCTCGCCGCCCTGAAAAGCGAAGGTCGCCGCCGGATAGGAGTAAAAAAGATATCCGTCGACCAGCCGCTCCAGTGTCTCCGGGCTCATGCGGCGCGCCGGGAGGGCCTTGTAGGGGTCGGCGTCGCGATCGAGATAGAAGCAGTAGGCGCAGTCGAGGTTGCACACCGCCGACGCCGGCTTGATGAGCAGCGACGTGATGCGCGGAACCGGCCCCAGGCCTTCGGCGAGGGCGACGCCGCCATCCTGTCCGACGATGGGGAATTCGGTGGCGCTCATCGGAGAACCCACAGTAACATAGGCGTCAGATGAAGCCGGAGGAACTGCTGGCACAGGTGCGGGCGCGGCTGCGCGCCGGTGCAAACGAGAGCGACGCCGCGGCCATGCACCGATTCTTCAAGGAGCCGATCGACTGCTACGGCGTGAAGGCGCCCGCGATTCGCGAGATCGCGCGCGAGGCATATGGCGTTGTCAAACCCTGGCCGCTCGCCGACCGCAACCGCTTCGCGACGGCGTTGTTCCGGAGCGGCAAGTCCGAGGAAGGCGCGGTGGCCATCTACGTCTACCGGCGCTTCGCGCGCCAGTGCGCCGCCTGCGAGTTCCAACTGTTCGAGCGCTGGATCGACCGCTACGTGACGAACTGGGCGCACTGCGACGGCGTGGCCGGATGGCTGGTGGCGGCCTCGATCGCCAACGACGCCACGTTGGCCGATCGGCTGCCGGAG
The DNA here is from genome assembly GCA_964515555.1 of uncultured Solibacteraceae bacterium. Classification (GTDB taxonomy): domain Bacteria; phylum Acidobacteriota; class Terriglobia; order Bryobacterales; family Bryobacteraceae; genus CAZEVY01. Next base: position 176 of record CAZEVY010000105.1, on the reverse strand, counting down.
TGGACGGCGTCGCCGAATCGGTGGAAGCGGCGGGCGGCAGCGGTGGCGCTGGTGGCGTCGGCGCGGCGCGGGATGCACATGGCGCGGATTCTCGACATCGCCGCACGGCTGCATCGCGACGCTGACGACATGGTGCGGAAGGGCGTCGGCTGGCTGCTGAAGGAGACCTATCCGAA
>CAZEVY010000104.1:0-19306 GCA_964515555.1 uncultured Solibacteraceae bacterium | reverse complement strand
CGCATGGACTCCTCGGCCGACGACCTGATGCTGGTCGAGAACTTCCGCTGACGGGCGCCGCTTCGTCCGCGCGTATCATGGTTGCTTATGCACACCGTGCTGGTGGTCGCGCATCCGGCGGCGAAGTTCCTCAAGGTCCTCGACAAGCTTCCCAATGAAACGCGCCTGGTGGTCGGCAATCGCGAGGAGATGTTCGACGACGCCGCGCCCACCGCCGACGTGCTGCTCCACGCGCTGGGGCCCAAGGACGTCCTACAGTCGGTCTTCGCGCGCGCGGCGCGGCTACGCTGGGTCCACTCCATGTCGGCCGGGCTCGACAGCGTGCTGTTCCCGGAACTCGCCGCCAGCCCGGTTCCGCTGACCAACGGACGCGGCGTCTTCAGCCCGTCGCTGGGCGAGTGGGTGGCGGGGGCGATCCTGTATTTCGCGAAGGATTTCCGCCGGCTGGTCCGCTCGCAGCAGGCGGGCCGCTGGGACCAGTTCGACTGCGAATTGGTGGAGGGCAAGACCGTGGGCATCGTCGGCATGGGCACCATCGGCGAGGAGGTCGCCAAGCGGATGCGGCCTTTCGGCGTGAAGATCGCCGCGTTGCGGCGGCGGCCCGAGCTTTCCGGCGGCCACCCGCACGTCGACCGCGTCTACGGCCCGGCGATGCTCGCCGATCTGCTGGCCGCCTCCGATTACGTGGTGGTGGCGACGCCGCTGACGCCGGAGACGCGCGGCCTGATCGGCGCGCGCGAGCTGGCGGCGATGAAGCCGACGGCGGTGCTGATCAACGTGGGGCGCGGCCCGGTGGTCGACGAGGGGGCGCTGGTGGAGGCGCTGAGCGCGGGGCGGATTCGCGGGGCGGCGCTCGATGTGTTCGATCGCGAGCCGCTGCCGGAAGGGCACGCGTTCTACTCGCTGGAGAATGTGCTGCTGTCGCCGCATTCGGCGGATCACGTGCCGGGCTGGAGCGAGAACGCGCTGGAGTTTTTCGTGGAGAACTTCGGGCGGTTCGCGGCTGGTCAGCCGCTGCTCAACATGGTCGATAAGAACGCGGGATACTAATGCCACCAGCATGGGCAAGGGAAGAGGTCATTCCCGGATATCATCTTGCCTGGCCGCTGACGGCATCCTCCAAATCGACGTATATTCGGTACCAGAAACCAGCAGTTCCCCGCTTGCTGTGAAGGCCATCTGTTGGATCATGGCGACGAACGGATCGTCCCGCTTAACCCGTCCTCGATAGTGGACCGCTCGCGCGACCTCGACACCCGTAGCGAGGTCGCAAAGGATTACTTCGGCTCGCTCCACTCTGCCAGTCCAGCGGCGTTCCTCGATATGGATTCCAATCGCAACCGTGCGACCGTCTGGAGACACCGCGATCCCAAATACACCCGTCACATTCCGGCCGGTGACGTGGAGTTGTGACCGGGATATGAGACGAAAACGGGTAGTATCGTATACTAACAATGACATCGCATCAACAACGGTGCGATACACCCCGGGCCGGGCACGGCCCAGAGTGACCGCCATGAGAGAATCGCCATCCGGCGCAAATAACACTTCATCGTCGAAGAATTCGTCAGCGTCCGAAGCAATCGCGACGACGTCATCAGGCCGCGCCGCGGGTCGCACGATGATGCGCCGGCTGGCCGCGTAACCGTAGGCCGCAGCGCCATCCACGGCGTATGCGATCAACCTCCCTCCCGGCGACACGGCCATCTTCCGTCCGAGCAATATTCGCTGCGAATCCGATGGATCCACAAAACCGATCCGGCTCCGTTCCCGGCTGCGTATCGAGAAGCGATAGAGGACTTCACCGCGAATATTTCGGTTGCCGTCCCAGGCGGTAGCAACCGCGTCGTCCGGGTTGAGGAACGCGACCTTATGAATCCAAGTATGACGTTCCGCCAGCGGCGCCTCGTGGACGAAACGGGTTCCCCCGTTGGACAAGTCCCACAGATCGGCCCTGATGTTCGCCGCCGCGAGACGTTTCACGAGAACCAGCGAGGTCTTGGGAACAAACACGGCATCGATCAAGTCCTCGCCTGGCAAAGTCGCGATCACGGTACGGGCAGGAAACGACTGGACGACGAACTGACGCCGCGTCCCGCGAATACGACCGGTATCCGTGAACCCGCGCTCGGAGTTCCATCTCCACGTCCCGCTGTTTCCTCGCTCAAACAACACCCGCGTGCCGTCCTCGGAAACGTCCATGAGGAGATATCCGTTAAGGGTCGCCGCTCGGACCCAGACCTGTGCGCCGTCCTGCGGCATACCCGGTCCTGGCTGGCCCGCGAGCGCACAGAGGACTGCTCCACCGAGTAAGATGGCTCCGCGGTTTCCCATCCGGTGCAGGATTGCCCAGCAGGAACGACTCATGGTTGGAATGCAACGAGTGTAGCCGAGATTCCCGACACCGGTCCACAAGGAACCATCGTCGTAACGGAACGGTCGACGCGAGAGACTTCTTCTCGCCATCGTCGACAAGAACGCGCGATATTAGAGTCATGAAAACCGCAGCCCTGTTGCTCCTCGCCCCGCTCGCCTTCGCCCAGACCTACACGCCAACGCCCGAGAACCTCAAGACGCGGGAGTGGTACCAGGACGCCAAGTTCGGACTCTTCGTCCACTGGGGCGTCTACAGCGTCCTCGGCGACGGCGAGTGGGTCCTCAACAACCGCAAGATGACGCTCGCGGAATACGAGAAGCTCCCGCCGCAGTTCAATCCCACCGAGTTCAACGCCGCCGAGTGGGTCGCGATGGTGAAGGACGCGGGCATGAAGTACATCACCATCACCAGCAAGCATCACGACGGCTTCGCCATGTGGGGCACGAAGCAGAACCAGTGGAACATCGTCGACGCCACGCCCTATAAGAAGGACGTTCTCAAGATGCTGGCCGACGAGTGCCAGCGGCAGGGCATCAAGCTCTTCTTCTACCATTCGCATCTCGACTGGCATCATCCCGATTACTTTCCGCTGGGCCGCACCGGCCACAACACCGCGCGCCCCGCTTCGGGCGACTTCGACAAGTACCTCGACTTCATGGACGCACAGCTTCGCGAGCTGCTCACCGGCTACGGACCGCTCGGCGGCATCTGGTTCGACGGCTGGTGGGACAAGCCCACCGCCAACTGGCGGCTCGACCGGACTTACCGGATGATTCACGAGCTGCAGCCCGCCGCCATGGTCGGCAACAATCACCATCGCGCGCCGTTTCCCGGCGAGGACTACCAGATGTTCGAGAAGGACCTGCCGGGACAGAACACGGCCGGCTTCAACGCCGAATCGAAGATCGGCGCGCTGCCGCTTGAAACCTGCGACACGATCAATCGCGCCTGGGGCTACAACGCCAAGGACCGCAATTTCAAGTCGACCGCGCAGCTGATTCAATACCTGGTGAAAGCCGCCGGCAATAACGCGAATTTTCTGCTCAACGTCGGGCCGATGCCGAACGGAAAGATTCAGCCCGAGTTCGTGGAGCGCATCCGCGAGATGGGCGCGTGGATGCGGAAGAACGGCGAATCGATCTACGGGACGCGCGGCGGCCCGGCGACGCCTCGGCCCTGGGGCGTGACGACGCAGACGGCGTCGAAGATCTACGTCCACGTGCTGGACTGGGCCGACGAGCTGCTCTCGCTTCCCGACCTCGGCAAGGTGCGCAACGCGACATTGCTCGGCGGCGGCAAGGTGGAGATGACGGCGATGGCGGGCGGCGCCGTGCTGCGGCTCCCCAAGGCCGTGCGCGATCCGGTGGACACCATCGTCGTGCTGGAGAAGGCGCGGTGAGGCTGGCCGCCGCGGCGCTGTTACCGGTTTTCGCATCCGCCCAGGCCGTCGAGTTCCGCGTGCGCGAGTCGCACGGCATCCGGCGCTTCAACTACCCGATCCAGGCGTCCTTCGTGAGCGACCGTCCGGCGGCGTCGCTTCGGCTCGTCGAGAACGGCAAGCCGATTCCGGCGCAGTTCACGAATCGCGAGTCGCGAGTGGAGGTGGACTTCAACGCCAGCCTCGCGCCCTTCGAGATGCGGCGCTATCGCGTGGAGGAGGGCGCCGGCCCGGCGCAGGGTGCGGGCGTCACGATCGAGGAGACGGCGTCGGCGTTCGTCGTCAGGGGCGGCGGCGGAACGCAGTACGACGTCCCGAAGAATCTGCTGGGATTGATCAGCGGCGCGCGCACCGCGCGGGGGCCGTTCGTGCGCTCCGGCTCCTTCGGGGCCGGCATCGTGTATCGCGACGACATCCTGTATCGCGCCGGGGGCGTGAGTCATTGGGGCGAGGCGACGAAGGCGCGTATCGTCAAGCGCGGGCCGCTGGCGGTGGCGGTGCGCTTCGAGAGCAACGAGGGGCTGCGCAGCTCGCGCACGGTCGCGAGCGTGCTGGAGCTGGAGTTCCCGCGGTCGAAGTCGTGGGTGGAGGCGCGGTGGCTGGTCGACGACCCGGAGAACTTCGTCTCCGGGCTGCTGGCCGAGGTGAATCTGGATCTCGACGGCTCGCCGGTGCTGGTCGATTTCGGCGCGTCGACGATGGTCTACGCCGTGCTGCGGAAGGAGCCGAAGATTCTGTTTCACGCCGACGCCGCGGGGTGGTTCATCGACCTGGCGGGCGACCGTTACGCCGCGGGCAAGGGCGACCCCGAGGGCTGGGCGCACGTGATGGACAAGGAGCGCGCCACGGCGGTCGCGGTCGGCGAGTTCGCAATGTTCAACCCGACGGCGCGCAGCTCGATCGAGGTGGGCCTCGACGGTCGGCTCACGGTTCGACGCGACTTCACGCGCGGGCGGGAGAAGACGCTGCATTTCTGGCTGCACTTCGTCAGCATGCCGGTGCAGATCGGCGCCGCCACCAGTCCGCAGTCGATGCAGAATCCTCCCCGGATCGAATGGTGACGATGGAATGATGACGCTCGACGACATCCGCGCCGCCGCCGCGCGTATCGGAGACATCGTGCATCGGACGCCGGTGCTGGCCTCGCGCACGTTCCGGGAGGCCACGGGAGTGGCTTCGTTCTTCAAGTGCGAGAATTTCCAGCGCGGCGGGGCGTTCAAGATTCGCGGCGCGGCGAACTTCATCTTTCAATTGACGGGCGAGCAGCTCCGCGCGGGGGTCGTGGCGGTGTCGAGCGGCAATCACGCGCAGGCGGTCGCGATATCGGCGGCGCACGTGGGCGCGCGGGCCACCATTGTCATGCCCACCGATGCGCCCAGGGCGAAAGTGGACGCCACGCGCGGCTACGGCGCCGAGATCGTCTTCTTCGACCGCATGCGCGAGCGGCGCGACGACGTGGTGGCGCGCATCACGGCGGAGCGCGGCGGCGTCTTCGTGCCGCCGTTCGACCACGAATGGATCGCCGCGGGGCAGGGCACGGCGGCGGTCGAGCTGCTCGAGGAGCGGCCCGATCTCGAGGCGCTGGTCTGCCCGGTCGGCGGCGGGGGACTGATCGCCGGGTGTGCGACGGCGGCCAAATCGCTGCGCCAGGGCATTCGCGTCTACGGCGTGGAGCCCGAGCTGGCGGCCGACACGCACGAATCGCTGGCGCGGGGCGAGCGGGTGGAGATCGCGCCTCCGGAGACGATCGCCGACGGCCTGCGGACGACCAAGCCTGGCGCGGTGACGTTTCCGATCGTCGAGCGGCTGGTGGACCAGGTGGTGCTGGTCACCGAGGATGAGATTCGCGAGGCGGTGAGGTTCCTGCTGCTGCGCATGAAGATTCTCGTGGAGCCGAGCGGCGCGGTGGGCGCGGCGGCGATTCTCGCGGGCAAGCTGCCGGCGGACGTGCGGTCGGCGGGGGTGATTCTTTCGGGCGGAAATGTCGACCCGGAGGTGCTGGCCGCGATTCTGGGTTAGCCGGCCAGGTGCGGCTCGATCAGCTTCTGAATGTCGCTCTTCCCGATCGCGCCGACCTGCTGGCCGACCACCTTGCCGCCCTTGAACACCAGCAGGGTCGGGATGCCGCGCACCTGGTAGCGTCCGGCGGTGGCGTTGTTCTCGTCGACGTTCAGCTTGCCGACTTTCACGCGCCCGGCGTACTCATTGGCGATGACGTCGACGGTCGGCGCCATCATGCGGCACGGCCCGCACCACTCGGCCCAGAAGTCCACGAGCACGGGAACCTCGGAATTCAAGACATCCTTGTCCCAGGCTCCGTCGGTAAAGGTGAGGGTGTTTTCGCCAGCCATATCCAGTCCATATGATGACGCAGCAGCCGGTCAGGATTCAACTGGCCGAAATCGTGCGATAAAGCGCCGAATACTCGGCCGCCGAGGCGTCCCACGAGTAGTCCTTGCGCATGCCGGTGCGTACCATCCGGGTCCACTCCCTGGGCCGCCGCCAGGCGTCGAGCGCGGCCGACACGGCCTCCCAGAGGGCCTCGGGCGTGGCCTCGCGGAACTTGAATCCGGTCGCGGCGTCGACCGTATCCTCCAGGCCGCCCGTGGCGCGGACCACCGGCACGGTCCCGTAGCGCAGGCTGTACATCTGGTTCAGGCCGCAGGGCTCGTAGCGGCTCGGCATCAGAAACATGTCGGCGCCGGCCTCAATCTGATGGGCCAGGCGTTCGTCGAAGCCGATGTGCACGGCGATGCGATCGGGCCGCTCGCGCGCCAGCAACTGAAACTTCTCGGCGAAGCCGGGGTCGCCGTCGCCGAGAACCGCCAGTGCGAGCGGCGAGTCCAGAAGCGCGGGCGCCGCGTCAAAGAGCAGGTCGAAGCCCTTTTGCGGCGTGAGCCGCGAGACGATGCCCGCCAGCGGTCGAGTCATGTTCTCTTCAGGCAGTCCCATGGCCGCCAGCAGGTCGCGTTTGCAGGCGCGCTTGCCGGCGAGATCGTCCGCTGTGTAGCCGGCGGCGATCAGGGGATCGTGCGCCGGGTCCCATTTGCCGTAGTCGACGCCGTTGAGGATGCCGGATAACGCGGCCGCGCGGTCGCGCAGGACGCCGTCGAGACCGAAGCCGTGCTCGGGGGTCTGAATCTCGCGCGCGTAAGTCGGGCTGACGGTGCTCACGCGGTCGGAGTAGAGAATCCCGCCCTTGAGGAGATTCACGTCGCCGAAGAACTCCATGCCGCCGGGATGAAACAGCGCGCGGTCGAGGCCGAGGTCGCCGAAAGCCGAGGGGGCGTAACGGCCCTGGTAGCCGAGGTTGTGTATGGTGAACAGCGTCTTGAGGCGCAGCAGAAAAGGGTCGCGTTGGAAGTGGTGGCGGAGATAGGCGACCGCCAGGGCGGACTGCCAATCGTGGCAGTGCAGCACGTCGGGGCGGAACAGGTGGCGCGCGACGGCGAGCGCCGCCTGACTGAAGGCCGCGAAGCGGAGGTGATTGTCGGGATAGTCGCCGGCCGGGGAGCCGTAGAGATGGTCGCGGTCGAACAGCTCGGGGCAGTCGGCGGCGTAGATCGCGACGGGCGACTCTTCGAGGGCCCACACCGAGAAGGCGAACGATCGCGGTCCGACGCGTACGAAGAAGTCCGCCGCGCGCCGCGCGCCGCCCACGGCCACGCGGCGGTATCGCGGAATGACCACGGCGACTTCGTCGCCGCGCGCCGCCAGCGCCTTGGGCAGCGCTTCGAGGACTTCGGCGAGGCCGCCGGTCTTGGCGTAGGGCGCCGCTTCGCTCGCGGCCATGAGGATGCGGGACAATAGCCATCATAAATGAGGCCCGTGGCGTTCCTGATTGCGACGCTGGCGGCGAGCGCGGCGTCTCCCGAGGAGCGCGCCGTCCGATACCTCGCGATGGAGGTCCCGCGCTGGCATCGCGAGAACGGCTGCCACTCCTGCCACAACAACGGCGACGCGGCGCGGGCGCTGTTCGCCGCGCGGCGCCTGGGATATGCGATCGACGGCGCGTCGCTGGAGAACACGCTGAACTGGCTGGCGCGTCCGGGATCGTGGGACTCCAATCGGGGCGATCCGCGATTCTCCGACAAGCGGCTGGCGCGCATCCAGTTCGCCGCCGCGCTCGCCGACGCCGGGCGCGCGGGGCTGATCGGGGATAGGGCGGCGCTGCGGGAGGCCGCGCGCGCGGTGGCGGGCGATCAGCGGCCGGACGGGTCGTGGTCGCTCGACGACAGCTCGTCGCTGGGCGCGCCGGCGACGTACGGGCCGTTCGTCGCGACGTGGCTCGCGCGGCGGACGCTGATCGACGCCGGCGGCCATGCCGAACCTGTCGCTCGCGCGGGGCGCTGGCTCCAGTCGACGGCGCCGGAGGCGACCATCGACGCAGCAGCGGTGGCGCTGGCGACAGGCTCGGCGGCGGCGCTGGAGACCGTGCGGCGCAATCAGTCGGCCGGGGGCGGCTGGGGACCGTATCGGCGCACGCCCGCCGAGCCGTTCGACACGGCGCTGGCGCTGCTGGCCCTGCAATCGGCGGCGCCCGACGACGCGGCGATTTCGCGCGGCCGCGCCTGGCTCATCGGGGCGCAACTGGAGCCGGGCGGATGGGTGGAGACGACGCGCCCCTCGGGCGGGCAGAGCTACGCGCAGCACGTCTCGACGACGGGATGGGCGGCGCTCGCGCTGCTGGCGACAGCGGAATCAGCGAACCCGAAACGCTAGCTTCCGGTACTCCGGGGCGATCCGCCGCTCGACGCGCTCCCAGGTGTCGACGTCGAAGGGCCGGTCGAGGCGGTTGCCGGCGAGGTCCTCCAGCCACGCACCGGCGACGATGCGATACTCGCCCGCCGTCCAGGGCGACTCGGGGGTAAAGCGCCAGCGCGACTCCTCGCGATCGATCCCGACGGCGCCGGTGAGACGGCGGCCGGCGGAATCTTCGACGTGCACGAGGCGTTCGAGCAGCGCGGCGTCGAGCGGCTCGGGGAACTCGACTATCACCGGGCCGCGCGGCGATGTGGGGGCAGTCACGCGCCAGTGGACGGGGTCGGGGGTGGTGCGGTCGGCTTCGACGACCAGAAACTCCTTGGTGAACTGCTCCATCAGCGGCCGGCCGGCGGCGTCGCGCCAGTTGCGGTCGACCACCAGCGTGTAGCGGTGGCCGGCTTCGAGCGGCGCGCCGACTTCGTTGTGCGGGACAAGTCCACGCTTCACACGGCCGGGATCGAACAGCACCGTGAGGCGGCGCTGATCGCGATCCCACAGCTCTTCGTCGATTTCGAGGAACGGCAGCTCGATCGCGCGGCCGCGCCCGTCGAGCAGCCGCAGCCGGGTGTAGGCCTCGCCGAAGCTCATCGGCGAGGAGAAATGGATGTAGAACTTCAGCAGATTCTCGGGCAGCCGCGAGGCCGTCGGATACACGCGCTCGACGCGCGTCGAGGGCGTCATGTCCGGCAGGGGAATCGTGAACTCGGCAGCGGTCTCGCCGTACGAGGCGCGATAGCGCACGCCGGGCTGGAGCGGATAACGCGGACGGAACACCAGGTCCGCGCCTTCGACAGCGTGGGTGCCGCCCATCGGCGGCGCTCCGGCGGAGGCGCCCGCGGTGACCGTGAAGGTCTCGCGCCAATTGGAGGGCGGCGCTTTCGAGTCGGCGACCCGGAAGGCGCCGTTTTCCAGACGGATCGGCGGCCGCTCGCCTGCGCCGAGGCAGACGGCAGCCGCCGCGATCCAGAGTACCGCGCGCACCGGACTACGGCAGCGCGATGGTCTTGAGCTCCATCGCCCCGCCTTCGGCGGTGACGAGCAGCATCGCCTTCTCATCGTCATAGGCGTCGAGCTGCTGGACGCCCTTCAGGTCGGCGATGGTCTCGTAGGGGACGCCGGCGACGTCGGTCTGGGCGGTGATGGCCTTGTAGGTCTCCAGGCCGTCGCCCTTCACCTTCATGACGCCGCGGCTGCTGTTGTTCATGAGGACGAAGTTGGCGCCGCCCTTCCGGTACACGATCATGTCGAGCGGCCGGTTGCGGTTGCCGAGCTCGGCCAGCGTCTTGCCCATGATCTTCTTGCCGGGGGCCAGATCGGACACCTTGAACGCCACCAGCGGGGTGCACTGGTAGGCGGCCAGGATGTGCTGGTCGTTCTGAATCTTGTAGGGGACGAAGGTCCGCACCGGCGAGTTGGTCTCGAAGCGGCCGTGCGCGCCGTGGAACATCTCGACGCTGGAGCCGTTGTCGGCCAACGTGAACGGGAACGGAATCGCGCGCAGGTTCGAGGAGAACTCCTCGTTCGACATGCCGGCCACGATCACCTTGCCGTCGACGTAGGCGAGGTCGGTAATCGAGTCCAGGCGCAGCGGCGTGCCGCGGCGGTCCTTGGCGTCGGCGGCCGGCGCGTTGGGCAGGCCGATCTTGGAGTGGCCGATATTCACGAGCGCGACGTCCTCGACCTTGCCGGCGCCGGTCACGCGGACGATCACCGGGGTCGCGTCCGGGCCGCGGCCGCGCGAGACGGAGAGATAGACGTTCTTCGACAGCGGATTCACCGCCATGTCGTTGATGAGGATCTGATCCGGGGCGGTGCCGAGCAGCGCGGCCACCTTTTCATTGACGCCCTTGACCTCGACGGCCCCGCCGCGGTGCTTGGCGCGGTCGCCGGTATCGATGGCGAAGACCGAGGCGCCGAGCGTGTCGCCGACGAACAGGATGCCTTCGGGTCCGAACGCCAGCGGTCCGGCCGACTTCAGGTCGGCCTTGCCGGCCTTCAGGCTCGCGAGCGAATTGGCCATGCACAGACTGGCCGCGAGCATCGCCACGACCACAAACGTGAATCCTCTGAGTAACTTCATCCTCTTGCCTCCCAGCGTTGGATATTGCAGCAAATCCAGTCTTTCATCCCGTTCGGAACGGTGTCAAGGGCAGGTCACTTCTTCAGGAGCGGCTCGATCTCTTTTAACACTCCCGGTGCGATGCGGCGGTGGCCCTCGGCGGTCGGATGGATTCCGTCGCGTTGCAGGAGGCCGGGGGTCGCCAGGAACGCGCCGGTGTCGAGCCGGGCGAGGGGCGTCTTGTGCTTCGAGGCGATCTCGCCGTACATGCCCTCGAACTGGCGGATGTAGTCGGGGCCGTAGTTCGGGGGCAGGGTCATCGACACCAGCACGGCCGACGCGCCGGCCGCGCGGATATCGCCGACCATGCGGTCGAGGTTCGCACGGGTGGCGGCGACGGGGATGCCGCGCAGGCCGTCGTTACCGCCCAACTCGACAACGACGATCGCGGGATTGCGCTCCAGGATTTCGGGCAATCGCGTGAGGCCGCCGCTGGTGGTCTCGCCGCTGACGCCTTCGTTGACGACGCGGTAGCGGAGGCCATTCGCATCGAGCGCGGCCTGGACGAGAGCGGGGAAGGCGCGCTCAGGGCCGACGCCGTAGCCGGCGGCGATCGAGTCGCCCAGGACGATTATTTGCGGCCGGTCGTCGGGTTTGTCGGCGGCGGCAACGGGCGCGGGCGGTGGCGCGGCCGCCTCGGACGGCGGGTCGGGCCGGCCGCCGCAGGCGGAGAGCGCGAGCAGGACGAACGCTGCGATCGGCGAGGACCTCGACACCTGGTCCTACCATCGCATGAGGGCGCTACATCTTGCTGACCGTGCCGCTGTCCCAGTTCGTGACCCAGATGTTGGCCCCGTCGAAGGCGAGGCTGCGCGGCCGTGCGCCCGCCGGAAACGTGCCCAGGTTCGACCCGTCGGCGGCCCGCAGCTTGGTCACGGAGTTGCCGGCCTCATTCACCGCCCAGATGTTGACGCCGTCGAAAACCACGCCATTCGGACCGCCTCCCGCGGTGAAGTTTCCGAGGTTAACGCCGTCGCTGGCGCGCAGTTTGCTAATCGTGTTGGAGAAGTTGTTCGCCACCCACATATTGCTTCCGTCGAAGGCGATCGCAACCGGCGCCTGGCCGACATTGAAGGTGCAGACACCGACGCAGACTCCATCGCTGGCCCGCAGCCTGTGCACGTTGTTTCCGCCTTGATTCACCACCCACATATTGCTCCCGTCGAACGCCAACGCCACCGGCGAGCTACCTACGGCAAAAACGCCCAGATTAACGCCGTCGCCGGCACGCAGCTTGCTCACGGTGCCACTCACGGCATTCGCCACCCAGATGTTGGCGCCGTCGAACGCCACGCCTACCGGGAGGGTCCCCACCGGATAAGTACCCACAACAATGCCGTCGCTGGCACGCACCTTGCTGACGTTGCCGCTGTTGGCATTCGCCGACCAGACGTGGGCGCCGTCGAACGCCAGGTACAACGGCGACGCGCCCACCGGGTAGCTGCAGGCGCCCACGCACGCCCCGTCGCTGGCTCGCAGCCTGCTCACGCTATTGCTCAGGGCGTTGGCGACCCAGATGTTGCTGCCGTCGAAAGCCGCGCCCAGCGGCTGTGTACCGACTGGAAACTGCACCGCGGTGTTGGCCGGATACCAGCGCAGCAGCGCAATCGCGAGAGTGCTCGGTCCGGCGGGGCCGGCTGGTCCGGCGGGGCCCGAAGGTCCCGTGGGCCCGGTTGCGCCAGTGACGCCGGTTGCTCCGGTTGCACCGGCAGGCCCTTGCGGCCCGGCCGGGCCCTGCGGGCCAGGGGGACCCCCCGGTCCGAGGTGGAAGTCGGCGACTCCGACTCCGTTCTGGCTGTTGGTGATCTCGAGCGCATAAGTGCCCGGGTCCGGTTCGGGCACGGGCAGGGTCGCCACGATCGACACATTGGTGGCCGAAGTCACAGTGAGCGCAATGAAGCCAAGCCGCACTTGGGGAAGCGCGGTCGACGGACGGAAGTTCTCCCCTTGAACCGCGATTACACCGCCAATCGTGAACGCGCTTCGGATCACCGGCACCGGAGGCCCTCCGCCACCGGGACCTGTCGGAGGGCCGCTCGGGGGGCCACCCTGCGCAAACAGCAAGGCGGGGACGACCGCGTAGACAACCGTTGCCAATCTCATTCTCTCCTCTTGTTGCGGGTGACTATTCTTCGGGCTGCGCGAGACTCTACGGCTAGAAGCGGAGACCGTGCATCCGGGGGGTCACGATAACACACTCGCCGGCGCGTGTCGTTAAGAAAACTCCACAACCGCACCCCTCTGCCATACAATCTCGGTATGAAGATCAGTCGAAGGCAGCTCCTCGCAGCCGGTGCGGGCGCCCTCACCGCGCGCGCGGCGACGCGCGTCATCGGGGCCAACGACCGCCTGAGGGTCGGCGTGATCGGATGCGGCGGACAGGCGCGCGGGCACATGCGCGCGCTCATCGGGATGAAGGAGCGCGATAACGTCGAGATCGCCGCCGTCTGCGACGTTTACCGGAAGAATCTCGACCAGGCCGCCGCCATGACGGGCGCACGGCCCTATCGCGACTATCGCGAGCTGCTGGCCGACAAGGCCATCGACTGCGCGCTGATTTCGACGCCGGAGCACTGGCACGCGCAGATGACGATCGACGCCGCCGACGCCGGAAAGCACATCTACTGCGAGAAGCCGATGACCTGGAACATCGAGCAGGCGCGGCGCGTGGTGGCGAAGATCAAGGAGACCGGCGTCAAGATGCAGGTCGGCGTGCAGGGCATGTCGGACGATTCTTACGAGACCGCCAACCGCTACGTGAAGGAGGGCGCGCTCGGCAAGGTGGTGCTGGCGCAGATCGACTACTCGCGGAATCATCGAACCGATTTCTGGACGGGGCAGATGGACCCTGACGTCAAGCCCGGCGAGAATCTCGATTGGAAGGCCTGGCTCGGCCCGGCGCCCAGGCGCGCCTTCGAGCCGGATCGATTCTTCCACTGGCGGCGTTACTGGGACTACTCGGGCGGCATCGCCTCGGACCTGTTCGTGCATCGCGTGACGCGCATCATCAAGGCGCTGGGCCTCGCGTTTCCGGAGCGCGGCGTCGGCGCGGGCGGCAAGTATTTCTGGACCGACAGTCCGGCCGAGATCCCCGACACGTTCAATATCCTGCTCGACTACCCGGAAGGGCTCACCGTGCAACTGGTCTCGTCTATGGCCAACGACGCGCCGGTGGAGCACATGCTGCGCGGCCACAAGGCGACGCTCACTTTCACGCCCACGGGTTTCACCATCCGGCCGCAGCGGCTGTTCCAGAACGAAGCCAAGGAGATCACGCACAAGAAGACGGGGGCCGAGGCGCTCGATCTGCATCACCGGAACTTCCTGAACTCGATCCGCCTGGGCGAGGCGCTCAAGTGCGACCACATGCTGGGCTACTACGGCGTGGTCGCCGTGCAGTTGGGCGTAATGTCATACCGGCTGCGGCGATACATGGAGTGGGATCGCACACGCGAGCGCGCGGTGCGCGCCTAGAGGAGATCGTCTGGCCACGCTGATCGACGCCGCCGAGCAGATCGCTTTCCGCCAGCACGGGCGCGCCGCCGGAAACCTGGCCGCGCTCGCCGGCGAGGTCCCCGAGGGCGTGCAGAATCGCATCCGCATTCTCCTGGCCGGGTGCGCCGACGCCGACGGGGCGCTGCATTACCTCGCCCGCCTGCACGAGGATCGCCCGGCGGCCTTCCATCGGCTGACGCGACATCCCGCGAGTCTGCGGCTGCTGCTGACGGTGTTCTCCTACAGCCGCTTCCTCGCCGAGGAGCTGCTGCAAAGTCCCGAGTGGATCGAGCAACTGGTGGCTTCCGGAGACCTGCACCGGCTGCTCGGAGCCGACGATTTTGTGCGGCGCCTGGACGCCGATCTGATCCCGCACGGCGCCGGCAAGCCCCCGGCGCTCGCGCTGGCGCTTTTCCGCAGGAAACAAATCCTGCGGATCCTGTTGCGCGATGTGCTCGACCTGGCGACGCTGCCGGAAGTCGCCGAAGAGTTGACCAACCTGGCCGACGCTATCGTCGGGACCGCCTGCCGGCGCATCCGCGCCGATCTCACCGCGCGCTACGGCGCGCCGTCGCGGGAGGACGGGGCGGGCAACGCGCATGAGTGCGGCTTCTCGGTGATCGCGCTGGGGAAGATGGGCGGCCGCGAGCTGAACTACAGCTCGGACATCGACCTGCTTTTCGTGTACTCGGAGAACGGGCATACCACGGGAGTCGATCCGATCACCAACAAGGAATTCTTCCGCAAGCTCGCCAACCAGCTCACCGAGCTGCTCTCGACCTACACGCCGGAGGGCATGTGTTACCGGGTCGATCTGCGGCTGCGGCCGGAAGGGTCGATCGGCGAGGTCTGCGTGTCGGTGGAGGGCGCGCGCGCCTACTACCAGACGCGGGCGCGCGACTGGGAGCTGCAAATGCTCATCAAGGCGCGCGTGTGCGGAGGCGAGCGGGAGCCGGGCCGCGAGCTGCTGGATTTCGTCGAGCCGCTGATCTACGCCTCGACGCTCGATTTCGGGGCGGTGGAGGCGGTGTCGGAGGCGCGCGAGCGCATCAGCGAAAAACTCGCCCGCCAGCGCGGCGGGGCCTCGGGCTTCGACGTCAAGCTGGCGCGCGGCGGTATCCGCGACATCGAGTTTCTGGTGCAGTGTCTCCAGCGACTGCACGGCGGGCGCGAGCCCTGGGTAAGGCATGGCGGAACGATGCTGGCCCTCGCGCGGCTGCACGACAAGAACCTGCTCTCCGACGCGGAGTATTCGCGCCTGACGGAGTCCTACCAGTTCCTGCGCGACCTAGAGCATCGGCTGCAGGTGGCCGACGACCGGCAGACGCACATGCTCCCCTCGGACCCGGACGAGCTGGACCTGCTGGCGCGGCGAATGCCAGCCACCGTCATCGGCGCGAGTCCGTCGGCCGAAGCGCTGCTGGCGCGCTACAACCGCCATCTCGAGGAGGTGCAGGAGATCTACCAGCGCGTGATTCACGCGCAGCAGCCGATCTACTACACCACGCGCGCCGCGCCCCCGCCGGAAGCCGCCGCCGCGCAGCCGGAGCCGGATCCGGGCTGGCGCGAGCCGGCCGCGAGCAACCTGGTCCGCTTTCTCGACCAGAAGGCGCCCGGCCTGGCGGCGTCGCTCGCCCGCGCGCGACTGCGCCGCGGCGCCCGCGCCTTCGAGGCCTTTCTCGAGCGCGTCACCGCCGACACGGAGTGGCTGGCGATGCTCGACGGCGACCCGGCGCTGGCGGCCCGCACCATCGACCTGTTCGAGCACAGCGCGCATTTCGCCGACGAGCTGATCCGCAAGCCCGAGCTTATCGAGGAACTGCGGCGGCTGCCGGTCGGCGCCGCATCGGAATACACGGGCGACGAATCCGTCGCGGGCCTGCGCCGCTTCTTCGCGCGCGAGATGCTGCGCATTCAGAGCGAGAGCATCTGTCTGGAGCGGCCCATCTTCGAGACGCTGAAGCTGACCTCCGATCTCGCCGATGTGGTGATCGCCGCGGCCTACCGGATGGCGGTGGCGCAGGTGGCCGCGTCGCGTCCCACGCCGGGCTACGAGCCGCGCGAGCAGTTGATGGTGATCGCGCTGGGCCGGCTGGGCGTGAAGGAATTCGATCTGGCCTCCGACGCCGACCTGGTCTTCGTGCTCCCCGACGCCGACCCCGCGGGCCAGTTCTTCTGGACGCGCGTCGCCGAGCGGCTCATCGACATTCTCACGTCGTACACGGGCGAGGGCGTGATGTTCGCGGTCGACACGCGATTGCGCCCCAACGGCCGCGACGCGCCGCTGGTGCAGACCGAGAGCGCTTATAAGGACTACTTCGGCAGCGCGGCCGAGGCCTGGGAAGGCATCACATACCTGAAGTCGCGCGGCGTGGCGGGCGATCTGCGGCGGGCGACGACGTTTCTCGAGGAACTGCAGGACATCGACTGGCGGCGCTACGGGCAGAGCGGGCGCTCGCGGAAGCAGTTGCACGCCATGCGCATGCGGCTGGAAAAGGAGCAGGCGTCGAAAAATCCGTTGAAGGCGGCGCGCGGCGGGTACTACGACATCGACTTCTCGCTGATGTACCTGCGGCTGAAGAGCGCGGGGATTTTCTTCCCGGTGCTCAACACGCCGGCGCGCATCGACGTAATCGAGAAGATGGGTCACCTGGACCGCGCCGACTCCAACTTTCTGCGCGACGCGGCCACGTTCTACCGCGCCGTCGACCACGCGCTCCGCGTTTCGACCGGACACGCGGGCGGCACGCTGCCCTCGTCGTCGTCGCAACTGGAGCTGCTGGCGGAGCTGGTGCGGCGCTGGACGCCGGATCATCTGCACGACCAGCCGCTGGACGTCGAGCTGGCGCAGATTCAGCAGCACACGCGCGATTACTTCGAGAAACTGTTCGGGGCCGAATAACAAACGACGCCGAGATCGGCGTCCATCGCCATGCGATTATACTGAGACCAACGTGCGAAGACAGCCCATGACGACCGCCGATTTCCGCGGCGTTTTCCCCGTGCCGCCGCTTTGCCGCAAGGATGCGCCGGGCCGCCCCATCGACTTCGGCGAGACGGAGCGGCTGCTCCGGCACATCGCCAGGGGCGGGATCACGAACTTCATCTTCGGAGGGAACGCGTTTCTCTATCACCTGACACTCGCCGAGCACGAGGCGCTCGCCGAATGGATCGCGGGGCTGCCCGAAGGCTGGCTCGCGATTCCGAGCGCCGGTCCTTCCTGGGGCCGCGCCATGGATCAGGCGGCGGCGCTGCGCCGCCTCGGCTTCCCGCTCGTGATGATGCTGCCGTGCGCCGATCCGCGCGACGCAAGGGGCCTGGAGCGCGGCTATCGCGAGTTCGCCGACGCGGCGGGCGCGCCGCTGCTGGTCTACCTCAAGGAGGAGACCAACTTCGGCGCGGATCGCGAGGCCGGCCTCGATGCGGTGGCACGGCTGGTCGACGACGGCGTATGCGCGGGCATCAAGTACGCCGTGGTGCGCGCCGATCCCAATCAGGACGCCTATCTCGAAGGCTTGCTGCGGCGCGTCGATCGCGCCCGGGTGCTCTCGGGCATGGGCGAGCGTCCCGCGGTCGCGCACCTGCGCGACTGGCGGTTGCCGGGCTTTACGACGGGGTCGGGCTGCATCGCGCCGGCGCTGTCGCAGGCGTTATTCGAGGCGTGCGCGTCGGACGATTTCGCCGAGGCCGAGTCATTGCGCGCGCGGTTCCTGCCACTCGAAGATCTCCGCGACGCCTGGGGTCCGGCGCGTGTACTGCATGCCGCGGCGGAGCTGGCGGGCGTCGCGCGCACGGGTCCGATACCGCCGTACGTGAGCGAGCTGGGCGCGGCGGAGATGGATCGGCTGTCGCCGGTCGCGCGGGAGCTGGCGGGAGCGGTGGAGCGCGCCGGCGCGGCGTGAGGGTCGGCCCGTTGCGGTGGTATCGTGAGGGTGATGGCCGCAGATAGCCACGCCCTCGATAGCCTCCTCGACCCGTTGAGCCGCTGCCTCGACGCGGAATCCGCTCGTCGCCTGGCCGATTTTCAGGTGAATGACGTTGTCATTGCGCGTGTGGAGTACCTTGCGGCGCGCGCGAACGACGGTCTACTCACCGAGGAGGAGCGCGCCGAGTACGAGGCTTTGGTTAATGCCGCCGACCTCGTCGGAATCCTCAAAGTGAAGGCCATCCGGCAACTTGAATCGATCGCCAGGTAACGATGGATGCCGCCACGCGGCAGTTGGTCCGCCGCCGCGCAGTAGACCGCTGCGAGTACTGCCTCCTGCAACAGGAGCACTGTCCGCTCAAACATCATGTTGAGCACATCGTTGCGCGACAGCACGGCGGTGGCGACGACCCCGACAACCTGGCTTTGGCCTGCCATCGATGCAACCTCCGAAAAGGCCCGAATCTCACGGGCGTCGATCCGCTGACTCGGGCGGTGGTTCCGTTATTCCATCCGCGCCGCGACCGTTGGGCTGAACACTTCCAACTGATTGGTTCCCGCATCGAAGGCCGAACGCCGACTGGCAGGGCGTCGGTTCGCCTACTGGCGATGAACGACGTCCGCCGTCTCCAGTTGCGTGAGCTAATGCCGGGCCGCTAGTAGGTTCAAAGGCGCGAGACTGTTCAGCTACGGACCGGGTTTCGAGCTTGGCGCGAGGGGGGACTCGGATTAACCGCGATACTCCGATACTCGTACACCACATTCCCTTCCGGCCGGGCCTCTAGGGCCGGCAGGCGGTCACCCGAGACAAGTATGAGGTAGCGACGAGAGGCGACTTCGAATCCCGCGAGAATCCCCGCACAATAGCGTTTCGCTTGGTGGTACGCCTCCTCGGCCTTCTCCTGCATCTCCGCTTGTGTTCGAACAAGTTTCCACTCGGTCAACACGAGAGCCGTGGACGCACGAGGCAGATCGGCGGTGAGATCGAGCGGCTCGCCAAGCACTAGGTCGGTCCTCTCCCCTGTCGCGGACGTCTTGAAGGCCCACACTCCGTGGGACAGAAGATGACAGGCTCCCAGCCTTTCGCACGCAAGCTCGCTCGCCGCAAACGCTCTCTCCCAACTCGCCCTGACAGCGTCGCCGGCGACGATACTCCGTTGTAGATGAGTCAGCGCGCGGATCGTGAGA
>CAZEVY010000103.1:0-19515 GCA_964515555.1 uncultured Solibacteraceae bacterium | reverse complement strand
CGCGGCGGTGCTGACGGCGCAGCCCGACTGGTCGGCGCTGCCGGAGTCGACGCCGGCGGCTGTGCGACGACTACTGCGGCTGTGCTTGGAGAAGGACCCGAAGAAGCGGCTACGCGATATCGGCGACGCCTGGCTGGAGGCCGAGCAGACCGAGCAGATTCGGACCGAGCCGCGTCGCGCGCGGTCGCCTTTCGGCTGGATCGCCGCAGGAGTGCTGGCGGCGGCGCTCGCCGCCCTCGCCTACCTACATTTCGGTCAGCGGCCGCCAGTGGTCACGCGCTTCCATGTACAGGCGCCGGAGAAGGCGGCGTTCTACGACCAACCCGCCATTTCCCCCGACGGCCGAAAGATGGCTTTCGTCGCGACCGTCGATGGCAAGCAGATGCTCTGGGTCCGCCCGCTCGATTCGTTCACGGCACAGGCGCTCCCGGGAACCGAAGACGCCAGTTTTCCTTTCTGGTCGCCCGACAGCCGCTACCTCGCCTTCTTCGCGCAGAGCAAGCTGAAGAAGGTCGACAGCGCCGGAGGCCCCCCGCTGACCCTGTGCGATGCGGGAACACCGGGGCGTGGCGGGAGCTGGAATCGCGACGGGACCATCGTGTTCGTGGGGGGAAATCGCGCCGGGGTGATGCGGGTGCCCGAGGCCGGCGGCGCCCCAACGCCGCTCACCACGGTGGCGGACACCGAGTTGAGTCATCGATGGCCGCACTTCCTCCCTGACGGGAAACACTATCTCTACTGGGTCATGGCCACCCAGCCGCACGACGGCCTCGTATTGGCCTCCCTCGACGACAAACCAGATTCCAAGGCGCGCCGCCGCATCTTTCCAGGAGGGTCGATGGCGGTGTACACGGCGGGCCATCTCCTGTTCGACAGGGACGGCACGCTCATGGCGCAGCCTTTCGATGTTTCCGGCGGCAAGTTCGCGGGCGATGCCTACCCGCTGGTCCAACAGATCGGAAAGACCCAGGGAACGCCCGGCTGGGTCGCCATATCCGCGTCCGAGGAGGGGACGCTGGCCTATCGCGCGGGGGGCTCCATCAAGACGCAACTCGCCTGGTTCGACCGCTCCGGCAAGGCGGTGGGCCAAATCGGCGGGCCGGAAGAGCAACAGGCGCCAAGCCTCTCGCCTGATGGCAAGAGCGTGGCGGTCACCCGCCGCGATGCCCAGGGGATCCAAGACATTTACCTTCTCGAACCGGCGCGGGACACCAGTACACGGTTTACCTTCGACGCGAGACCCGACCTGTGTCCCGTATGGTCGCCCGACGGCACCCGCGTTGTATTCGGCTCGTGGCGTGCGAGATTGGCGGATCTTTATGTGAAACCTGCCACCGGCGTAGTGCCCGAGGCGCTTCTGAATCAGTCGGAGGACGCCAAGTATCCCTCCAGTTGGTCGTCCGACGGACGCCTGATTTTCTTTACCGTGGTCCGCGCCAAGACCGGTCTGGATACCTTCGCGATTCCCGTGGAAGGCGATCGCAAGCCCTTCCCCGTGCTGCAAGCGGAGTTCAACGAAGTCACGGCGCAGGGTTCGCCCGATGGACGTTGGATCGCCTACGGGTCCAATGAGGGCGGCGCGTACCAGGTGTACGTGCGGAGTTTTCCTCAGGCGGCCGCGAAATTCCAGGTATCGGGCGCCGGAGGCCATCGCCCGCGGTGGCGCCGCGACGGCAGAGAGCTTTTCTATCTCACGATCGACATGAAGATGATGGCCGTGGAGGTAAGGTCCTCCGGGCCGACCTTCGAGTTCGGCCGGCCGCGGGAGCTGTTCCAGACTCACGCCGTCAACGCCCCGCCGTACATGTACAGCTATGACGTCACTGCCGACGGCCAGCGCTTTCTGATTAACTCGCTTCCGGAGAACGCAGGCGCGGCGCCGATCTCCGTTGTGTTGAACTGGACGGCGAAGAAGTAGGTGACAGGCGGGCGGTCGTCACCGCCGCGCGCCGCACTCGGCGAGAATAGCCTCGTTCCAGCCCGCCGGACCCGTAAGAGTGGTGACGCGGCCGTACGGCACGGCGGCCTGGAGGCGCTCGGCGAGCGGCGACCGGATCAACACCGGCACGTCAACGGCCCGCAGCATCTCGACGTCGTTCAGCGCGTCACCCAGGCCGATGGTCCTGACGCCTCCGGCCTGGCGGCGGTAGAGCCCGGCGAGCAGCCGCACGGCCGCGCCCTTGTCGTTGTTTCCGGTGATGTGGTGGAATCGTCCGCCGCGCGCGTAGCGATGGCCGCGCGACTGGACGGCAGCGATGAGCGCCGGCTCGCGCGATGGGTCGAGAATCTCGAAGGGCTCGTCGTACTCGCGGGCCTTGGCGAGCGCGGCCTGTTCGAGGGGCAGCCCGCAGGCTGCGGCAACATCCTGCGGCGTCATGTCGTGAAAACCGCGCACGCGGCAGCCGGTCTCGCGCGACGCGGCGGCGAGCGATGCGACCAGGTCCCCGTAGCGCGCGCCGAACTCCATCGCCTCGTAAGCGCCG
This sequence comes from uncultured Solibacteraceae bacterium, assembly GCA_964515555.1. GTDB lineage: Bacteria > Acidobacteriota > Terriglobia > Bryobacterales > Bryobacteraceae > CAZEVY01. The sequence continues at coordinate 17,032 of CAZEVY010000103.1, read as the reverse complement.
CGCACGGCGGCGCCGTCGACCGGCCCGCCGAAGTATCTGCGGGGAACGAAAACCGCCGCTCCGTTCTCGACAAGGAAAGGATCGGTGTTGACCAGCCGCTCGCGCCACCACTCCACCTCGGCGCGTGTCTTGCTGGTCGCCAGGATCAGGGGAATGCGAAGCTCGCGGAGACGCTCCAGCGCGGGCCGCGCCGCGTCGAAGGAGTAGGACTCGGCGTCCAGCAGCGTGCCGTCCAGGTCGGTGAAGACGACGAGCATACTATCCTGAAGCTAGCGCCGGTAACGTACTGCATGAAACGGAGCCGCGAGCGTGAGCGAGCGGTCCGGCAATGTACAGGCATTTTCGATGACAGTAAACTAACGCCGGTAACCGCTCCCTTTGGTCGCGGCTCAGAACGGTCTGGAGAGGTTTGAACGTGTCGCGCACGCGCATCATTCTGATCGTAGCGTTCGGAAGCCTGGTCGGGCTGCTGGGCGTCGGCGGATTCGCGGTCCAGCGGCACGCGCGGGGCGTACTCGAGCGCATGTCGGCGCTGCACGAATCGCGCCAGAAGATCGAGCGCATCTTGAGTGAAGTCCCCACCGACATCCACTTCTCCGGGGTCCTGGTGCGCGACTTTCTGCTCGACCCCACGCACATCGCCGCCGACTACTACCGGCAGCGGCTGGCCGGCCTGCGCGAGAACCAGGAGAGGCGGGTGAGCGAGTTGGAAGGGCTGCTCGGCGTGGCGGAGTCGGCGCAGTTCACGCAGTTGCGGAGCGAACTGGCCGCTTACTGGGAGTCCTTCGAGCCGCTGTTCGACTGGAGCCCGCAGCAGAAAGCGGCGCTCAGCTCGACGTTCCTGCGCAATCATGTGCTGCCACGCCGCCGCACCGCCGTCCAGATGGCCGAGCACGCCCAGGAGCTGAACCGCGCGCAGTGGAAGCGCCAGGAGCGCGCGATCGATCTGGGCCAGGACCAGTTCCGCTCGCAGATGCTGCGGTCGCTCGGCGCCGCGCTGGCGCTGGGCCTGATCGTGGCGGCCTTCGCGGTGGTCCGCATTTCGCAGTTGGAGCGCAAGGCGGAGGAGCACCGGATCATGACCGAGGACGCCGAGCGCGAGCTACGGCTGCTTTCGCAGCAACTGGTACGCGCGCAGGAGGAGGAGCGGCGGAAGATCTCGCGCGAGCTGCACGACGAGGTCGGACAGAAACTCACGGCGCTGCGCGTCGATCTCGGGCACATCGAGCGGCTGCGTGGCGCGGCTGGCGACGGCTTCGAGCGGCGCCTGGCCGAAGCGCGTCAAACCGCCGAGGAGACCATGCGCCTGGTGCGCGACATCGCCATGGGACTGCGCCCCTCCATGCTCGACGATCTCGGCCTGGGCCCCGCGCTCGAATGGCAGGCGCGCGAGTTTTCGCGCCGCGGCCTGCCCGTGACGGTGAGTATCGACGGCGCGCTGGACGGTTTTCCGGAAAGCCATTCGACCTGCGTCTACCGCGTCGTGCAGGAGGCGCTAACCAACTGCGCCCGCCACGCGAAGGCGTCGGAAGTGCGCGTGGCGGTGCACCGGGGCCACAGCCGCGCGGTGGTGACGATTCAGGACAACGGCGTGGGCTTCGATCCGTACCGCTCCGGCAACGGGCTCGGCCTGATCGGGATTCAGGAGCGTGTGCGCGAGCTGGGCGGATCGGTTCGCATCTCGTCGCAGCCAGGGCGGGGAACGGCGCTCGCCGTCGAGATACCGGCGCCGGAGGCCGCATGAGCGTCCGCATCCTGCTGGCCGACGACCACGGCGTCGTGCGCAAGGGCCTGCGTCTGCTGCTCGAGCAGCGCGAGGGCTTCGAGGTGGTCGGCGAGGCCGCCGACGGGCGCGAGGCCGTGCAGCTCGCCGCCGAGCACAAGCCCGACGTGGTTGTGATGGATATCGGCATGCCGCTGCTCAACGGCATCGGCGCCACCGAGCAGATTCTCCAGCAGCGGCCCGGGACCGGCGTCGTCATCCTCAGCATGCACAACGACGAGACCTATCTGGTACGCGCGCTCGGCGCCGGCGCTCGCGGCTATCTCCTGAAGGATTCCGCCGACGCCGATCTCGTCCGCGCGATCGAAGCGGTCGCCGCGGGCCGCCCCTTCTTCAGCCCGTCGATCGCGCAGGCGCTGCTCGACGACTACCTGCGCGCCCTTCAGCAGCGCGGCCTCCAGGATTCCTACGACCTCCTGACGCCGCGCGAGAAGGAAGTCCTGCAACTGCTCGCCGAGGGCAAGAGCAACAAGGAGGTCGCGACGCTGCTGAGTCTGAGCGTCTACACCGTGGAGACGCACCGCACGAATATCATGCAGAAGCTGAACCTGCATAACACCGCCGAGCTGGTGCTCTACGCGGTGCGGAAGAAGATCATCGCGTAGGGCCGTTACTCGTGCTGCAACGCCCGCGTTGGGTCGACCCGGGCCGCGCGGCGCGCCGGCCAGAAACACGCCTGCAACCCGGCCACCAGCAACACCGCCGAAGCTGCCGCGAACGTCGCGGCATCGAACGGCGACACGTTCCATATCTGACCCTGCAACATCCGCACGCCGGCGAAGCTGCCCGCCAGCCCCGCCGCGAGTCCCACCGCCATCAGCTTCATCCCTCGCGCCAGCACCATGCGGACCACGTCGCCGAAGCCCGCACCCAGCGCCATGCGCACGCCGATCTCCTGCGTCTGCTGCGCCACCGCGTGCGAGATCACGCCATAGACGCCGATGACCGCCAGTGTCAGCCCCAGCGTCGCGAATACGGTGAAAAGCACCAGGTTGAACTTCGGCCCGGCGAAGACGTAGTCGCCCATCATCGACTGGAGCGTCCGCAGATCCTGCACCGGCTGGTTCGGTTCCACGGCGTAGATCTGCCGCCGGACGGAATTGACGATCGCCGAGGGGTCGCCCTGGGCGCGCACCACCAGCGACTGCGCCATTCCGGTGTGCGTCCAGGGAAGGTATAGCTCGGGGCGCGTCTCGCGGTCGTCGTCGACGGTGTCGTTGACCACGCCGATAATCTCGAACGAATCGACCGCCGCCGCCGGGAACGGCGGCTGCCGCAGCCTCGGAATCCGGACGCGCTGGCCGATCGCCGGCCGGTCGCCGATGTAGCGCTTGACGAACTCGCGGCTCACCGCCGCTACCGGGTACTTGCCCGCGGCCTCGGCGTCGGTGAACATGCGCCCCGCCGCCACCGTGATTCCCATCGACGCCGTGTAGCCCGGGTCGACCTGATGAATCACCGCCGGACGCGTGTCGCGCGCCGTCGCGCCCGCGATCTCCACCGGCGCGTTGAAATTCCCGAATGGATGGACGCTCGTGTTGATCCCCGCCGAGGCCACTCCCGGGGTCGAGCGGATGCGGTCGAGCACGTCGCGGAAGAACGCGATCCGCCGCGCCGGCTCCGGATAGCGCTGCTGCGAGAGCGGCACGCGCATCACCAGCACACGATCCGCCTGAATCCCGAGCGGCACGCTCTGAATCGCCAGCAGCGTGCGGATCATGAGGCCGGCGCCCACCAGCAGCATCAGGGAGAGGCCGACTTCGACGACCACCAGGCCCCCGCGCAGGAGCCGCTGGCGCAGTCCGCCCGTGACGGCGCGGCCGGTCTCCCTCAGTTGATTGGCGAGGTCGGAGGTCGCGGCGTGCAAGGCCGGGGCCAGGCCGAAGAGCAGCGACGTCGCCGCCGAGACCGCCAGCGCGAAGGCCAGCACCGGCAGATTCAGCGCGATCTCCGACTCGTCGGGAATGATGCCCGGCGGAATCAGCGCGTAGATCGCCTTCTGGCCGCCCCAGGCCAGCAGCGCGCCGGCGGCGCCCCCGGCGATCGCCAGCACCAGGCTCTCGGTGAGCAGTTGGCGGACGAGCCGGAATCGCGGAGCGCCCAGCGCCGCGCGCACCGACATCTCCTTGCGCCGGGAGGCCGCCTTCGCGAGCAGCAGGTTCGACACGTTCGCGCAGGCGATTAACAGCAGCAGTCCCACCGTGGCGAACAGCGTCCACAGCGTGTCCTGCATGCCGCTGGGGAAGGTCTCCTTGAACGAGAGCAGCCCGACGCGGTACTTGTCGGGAAACTCCGCCGGCTCGCGACGCTTCATCTCGTCGACGATGGGCCGCAGGTCGGCCTCCGCCTGCGCTTCGGTGACGCCGGGCTTGCGGCGTCCGAGCACGTGCACGAAGCGGACGCCCTCGATCTCCCGGCCGCGCTCGAAAACCAGCGGTACATAGACGTCCGCGCCGCGCCACATGAAGCGCTTGGGCATCACGCCGATCACCGTGCGCACGGTGTCGTTGAGGCGCATCTTGCGCCCGATGACGCTGGCCTCGCCGCCGAACTGCCGCTGCCAGAACTTGTATCCGAGCACGACCACCGGGTCCTGTCCGGGCGCTTTGTCGGCGGGCGTGTAATAGCGGCCCACGAGCGCCGGCACGCCCATCACCTCGAAGGTGTGGAACGGCCCGTGGTTGCCGCGCAGGCGCTGAGGCTCGGCGTCGCCGGTCCAGATGACGTCGCTGATGGTGGAGGCGATGACGCCTTCGAAGATGGTGCTGCGTTCGGCGAAGTCGAGATACTGGTCCACCTTGTAATAAGTGCGCCCGCCCCGCCGGGCCGGGTCCCAGGTGCGGATGCTCGTCAGGTTGTCGATGTCCTTGTAGGGGAAGGGATCGAGGATCACCGCGTAGATGACGCTGTACATGGCCGTGGCGGCGCCGATGCCGAGGGCCAGCGAGAGGATCGCCAGCGCCGTCACGCCGCGGCTGCGGACCAGGTTGCGGAGGCCGAACCGGATGTCGGAAAGGATCTGCGACAGCATGGTTGCGACCATCATACGCTGGCGCCGCGCACCGGCGGAGTTACAATGACGAACACCGGAGGTCATTGATGGACACAACCCGTCGCAGTCTCCTGGGCGCGGCCGCCCTGGCGCCTGTCTTCGCGCAGCGCGGACCCAACGACCGCATCAACATCGGCGTGGTCGGAATTCGCGGCCGCGGGCGCGACCACTATCGCGCCTTCTCGCGCATCCCCAACGTGCGGGTGGCCTACCTGTGCGACATCGACGAGCGCCTTTTCCCCGCCGCCGTCGACGAGGTGGAGAAGCTCGGCGGCCATCGCCCGGAGACCATCGTCGACATGCGCAAGATGCTCGAGCGCAGCGATCTGGATGCGGTCTCGATCGCCACGCCCGACCACTGGCACGCGCTGCACACCATCTGGGCCTGCCAGGCGCGCAAGGACGTCTACTGCGAGAAGCCCGTCTCGCACAATCTGCGCGAGGGGCGCAAGATGGTGGAGGCCGCGCGCAAGTACGAGCGCATCGTGCAGGCCGGACTCAACCGCCGCAGCGAGCGGCGCAACCAGGCCGGCGTGAAGTTCGTGCGCGAGGCCGGGTTCGGCCCCGCCTACCGCGCCAAGGCGGTCGTCTACCGCGGGCGGACCACGATCGGCCGCGTGCAGGAGTCGTCGGTTCCGCAGGGCGTCAACTGGGATCTGTTCCTGGGACCGGCGCCCATGCGCGCCTACACGCTGAACCGGTTTCACTACGGCTGGCATTACTTCTGGGACACGGCCACCACCGAGGTCGGCAACAACGGCGTGCACGCCATCGACGTCGTGCGCTGGGGACTGGCGAAGAACGTCCATCCTGTAAAGATCGTCTGCTCCGGCGGACTATTCGCCGAGGACTCCGACCAGGAGACGCCCAACGTGCAGAACGCCACTTACGAGTACGCCGACGGCACGCTGGTCGACCTGGAAGTGACGACGCTGCCGAGCCCGTCGTTCGGCGGCGTCCAGATGGGCGAGTTCTTCTACACGCCGCGGGGCTACGTGACGTCGGCGAACAACTGGACGGCGGTCCTCGGCGAGTTCACGCCGCAGAGCACTCCCGACACCGCCACGGGCGTCTCGAACCGTTTGAACAACGTCAGCTTTCCGCGGATCGCCTACAAAGCGGGACCGGCGATTCCGGACCTCGAAGGCGCCGCGGCCGTGAGTCACTTCGAGAACTTCATCCAATGCGTGCGGTCGCGGCGGCGCGAGGACCTGAACTGCGAGATTCTCGAAGGGCACATGTCGACGTCGCTGTGCCACCTGGCAAATATCGCGTTCCGCACCGGGCGCAAGCTGGTCTTCGACCCGGCGACGGAGACCTTTCCCGGCGACCCCGAGGCGAACCGCTTCCTGACGCGCGAGTACCGCGAGCCCTACGTCGTGCCCGACCAGGTTTAACCGGCCGCCCTACCAGTCGACGACCGAGCCGTCGTGCGGGTCGTACCGCGTGCGATAGGGCGCCGGCTCGCCGACCTGCGCCTTCAGCTTGTTCTCGTCGATTGTGATGCCCAGCCCCGGCTCGGTCAGCAACGGGCGATAGCCGTCCTTGACGGGCGGCAGCGGCTTGGCGAGCAGATCGGTGTACTCGTTGTCGCCGCGCTCCTGGATCAGGAAGTTCGGGATCGACGCGCCGAGTTGCAGCCCCGCCGCCATCGAGCACGGTCCTTGCGGATTGTGCGGCGCGATGGGCGAGTAGTACGCCTCGGCCATGCCCGCGATGATCTTCAGCTCGGTGATGCCGCCCGCATAGCAGGGATCGGGTTGGAGAATCATCGCCGCGCGCTTTTCGAGAATCTCCTTGAAGCCCCACTTGGTGAAGATGCGCTCGCCGGTCGCCAGCGGAATATGGGTCTTCTTCGCCAGCTCCGCCATGATGTCGACGTTCAACGCCTGTACCACCTCTTCGTAGAACCACGGGCTGTAGGGCTCGAGCGCCTTCATGAGCAGCATTGCCGTCGGCGGCTGCACGGCACCGTGGAATTCGACGCCGATGTCCACCCCGGGTCCGTGCTTTTGACGGAGCGCCTTGAAAAACTCCACGCATCCGTCGACGTACTTCTGGCCCTCAACGTACTTGATCGGTTGCCGGCCGTCGACGCGCAATTGCGTCTTCATCGCGTTGACGCCGGTCGCCGGATCCACCCGGCCGTAGACGCGCACCCGATCGCGCACCGGTCCGCCGAGCAGCTTGTAGATCGGCACGCCGTAGGCCTTGCCCTTGATGTCCCACAGCGCCAGGTCGATTCCGCTCGAGATGGCCGTCTTGATGGGGCCGCCGCGATAGAACGCGCCGCGGTGAATCGCCTGCCAGTGATGCACGACGCGCAGTGGGTCCTGGCCGATCAGGTAGTGGCCCACTTCGAGCGCGCCGGCGGCGCACGCCTTGGCGTCGTCCTTGAGCATCTCGCCCCAGCCCGTGATGCCGGCATCGGTCGAAATCTTGACGAAGACCCAGGAGCTCTTCAGCACGAAGGTCTCGATCTTGGTGACCTTGATGTTGTCCTTCGGGCCGATCTGCGCGGCGCTGGTGCGCTCGGCGGTGAACATCGCGTCGAGGCCGGCGAGCGCGGCGGCGCCGCCGAGACCGCGCAGCAGGGAGCGTCGTGTGGTTTCGTTGTGGATCATGCGCATACCTCCGGCCCACAATATCAAACCGGCGTCGCGGAAAGTCTAGCGAGCGGCGGTATGCCGCTTCAGAAAGGCGACCACCTTCTCGAACGCCGCCGCCACCTCGGGCTTGGCGACGTCGCGGTCGAAGCCGTGCGGCCCCCCGGCGATGCGCACCAGCTCGTGCTCGACGCCGCGCGCCGCCAGCTCCCGCGCCATCTGCTCGGACTGGCCAAACGGGACATCGGTGTCGGCGTCGCCGTGCAGCAGCAGCGTCGGCGGATAGTCGCGCGTGACGTTGCGCGCCGGACACCACGGGTCGAACGCGCGCGGATTCGCCGACGGATCGACGCCCGCCACCTCGACGGGCCACAGTCCGCGCTGGCGCGTGAAAAGATAGAATCGCCCCCGTTGGTTCGGACCCGCCGTCGCCGCCAGCGGTGTTGCGCCGACCGCGCCGCGCGCCTCCTGCTCCGGGACCGCCGCCTGCGCCGCGTAGAACGGGTCGGGCTTCGCGTACCAGTCGCCGGCGATATCGCCGTAGCCGTAGAACGAGACCAGCGCGCGCGGCCTCGGCCGCTGCCAGTAGCCGGTGGTCAGCGTCAGGTAGCCTCCCGCCGAGTGGCCGATTACGGCAATGCGCCGCGGGTCGATCCGGAACAATTTCGGCCCTTCCTGTTGCATCCACTTCCAGGCGACGTTGACGTCCTCGAGAATCGCGGGAAGCTTGCTCTCCGGCGCCAGTCGATAGTCGATCGAGACCACGACGAAGCCTTCGGCGAGGTAGCGGTCGAGATGCTGGCGGCGGATGTTGGCGCGGCTGCCCATGATGAGGGCGCCGCCGTGAATCCAGAGGATCGCGGGGCGCACGTCGTCCCCGGGGAGCCGGTATACGTCCGCCTGGATCTCGAGTTCGCCGGCACGCTTGAACGTGTGCGTCGTCCGCGGGGGCGGCGCTTGGGCGGCGGCGACAGCGGCCAGCGCGAGAATCGCGGCGTGTCGCATGACTCTACTCCTCCGCCGGAACCTCGACGACGCGCGCATCGCGCCACAAGCGGTCGAGATCGTAATACTGCCGCGACTGCGGCGAGAAAACGTGCACCAGAAAGTCGCCGAAATCAGCCAGAATCCACTCCGCGTTTCCGTACCCTTCGACGCTGACCGGCGGCTCGCCGGCGGCCTTGAGCTCACGGACCACTTCGTCGCCGATGGCCTGGACCTGCCGCGCGTTGGCGCCGTTGCACAGCACGAAGTAGTCGGCGAAGGAGGTGACTTCGCGAAGGTCGAGCACGCGAATCTCGCTGGCCTTCTTCGATTCCGCCGCCCGCACGGCGATGAGCCAGTTCGGGGGCGGGGAAGCGGTCTTCTTCTTGCGGCGTGTCGCCGGAGTCTTGCGTTTGGGGGCGGGCTTTCCGGTGCTGCTCACTCGATGGGTAACGTGCGTCCTCGACTGATCGTACTACAATCGGGAATAGGATGCCGTTTCTCGTCCTCGCCTGCGCCGGACTGCTGCTCGCCCAGGAGCCGCCGCCGCCGGAAGTGCTCCGCGCGCGACAGGAGGTCGACCGCGTGCGCGCGCTCGTCGACGCCGGTGTGGCCGCGCGCAAGTCGCTCGAGGACGCCGAAGCCGCCCTCTCCGATGCGTACGACCACGTGATCCTGCGCCGGACCCTGTACGCCGATCTCGGCATCGAGGACCTCACCGAAGCGCAGGCCGACTCGATGGTGGCCGCCGCGCAGCGCCAGGTCGGGATTCAGCGGCGCAAGGCGGACGCGGCCCGGCGACTGGTCGACGAAGGCGTGCTGGCGCGGAGCGAGCTGACCCCGCTCGACGAGGAGCTGGCGCGGCGCACTCGCACGTTGGAGCTGGCCCAGGATCGCGCGAGACTCTTCCGCGATCTGGTGGCCGCCGCCAACGCCGAGCACACCGCCGCACAGATGCAGGAGGTCGCCCCGGCCGATGCGTCGCGCGTTGTTGAGCGATACGACGGCGACGGCGCGTTCGCCCTGGCGCACCTGAGAAGGGTGGTCCTCGCCTTCGAGAAGGAGTTCCGAAAGCCGCTGCCGGTGAGCGCGCGCGGCCAGTCGGCGGTTCATAAAGCCCTGGGCTTCGACCACCGCAACCGCGTTGACGTGGCGGTGGAACCCGATAGCGCCGAGGGAAAATGGCTACGCGCGTTTCTAGAGGGCGAGCGCATCCCCTACTTCGCGTTTCGCAACGCCGTCGCCGGCAAGGCGACCGGCGCGCATATTCACCTCGGACCGGCCAGCCTGCGCCTGCGCGCCGACTGAGCGCCTCCGCGCCGACTGGGCGGCTGCGCCTACAATAGCGGCATGTCTCAGCCCAAGCTCCGCGTGCTGCTCACCTCGGAACAGATTCACAGCCGCATCCGCGAGATGGGCGCTCAGATCGACGCCGACTATCCGCCCGGCCAGCTCTACATGATCGGCATCCTCAAGGGCGCGACCATCTTCCTGTCCGACCTGGCGCGCGCCATTCCGCGGCACGTGCGCATGGATTTCATCGGCATTTCGAGCTACGGCAAGGGCAAGACCAGTTCGGGCGAGGTCAAGTTCACCAAGGACCTTGACGTCCAGATCGAGGGCGCCGACGTGCTGGTGGTCGAGGACATCGTCGACACCGGCATCACGCTCACCTACCTGCTGCACGTGCTGGCGCAGCGCAAGCCGCGGTCGCTGAAGATCGCGACGCTCCTCGATAAGCCCAGCCGCCGCCAGCGTCCGGTCGACGTGGCGTACATCGGGTTTCAGATTCCCGACGAGTTTGTGGTCGGCTACGGCCTGGATTACGCGGAGGATTATCGGAATCTGAAGGATGTCTGCGTCCTGGAATCGTGAGCGGCTCTGACGCTACCCGGCGGCGATCACCTTGGGCCGCGCCACCCGGCCCCGCGCCGCCGGACGCCGCGCGCGCACCTGAAACTGCCGCCCGATCGAGCGCTGCAAATCCTTGAATATCCGGTCCTGCGGCCGCGAGGCGTCGATGACCACGAAGTTGTAGCGCCGCGACATGCCGTCCAGCGCGCGGATCAGCCGCGTCTGGTACCGCACGAAGCTCTCGTACATGTCGGAGCCGAAGCGCAGATCCATGCCGCTCTCCCAGTAGTCGAAGTGGCCGCGCCCCAGCACCACACGCGACACCAGGTCCCCGACCTCGGCGCGCATGTAATAAATCGCGTGCGGCACCAGCGCGAACCCGGCCACATCCTCGATCCAGCGGCGATCCTCGCCGCGCGCGATGGCCCGCGCCATCAGCGAAAAAATGTAGCGGTCCGTCAGCACCACGAAGCCCGCCCGAAGCGCCGGCACGATCTCGTTCTCGAGGCGGTCGGCGAAATCGGTGGCGTAGAACAGCGTCATCGTGATCGGCCCGAAGGTGTTGCCCTGCTTGGCCTGCTGGATGCCCTTGCCCGCCAGCGCCGAGCGCGCCATGCCGGTGTCGAGCACCGCGTGTCCCTGCTGCTCCAGCCAACCGTGGAGGCGCGCGATCTGCGTCGTGCGGCCCACCGAATCCGGACCCTCGATGACGATGAGCTTTCCTTGCAGTTCGGCCGTGTCGATGCCGGGCAGCGGCTCCTTATAGAACTCAAGCGGCCGTTTGGGTTCCATTCGCCGCTCCCTCCACGCGCAGCGCGCTGGTGCGCAGGCTCTCGCCGATCTCGCCCATCACGATCTCCCGCATCTGCCGCTGCTGCTCCTCGATCGATCCCGTGGCGTCGATCACGTGAAATCCCATTTCGTCGGCCATCGACTCGTATTCTTCCAGAATCCGCCCCTGAAACAACCGGAAGCTTTCCACGACGTTGCGGCTGAGCCCGAGATCCATGCCCGCCTCGTAGTACTTCAGCGCGTCGCGCCCGCCCAAAATGCGCCCCAGGGCCACCTCCAGCGGGACGCGGAAATAAAAGGCCAGGTTGGGCCGGATCGCGAAACGGTAGAGATTCCGAACCCAGCGCCGCCCGACGCCGCGTACCACGTCGCGCGCGAAGGCCGTGTAGGCGTAGCGGTCGGCGCAGACCACGGCGCCCGCCTTCAGCATCGGTACCAGGTACCGCTCCATGCGATCGGCGAAGTCGGTCGCGTGGATGAGGCTGAAGGTCGTCGGCGTGAACATCTCCTTCCGCTTGCCGCGGCGCGTGGTCTCCTTCACCAGCGGCGAGGAGTTCCACTCGCTGAAAGCGACCGCCACGCCCTCCGAGCGCAGCCACTGGCTGAGCAGCGAAAGTTGCGTCGATTTTCCCGATCCGTCGATCCCCTCGACGATGATCAATTTCCCGCGATAGCGGTTGCGCGCGAACAGCGTCATGGCAGCAGATTATTATAGCCTGTATGCCCTCCTACGCCGCGATTGACATCGGCTCCAATTCGGTCCGCATGATGGCCGCCGCGGTGGTCCCCGGCCGGCCCCTCGAAATCCACGCGACCGACCGCGAGGTGACGCGTCTGGGCCAGAGCGTCTTCCGCACCGGCGCCGTCAGCAAGGAGGCCATGGACCTGCTGACCAAGGCGCTCGACCGCATGGTGGCCGCCTACCGCAAACACGATGTCGTGGCCGTGCGCGCCGTCGCCACGGCCGCCGTGCGCGACGCCAATAACCAGCAGGAGTTCCTCGACCGCGTCGCCAAGACCATCGGCGGGCCCGTCGAGATCATTTCCGGCCAGGAGGAGGCCCGGCTCATCCACGTCGGCGTGCAGACCCGCTGGCCGCATCCCGACAAGCGCATCCTGATCATCGACATCGGCGGCGGCAGCGCCGAAATCATCCTCGCCGAGAACGGCCGCATCGCCGAGGCCTTCTCCAAGCCCCTCGGAGCCATCCGGCTCACCGAAGTCTTCCTCAAGCACGACCCGCCGGAGGCGCAGGAACTGCACCGCCTGGAGGAATTCATCGAAGAGAAACTGGCCGGCCCGCTCCAGCGCATCGGCGTGAAGGCCGCCGACCGCGTCATCGCGACCTCGGCGACGCCGGCCGCGCTGGTGTGCGCCGTCAACCGCGTCGGACGCGCCCGCCGCGACAACGCCGATCGCTTGCGCGCCACCGCCGCCGACCTCAAGAAGCTCTACCGCGAGCTCAGCACCCGCGACCTGGCGCATCGCCGCAAGATCACCGGCATCGGGCCGCGCCGCGCCGAGATCATCGTTCCCGGCGCCGCCGTCCTCTCGCGCGTGCTGCAGGACTTCCAGCTCCCGTCGCTATGCTATTCCGTCGCCGGCGTTCGCGACGGGATCATCGCCGACCTGGCGGTGCGCGGCGTGGGACGCGAGATGTCGCGCCTCAGCCGGGAGCAGCGGCAGGTGTGCGAGCAGATGGCGCAGCGCTTCGGGGTCGCGCTCCGGCACGCCCGCAAGGTCGCGGCCCTGGCGCACACGCTGTTCGATTCGCTGGCTCCGGTCCACAAGCTGCCGCCTTACTACGGCAAGATGCTGGAAGCGGGGGCCTACCTGCACGACATCGGCCACATGGTCGGCGACGCCGGTCACCACCGGCACTCGCAGTACATCGTCCGCAACGCCGATATGCCGGGTTTCACCGACGAGGAGCGTCTGCTGATCGGGAACCTGTGCCGGCATCATCGCAAATCGATGCCCGGTCCGAAGCACGAGGAGTATCAGGCCCTGCCGCCGGAACAGCGCAAAGCCGTCATGAATCTCGTTCCTCTGTTGCGGCTGGCCGACAGCCTCGACCGCACGCACGATCAGCGCGTCGAGGGCCTGGAATGCCAGATCAAAGACGGCAATGTGGTAGTCTATCTGAAGTCTTCCGCCGACACCGACCTGGACCAGTGGGCCGGCGAGCGTGTCGCCGAAGTTTTCCAGTTGGTCTACCATAACCGGCTGGACGTCGTCAGGGCGCGACGATAAACGCGCGCCCCTTCGGAGCTTCGTGCAGCCGGATACCCCAATCGAACGCTTCGCCGCCGAACAGGTGACCTCGCGCCTGGGCCGCATCGTCTTCGAGGTGAAGCGCTGCGCGAAATCGCTCGACGCCGCCAACGTGCACGATCTGCGCGTCGCCGTGCGGCGGTTCAATCAGAGCCTGCGCAGCTTCGCGTCACTGCTTCCGCGAGGCGAGGTCAAGCGCATCCGGCGGCTGGCGAAATCCGTCATGGAGTTGTCGGCCGAGTTGCGCGATCGCGACGTCGCCCTGGAGTGGCTGGCTGCCGCTAAGGTGTCGCCTCGCGCGGCGGTGCGATCGAGGATCGCCGCCCGGCGGCGCGAGGTGGAGAAGCCTCTGGCCGATTTACTGCGACGGATGAGCAAGCGCGATTTTTCGTCGCGATGGCGGTCGCGGCTCAACCTGGACGGCGCATGAAACGGCTGGGCAAGATCCGCTGCGACAGCGCCAGGAGCGCCGCCGCCAACGCCCGCGCGGCGCTGCCGCGAGCCGCCGCGAACTACTTCGAGGCCGGGCGCCAGGTGGTGGAGGGCAAGACCTCCTCGGCGCGGCTGCATCGCCTGCGCCTGGAGACCAAGCGGTTCCGCTATACGCTGGAGGTGTTCGCGCCGGTCTACGGGCCGAGCATTGACCGCCGGATCGACTCGCTGCGGCAGGTGCAGGATCGCCTGGGCCGCATCAACGATCGCGCGTCGATCCGCGAGCTGCTCGCCGACGCCGTGCCGAAGAAATCGCCGGCGCGAAAGGCGCTCACCGCCCGCCTGGATCGCGAGATCGCGACCGGTGTCGGCGAGTTCCTCGCGTTCTGGAAGAACGTTTTCGACGCCCCCGGCCAGCGCGATCAGTGGGTCGCCTACCTGGGGCGTTTCGCGGGCCGAAGGAAGAAGTCGAAGTAGCGCATGTCGAAGATTCACTCGCGCGCCGGCATGCTGCGCCTGCGCGAACAATGGCGCCGCGACGGCATGCGCGTGGTGTTCACCAACGGATGCTACGACATCCTGCATCCGGGGCACATACGGCTGCTGGAGGCGGCGCGGTCGCTCGGCGACCGGCTCATTCTGGCGCTCAACACCGACGCCAGCGTCCGGCGATTGAAAGGCCCGTCGCGGCCCCTCATCGGTGAGGACGACCGCGCTGCCATGGCTGCGGCGCTGGCTGCTGTCGACGCCGTCACGCTGTTCGACGAAGACACGCCGCGCGAGCTGATCGCCGAACTCCTGCCCGACGTTCTGGTGAAGGGCGCCGACTGGTCGCACTTCATCGCCGGGCGGGAGGAGGTCGAGGCCGCCGGCGGCCGGGTGATGGCGCTGCCGCTCGAGCCCGGCTACTCGACCACCGGCATCGTCGAGCGCCTGCTCGCCCGGCCCGCACAAGATTGACGCACCCCGCCGTCCGCGACCTGCTCGAATCGCTCGGGCGACACCCCGCGTTCCAGGAACTTCTGCATCATCTCCAGACGCAACACACCGCCGAATTCCATCTCTCGGGGACCGTCGCTGCCGCCAAGGCGATCTACCTCGCGCTGCTGTGGCAGCGCATCGGCCGCCCGATTCTGGTGGTCACCGCCGACGGGCGGCGCGCCGAGGAGCTGACCTCGCTGCTGGCGACCTTCTTCGACCTTCTCGGCGTCGATTCCGGACGGCCGCAGACCATCCCCGCGCTCGAAATGCTTCCCGGCGCCATGGTCGCGCCCGGTGGAGGGGTCGCCGAGGAGCGCGCCGCCGGCCTGTTCCGCCTGGCGCAGGGCGAGGCCGCCATCACCGTCACTCCGATCGCGAGCGCGCTGCTGCGCACCGAGTCGGGCGACTTCTACCGCCAGCTCGCGCTCACGCTGCGCGTCAATGAAGACCTGCCGCTCGACGATCTGGCCGCGCATCTCGATAGCGTCGGCTACCAGCGCCGCGAGCCGGTCGAGATGGAGGGCGAGTACTCGATCCGCGGCGGTATCGTCGACATTTTTCCCGTCGAGGACTCCAGCCCCGTGCGCATGGAGTTCTTCGGCGACACCATCGAGTCGATGCGGCGCTTCAATCCCTCGACGCAGCGCTCCACCCTCAAAGTCGAGGAGTGCCGCGTGCTCCCGCTCCGCGAGAGTCGCCGCGGCCCGTCGCAGGACCGGCGCTCGTCGCTGCTGGAGATCGCCTCGCGCGCGCTGATCGTCCTCGACGAGCCGGAACAGTCCCGCACGGCCGCAGAGCGCGCCCTCAAGCGCTTCGCCGACTGGGAAGACGCCGCCGCGTTCCTCGCCTGGGAGGAGTTCGAAGCGCAGACGGCCGACCGCGAGCGCATTTACCTGCGCGAGCTCGAAATGGAGAGCGATGCGTCGCCCGGTGCGATGCGGCTGCGCGTCGGCTCCCGCGCGGCCATGAAGTTCCACGGCAACATGAGCGTCGCCGTCGCCGAGGCACGGACGCTCGTCGAACAGGGCAATCGAGTGCTCTTTATCGCGCCGTCGACCGGCGAAGTCGAGCGCCTCGCCGAAATCTTCGGCGAGTACGCGGTGCCCTACCAGCTCGGACTCGACCCGCGCGACGGCGTCGCGCCCTACCTCGCCGAGCGCGCCTATTTCGCCGGCGCCCTGGCGAGTGTTCTGCTCGCCAAGGGCCTCGTTCCTTCCGGCGTCGTGTTCCCGGAGACGAAGCTCGCCATCTTCGGCGGTGACGATCTGTTCGACACCAGCGAGCTGATCGCGCGCCCGGCGCCCTCGACCAAGGGCGTCCTCGCCGCCTTCACCGCCGACCTCGCCGACCTCAAACCCGGCGACTTCGTCGTCCACGCCACGCACGGCATCGGACAGTTCGTCGCCCTGCGAGAGCTGGAGCAGGGCGATCTCAAGGGCGATTTCATGCTCCTCGAATACGCGGGCGGCGCGAAACTCTACGTGCCGCTGGCGCGCATGGATCTCGTGCAGCGCTATCGCGGCGGGGGCGAGTCCTCGCCGCAGCTCGACAAGCTCGGCGGCGTGAGCTGGGAGAAGACCAAGGCGCGCGTCAAGTCGAAGATGCGCGACATGGCCGAAGAGCTGCTGCGCCTCTATGCCGAGCGCAGGATGGCCGAGGGCTTCCGCTTCTCCGCCGACAGTAACTGGCAGCGCGAGTTCGAGGAGGCCTTCGAATTCACCGAAACGCGCGACCAGCTTTCCGCCACCGCCGACATCAAGCGCGATATGGAAGCGGCGACGCCGATGGACCGTCTGCTGTGCGGCGACGTCGGATTCGGCAAGACCGAGGTCGCCATGCGCGCCGCCTTCAAGGCGCTCGGCGACGGCAAGCAGGTGGCCGTGCTCGCGCCCACCACCGTGCTCTGCTTCCAGCACTACGAGACCTTTCGCCGCCGCTTCGCGCCCTTTCCGGTCCGCGTCGAGATGCTCAGCCGCTTCCGCTCGAAGCAGGAGATCCCCGCCATCCTGGCCGATCTCGCCGCCGGCAAGGTGGACATCGCCATCGGCACGCACCGCCTGCTGTCGAAGGACGTCGAGTTTCGCGACCTGGGCCTGCTGATCGTCGACGAGGAGCAGCGCTTCGGCGTGCGCCACAAGGAGCGGCTCAAGCAGCTTCGGCGCGACGTCGACGCGCTCACAATGACGGCCACGCCGATTCCTCGAACGCTGCACATGGCCATGCTCGGCCTGCGCGATCTCTCGGTCATCGAGACGCCTCCCAAGGATCGCCTCG
>CAZEVY010000102.1:0-19612 GCA_964515555.1 uncultured Solibacteraceae bacterium | reverse complement strand
CGCCCAAGGAGCACCTGGGGCTGCCGAACAAGGAGGACGTGAAGCAGGGCATCATCGCCTACAAGATCGCCGCGCACGCCGCCGACATCGCGCGCCATCGCCCCGGCGCCCGCGATCGCGACGACGAGCTCTCGCGCGCCCGCTACCGCTTCGACTGGAACCGTCAGTTCGAGCTGTCGCTCGACCCCGAGACGGCTCGCGCCATGCACGACGAGACGCTGCCCGAGGAGGGGTTCAAGGACGCCCACTTCTGCTCGATGTGCGGTCCGAAGTTCTGCTCGATGAACATTTCGTCGAAGGTGGAGAGCTTCACCGCCGAGGAGGCCGAGGCCGTGCTTTCCGGCAACGGGGAGTTGGTCACCGCCGAAGGCGGTCTCGTCACCGCCGAAGGCGGTCTCGTCACCGCCGAAGGCGGTCTCGTCACTGCCGAAGGCGGTCTCGTGAAGATCGCGGCTCCATGATCGAAGGCGCGCTCCAACCTGGAGACCGCGTCCTGTTCCTCTCGATTCCCGACCCCGCCACCGTGCGGCGCGTCGCCGCACGGCTGCCTCGCGGGATTCTCGTGGGCATCGGAACCCCTGAGGAAGTGGCGGACGCCCGGCTCGCCGCGACGGATCTCGACAACGTGATGTTCCACGCCGCCACCCCGGCGGAGATTCCGTGGCAGGACGGGTTCTTTTCGGTAATCGTCGATTCGAGCGGGGCGCCGCCGGCGAGCGAGGTGACGCGCGTGCTCGCACTGGGAGGTAGAATCGAATCGCAAGCGCCTTGGCGACCGACGTGATGGTATGCACGCGGAACCAGTTCGGCCAGCTTCCCTAGGACGGAAAGTTCAAGGTGGTCGCCGGGAGGGCCATTCTGGTGGCCGCGAGCTTTGCGGCGTCACGTAGAGAGACCTGGATGGCGATCCAGGTCCACGAGTCGCTTTGACGCGATAGAATCGCCTTCATGCTTCGTACGCTCGCTCTGGCGATACTCGCCGTGTCGCCGCTCGCCGCGCAATCGGTCGCGGGAAAATACACCGGAAAGTGGACCGGATCGTCGGCAAATGGCGGCTTCACGGTCGCGCTCGCGGGCGCAGGCTCCGAATGGAAGGCCGATGTCGCGTTCACGATCGCCGAGACCGAGGTGAAGACAAAGGTCACCATGGTGAAGGTCGACGGCGCGAAGGTCGAGGTGCAGTACGAGTTCGATCTCGGCGGCAACCTGCTGCAATCGACCATCCGCGGCGAGCTCTCCGGCGATCGCATCGCGGGGAAGTACACCACCGTCGCGCTGCCCGCCAAACAGCCCGTAGACCAGGGCGATTTCGAAGCTTCGAAAGGGAAACAGCCATGAAACGCATCGCGATCGTTCTGTTTTGCGCCTCGGCGTTCGCCGCCGGACGTCTTCCCAGCGCTCGCCCGGAAAGCGCGGGCGTCTCGACCGAGCGCCTCGAGCGCATCCGCACCAGCGTCGCGCGCTATCTCGACCGCCAGGAGATCGCCGGCGCGGTGACGCTGGTCGCGCGGCGCGGCTCGGTCGTGCACCTGGAGGCGCACGGCTACCAGGACCTGGAGTCGAAGAGGCCCATGCCGGTCGACGCCATCTTCCGAATCGCGTCCATGACAAAGCCGATCACCAGCGTGGCGGTAATGATGCTGTTCGAGGAGGGCCGCCTTCAACTCACCGATCCGATATCGAAGTTCATCCCGGAATTCAAGGACGCGAAGGTCGCCGTCGCCACGCGGCCCGGCGAGGGAACGACCGCACACACCACCGTGCCCGCGCGCGGGGAGATTACCATCCAACACCTGCTCACGCACACCGCGGGACTCGCGAGCTCGACTGGACCGGCGGCGGCGCTCCTTCCGCAGCTCGCCGCCGAGCGCAAGCCCGAATGGACCATCGGCGACTTCGTCAGCCGTCTCGCGAAGCTCCCCCTCGCGTTCCATCCGGGGACCGCCTGGGAGTACGGTCCCGCGACCGACGTACTCGGCCGTCTCGTCGAGGTCGTCTCCGGGCTGCCGCTCGACCGTTATTTCGACGAGCGCATCTTCGCGCCGCTCGGGATGCAGGATACGTTCTTCTATGTTCCGGACGAGAAGATGCCGCGCCTGGCGACTAACTACGCGCCCGCGGATAAAGGCGTGAAGCCGGTCATGCAGACGCGCGGATCGCGGCGCTATTTCTCCGGGGGCGGCGGCCTCTCTTCGACCGTCGAAGATTATTACCTGTTCGCGCAGATGCTGCTGAATGGCGGCGCTCTCAACGGCAAACGCCTGCTGAGCCGCAAGAGCATCGAGCTGATGACCGCGAATCACATCGCCGACCACGCGCTGTGGCCGACGCTCGCGGGTCATCGTTTCGGACTGGGCTTCAGCGTTCTAACGAATCCAGGGCAGGCGGCGCGGCTGGCCTCGCCGGGATCCTACGGATGGGGCGGCGCCTTCGGCACGTACTTCTGGATCGACCCCAAGGAGCAGCTCATCGGGATCTACATGAAGCAGCTTCGGCCGTACTCGCACCTCAATTCGCGCGTGGAGTTCCAGAACATGGCGACGCAGGCGATCGTCGATTAGACGAGCCTTCCCGGAGGTCGCCGCCGCGGGTAAGATCAAATCGTGCCCATCGACCTCGAGCCCGGCGCTCGCCTTGGCCGGTATGAGATCCAGGGTCTCCTTGGCGCCGGCGGCGGAGGCCGCGTTTACCGGGCGCTCGACATCACGCTGCAACGTACCGTGGCGCTGAAGATTCTCAGCGAAGGCGCCGAAGCCGCCGACCGCGTGCGCCGCCGCTTCCTCCGCGAAGCCGAGGCCGCCTCCGCCCTCAACCACCCCCACATCGTCACCATCTACGAGATCGGCGCCGACCGCGGCATCGACTACATCGCGATGGAGTACGTCGACGGCAAGTCGCTGCGCGAGCACCTCCGCAAGCGCCTGCCGCTCGAGCAGCTCTACCGCTGGGCGATTCAGACGGCCTCGGCGCTCGCCGCCGCGCACGACGCCGGCATCGTCCACCGGGACCTCAAGCCCGGCAACGTCATGATCAACGAGCGCGGCGACGCCAAGCTGGTCGATTTCGGACTCGCCAAGGCGCGCGAAGCTCCCTCCGGCGACGCTCGCGAGGCCGAAACCCTCACCGTCGAAGGCGCCATCATGGGCACCTTCGCCTACATCGCGCCCGAACAGGCCGAAGCAAGACCCGTCGACTCGCGCGCCGACCTGTTTTCCTTCGGCTGCGTGCTCTACGAAATGGCCACCGGCCGCCGCGCCTTCACCGGCGGCTCCGACCTCAGCATCCTCGGCGCCGTCATTCACAAGGACCCCACGCCGATGCGCGAGCTGACGCCGGACATCCCCGCGTCGCTCGAGCGCGTCATCGCCGGCTGCCTGCGCAAGGATCCCGATCGCCGCTGGCGCCACGCCGCCGATGTCGGTGCGCTGCTGGAGCAGTCGCGCGACGAGTGGGCCGCCGGGCAAAGCGCGGGCCGCGCCGCCGGGCGCCGGTCGTGGTGGAAGTGGCTGGCGGCGGCGACGGCGGGCGCGGCGCTCGCTCTCGGCGCGATCTGGTATCGCGGATTCGCGCCGCCGCTGGCGCACCAGCCCGCCATTGAACCGATTACCACCGACGGCGGGTTGACCGAATCGCCCTCGCTGTCGCGCGACGGGAGTCTTGTGGCGTACGCCTCCGATCGCGCCGGCGCGGGCAACATGGACATCTGGATTCAGCAGACCGGCGGCGAATCGCCGCTCCAGCTCACGCGCGACGAGGCCGACGAGACCGATCCCGATCTCTCGCCCGACGGCACCCGCGTCGTATTCCGGTCCGAGAGGGAGGGCGGCGGCGTGTATGCCGCGCCGGCGCTTGGCGGCGAACCGGCGCTGATCGCGCAAGGCGGTCGGAGCCCACGCTTCTCTCCCGACGGCCGCTTCATCGCCTACTGGACAGGGCTCGACGGGGCGTCGCTGGTGCCCGGATCGGCACGGACGTGGATCGTCCCCAGCGGCGGCGGACCGCCGCGCGAGATTTCCGGAGGCTTGGTCGCCGCACTCTATCCGGTCTGGTCGCCGGGAGGCGGCGAGTTGCTGGTGATGGGACGTCGAACGGCCGCGGAGCGCGGACCCGACTGGTGGGTCGTGCCGGTCGACGGAGGCGGCGCGCGCGCGGTCGGCATACTGGCGAAGCTCGACGGAGAGTACGGACCTCCCGCTTCGCAGCAGCACGTCACAGCGGCGAGGTGGATCGAAGGCGGTCGCGTGCTGTTCGCGGCGCGCTTCGGCGATCCCGTCAATCTGTGGGCGCTCGAGATCGATCCGGCGACCGCTCGGCCGCGCGGCGATCCCGTGCGGCTTACCTCGGGCACATCGAACGAAATCGGCGCCACCGCGGGCCGCACGGCGACGGCCGAGCGCATCGCCTTCGCCAGCCAGTCGCTGAACTTCGACTTGTGGGCGATTCCGGTGGAGGTGGAGAACGGCCGGCGCACCGGGCCGATACGCCGCCTCACCGAGGGCAACTCGTCGGAACTCTACCCGTCGCTCTCGCGCGACGGCACGCGCCTGGCCTACTCGATCCGGCGGTCGGGCGGCGCCGCGATCAGCATGCTCGAACTCGCCACCAGGCGCGAGACCGCCATCGTCTCGATCCCGCGCGGCGTCTATCGCCCGCGTCTCTCCGGCGACGCGAGCTGGGTGACGTTCGCCAGCGTCGAAGGGCACATTATGCGCGTGTCGTCGCGAGGCGGCACGGTGACCGAGCTGTGCAAGTCCTGCGGCACGCCGAGCGCGGTCTCCCACGACGGCCGGCAGGTGCTGCTCGAGCCGCACGATTCTCCCGAGGACGTACGCCTGCTCGACGCGGCCACCGGCAAGGTGTCGGTGCTCGTGCCCGCATCCGGCGCGCTCTACGACGGCGTTCTCTCGCCCGACGGCGGCTGGGTGGCGTTTCACGCCACCGGGAAAGGCTCGCCGCGCTCCCAGGTGTTCCTGGCGCGCATCGCCGACGGGAAGGCCGCGCCGCGCGAGCAGTGGATCGCCGTGACCGGGGCGGACGCGGCCTATCGCGTGCCGGCCTGGTCGCCCGGCGGCGGCATGCTCTACTTTCTCTCCGATCGCGACGGCTTCCGGTGCCTGTGGGCGCGGCGGCTGGACGCATCGACTCGCAAGCCCGTCGGCGACCTCGCCGCCGTCGAGCACTTCCATCATGTCCGGCGGTCGATGCAGAAGCATCGCGGCTTCGATTCGCGGATCGGCCTGGCGGTCGCCGGTGGGATGGTGGTGCTTTCGCTGGGCGACCTGTCGGGCAACATCTGGATGATGGACCGGCCTCTGCCGTGAAGGGGTTGCGGCCTCTTCTTTCCGTCATCGTCATATCCCGCAATGAAGGGGCGTGGCTGAACCGGACCGTCGCCAGCCTGCGGGCGACGCTTCCGGCGGGCAGCGAGATCCTGGTTGTCGACGACGGGTCCGAGGAATCGCCCGCGCGTGGCGGCTTCCGGCTCCTGAGGACTCGCGGCCTCGGCGTGGCACGGGCGCGCAATCACGGGGCGCGGCACAGCCGCGGCGACATCCTCGCGTTCTGCGACGCGCACATGCGGTTCGACCCCCCTTGCTGGCGGCTGCTGCTGGAGGCGCTGGCGGCGCCGGGAGTCGACGCGGTCGCCCCGGCGGTCGCCAGCACGCGCACGCCGCGAGTCTTCGGTTACGGCATGACGCTGCCGGCGCCCGACCTGGTCGCGCGCTGGATGATGCGCCGGCGCCGGCGGCCGTTCGCCGCGCCGGTGCTGCCCGGCTGCTGCTTCGTGCTTCGCCGCGAGACATTCGATCGCGCCGGGGGATTCGACGACGGGCTGCGCAGCCGCGGCGGCGTCGACGTGGAGACCTGCCTGCGATTCTGGATGCTCGGGTTGGAGCTGCGCATCGTGCCCGAGGCGCGCCTCTGGCACAGCTTCCGGCAACATCCGCCGTACCGCGACCCGGAGGCTGACGCCACGCACAACCGGCTGCGAGCGGCCCTGGTGCATCTCGGTGGGGAGCGGCTGGGGCGGGTGGTCGCGGCGCTGGCCGCGGATCGTGAGGGCGAGGAGGCGCTGCGAACGGCGCTCGCGGGCATCGGAAATCGGCGGACTCGCTGTCAGCGGCAAAAAAATCGCGACGACGATTGGTTTTTCGAGCGCTTCAAGATACGATGGAAACCGTAACGTCAGCCGGAAAGGAGGAGATCCGATGGCAACCAAGAAGGCGGCCGCCAAGAAGAAGGCCGGCAAGGCCAAGGCCAAGGGCAAGAAGGGCCCGACCTCGACGCCGATCGTTCGCGGCGGACGATCGAGCCGTTAGCGCTCCGCACCGTGGGACGCTTCGACCGCGGCCGGTTCACGACGCACAAGATCCGCGCGGAATGGTTTCAGGAGCGCACCAGCTATCCCAAACGCGAGGTCTATCCGCCCGGCCTCGACGCGCCGCGTCCCACGGGCGGTCCCACCTGGACCGAGATCGGCCCCCCCAACAGTGGCGGCCGTCTCGCCGCGCTTGTCGCGCACCCTAAGAGGCACGAGATCGTCTACGCGGGCGCGGCCGGCGGCGGCGTCTGGCGGAGCGATAACGCCGGCGGCGACTGGCGAAGTATCTGGAGCGACCAGTCGGCGACACTGAACATCGGCTCGCTGGCGCTCGATCCGAAGAATCCGAAGATCCTCTACTGCGGTACCGGCGAAGCGAATCTGACCGCCGACAACTACCCGGGCGTGGGCGTGTTCCGAAACGACGGCGGCGACTGGAAGTTGATCGGCTCGCCCGAGGCTCGCGTCGCCGAGGCGCCCAACGGCCGGATCATGCTGCACGGCGTTCCCCGCCGCATCGGCGCCATTGCGGTCGACCCGTTCCGCAAGGGCCACATCCTCATCGGCGGCGTGACGCACTCGGAATCGGAGAAGGGCGGCCTGTTCGAGTCGCGCGACGGCGGCAGAAGCTGGGAGCTCTGCGGCGACCGCAACAGCCAGTCGATTCTCCAGGACCGGGCGGTGTTCATCTCCGGCCATAACTACTTCTGCCACGACATCGCCTTTCACCCCGACCACGACGGTCTGGTCTTCGCCACCGTGCAGGCGCGCGGCACGCAGAGCGGGATCTGGATCTCGCGCGACGCCGGCGAGAGCTGGAAGCAGGTGCGCATCGATTCCACGCCGTGCGACCGCTTTGGGCGCACCAGTCTCTCGGTCGCCCGCGGCTCGAAGACCGTCTATGCACTGGCCGCCGTCACCGGCGGAGGCGAGTTCCTGGGCGTCTTCCGCAGCGACGATCTCGGCGAGACCTGGCGGCGCTTCGACTCGGCCGGCCTGCGCGCCTTCGCCGGGCTTTCCTACACCAACTGCATCGCCCAGGACCCGAAGCGGCCGATGCGGGTCATCGCGGGATCGTTCGACCTCCACGTCTCGGAGAACGGCGGCGCGCGCTGGCGGCAGATCACCGACGGATTCGCGCCCCCCGGCTCGCGACGCTACGCACACGCCGATCACCACGCCATCGTCTTCGCCGGTCCCTTGATCTATTCGGCCACCGACGGAGGCCTGGCAGTCAGCGAGGACGGCGGCCGCTCCTGGGAGATGCGCAACAACGGCCTGGCGGTGTCGATGTTCTACGACGCCGACGTCTCTCCCGCCGATTCCCGCTGCATGGGCGGAGGCATCCAGGACAACGGCACCTGGTTCGCCGGACCGCTGACCGCGGCCGAGAGCCGCCTCACCGGAGAAGCCGCCGCGCGGCGCACGGCCTTCCGCCCGCAGCTTCCGGGCGACGGCGGCTGGACGATCTACGATCCCGACGATTCCGCGCACATCTTCGCGTCGGCGCAGCGCATGCAACTGTTCCGTCATCGGGGATCGCGATGGAAGCGCCTGAAGACGCCGTTTCCCGCCTCCGAGCGGCAGTCCGTCTGGATGGCGATTCTCGCCATGGACACCAGCGCCGGGGCCAGGAAGCCGCACGCGCTCTACATCGGGTCGACCCGCGTCTGGAAGAGCGTCGACGACGGCGACACCTGGCGTCCGGTCTCGCCGGACCTGGACGGATCGGTGATTACGGCGCTCGAGGTAGCGCCCGCCGATGCGCGGCGCGTCTACGCCGGCACCATGGATGGCGGTTTCTTCCGCAGCCTCGACGCCGGACGGACATGGTCGGCGAACCTGGCGGGTCCGGGGTCGCCCGGCCGGACGGTGACCCGCATCGAGACCTGCGCGAGTGACGCTCGCGTGGTCTATTTCACGGTGGGCGTGGTCGCCGAGCTGGTGTTATTCGACGGGTGCACGCGTCCCGAGGGCGTGGTCGCCAACTCCAGCCTCGCTCACGGCGGCGCACCGATCCAGGTCGGGGACCGGTTCGGCCTCATCGAGTTCCGCCACCTGTACGCTTCCAACGACGGCGGCGACACCTGGCACGACCCCGATGTCGGCGGTCTTCCCAATCTGCCGCACCAGGCCGTCGTTATCACGGCGACGGATCCGCCGATCGTTGTGGTCGGACACGACGGTGGCGTCATGGCGCAGCCGCTGTACCCGGGAGACGATCGCCGATGGCACGACGTCTCGCAGAACCTGCCGCACGCGCGGGTGACCGACCTGGTGTGCCACGACATCGACGGTCTGATCGTCGCCGCGACGTACGGGCGCGGCTTGTGGAAGATTCCGATCGCGTCGGTGGCGGCGGCGATCGCGGCCGAACGGCGGAAATGACGCGCCCGGCCATCGAGTCCGCCCCTAGGCTGCCGCTTCGCCTTCCTTGTAGAGCGCGGCGCCGGCCACCCCCGCGATTAACAGCTCCACCAGTCCCCACACCAGCGCGATGCCGATCATCCGCGACGGAAACAGATCCAGCGCCAGTTGAAACACGGACGGGATCAGGTAGCACGCGAACCAGAAGGCCCCTGCCGCGCAAAGCGCCGTTCGCACTCCTGCTCCGTAGCGAGGACGTATGGCGGCGTACAGCCACAGGATGAAAACCCCGAAGACGATTCCGAGCACGTTGAACAACGCGATGGTGCTCCCGCTCATCTCCGATGGCTTGTTCAGCGCCTGCATGGCGGCGCGCCAGTCCTCGGCCAAAACCACCGCATTCAGGAGTCCCTCGCCGACGTCGATAATCAGCCCGGCCACGAGGCCTCCCAACAGAACCCGGCTCATGTTGATCTTGCCCACGTTCCCTCCTTTCGAGCGCGACGGCTCGATTCGCCGATCGATTCTATAAGGCGTCGCGTACGTGGTCAATGGGGGGGCGGCGCATCAGCGAGACAGGGGGCCTCCAGGGCCCGGACACCTTATCGCCGAGAAGAGCGATCCCCGATCACGGGAGTGGCGAACGTCTTCGACATGTGGTCGTGCCACGAGAGCGTCTCGGCGTCCACCAGCGGCCACAGGATTCCGAGCCCCAGCGCCGACACGCCCAGGCACGCCGCCGCCAGCCGCATCAGCCGCTCGGTCCGCGTCGGGGGACGCCCATCGAAGTTCAGCAGCCGCAGGCTGGTCCACCGCATCCCCGGCGGGTCCACGTCCAAAAGGCAGAACACAAGCTTGTAGGGAACCAGAACGCCCAGGTTGATCGCACCGAACACCGCCATGGTCCGGTTCGTCAACCGCACCTCGCCCGGCAGCAGTTGCAGCACGATCAGAGAGAATCCCACCGCGATCAGCACCAGCGCGCAATCCAGCCCTGCCGCGACCAACCGGTGCGGTACCGAGGCCACCGGCGCGTTGGTGAACCGCACCACCTCCGGCGGCGCTTCCGACGAGTACAGGTCCATCTGCCGGCGAGCCGCGTTCTCGCGCGCCGGCGCCGCCCTCTCGCCCGCACCCGCCGTTCGGCCCCGCGACTGCCTGGACTGCGGCGCGAAGCTGTCCATCGGCAGCACTTGCGGCAGGTCCCGCGCCGGAAACAGCGCCGGCTGGAACGGCGGTTTGGCCGCACCGTTCCGGGGCGGCGGACCTTCGCCGGAGGACGAACCCGCGGCTGCCGGTGTTCGCGCCGGCGGCTCCACGGGGTTGGGGCGGGTCGATGCGAGCGGACTCTGCCGCGTCGGATAGGTCTCAGGCGTGGGCCGCGCCGTCTCAGCAGTCAACCGGCGGCCGCATCGGCTACACCGATGATCCTCTTCCGGGTTGCTCGCGCCACAGTGTCGACAGAGCATCGCGTTCTGATTCCCGAACTGTCCTTGCCTCTGCGACAAGGGACATGCTACGGTTCTCGGTTGGAGCGCCTGCCTTTCATCTGTACCATAGCTCAAGTAATTTGTCACGCATTTCTTTGCATCCACCTCGTCAGCGGAGTGTTATACAGCCAACAACCTCCCGGCAAGGTGGCCCTCCCGCGAGCCTCGATCGTACCCCGCGACGAGCTGGCGATCTCGGCGGTCTCGCAAGAGGTCGAAGGGCGATTCCATCGCCTCCGCGGCTCGGTCAAGCTGGAAACCGCCGACTCGCTCCTCACCGCCGACGAGGTCGACTACAACGACGACACCAAGCAGGCCGTCGCCCGCGGCAACGTCACGCTCGTCAACCTCGCCGGCGGCGAACGGCTGCAATGCGATCGCGCCGAATACAACCTCGCCACCCGCACCGGTAAGTTCCACGGCAATGTTCGCGGATCCTCGCCCGCGAAGCTCGATACCAAGCCGGGCCTGCTCACCACCGACAATCCCTTCGTCTTTCAGGGCGACTGGGCTGAACGCAACGGCACGCGCTACGTCCTCCACGAAGGCTTCGTCACCGTCTGCCGTCTTCCGCAGCCCACCTGGGTGCTCCGCTCGTCGAGGTTCGACATCGTGCCGGGCGACCGCGCCATCGCCTCGGCCGCCGCGTTCCGCCTTCGCGGCGTGCCGCTCTTCTACACCCCGTACTTCTACAAGTCGATGGCCGCGCGCCCTCGCAAGAGCGGCTTCATGACGCCGGGCATCGGCAACAGCTCGCGGCGCGGCAAGATGATCGGCGTGGGTTGGTTCTGGGCCATCAACCGCAGCTATGACGCCACCTATCGGCCGCAGTTTTTCACCGACCGGGGCTTCGCTCACACCGTCGAGGCCCGCGGCAAGCCTCGGGCCGGATCGGAGTTCGGCGCCACTCTCTATGGCGTCCAGGATCGCGGCGCCAAGCAGGAGGACGGCAGCCGCATCAAGCAGGGCGGCGCGCTGTTCACCTTCGACGGCAAGTCCGATCTCGGCCGCGGCTTCACGGCCCGGGGCGAGGTCACTTATCTCACCTCGTTTGTTTTCCGGCAGGCGTTCACCGAGTCGTTCAACGAAGCGGTGAATTCCGAGGTCCGCTCGCTCGGCTACATCGCGAAGCACTGGAACGGATACGCAATGAACCTGGTCTTCGAGCGCAGCGAGAACTTTCAGAGCCTCGAGCCCGGCGACAAGATCGTCATCCGCCGGCTGCCGGCGCTCGAGTTCTCCAGCCGCGACCGCCGGATTACGCGGCGCGGGCCGCCCGTCTGGGTCTCGCTCGAATCGAGTGCCGCGCTGGTGCGACGCAACCAGCCCCTGTTTCAGACGCGGCAGTTCGTCGAGCGGCTCGACTTCGAGCCGCGCATCTCGACCGCGCTGCGCTGGAAGGATCTCTCCGTGCTCCCATCGTTCTCGCTGCGCGAGACGCAATACGGTTCCAGCCTTCTCGACGGGCGCGTCCAGGGCTCGGGCATCCTTCGCAGCTCCCGCGAGTTTTCGCTCGAGATCGTCCCGCCCGGCCTGGCGCGCGTCTTCGATTCGCCGAAATGGCTGGGCGACCGCGCAAAGCACGTCATTGAGCCGCGCGCGGCGTTCCGCCATGTCTCCGGCGTGGAGGACTTCGACAGGCTGATCCGCTTCGACGAGACCGAATTGATCGCCAACACCACCGAGGCCGAAGTCTCGCTCGTCAATCGCCTCTACGTCCGGCGGCGCGGCGTCGTCAGCGAACTCGCCAGCTGGCAGCTCTGGACCCGCCGCTTCTTCGACGAGGACTTCGGCGGCGCGGTCGTCGACGGCCGCCGCAACGTGGTCGCCAGCCAGATTCATCTCACCGAGTACAGCTTCTTCGACCGCGCGCGCCGCTGGTCTCCCGTAGTCTCCTCGCTGCGCATCAACCCCTCGCACTCCATCGGCATCGAGTGGCGCGCCGACTACGACCCTCTGCGCCACCGCATCGTCAACAGCGGCGTCTCGGCCGACGCGCGCTTCGACAAGTACATCGTCTCGATCGGACACAATCACGTGCGCAGCGTCCCCCTGCTGACGCCCAGCGCCAACCAGCTTCGGGCGCTGATCGGCTGGGGCCGCCAGGACCGCCCCGGCTTCAGCGCCGGCTTCACGACGATCTACGACTTCCGGCAGGACATCATGCAGTATTCCAACGCCCAGGTCGCCTACAACAACGATTGCTGCGGCATCAGCGTCCAGTTCCGGAGCCTCCCGCGCGGCGCGCAGCGCGACAACGTCTTCCGCGTGGCGTTTACCGTGGCCAACATCGGATCGTTCGGCACGCTCCGGCCGCAGGAACGCATCTTCTGATGGATTTCCAGGTGCAGCCCCTGCGAATTCCGCTGGAGGCTCGCGACTCGCTTTACTTTCCCGCCGGAAAGTCCGGCAATATCCTGCGCGGCGGCTTCGGAATCATCTTCCGGCGCCAGGCGTGCCGTTGCGCCGGCGACGCCCATTCGGCGGAATGTGCCTATGCCCGAGTCTTCGAGCCCGAATCTCTGGGCCGCGGTCCCAGCGGCCTCGCCGACCTCCCACGACCCTTCGTCTTCCGCGCCGCGCACCTCGACGGGCGCCGCGTCGCGCCCGGCGAGACTTTCCACTTCGACGTGAACCTGTTCTACCCCGGGCCCGGCGAAATCGACGCTTTCACCGCCGCCTTCGACGCCCTGGCGCGTGAAGGTATCGGCCCCGGGCGCGGCCGCGCCAAACTGGTCGCGTGTCCGGCCGCCCCGCCCCTGACGCTTTCGCTCGCGCCCGACCTCGCCGCGCCGCCCGGCGTCCTGGTTCGATTCCTGACCCCGACGGAGTTAAAAGAGGCCGGGGGCCTCACGCACCGCCCGGAGTTCAGCGTCCTGTTCGCGCGCATCCGCGACCGGATCGGTACGCTGCGCGCGATCTACGGTCCGGGCCCGCTCGAGATCGACTTTCGCGGCATCGGGGATCGCGCCGGCTCGGTCGCCATGACGCGCTGCGATGTCCGCGCCGAGTCCTTCGAGCGGACTTCGAGCCGCACCGGCCAGACGCATCCGCTCGGCGGCTTCGTCGGCGAGGCGCAGTATGAGGGTGCGCTGCGCGAGTTCCTGCCGTTCCTTCGCGCAGCGCAGTGGACCGGCGTCGGCCGCCAGACGGTTTGGGGCAAAGGCGCGATCGAGGTGGTGTGTTGAAAGCGCCGCCGGCGCGCCTTACTTCCCTTCGGCGATGAACGTCGGCGCCAGGCCGGCGATGCTCGAGAATCCCGCCGCCGCCGCGTCGCGCAGCCAGCTCGAGCAGCCATGCACCTTGCCGAGGTAGAGATGCTGCCGCACGTCGACCTCCATCTCGCGCAGCGCGAGCCGCCCGCCTTGCAGCATCGGAAATACCGACCGCGCCTCTTCCACGCGGTCCTGCACGACGTAGGGGTGCCGCATGGCCGCTCGCAGCGCCCGCTCCCAGCCGGTGTCGTTCGTCTCCCAGCCGTTGTATTCGTGCAGATCCGTCGACGGCGTATTCGGCTTCATCACCAGCCGCTCGCGATTCTTCAGGATGAACTCCGGCAGGTCGATCAGGCCGTCGCCGCGCATGGTCTTGGTGGCCGAAACCACGCGCGTCCAGGGGACGTGATCGCGGATCGCCTTGCGCTCCGCCGCCGGGAACTGCGCCGTCACGGCGTCGTCGGTGAGCAGCGCGAAGATCGCCTTCTTGTGCGCCAGCTCCGCCTGAAAGCTGTTCACCAGGCACACCGTGCGCTCCCGGTAGGCGCGCACCAGCGCGTGCGAGAGGTCGAATCGTACCAACAGCTCCTGCGCCGAGACGCGGCGGTACACCAGGTCGATCGCAAAGTCGCCTCGCCGCAGCGCGCCGTTGCGGTAGTCGAGCTGCTCCGGAGTCACCACCTCGCTCGGGTAACCGGCGCGGCGGAACGACTCGGCCAGCAGCTCGTTCTCGGCCGACGGAGCGTTCTGAAACGGCTGCCGGAACTCGAGAATCGCGATGCTCGGGTACTTTTTCTTTCCGAATACCTTGTAGGCGTCAAGAAGCGACTTGAGGAGATACTTCATGCCGCCGACGCGCGTCAGCTTGTAGCGCTTCCGAAGCTCCTTCACCGGCGGGGCGTCGTAGAAAATGGCCGAGAGCGCCTCGCCGTAAATGACCCCGGCGGGGCTGGCCGCGCTGCACTCCATCACGTGCATCGACCCGTTGTTCACCTGCGTATCGATCTGTGAGCTGACCGAAAGGTACGGGTATCCGGGATCGATGGTGGCGAGCATCTTCTCGGCCGGCAGCAGCTCCAGCCGCGCCAGCATCGAGGGGTTCGAGATCACCGACTGCTTCACGCGGTCGATCGCCGAATACAGGATTTCGGCCGCTTTCACCGAGGAATCGAACTGCCGGCGGGTGATCAGGTGCGGCCGAAGCACCGGGCATACCAGGCGGCCGTCCGGGGCGAGATTCTGTTTCCGCATCTCGTCCTGAATCGACTGGGCCCAGCCCAGGTCCTTGTAATGCTCTGTTTCGATCAGCCGGTGGTAGCGCGCCACCGCTTCTTCTAACAACGTCATTTTGCGGGGAAAATGTTTCTATTTCAGTATCGCACAGCGGTCCCAGGCAATCCAAATACCGGGCCCGGCGCCAGCCCCGCATCTTGTTGATACAAAGCGAGTTGTTAGGCGACAAAAACTTCGGCCGTAACCCGCGCCGCGGCCCGCAGCCAACCCGCGAACACCGGGTGCGGATCGCCCGGCGACGAGCGGTGCTGCGGCAGGTACAGCGTTCCGAGAAAGAACGGATGCGACCGCAGCTCGACGGCCCGCCACGATCCGTCGGCCGCCAAGGCCACCGGTCGCAGGCCGCCCGCCTCGAAGGCCCCGTGGTAGGCCGGATTCACGCCGAAGTTGCACCAGAATTCCTCGGTGATTTCCTCGCGCTCGTAGATTCCATAGAGCAGCGATCCGCGCGCGACCGTCATGGTGTTGCCCCCGGGCAGCTCCCGCGGTCCGCGGCGCGCCGGCGTGCAGACCTGGTGGATCACCAGGTCCGCCGCACCGCCGCCGTGCTCCTCACTGTCGGCCCCGGCGATGCCCAGCACGTTACGCGCGTACTCGAGCAGCGTATGCTGGAAACCCCCGCAGGTGCCCAGAAACGGCTTGCCGCGCTCGCGCGCGAAGCGAATCCCGGCTAGCGCACCCTCGAGGCTCGCATAAGGACTCCCCGGCGCGGCGACGATCGCGTCGTGGATTGCGAGCTGTTCGGCGGCGCCGGGCGCGGCCAGGGATGGCGTCGGCGTCCAGTAGATGACCGGTTCCACGCCCATGGCGGCGGCGGCGTGGCGGATGGCGTCATTGGTCGCGGCGTGCGACGGGCTCGCTGGACGGAAATCGCCGATAATTCCGATGCGAATGCGTGTCATGATCCAGCCTAACGGCGTCTGGCGGGGTCGGCCAGCGCCATTTCCGCGCCGTCGCCCGGAGCCACTCTACCCCTGAAACATCGATATCCCCGCCACACCCGCGGCCCCCGCGCCGACACAGTCGACGGCGTTCTCCCGCGTCACCCCGCCCAGCGCCAGCACCGGAATCGCGACCGCGCTCGCAGCCTCGCGAAGCCTGTCGAGACCCTGTGGCGCGCCGTAAGCCGCTTTCGACGCCGTCGCAAAGATCGGGCTGAACAGCGCATAGTCCGCGCCCTCACGCTCCGCCGCCCGCACTTCCCCGATTGAGTGGCAGGAGACGCCGATCAGGAACCCGGCAGGCGCGAGCGACCGCCATCGCGACGGCTCGGGCGACCCGGAGGGAAGATGGACCCCGTGCGCGCCCGCCGCCAGCGCCACGTCGGCGCGCGTATTCACAATGATCGTCGACCTTCCGGAGTTTGGCAGCGCCAGGAGCCGCTCGACGAGAACGGCCAGATCGCGCGCGGGCAGGTCCTTTTCGCGAACTTGGATCGTGTCGACGCCATCCTCAAGGCGCCGGCGGACGATTTCGATGAGCCGCTCGACGCCCCCCGCCGCCTGACGATCTGTGATGTAGTGCCGCAACAAGCGATCAGCCGGCGGGTTTTGCCGCGCGCACGAAGCCGCTGAAGAACTTGCCGTCGACCATCGGCGCAACTGCGTCGGCGTCGATGCCGTGTTCGGCGAACAGTCCGCGAGCGTCGGCCGCGCGGTAGATGCGCGTCGGCTCGATCGAGACGCCGGCGAACCCGGCGCGCTCCAGCCGCGAGCGATACTCATTCTCGTCCATCGCTCCGGCGATGCAGCCGATCCACAGCTCCACGCTCCGCCGCACATCGGCCGGAATCTCGCCGCGCGTGACAATGTCGGACACCGCGAAGCGGCCGCCCGGCTTCAGCACGCGAAACGCCTCGCCGAGAGCGCGATCCTTGTCAGCCGAGAGATTGATCACGCAATTCGAGATGATCACGTCGACCGAGTTGTCGGGCAGCGGAATGCTCTCCAGCTCCCCTTTGAGGAACTCGACGTTCTCCACGCCCGCCTTGCGCCGGTTCTCCTCGGCCAGCGCCAGCATGTGGTCGGTCATGTCGAGGCCATAGGCCTTGCCGCCCGGCGAGACGCGCCGCGCCGAAAGCAGAACGTCGATGCCGCCGCCCGACCCAAGGTCGAGCACCACCTCCCCGGGCTTCAGCTCGGCCAGCGCCGTCGGGTTCCCGCAGCCGAGTGACGCCAGCATGGCCTCGCGCGGCACTTCGGAGGCCTGCGCCGAATCGTAGAGATTCACCGTGATGGGGTCCGTCGACGCGCCCCCGCAACACGACGGCTTCGGCGTTCCTTTCAGGACGCCGAGCGCCAGCTTGCCATACCGTTCCTGGACAACTTCCTTTACGTTGGGTATCATATTTCGACTATAGTGGAAGTATCGAAGGATGTCAAGACAAAAAACGCGACCGCAGCTCCGGCGGCAGAATCGGACACACGCCCGCGGGACGGCGGAACAGCCGCGCTCGCGTCCGCGCGACCAGGTCGTAGCCGTAGTCGGTAAGCGCCCGGGGGAGCGCGCCGAACACCGCACTCACCGCCGGCCAAGGCGCGGGCAGCTCCCGTAGCGCACGAAACGCCGCCTCCGACCGGAACCACATCCGCCCGTCGGGCGCACGCAGAACGAAACTGTCCGGCGCCGCAGACCGTAACTCCGGCGCGACCAGGCGCCCGAAGGTCTCGCCGCCGAGCGGCGCGTAGGCGAACCTACCCGCGCGATCGCGCCGCGCCAGGAACTTCACGCCGAAGTGGCACAGCCCGCAATGCCCGTCGTAGAAAACGATCGCCCTCTCTGCCATCCGGAACTATGATGATGCAATGGACAGGCGACGATTCGTGGGACATTCGCTTTTCTCGCTGCAAGGCGGCGGTCAGTGGCGCGCACGCACGGCGCGCGAGTCGGAAATACTCGTGGAGCGCGCGCAGAGCGGACAGCCGCACAAGGGCAAGGTGCTGGCCGCCATCCAGCCGCATTGCGACGACGTGCCGATCTTCGCCGCGGGCACGGTCTTGAAGCTGATCCAGGAGGGCTACACCGGCATTCTCATCCGCACCAGCAACGACGAGGCGGCCGGCCGGGGCGCCAGCATGGGCGAGGTCGTGCTCGCCAACGAGCGCGACACCTTCGAGGTCGCGCGGCGCATGGGACTCTCGCGCGTCTTCGACCTGCATTACCGCAACCACGAGTTCGATTCCTTCGCCGCCGCCGAACTGCGCCACCGGCTGATCTTCATCTTCCGTCTGATGAAGGTCGACACCGTCATCTCCTACGACCCGTGGGGCCACTACGAGGAGAATCCCGACCATTACGTCACGGCCTCGGCGGTCGAGGCGGCGTGCTGGATGTCCGCCAGCCGCTGGGACCTGCCCGAGCACTTCGCGGCCGGACTGGAGCCGCGCGCCGTGCGCGAGCGCTACTACTTCTCGCGCGGCCCGCAGCTGGTGAACCGCGTGGTCGACATCAGCTCGACGATCGACCAGAAGGTGTGGGTGAACATGGCGAACGTGACGCAGGGCCCGGCGGGAGAGTCCGGCGCGGCGTTGCGCCGCCGGCTGGCTGCCGAGGGACGGCGTCTCCCGCTGCTCGGCGACACCGACGACACCGCCAATCGCGCCTACATCAAGGAATTCGTCTGCCGTGAAGACGCCGAGTGGGGCCGCCGTCACGGCGTGGCGTACGCCGAGGCGTTTCATTACATCGGCCCAGCGCCTGCGTACGTCGACGACTACGTGCGCGCGAACGCCGTGGCGTTGTAGCTTGTCGGGCCGCGCGTCCCGGTCACCCCTACGGCAGCCGCGTCTCGCCCATCAGCCAGCGGTCGACCGACTGCGCCGCCTTTCGCCCCTCGGTGATGGCCCACACCACCAGCGACTGCCCGCGCCGCATGTCGCCCGCCGCGAAGACACCAGGGATGGACGACATGTAATCGCCCCCCGTTTTGACGTTGCCGCGCGCATCCAGCTCCACGCCCAACTGCTCGATCATGCCGCCGCGCACCGGGCCGAGGAAGCCCATCGCCAGCAGCACGAGATCGGCCTCCATGGACGATTCCGTCCCCGCCATCGGCTCGAACTTCGGCGGCGGGCCGACCTGGACCGTGTGAAGCTGCTTCACGTTCCCGCCGGCGTCGCCGGTGAACTTCGTTGTCGCCAGCGCCCACAGCCGCTCGCCGCCTTCTTCATGCGAGCTTTCCTGCCGCAGCATGAGCGGCCATAGGGGCCACGGCGTCGACGCCGACCGCTCGTCGGGCGGCTTCGGCATGATCTCGAACTGGCGGATGTGCGCCGCCTTCTGGCGATGCGAGGTGCCGAGGCAGTCTGCCCCCGTGTCGCCGCCGCCGATGATGACGACGCGCTTTCCGGTGGCGAGAATAGGCTCGGCGAGCCGCGTCGGGTCGGCGACGAGATCGGTGTCGCCGAGCGCGCGCTTGTTGGCCTGCGGGAGAAAGTCCATCGCGAAATGGATGCCCTTGAGCTCTCGGCCGGGCACGGGGAGATCGCGCGGCTGCTCGGCGCCACCCGAGAGGAGAATCGCGTCGTAGTCGCGGCGGAGATCCTCGACCGGAACGTTCTTGCCGACGAAGGCGCCCGTCATGAACTCGACGCCCTCGGCCTCCATCTGCTCGACGCGCCGGTCGATGTGATGCTTCTCCATTTTGAAGTACCACCGAAGCTTCTCGCCCCCATCGCCGCTTCGAGAGCCCTTTCACTCGCTTTTCCAATCATCGCCCGAGGAGGCACTGCGGCTCCTTCGGGAAATCTGCAATCACGCTATTACCGCGTGGCAACAGCTGCATCGTCACTCCCGTGACCATGGCGGCACTCCCATACCGCTCGAACTGACGTTTTCCTGGGGCACCCAAAGGTTCTGGGGCACAGACCGAGAGTATCTTTGGTGTCGGTCGACATGGGCGCCGGATGCCATCGGTTGCGGGTTTA
>CAZEVY010000101.1:0-19774 GCA_964515555.1 uncultured Solibacteraceae bacterium | reverse complement strand
TCACCGCGGCAGGCGATCGGTCCAGGCCAGCTTTCGACGGGCGTTCGCCGGGGGCTTCCAATCCAGGTCCACTAACGGCACGGCGGGACCGGTGACGATCTCCCTCCACCGGACATCCTCCTCGGTCTGCCGGTGGTAGCTTTCCATCACCGTCATGGTCGCGCGCCAGACATACCAGGTGTCGCGCTCGACCCAGATGTCGCCGATCCACTTTCGGGAGGCGGACGCGGGCGATTTCAGGCCGATTCGCAGGCAATTCTTTATCACTCCTCCAGCGCGAAGCTGCGCCGGCCGAATCGACCGGAAATCGGGCTTGGCCGCGGCGAGATCGGCGAACCGGCCATGGAGGGTCATCAGTTTTTCCCTGACGATTTCACGGGTGTTTTCGGTGACCGGATCGCTCGCGAGCTCCTCGGTGTAAAAGTTGCTGTATCCCGTGTACAGCACCACGTTGCCCCGCCGCAGCAATCGGAATATGGCGAGGCCGTAGGGGTTGCCGACGTCCACCCTGACGTCGTCGCCGACGATGATGAGCCGATAGTCGCGCACCGCCTCATGGATATAACCGTCCCGTTCGGGCCCCTTTTTCCAGACTTGCGCCTTCATCTGGACGGCGGGGCGCATGGCGGTATACGATCTCGACACCTCGCGTACCACGTCTTCCGCCGTAAGGTCTCCGGCGATGGCGGCGCTTACCGACAGACCGGCGGTGAGCGTCGCACAGGCCGCCCGGCGAAGCAGGCCCATGTTATTGGCGAGGGTGCTCGGCAACACCCCGTTGAATCTGCCCGCCCCAAACGTCAAGCCCCCGGAGGACGTACTCGATTCGCTTTCCGACACAGTCGATGCCGCATCCGGGTGGCGCGCCATCGAAGGCCCCCTTGACCCAGTGCGTGACCTGCGATCCGGCCGAGTACTTGGCAATCTCTTCGGGCCTCATGCCGAAGGCAACCTTCTTCTGCTGCTCCGCCATCGCCGAAACCCGCGCCGTAACGTTTGCGAGCGCCGTCCCCCGGAGCGGCTCCAGGCTGAGCCGGTGTTCCTGAATCGCGTCGTGAACGGCTTTCCGGCGGTCGATCAGAATATCGATTCCCTGCGGGTCGCCGAAACGGGCGCCGTCCTGGAACAGGGCGCTCGTGGTTATTGCCGAATTCCCGCGGCGTGCGCCCTCCGCGGAGATCAGGGGTACGCGATACTGCTCGCCGGGGCCGACACTCTTGTCGTGAAAGGCGTTCACGTAAACATCGAGATACTTGCTGATTACTGCCCTTCGCTTGCCATCCTCGGTGATCGTCGCCTGAACCAACAAGCCCGTCAACGGGCTGGCGTGACGGTTTGAGATCGTCACGGCCGCCATTCCCGCTTCCTCGAATACAGGCGAAACCACAATCAGATCGGCGCCGCGGACGATCAGCGGAACGCTGGCAATGATCCAGACAAAAACTCGCGTCATCGAGTCCTCTGCTTTCGGAGTTAGTCGCACCAAATCTGATACCACCCGCCGGAGTGGGTGAACGTGTAGTTGGTGGCATTCCATGCGGCCTCGCCATTCGGGGCAAAGCACGACTCCCAAGACAGGTATTGATCTCCGACGTTGAAGGTGAAGTACGCCGTGTCGGGCGCCCAGGTGCTCGGCCAGGAGTAGATCTGCTTGGTGGCCTTGTAAAGCTTGTGTTCACTCAACGTGCCGTCGCATTTCAACTGATTGGCGGGTTCGCACACGCTGCCGCCCTGGAGGGAGCCCAAGTCAACGGTTCCTGTCTTGTCAGTCTGATAGCTGTAGTTCACGAACAAATGCCAAGTGGTCAGATAGCAATCGCTTCCTTCCTCGTGGGAGACATCCCGAACCGTGCAGTACTCCTGAGCCAGGGCCGGAGTAGCCGCCAGGGATGCAAGTCCGATTGGAATCAGGTGTCGATATTCGGGCATTTCACGCTCCAAACCAGGGCGTGATTCCCGAACGCAAAACGTCGTTGCCCTTGGTGTGTTTTAGCGAGTGTAATTCGACCTAAATCCTAATGCAAGGGAAAAATCACCCAATGGACGAACTTTTTTGGGGCATCCGCCGTGGCATTGTCGCCATAGCGCCCGTGTATTCCGGAAACGTTACATCGCCGGCGCCCGCCGGCGGAAGCGATTACAGCGCCGCCGCGGCTGACGCGATCCTCGGGGAATAGGGGTTTCGCGGACTCAGCCCAGCAGAAAGCCGAGCGCCAAGGCCAGGACCAGCAATGCCATCGAGACGCTCACGAACAGCCGCGCGCGCGGGCTCTGCTCGCCGCGCTCGCGGCAGGCGAGCCACCCGACGAGTCCCGCCAGGACCGGCGACCCGTGGCGCAGCACTTCGATGTGGGCGGCGCTCACCCCGGCCGTCGCCGGAGCGCCCACCGCGAGTTGAAACATCAGCATTCCGCAGCACCAGATCGCGCCGCCGAGCACTCCCAGCACGTGGTTCCGCGCACCGCCGGGATAGTCCAGAAAGCTGGCCGGCGCTCCCTGCACCGGGAGGTTCATGAACCAGATGTTGAAGAACAGCGTGGAAGCGATGAGGCCGGCGCCCGCGAGCAGCCCGATACCGTAGGCCGAGAGTTCGATGATGCCCTGGCGGGCGACCGAAAACAACGGCAGCGAAGCCGCCATCGCCAGCCCACCCACCGTCGCCAGCGCGACGCCCTTCCACAGTCCGGGGCCTTTCTTCGCCTTCGGCCGCACCAGCTTCGACGAGATGGGCGGCGCGGCGGGCTGCATGGCCTCCTGAATAATGCCGAAGGCCTTGGCCCCGCACACGACAGCGACCACCGCCGCCATCGCGGCCGCCCCCACCAGGGCCATCGCCGCCGGGGGATGCGCGATCGATCGCCAGACGAGGGTCAGGAAGGCGGCGGCGCCGGCGGCGATCGAAAACGAGATCGAGGCGCCGGCGAGCGACATACCGGCCACCACCAGCATGTTCCCGAAGTTCAGGATGGCGCCGGCGGCGAAGGCGAACGCCAGTTCGCGCCTGCCGGCAATCGCCAGGTTGTCCATCAGCGTAATGTCGCCGCCGAGGGTGCCGAGCGTCAATCCGGCCAGCGCGGCCGTCACCGCGGCGCCCAGGGCAAAGTCCAGGTAGTACAGCTCGAAGCGGCGGTCGGACGCCATCTTGAAAGTGACCGGCCAGGCGCTCCAACACAGCGTCGCCAGAACGGCAAGCAACAAAACGACCGCGAAGCTCTCGGGCAGTATCATGGGATCCCTCGAAAGAACGCGCAATCCAGGCGTTTTTCGGGGCGGGTGACCGACGGTTTCCTCCCGGACCTGCCCCTGCGGAATTGCTTCCGATAGATTACCACGGCGGCGCGAGACCGCCGGGGTTGGATTATAATACTGCGACCAGGAGGGCGAAGCATGAGACAGACTGTTCTGGGACTGGTCCTCGCGCTCGCGCTGCCGCTGGCGGCGCAAAAGTACCGGTTGGGCGAGGTGAACGCGGAGACGCCCGAGGGAGCGCTGCTCCAGCAGATCGGCCAGGAAGCGGACGCCGCCAAGCGGCTGGCGCTGCTCAGCGACTTCTCGTCCAAGTTCCCCAAACACGAAGGCTACCTCTGGGTGCTCTCGCAAATGCACTCAGCCCATGCGAAGGCGGGCGACTTCGAGAAAGCGGCGGCGCTCGCCGAAAAGCTCATCGCCGCCGAGCCCGACGACGTCGAGTCCTCCCATGCCACGCTGAAGCTGGCCGAAGCGCGCAAGGATCCCGACCTGGTCGCCAAATGGGCCGTCGTCACATCGGAGGCGGCGCGAAAAGCGGCGCAGTCGAAGAAGCCCGAAGATGAAGACGAAGTGGAGGCCTGGAAGCGGCGCGTCGATTTCGCCACGCAGGTCGACACCTACTGCGAATACGCCGTTTACGCGCAGATACTCCAGGTCCCGGACCCGAACAAGAAGGTCGAACTGACCCAGGTGCTCACCGGCCGGAATCCGAAAAGCCAGTATCTGCCGCAGATCGACAACCAGCTGTTTCAGGTTTACATGCAGCTCCAGAACATGCCGAAGGCGCTCGAAGTCGCCGAGCGCGTGCTGGCCCGCGACCCGACCCAGGAAGACATGATGCTGATGGCGGCCGATTATTACTTTAATCAGAAGAATTACGACAAGGCTTCCGAGTATTCCGTCAAGCTCGTCGAGCTCATGAGGACCAAGGCAGCGCCCGCCGGCATGGCGGCCGCCGACTGGGACAAGAAGAAGGAGCGCTCGATCGGCATGGGGCTGTGGTATCAGGGCGTCGGCGCCAGCACCCAAAGCAAGTTCGCCGCCGCCGACAAAATTCTGCGCGAGGCGCTGCCGTACGTCAAGGACACCGAGCAGCTCTACGCCGCGGCGCTGTTCCACCTCGGGCTGGCCAACTATCGCCTGGGCGACAACAAGAAAGAGCCCAACACGCAGCGCATCCTGGACGCCCTGCGCTTCAACCAGCAGTGCGCCGCCATCAAGAGCCCGTTCCAGGCGCAGGCGCAGCGCAACGTCGCGGCGATCAAGGGGCAGTACCGCGTGCAATGAACATCCTCGTCCCGAACCTCGGGTCGACGTCGCTGAAGTACCAGGTCCTCGAAATGCCCGCCGAGCGCGCCATCGCGCGCGGCCGCCAGGAGCGGGTGGCCGATTACCGCGAGGCCATCGCGGCCATGACGCTGCCGGAGGGCGGCGTCGACGCCGTGGCCTTCAAGGCGGTCCACGGCGGGCCGAACTATCGCGGGACATTCGTGGTCGACGACGGCGTGCTGGCGGCGCTGGAGGAGTTTCTGCCGGCGGCGCCGGTGCATAACGCGATCTACCTCGCAGGCATCCGGGCGTTCCGCGAGTCGATGCCGGGCGTGGCGCTGGTCGCGGCGTTCGAGACGGAATTCCACAGGACGATGCCGGAGCACGCCGCGCGATACGGAGTCCCCGGCGAGTGGCGCGAGCGCTATGGAGTCCGGCGCTACGGCTTTCACGGGGCGTCGCACGAGTACGCCGCCGGTCGCGTGCCGGAGATTCTGGGGCGCGACGTTCCCCGGCTGGTGAGCTGCCATCTCGGGGGAAGCTCGTCGATGTGCGCGATCTTGCGGGGACGCAGCATCGACACCACCATGGGCTTCTCGCCGCAATCGGGTCTGGAGAACGCGCAGCGGCATGGCGATCTCGACGTCTTCGCCGCGCTTTACATGATGGAGCGCCGCAGCTGGAGCGCCGGGGAAGTGCGGGGCGAGCTGACGCGCGGCGGCCTGGAGGGACTCTCCGGAGTCGCCGGCGGCGACGTGCGCGACATCGAGGCGGCCGCGGCGCAGGGCAATGGCGACGCGGCGCTGGCGCTCGAAGTCTTCGCCTGCCAGGTGCGGAAGACGATCGGCGGTTATGCGGCGGCGATGGGAGGGCTCGACGCGGTTGCGTTCACCGGCGGGATCGGCGAGAACTCGGCGCGGCTGCGGTCGGCCTGCTGCGCGGGGCTGGAGTTTCTTGGGGTGCGGCTGGAGGCGGCGCGCAACGAGGGCGGCTCCGGCGATCGGCTGGTGTCGGCCGACGATTCTCCCGTTGCCGTGGTGGCGCTGGCGACCAACGAAGAGCTGATCGTGGCGCGGCGCGCGTATCGGCTGCTGCGGTAGTCGGCGGGTTTTCCGTCGCGGTGCGGTCGTGTTAGCCTTCCCTTTGCGCCGGAGTGCGCCACGATGAAGACCAACACGGACGCCATCATCGTCGGCGGCGGGCATAACGGCCTGGTGACCGCGGCGCTGCTCGCCAAGGCCGGACTGCAAGTCCTGGTGCTCGAAAGGCGCGATCTCGTCGGCGGGTGCGCGGTGACCGAGGAGATCTGGCCGGGATATCGGGTCTCGACCGCGGCGTACCTGATCAGCCTGCTCCAGGAGCGTGTGGTGCGCGAGCTGGAACTGGAACGCTTCGGCTACCACGCCGACCCCAAGGATCCGCCGTTCTTCTCGGCCTTTCCCGACGGGCGGCACTTCTTCATGTGGAAAGACATGAAGGAGACGCAGAAGGAGATGGCGCGCTTCTCGGCGCGCGACGCCGAGCGGTTTCCCCAATACGAGGCGCTGATCGAGCGCCTGGCGGTAATCGTCGAATCGATGCTCCTGGAGACGCCGCCCGACTTCCCGCCGAAGGGCGTGGGCTCGGTGGTCGACTACCTGAAGCTGGCGGCGCGATTCCGGCGTCTCGAGGCGCGCGACCTGGCGGCGCTGGTCAAGGTGTTCACGCAGAGCGCCTCGGATTTTCTCGACGAGTGGTTCGAGTCCGACGAAGTCAAGGTGACGCTGGCGACCGACGGCGTGATCGGGGCCAACGGCGGGCCGCGCTCGCCGGGGACAGCCTACATCCTGCTGCATCACTGCATGGGCGGCGTCGGCGGGCGGCGCGGCGTGTGGGGATTCGTGCGCGGCGGGATGGGCGCGGTGTCGGAGGCGATCGCCGGGTCGGCGCGCAGCCGGGGGGCGGTGATCCGCACGAGCGCGGCGGTGGAGCGGATTCTCGTCGAAGGCGGGCGGGCGGCGGGCGTCGCGCTCGAAGGCGGCGAGGAGATTCGGGCGCGCATCGTCGCCAGCAATCTCGATCCGAAGACGACGTTCCTGCGGCTGATCGAGAAGCGGCATCTGCCCGAGGAGTTCGCCGGCGGAATCCGGAAGTTCCGCTGCGAAGGCACGTCGATGAAGATCAACCTGGCGTTGAGCGGACTGCCGGACTTCGCGGCGTTTCCCGGCGCACCGGGGCCGCACCATCGCGCGACTATGCACATCTGCCCGACGATGGAGTACGTGGAGCGCGCCTGGGACGACGCCAAGTACGGGCTGCCGTCGGGATCGCCGCTGCTGGAGCTGACCATCCCGACCATGTACGATGCGTCGCTGGCGCCGGCGGGGCGCCACATCATGGGCATCTTCCTTCAGTACGC
Organism: uncultured Solibacteraceae bacterium; assembly: GCA_964515555.1. GTDB lineage: Bacteria > Acidobacteriota > Terriglobia > Bryobacterales > Bryobacteraceae > CAZEVY01. Next base: position 12,858 of record CAZEVY010000101.1, on the reverse strand, counting down.
GCCGTACACGCTGCGCGGGACGAGCTGGGACGCGCTGCGCGACACCTACGCCGATCGCGTCATCGACATCATCGACGGGTACGCACCGGGATTCCGGCGGCTGGTGGTGGAGCGGCAGGCGCTGTCGCCGCTCGACCTGGAGCGGAGGTTCGGGATCGCGGGGGGCAACATCTTCCACGGCGAGATGAGCCTCGACCAGATGTTCGTGATGCGGCCCCTGGCGGGCTGGGCGCGGTATCGGACGCCGGTCGCCGGGCTGTATTTATGCGGGTCGGGCGCGCACCCGGGAGGGGGCGTGATGGGCGCGCCGGGCTACAACTGTGCGCGGGAGATCGTAAAGGATTTGCGGCGGTAGCGACCTACCCGTAGCGCAGCGCCCGTACCGGAGAGATCCGCGACGCGCGCCAGGCGGGCGCGAGCGAAGCCGCCAGCGACGCCGCCAGCAGAGTCGCCACACTGAACGCGAACACGGGCGCATCGGCGGCCCTGACGCCGAACAAATGCGACTCCACGTAGCTGCCAAGCAGATACGCCGCGCCGGCCCCGACGGCCTGGCCCAGCAGGATCACGGCCATCATCTCGCGCATCACCAGCCGGATCACGGTCCCCTGGGCGGCCCCGAGCGCCACTCGAATGCCGATCTCGCGTGTGCGGCGCGTGACGACGAAGGCCAGCACGCCGTTGAGTCCGACGACCGCCAGGATCGTCGCCAGCAGCGCGAAGCCGCCGGAGAGGAACGAGAGCATGCGCTCATTGGCAAGCCGCATGTCGAGCTGCTCGTCCATCATGCGCATGTCGAAGACGACGAGGTTGGAGTCGACGCGCCCAACGGTCTGGCGCAGCACCGGCAGGACGCGTCTCGGGTCGCCCTGAATGCGCGCGTAGACCGTAATGCTTCCCAGGTTGCGAACGCGGGTATCGAGGTTGACGAAGGTCTGCCGCGGGACCTCGCCGCGCACGTCGTGGTAGCGCGAGTTCGCGAATACGCCGATGATCTCGGTGTCGGGCGTCACGGCACGGCCCTGGCCAATCGAGCGGCCGACGGGATTGGCGCCATCGAGGTACTCCTTGACCAGCGCTTCGTTCACCAGGCAGAGCCGCTTCGATCGCCCCCAGTCATTCCAGGTGAAATCGCGGCCCAGCTTGACCGGAATGCCGAGCGCCTCGAAGTAGCCGGGCGTGACGGCGTTGAAGAAACTCCAGGGAACGCGGCCTTCCTTGGCTTCCAGTCCGACCATGCTGATCTGGCTGTCCCAACGGCCGCCCATGAGGAGCCGCGTGCTGTTGGCGCCGACGGCCTTGACGCCGGGCACGGCCGCCAGGCTATCGATCAACGAGCGGAACACGTGTAGCTTGCGAGCGTCGTCGTACTGCGTCGCCGGGCGCACGCCGAACATGGCGACGTTCTCGGCATGGAAGCCGAGGTCGACCTTGCGGAGATTGTCGAGCGTGCGGACGAACAGGCCGGCGCCGATGAGCAACAGAGTCGACAGCGCCACCTGGAGCGCGACGAAGGTCTTGCGCAATCGCACGTGGCCGTGGCCGCCGGTGACCGACCCGGCCTCTTCCTTGAGGGTCGCCGATGCGGGCACGCTCGAGCCGCGGAAGGCGGGGAGGAGTCCGAAGACGAACGCGGTCGCCAGAGTGACGGCCATGGTGAAGACGAGCACGCGCGTGTCGGGCGCGGTCGCCAGCGAGAGCGTCGTCGGGTCGACGGGAAGGAATCGGACCAGCAGCCGCGTGAGCCAGGCGCTCAGGGCAAGCCCCGCGGCACCCCCCGCGACCGCGAGAATCAGGCTCTCGACGAACAACTGCCGGACGATCTGCATGCGGCTCGCGCCCAGGGCTCCGCGAATCGCGATCTCGCGCTGGCGCGCGGCGGCACGGGCGAGCAGCAGGTTCGCGACGTTGGTGCAGGCGATCAGCAGCACGGCGCCGACGAGCCATTGCAACACGACCAAAGGGCGCTCGAAGACGCGGCGGAGCTGCGACATGCCGCGGTCGGCGGGAACCAGCGAGAGCGTCTGGAGGAGGAAGCGCTCCTTGTTGTCCGGGAACTTCGCGAAGAACGCCCCGGTGACCTCCTCCCGCTTTCGCTGGTCGTGCAGAAGGCGCGCGGCGGCCTGCGCCTTGTCGATGGCGACACCGGGCTTGAGGCGCGCGAACAGGTAGAACCAGGCATAGCGCTCGTTGGCGAGATCCTCGCGGAACTCCGGATTGAGCGCGACGAGCTTGGTGACCGGCGCCCAGATCTGCGTGAGGACTCCGGTGTTGGTGCCGGCGAATTCCGGCGCGGCGACGCCGGCCACGGTGAACGGCGCGCCGTTCAGCCTGACGGTGGAGCCGACGATCTCGGGCCGCGCGGCGAAGCGCGTCCGCCAGTAGTCGTACTGGAGCACGACGACGGGGTCGCCGCTGGCGGGCGTGTCGTCGGCGGGGGTGAGGACGCGTCCGATGTGCGCGCGAACGCCCAGCACCTGAAAGAAGTTGCCGGCGACCCATCCGATGTCGGTCATTTCGGCGCGATCGCCGTCGAGAAGGCTGAGGCGCTGCGGGAGCTGTCCGGTGAGCCCGGTGAACACCGTGTTGCGGTCGCGGAACGCGACATAGAAGGGATACGAGAAGGTGTGCACACCGTCACCGCTCTGCGACCCGAAACGCCCGCCCTCCATGCGGAACTGGACGAGCTCGCGCGGGTTCTCGATCGGGAGCAGGCGCAGCAGGATCTGGTCGACGAGCGTGAAGATGGAGGTGTTGGCGGCGATGCCGAGGGCGAGCGAGAGGATCGCCGTGGCGGCGAATCCCGGATGCGCGCGCAGGAGCCGGAGTCCGTAGCGGAGGTCGTTCCGAATCGAGCCGGCGATGCCTGTCATGATGGCGCGGTTCTCCTATCGAGGGCTTACCTGGTAACTACGGGAGTTTTGGACTTGGGTTGCATGGAATGTCGGGTAATGGGCGACTTTGCGGACCCCACGGCGCCGTTTGTGGGTGACTCATCGATGGGCCGCGGATGAGCGCAGATGGGCAAAATACTGGACGGCGCGGGCGGCGCGGGGGCCGGTCACAACCACTCCGCCCTCGGCAAGTCCTTTGAATCGACATCCCTCCGACGGTCTGTCCCATCGCCCGCCGCTCGCTGCCTGCTACCCTGGCCGTGGAGCGCGGACCGCCGTCCTGCGGCGCGCCCGCCCGGAACAAATTGGCTTCGGTGCTGTGCCAAACCGCTCGCTCACGCTCGCGGCTCCGCAAAATGCAATGAACGCACAGGAGAGACCGGCAGCGCTTCTGTTATAAGAAGGGTGGACTCATCATGACCGACACCCTGGCGATCCTCCTGGCGGGAGGAGCCGGCGAACGCCTGTTTCCCCTGACACGCCATAACGCCAAGCCCGCCGTCGCCTTCGGCGGAAGTTACCGCCTCATCGACTTCACGCTTTCCAACTGCATCAACTCAAACCTCCGGCGCATCCTGGTGCTGACGCAGTACAAGGCGCTCGAGCTGTCCCGCCACCTGCGCGACGGATGGAACATTCTCTCCGCCGAAGTGGGCGAGTTCATCGAGGTGCTGCCGCCGATGAAGCGTGTCCACGACGGCTGGTACCTGGGGACGGCCGATGCCGTGTACCAAAACGTGGAGACCATCGAGGCCGAGGCGCCGCGGCACACGCTGGTGCTGGCCGCCGACCACATCTACAAGATGAACTATCGGGAGATGCTGGAATGGCATCGCGACCACGGCGCCGGGGTGACGGTGGCGACTTTGCAGGCGCCGCCCGCCGAGGCGCCGAGATTCGGGGTCGCCGAGATCGGCGAGGGTCACCGCATCACGGCCTTCGAGGAGAAGCCGACGCACGGCGCGCCGGCGCGGTCTGCCTTCAACGGCGAGATGTGCTCGATTTCGATGGGCGTCTACCTGTTCGAGACGCGCGTACTGATCGAGGCGCTGGCGGCCGACGCCGCCGATCCGCAATCGACGCACGATTTCGGCCGCGACGTGATTCCGCGCCTCGCGCGCGCCGGGTGCGCCGTGGCTTTCGACTTCCGCGATCTCAACGACAAGACGTCGCGCTACTGGCGCGACGTGGGGACGCTCGACGCCTACTACGAGGCCAACATGGACCTGGTGGCGGTAACGCCGGAGTTAAACCTCTACGATCGCCACTGGCCGATCCGCACGCGGCCCGTGCAGCAGCCGCCCGCCAAGTTCGTCTTCGCGCAGGAGGGGCGCCGGATGGGCGTGGCGGTGGATTCGATCGTCTCGCCGGGTTGCATTATCTCGGGCGGCCGGGTGGTGCGCTGCGTGTTGAGCCCGGGCGTACGGGTCAACAGCTACTGCGAAATCGAGGACTCGATCCTGCTGACGAACGCGCGCATCGGCCGCTTCAGCCGAGTGCGGCGCGCCATTGTCGACGAGGGGGCCGAGGTGCCGGAGTCGTCGGTGATCGGCTATGACGAGGCGTCGGACCGCGCCAACGGGTATCACATCACCGAGAGCGGGATCGTCGTGGTGGCGGCGGGGGCGGGCGCCACGGCGGGGGCGTGACTACTTCGCGCGCGCCGCACCGACGCGTTTCATGACCCGGCCGACGGCCTCGAACACCGTCTCCTCGACTTCCTCGCTGAACGGGCCGGGCATGCCGTAGTAGATCATGCTGTCGACGGCCTCGTAGCCGCCCTCCTTGAGGACGCGCCGCGAGGGGATGTAGCACATGACGTCGTTCGAATACGCGGCGACGACGAGCCGCTCAGCGAACTCGCGCTTCGCGCGCAGCGCATAATCGACGACCACCTCGCCGCCGAGCGCCAGGATCGTCAGATCGCGGTGGAAGCGGATGGCCTGCACGGGGTAGGGCGTGAGGCGGATGGGGCGGCGCTCGTCGTAGAGCCGCAGCATTTCCTTGGCGCGGCGCACCTTGGCGGGATTGCGGTCCTGGAGTTCCTTCTCGAAGGTCTCGCGCGTGTGGATCGCGAAGGGCAGCTCGGTGACCTGGTAGGCGGCGCGGATGGGCGGGCGCAGGGGATCGAGCTTCCCGGCGAGTACTCGCGACACCTCGCCCGCCAGCTTCTTTCCGTGCGCGACGGCATGCTCCACCTCGCCGCGCGGATTCGGATTCTGGTCGCCGCCGCACAGCATCAGGAACAGCGCGGTGACGCCGGGGTGCGCGGCTTCGATGGCGGACTGCGCGTATCCGGCGTAGTCGCCGCTGAGCCGGTAGTGCTGGCCGGTGAGCGTGGTGTTATGGCAGGCGTAGCCGAACAGCACCGCGCGCAGTGCGCCGTCCTCGCCGCGGACTTCGATGACGGGCACGGAGTGGTCGCCGGGCCCTTTCGGGTTGAGTCCCAGGCGCACGCCCTCGATGCGCAACTCGCGCCGGTTCATGGCGAAGTCAGTAGAGCCTTCGGCGAACGCCAGGCGGGCGGGCTTCAGATCGCCGAGCGCGGCCCCGACGATGATGTAGAGCGCTTCGGCGAGGGCGCGCGAATAGTCCTTGATGACGGCGTCCTGCTCGGCGGTGAGGTCGTACATCGTGGTGAGGTTGGCGCGCACGACGGGGCCGGTGTGGGTGTGCGAGGAGTTGAACAGCAGGCGGGCGCGATCGAGTCCCCACTGCTTCTGCACGCGCGCGGAGACTTCGTCGGTGAGTGCGCGCGGGAGTCCGATGAGGTCGGTGGTGACGATGACGGCGCGGCCGCGGCGGTTGTCCTCGATGGCGAGCGCCTTGGCGTGGAGCGGCTCGAGCACGCCCTCGGAGGGATTGTTGCGCGAGGCGTAGCCCGACATCCAGATCGGCGACTTGGGCGTGATATCGGCGCGGGCGACACCGGCCTTGAAGTCGGCGGCCAGGAGCGCGGGCGCGAGCGCGGCGAGGAGGAGTCGCATCAGTCGACGACCGCGGTGTTGGCCATCGAGAGGAACGCGTCGCGCTCGCCGGCGCCGCCGCCGCCGGTGCGCTGAATCATGAACACGCCGACGATGTCCTTCTTGCGGTCGACCCAGCCGTGCGTGCCGAAGGCGCCGCCGTGCATGAAGGTTCCCTCGGAGAGAAACGTGAGCGTGGACATCGGATCGCGCACGACATTCCAGGTGAGGCCGAACGAAAGGCCGGGGCCGTGGCCGGCGGTGATCGTTCCGGTGTGGTTGACGGTCATGACGTCGACGGCGGGGCGCGAGAGGATCTTCTTCCCCTGGTAGGTCCCGCCGTTGAGCATCATCTGGTAGAAGGCCGCCATGTCGGACGCGGTCGAGTACATGCCGCCCGACGGGATGGGTCCGCGGAATCCCTTGCGGTACATGTCGACGTCGCTCTTGACGAGCTTTCCTGCGTCGGGACGATAGACCAGGGCGACGCGCGCGTGCTTGTCGGCGGGCGGTGCGAAGTGGCTGTCCTTCATCCCGAGCGGCGTGAAGATGCGCTCCTCGACGAATTTCTCGAAGGGTTTGTCGGAGAGGACCTCGACGATGCGCCCGAGCGTGTCGATGCCGGCGTTGCTGTAGAGCCACTTCGTGCCGGGCTCGAACTCGAGTGGACGCTGCGAGTACATGGGGATGGCTTCGGCGAGCGTGTAGCGCTGCGCGTCGGCGATGGGATTGGTGGCGGGCATCCCGGAGGTGTGCGTCATCAGGTCGCGGATGGTGATGGGTCGCGCCGGCCTTTTCAGGGAGAGGCTCTTGTCGCCGTCGCGCGCGTCGATCATCCACTGGCCGCGGAATTCGGGCAGGTGGCGCTCGACGGGGTCGCTGAGGGCGAGACGTCCTTCCTCGGCCAAAATCATGATGGCGACGCCGGTGACCGGCTTGGTCATGGACATGATCTGAAAGATGGTGTCGGCGCGCATGGGCTTCCTGGCTTCGATGTCCTGCATGCCGACGGCTTCGTGATGGTCGATCTTGCCGTGGCGCGCCAGGAGGGTGACGACACCGGAGACGGTTCCCTTGTCGACGAAGGCCTTCATGCGGACGGGGATGCGCGCGAGGCGCTCGGGGTCGAGTCCGGCGGCGAAGGCGGCGGTGGAGAGGGTGAGGAGGAGGAGCGTTCTCATTGGGACATTATAGTGATGGAACGCGTGTCACCGAATCGGGAGCAGGTGAGCGCGGCGACGGCCGCTCCAGTCGACGCTCAGTATCGCTCGGCGGTGCGACCGGCGGCGAGCCCTTCAACGATCATTCCGACGGTGACCCGCATCCCGCGAATGCAGGGCTTTTAACCCATTGCCGAGGGATCGATCGTTATGCGTTCGAGTGCACGCATGCAAGTCACACTCGACGGCTCAATTCTTTGTGGAAGATGCTACGGCTTGGCCGCCGCCACCAGTTGCTTCAGCGAAACGTCGAGAGTCCCGTACGCGCCGGTCAGCATGTCGCGTACGATCACGCGGACCGAGGTGGCATCCGGTTTCGGCTTGAACTGGCGCACGTAGGCGAGGCCCTTGGCGCGCGCCGCCTCCCAGTCCTTCGACTTCACCTGAATCGTCCCCTTGTCGCGCTCGACATGCACGCCGCCCGGCGTGCGATCGGTGCGGATGATTTCGAGATCGGCGGTGCGTACCTCGCCGAGGTCGCGGAAGTGCAGCCGGTCGACCTCGATGCGCAGGCCGAGCACCAGCGTGCCCGGCTCGGCGTCTTCGGCCGGCGTCACCTGCGCGGTCAGCAGCACGTTCGAGGAGCCGATGGGATTGGTCGCCACGGCGACGATGTCGTCGTTGGCCCAACTGAGGGGCTTCCCCGCGGGCGCCTCGGCCAGGTACCCCTGGCGATGCGACACCTCGACGCCCGGCCGCTTGACGCGCACCTTCAGGCCGTGCCACTTCGAGTCGGGCTCTTCGCCGATGTAGAAGCCGAGCGTGTAGCTGCCGCGGAGGTCGGAGGCGGCGCGCTTGAAGCCCTCGAGCATGTCGTTGGTGTTGAACAGGTAGCGGCCGCCGGTGATCTGCGCCATGATCGTGCCGGCCGAATGCGGATCGGCGCTGATGCGCGAGGCGTCCTCGATGGCCTCGAATCGTCCGCGCCCGCGCGGGGGCGGCGCACCGGACAAGGCCGCTCCGCCGGAGCCCACCATGAGTCCGCGCGCGTCGACGATGTACAGCGCGATTCCCTGCTGCGCCAGGCGCTGCGCGCTGCGGCGGACCCGATCCTCGTAGGACTCGAAGGATCCCCGCGGTCCGAAGCCCATGGCGCCGGTGAGCGACACGATCGAGATGCCGCCGCTGATCCAGACCAGATTCTTACGGCCGGGGATTCCCGCCAGGTGGCGCCCGAGCGCTTCCAGGTGGGCCAGCGTCATTTCCATGCGGCGCCGGCGCGCCTGTGCGTTGGCCATCGATTCGACTTCGAGCTGCACCCGCATCATTTCCGCCATCATGGCTTCCATTTGCGGGTCGCCCTTGAACATGTCGACGAACTGCTCGGCCTCCACGACGGCGCGCTCCATGTCGGCCTCGTGCTGGAGCGGCAGGGTCAGCGCCGCCTTGCGCACGCGCTCGCGCAGGGAGTCGACGTCGTCGGTGAAGTCGTGCAGGACGCGCAGGCGCGCGCCCAGGTGGTAGACGGCCACGCGCGTCTCGGGGGTGAGCGCCTTGAGATACCGCGTCACCTGCGCGCGCACGCGGATGGCGTCGGCGGGCTGCGTGTTGAGCTCGTCGATCAGCAGCGCGCTGATGTTGCGCGGCGGGCCGGGCGTGAACTCGGCGCGATTGGTGAAGATGCCGGGCGGGAGCGGCCTGACGGGGGACTCGGCGGACTGCGCGGCGCCCTCGTGCCGGAAAAAGGCGAGCGGGCGCGGCTTGTTCTTTTCGGTTACGACGAAATCGTCCAGGCGCAGGTCGGTCACAGGGTTGCCGCGCTTGTCGAGCGCGATCACCGACATCTCGACCAGGCGCGTGGTGGCGCGGAAGGTCGGCGCCGGCTCCTGCGCGAGGGCGAGCGAAGCGCCGAGGGCGGCCGCAAGGAATCGCATGGTCGAACTTCATTATGATGGATGGAAGGATGTCCCGCGCGGGGTTCGGCGCCCTATTGTTACTGGCCGCGCCGATTTTCTCTCAATCGAGCGGCAGCGCGATTCTCAGTCCCGAAGGCGACCGCGCGTTTCTGCTGAGCCTGGAGAGCGGGCGCATGGCCGTGGTGGATGCCGCCACCGACCGGCTGGTGCGCGAGATCTTCGTGGGCGCCTCGCCGCGCGGCGTCGCGCACGCCTACGACCGCATCTTCGTCTCCTCGGAGGGATTCGACGACCTGGCGGTGATCGACGCGGCCACGCTGCTGGTAACCGGCCGCTGGCGCACGAGCGCGGAGCCGTACGGCGTCGTCTACGATTCCTTTCGCGGGCTGCTGTTCGTGGCGGCGTCGGCGGACGGGGTTGTCGACGTGATTCCGACGGTCGGCGACGGCGAGGGGCGCATCTGGACGCGCATCCCGGTGGGCGGGAGGCCGAAGGGAGTGGCGCTGTCGCCCGACGGCGCGCGCCTCTACGTGACCGACTTCTTCACGGGCCGGGTGTCGGTCATCGACCCGGTGGAGTTCCGGCTCATCGGCACGCTGTCGACGGGCGACTCCAGCAATTTCTCGCAGAAGGTCGCGTTTCATCCCGATGGGCGCGCGTTCGTGCCGCACATCGTCTCGAATGCCGAGGTGCGCGAGCCGGCGTTCAACACGGCGGTCGCCCCGCGGACGGCGGTGCTCCGGGGCGACGGCGCGCAAGCGATCATTGACCTCTCGCTCGGACCGGTGTCGGCCAACCTGCCCTTCGACGCGGCATTCTCGCCCGACGGGGGTACGCTCTACGTCGCGCACCTGGGCAGCGGCGATTTGACGGTGGTGCCGCTCGGGAATCCGCGAGCGCTCACGCGCATCGACGTCGGCGACGGGCCGCGGGGCGTCGCCGTCACGGGTGACGGGCGGAAGGCGTACGTCGTGAATTCGCTGTCGGAAGACATCTCGGTGGTGGATCTCGTCGCCGGGCGCGAGACGCGGCGGATTCCCCTGACGCCTTCGAACGCCGCGCCCGTGTTCAAGCGCGGCAAGATCCTGTTTTTCTCGAGCCGCGCGCCGGAGCTCTCGCGCGACCGCTGGATGAGCTGCGCCAGTTGCCACTTCGAGGGCGAGCACGACGCGCGCACCTGGCTGTTCCGCGCTGGTCCAAGAAATACGACCAGCCTGCGCGGGGCGGTCGACACGCGGCCGCTGCACTGGAGCGCGGATCGCGACGAGTTCCAGGACTTCGAGCACACGTTCCGCGATCTGCAAGGCGGGACAGGGTTGATCAAGGACCGCGCGCCGAACCCGGAGCTCGGCGAGCCGAACGAGAGACTGTCGGCGGACCTGGATGCGGTGAGCGTCTACATCACGCTGCTCTCGGCGCGGCGCAACCCGTTTCCGGCCGACGCCCGAGTCGCGCGCGGCCGCGAGATCTTCCTCAGCGCCGGGACCGGCTGCGCGTCGTGCCACATTCCTCCCAGATGGACGGATTCCGATTTGCGCCTGCGTCCCGTCCACGACGTCGGCACCGGAGACGGTCCAGGCGAGTCGCTGGGGCGGGCGTTCGACACGCCGTCGCTGCGCGGCGTCTGGGACTCGGCGCCGTATCTGCACGACGGCAGCGCGGCGACACTGCGCGACGTTCTGACGACGCGCAACGCAGGCGACCGGCACGGCCGCACGTCGCATCTGAGCGAAGAGGAGATCGACGCCTTGGCCCGCTTTCTGCGGTCGCTGTAGTTGCGGGGACGCGCCCCATTGCGATATGAGATTGGGGCTATGAGCAAGCGCATCTCGATCGGATCCTGGGCCTTCACGATCGGCCCGTACGCCGCGAACCCCATCGACTTCGACACTGTTACGACCAAGCTGAAGGCCCTTGGGTTCGACGGCGTCGAGCTGGGCGCCTTTCCGCCGCATCCCAATCCGGGGAACCCCAACGGTCCGGACGACCAGTGGCCCGGCGCGATGCCCGCGCGGTCGCAGCGCGACGAGCTCAACGCGAGGATGAAGGAGGTCGGCCTGGGGTTCAGCGGCATCGCCGCCAATCTCTGGGGCGAGAAGCTGATCAACACCGACGACCAGACCAAGTACATCGCGGAGTTCCGCAAGAACTCCGAGTTCGCCCGCGACATCGGCATCCAGGGCGTGCGGGTCGATTGCGTCCAGCCGCCGACGATTCACCGCGAGATCGACTACGCGACGGCGATGAACCGGGTGGTCGCGACCTGGAAGACGTGCTGCGACATCGCGGCCGACAACGGCCAGTACGTGACCTGGGAAGTGGAGCCGGGCTTCGCCTTCAACAAACCCGGCGACGCGGTGCGCATTCACGACGCCGTCGACCGTCCCAACTTCGGGATTCAATACGACACCTGCCACGGTCAGATGGTCGGCGTGGTGGGCGCGCGCCACGAAGGAGGGAAGGACGTCTTTCCGTCGCAGATCGACTATATCCGGAAGCTCGACGGGCGCATCAACCACATCCACCTGATCGACTCCGACAACACCTGTCACAAGGACGCCAAGGGCGAGGACGAGACGTCGGCGCACCCGCCGTTCGGGATGGGCGTGTTGAACTTCGACCACATCATGCCGGAGCTGCTCAAGGCCGCGCGCGTGCCGCACGACTGGTGGACGATCGACCTGTGCTTCTGGCCGGACGCCTGGGCGGCCACCGAGCAGTGCAAGAAATACGTCGACGGACTGGTGGCGAAGTTCGGATAGGAGCGCGCGATGGCGAAACGATTACGGGTCGGAATGATCGGCTACGGCTTTATGGGCCGGGCGCATTCGAACGCCTACAAGCGGCTGAACGATTTCTTCGCTGTCGAGCACAGGCCGGTGCTGAAAGCCGCCTGCGCGCGCGACGCCGCCAAGGCGAAGGCGTTCGCCGACGTCTGGGGATACGAGCGCATCGAGACCGACTGGCGTCGCGTGGTGGAGGCCAAGGACATCGACCTGATCGATATCGGGTCGCCCAACGACACGCATCGCGAGATCGCGCTGGCGGCGGCGGCGGCGGGCAAGATGGTGCTGTGCGAGAAGCCGCTGGCGATGAACGTGGCCGAGGCCGAGGAGATGACAGCGGCGGTGGAGCGCGCCGGCGTCCCCAACATGGTGTGGTTCAACTACCGGCGCGTGCCGGCGATCGCGCTTGCGCGGCAACTGGTCGACGAAGGGCGCATCGGCAAGGCGTTCCACTATCGCGCGACGTATCTCCAGGACTGGACGATCGCCGAGGACGTGCCGCAGGGCGGCGCGGGATTGTGGCGCCTGGACGTGAACGTCGCCGGGTCGGGGGTGACGGGCGATCTGCTGGCGCACTCGATCGACACGGCCATGTGGCTGAACGGGCCGATTCGGCGGGTGGTGGCGAAGACGGAGACGTTCGTCAAGGAGCGCATGCACCAGGTGTCGGGCAGGCGCGAGCCGGTGGGGATCGACGACGCGTGCATGTTTCTGGCGGAGTTCGCCAACGGGTCGATGGGGACGTTCGAGTCGACGCGGTATGCGCGGGGGCGGAAGAATTACAACACCTTCGAGATGAATGGCGCCGACGGGAGCGTGTATTTCGACCTGGAGGAGCCGGAATACTTGCAGTTTTTCGAATATAAGCAGCTGCAGTCCGGGAAAAAGATGGAATCGCACCTGACCGGGTGGCGGAAGATTCACACCACCAACTCGGAGCACCCCTACATGAACCGGTATTGGGTGCCGGGGACCTGCATCGGCTACGAGCATACGTTCCTGAACGCGCTGGCCGATTTCGTCGCCGGCGTGGAGTCGGGCAAGCCCACGCAACCGGATTTTCGGAACGCATTGCAGACGCAAAAGGTGTGCGACGCGGTGCTGGCGTCGGCGCGGTCGGGCGTGTGGGTGGAGAC
>CAZEVY010000100.1:11747-19824 GCA_964515555.1 uncultured Solibacteraceae bacterium | reverse complement strand
GCGGCTAGCCAGCAATTCCGGATAATACTGCCGCAATTTCTGCACCTTCGGCAGCGCGACGCAGGAAATATACGGCTGCTCCGGGTGCAGCGCCGCGTAATCCTGGTGGTAATCCTCCGCCTCGTAGAACGCCTCCAGCCTCTCGACCGTGGTCGCGATCGGACGCCCGAATACCCGCGCCTCGTCGAGCTGGCGAATGTAGGCCGCCGACACCCGCCGCTGGTCTTCGTCCCGCCAGAAGATCGCTGACCGGTACTGACGCCCCACGTCGCCGCCCTGGCGGTTCCGTTCCGTCGGGTCGTGCGCCACCGAGAAGAACACCTTCAGGATGGTCCCCAGCGTGATCAGCGCGCCGTCGAAGTCCACCCGCACCGCCTCGGCGTGATCGGTCCCACCCGAGCACACCGCGCGGTAATTCGCCGTCGCCGCCGTCCCGCCGGCATAACCCGATACCACTCCGCCGACTCCCTGTAGCGGGCGGTACACCGCCTCCACGCACCAGAAACACCCTCCGGCCAGCACGATCGATTGCTCGCCGCTCGCCGCCGCGTCGAGCGCCGGATTCGGAAAGACATTCGCCATGCCGGAAAGAGTAGCACGCCGGATGCAGCTCGGACGATTGGCAGGCACTCGTAAACAAACGCCGGCCCCGCGAGACCGCCGCGCGCTTGCTCCGTCCATTTGTTTACTGCTCGACGAACCGTCCGCGGGAACCTTCGGCGGGCGGAAGTCGTAATTGACGATCAGAGCGCAGTGAAGGCGGCCACGCATACAGGCGGCGCCGGGGTGGTGAAGCGGCAACGCTGGGGGTGCTCGACGGGAGGCCTGTATGAGGATGCGCGCGAGTTTTCTCGCCCTGGCGGCGGCCGTTTGTCTGGCGCAGGACGCCGGCGAAGTCTTCGAGCGCAAGCTCCACGACGGAAATCAGAAGCGAATCCGAGGCCAATTCGGCGAAGCCGCCGTCTTTTACGAAAGCGCCCTCGCCGACGCCGAAAAATTCCCGTCCAACGATCCCCGCCTCGCCAAGGCGCTCAACAACCTCGCGGCCGTGCGCCACGAACAGGGCCGCTACGCCGAGGCCGAGCCGCTCTACCGCCGCTCGCTCGCGATCTGGGAGGCCGCGCTCGGACCCGACGACTCGCGCGTCGCCACCGCGTTCAACAACCTCGGCGAAGTCTGCCGCGTTCAGGGCCGCTATCCCGAGGCCGAGGGCTATTACAAGCGGTCGCTCGAGATCCGCGAGAAGATCCTGCGCGAGGCGCCCTCGGCCGTCGCCTCCAGTCTCAACGGACTCGGCGTCGTCAAGCTGGCCACCGGCGAATACCGGGACGCCGAGGCGCTCCAGCGCCGCGCGCTGGCGCTCAACGAGCAGGAGGGGCGTGAGCACCTCAACGTCTCGGTCAACCTCAACAACCTTGCCGAGCTCTATCGCGCCCAGGGCCGCTACGCCGACGCCGAGCCGCTCTACTCGCGCGCCCTCGAAATTAAGCGCCGCCTCCTCGGCGAGGAACACCCCGACGTCGCCACCACTCTCAACAATTACGGCGCGCTTCTGCACGCACGCGGCGACTTGGCCGGCGCGCGCCGCCACTATGAGCGCGCCGCCGCCATTCGCGAACGCGCCCTCGGACCCGATCATCCCGGCCTCGCGGCATCGCTCAACAACATCGCCACCGTCAGCCGCGCCGAGCGCAACTTCGAGGAAGCCGCGCGCCTGCTCGACCGCACCGCCGCCATCTGGCGCAAAGCCGTCGGCGAGGACCACCCCGCCTACGCCGGCACCCTGAACAACCTCGCCGAGGTCTACCAGTCCGCCGGCCGCTCCGCCGAGGCTGAGCCCCTCTACCGCCGCGCGATCGAGATTCTCGAAGCCCGTCTCGGGCCGGATCACTCCGAGACCGGCAAAGTCGTTTTCAATCTCGGCTCCCATTACCTCGTGCAGGGCCGCTACGCCGCCGCCGAGCGCCTGTTCCAGCGCGCCCTCGCCATCTACGAGGCGCGCTTCGGGCACGACCACCGGGAAGTGGTCCCGATAGTGCGTGGTCTCGCCGCGGCCTACGCGCGCCAGGGCCGCTTCACCGAAGCCGAGACCACCATGGCGCGGCTCTCGTCCCTTCTCGAAACCACCCTCGGACCCGACCACCCGGACGTCGCCAGCACCCTCACCGAGTATGCCGGCGCCTTGCGGCAGGCCCGGCGCGACGCCGAGGCCGAGCGCATCGAGCGCCGCGTCCAGTCGCTCGTGCGCCGCACCCCTTGAGCCGCCCCCCCGGCGTGACACGCTGCGAACCCTGAGTGTCCCGCCGATGCGGCCGCGCCACCGCCGCGAACCCTGAGTGTCCCCCGATCCGGCCGATGCCCGGCGCCACGCGCCGCGAACCCTGAATATCCGGGCCGATGCGGCCGCGTTAATCCCCGCCGGTCCACTGATATAATGAGATGGTTTATGTCAGACTCCCACCCGGCCCCTTGGCCGGAGCTTTCGGGATCCAACGGGGATAAGAAGGTCCTGCTGCTGACGCCGCGCGGTTTCTGCGCGGGCGTGGTGCGCGCCATCGACGTGGTCCGCATCGCGCTGGACGTCTACGGCCGGCCGATCTACGTCCGCAAGGAGATCGTCCACAACCGCCACGTGGTCGACGATCTTCGGGCCGCCGGCGCCGTCTTCGTCGATGAGCTCGCCGACGTTCCGTCCGGCGGCCGCGTCATCTTCAGCGCCCACGGCGTTTCGCCGGCCGTGCGCGCCGAGGCCGATGCCCGCAGCCTGCGCGTCATCGACGCCACCTGCCCGCTGGTCACCAAAGTGCACCTCGAAGCCGTGCGCTTCGCGCGCCTCGGCTACACCATCCTCCTGATCGGCCACCCCGAGCACGACGAAGTCGTCGGCACGCTCGGCGAAGCGCCCGAGCACACCATCGTCGTGTCCACCGAAGAAGAGGCCGACCGCGTTCACGTTCCCACACCCGATCGCGTCGGCTACATCACGCAGACCACCCTCAGCCTCGACGAGGCGCGCGGCATTATCGAACGACTCAAGCGCCGCTTCCCCGGAATCCAGGGACCGCCGGCGCAGGACATCTGCTACGCCACCGAAAACCGCCAGCAGGCCGTCAAGGCCATCGCGCCCGAGTGCCAGTTGCTGCTCGTGGTCGGTTCGCAGAACAGCTCCAACTCGCGCCGCATGGTCGAGGTGAGCGAGAACGCCGGCGTGCCCGCCTACCTGGTGGATGACTGGCGCGATGTGCGGCCCGAGTGGCTCGATGGTGTCCGCACCGTCGCCGTCACCGCCGGAGCGTCGGCCCCGGAGAACCTGGTCCAGGAGATCGTCGACAGCCTCCGCCGGGGCGGCTTCTCGAAGCTCGAAGAGGTCGTCGTAAAGGACGAGGACGTGCGGTTCACGCTTCCCTCCGAACTGGGCGCGCCCGCCTCGGCGCTCGTCACCCTGGCCGTGTCATGAGCCCCAGCCTGCAACTGGCCGACGCCGCTGCCGCCGCCGCGGACCGTGCCGCGCGGATCTCCGCCGCCTCGCTGATGTCCCGCAGGCTCGACGAGGGTTACTGGTGCGGCGAACTCACCGCCGACACCACGCTCGAATCCGACTTCATTCTGCTCCAGCTCTGGATGCATCCGCCCGTGGACGGCGCCTGGAATCCGCCGTCGCGCCCGCTCATCCAGAAGGCCGTCCGTTCGATTCTCGACCGGCAGTTGCCCGATGGCGGCTTCAACACCTACCCGCAAGGCCCCGCCAACATCAGCGCTACCGTAAAGGCCTACTTCGCGCTCAAAGTCGCCGGCCTGGACCCCGCCGATCCGCGCCTCGCCCGCGCGCGCGAGAAAATCCTCGATCTCGGCGGCATCCAGGCGGCCAACAGCTACGTCAAGGTGAACCTCAGCCTGTTCGGGCTCTATCCGCGCGAGCACTGTCCCACCGTCCCGCCCGAGATGGCGCTGCTCGGAAAATTCCTCTATCGGATGTCGTCCTGGAGCCGCGCCATCGTGGTGCCGCTCTCCATCGTCCACGCCTCCGATCCGCGGAAGCCCGCGCCGGCCGGATTCACGCTCGACGAGCTCTTCCTTCCCGAAGCCGGCCTCGCCTTCGAGCCTGCGGGCGCGCGCTTCGGCTGGCGCAATGTGTTCCTCTGGCTCGACCGCCGGCTGCGCTGGTGGGAGCGCCACGGCTCGAAAACTCTGCGACAGCTCGCCATTCGCCGCGCCGAGCGCTGGATGATCGAGCGCACCCGCCTCTCCGACGGGCTCGGCGCCATCTATCCCCCCATGATGTACGCCATCATGGCCATGGACGTTCTCGGTTACCCGCCCGACCATCCCGATCGCGTCGAGGCCGTGCGCCAGTTCATGAACCTGATGGTCGACGACGGCCGGCGATTCTTCTTCCAGCCCTGCTTCTCGCCCGTCTGGGACACCGCCATCGCCGCCTTCGCCGCCGGCGAATCGGGACTCGTTCCCCCGGCCGCCCTCCAGTCCACCGCCGACTGGCTGCTCACCAAAGAGGTCCGCTGCAAGGGCGATTGGTCCGTCATGCGCCCCAAGACCGAGCCGTCCGGCTGGTATTTCGAGTTCGCCAACGAGTTCTATCCCGATATCGACGACACCGCCATGGTGCTGCTCGCGCTCAGCCACGCCCGCGCCCGCGACGGCGCCGCGCACGACGCCTGCGTCCGGCGCGCCGTCCGCTGGCTGCTCGACATGCAGTCCTCCGACGGCGGATGGGCCGCCTTCGATGTCGACAACAACTGGCACCCCCTCAGCCTGGTACCCTTCGCCGACCACAACGCCATGCTCGACCCGACCTGCCCGGACATCACGGGCCGCGTCATCGAGGGCCTCTGCGCCAGCGGCGTCCGCGGCGATCATCCCGCCATCCGCAAGGGCGTCGCCTACCTCTATCGCACACAGCAGCAGGACGGAAGCTGGTTCGGCCGCTGGGGCGTCAACTACGTCTACGGCACATTCCTCGCCCTGCGCGGACTCCGCGCCGCCGGCGAGAGCGATCGCGAGGCCGCCGTCCTGCGCGCCGGCGAGTGGCTGCGCGCCATCCAGAATGCCGACGGCGGCTGGGGCGAAAGCTGCGCCAGCTACGACGAAGGCCGTTTCGTCCCCGCGCCCAGCACCGCTTCGCAGACCGCCTGGGGACTCCTCGGATTGCTCGCCTCCGGCGACCGCGGCAGCCAGAGCGTGCGGCGCGCCGTCGAGCACCTGATCGAGACCCAGCGCGCCGACGGGACCTGGCATGAAGACCTCGCCACCGGCACCGGCTTCCCGCGCGTCTTCTACCTGACCTATCACCTCTACCGCGACACCTTCCCGCTGCTGGCGCTCGCGGAGTATTTGAAGAAGGACGAGGCCGCATGAGATTCCCGCTCAAGATGACCCTCGGGATGGCGGCCTACATCGCCCGCAACAAGCGCCGGCCGCCGCCCGCCTGGCAGGTCGACCGTAAGCCGTCCGCCGACGCCGGGAATCCCTTCCGCATCGTGCACGGCCCCACGGCGCGCCCTGCCGCGCCGCATCCCATGATCGGCCGCCGCTTCCCGCTGGTGCTGATGCTCGAGCCGCTGCACGCCTGCAACCTCACCTGCACCGGCTGCGGCCGCATCCGCGAATACGAATCGACCATCACCGAGAAGCTCACCGTCGAGCAGTGCCTGGCCGCCGTCGACGAGTGCGGCGCGCCCATCGTCTCCATCTGCGGCGGTGAGCCGATGATTTACCCGGAGCTCGACCGCCTGGTCGCCGCCATCCTGGCGCGCGGCAAGCACATCTACCTGTGCACCAACGGCATGTTCATCCGCAAGCGCCTCGCCGAGTTCCGCCCCGATCCGCGCCTCTTCTTCAACGTCCACCTGGACGGCCTGGAGAAGACCCACGACCTGTGCGTCGAGCGCGAGGGCGTCTTCCGCGAGGCCGTCGAGGGAATCCGCGTGGCGAAGGCGGCCGGCTTCAAGGTGTGCACCAACACCACCGTGTACAAGGAAACCGACATGGCCGAGGTCGAGGCCCTGTTCGAGTATCTGAAGCCCCTCGGCGTCGACGGGCACATGCTGTCGCCGGCCTACGGATACTCGGCGGTGAACGTCCGCGAGATCTTCCTCACTCGCGACGACGTGCGCGAGAAATTCGCGGATATCGACAGCATCGCCGCAAAATATCCGCTGAATAGCACGCCGGTTTATCTCGATTTTTTGAAAGGCGGCCGCGAGCTGCCCTGCACCGCCTGGGGAAATCCGACCTACAACACCAAGGGCTGGAAAGGGCCCTGCTATCTGATCACCGACGGGCACTACCGGACTTTCGAGGATCTGATGACGAAGACCCCGTGGTCGAGCTACGGGCATGGAAACGACCCGCGGTGCGAGCACTGCATGGTGCACTGCGGCTTCGAGCCGTCGGCGGCGTTGGGGATTAACTCGAAGCTGAGCGACGGCTTCCGCATGCTCGGCTGGGCGCTGCGCTGAGCGCGCGTGAGACCCGTCCTGGTCACCGGCGCGACCGGCTTCCTCGGCTGGCACGTCGCGCGCCGGCTGGCCGATCGGGGCGAGCGCGTGCGGGCGATGGTGAGGCCGCCGGGCCGCTTGCGGGAGCTCGACGGCGTCGAGGCTGTACCCGGGGATTTGCGCGACGCGCCGTCGGTCGCGTGTGCGGTCGAAGGCTGCGCCGTCGTTTATCACGTCGCCGCCGACTACCGGCTGTGGGCGCGCGACCCCGCTGAGTTGTACCGGACGAATGTGGAAGGCACGAAAAACATCCTGGCGGCCGCGGCCGGCGCCGGCGTCGAGCGCGTGGTCTACACCAGCACCGTCGGCTGCATCGGATTTCCTCCCGGCGGACTGGGCGACGAGACCACTCCGGTGAGCATCGAAGCCATGACCGGCGCATACAAGAAGTCGAAATTCCTGGCCGAGCGCGAGGCCCTCGCCTCCGCCGCCCGCGGCCTTCCCGTCGTCGTCGTCAACCCCACCGCCCCCGTTGGCGACCACGACTGGAAACCGACGCCCACCGGCAAGGTCATCGTCGACTTCCTCAAGAGAAAAATGCCCGCCTACGTCGACACCGGACTCAACCTCGTCGACGCCGGCGAAACGGCGCTCGGTCACATCGCCGCCTGCGAGCGCGGCCGCCCCGGCGAGCGTTATATCCTCGCCGGCGAAAACCTGGCGCTGCGGGAGATTTTCGTGAAATTGGAAACGATGACCGGCATCCCGGCGCCGCGGGTGCGATTGCCGCACGCGGTCGCCCTCGCCGCCGGCGCGGCGTCGACGGCCTGGGCGCGCGTCGCGGGCGGCGAGCCGCGCGTGCCGCTCGATGCGGTTCGCATGTCGCGGCAGAAAATGTGGGTCGACGGCTCCAAGGCGCGCCGCGAGCTCGGCTTCGCGCCCGGTCCGGCCGACGCCGCGTTGCGCCGCGCGGTCGATTGGTTCCGGTCGAATGGGTACTGCTGAGTCGTGGCCGTTTTGTTGGTCGCCGCCGAGGAGCGCGAGTTCTCGGAACTGCGCGGGCGCACCGCGATGGGCGGTAAGCCCTTCGTCACGGTCGCCAACGGTCCCGGACCCCGGCTCGCGGCTGAAGCCGTGAAGATCGGTATGGAAGGAGGAAACATCGAAGCCATCGCCAGCATCGGCTACTGCGGCGCGCTCGACCCGGCGCTCGCGCCCGGCGGCGTCGTCGTCGCCACCGAGGTGCGCGGCGACGAAGCCTGGCCGTGCCGCGCCCTTCCGCAAGCCCCGCCCGCCGCCTCCGGCATCGTGCTCTCCGCCGACCGCTTCGTCGGAACCGTCGCCGAAAAACGCCTTCTGCGCGAGTCGACCGGCGCCTCGGCCGTCGAGATGGAAGCCGCGGCCGTCGCCCGCGAGGCGCATCGCCGCGGCCTGCCGTTCTACTGCATTCGCGCCGTGACCGACACCGCCGTCGAAGGATTTCGTCTCGACTTCAACACTCTGCGCGACGCCGGCGGCCGCTTCCACCGCGGCCGCGTCCTGCGTGCCGCCCTGCTCCGGCCCGCCGCGATTCCGGAGCTCATCCGGCTCGACGCGCGTTGCCGCCTCGCCTCGCGAACCCT
>CAZEVY010000100.1:0-11647 GCA_964515555.1 uncultured Solibacteraceae bacterium | reverse complement strand
CGCGGCGCCCGTCCCCGCCATCATGCGGGCCGCCGTCTATGAGGGCGCCGGCCGCGTCGCCGTCCGCGAGGTGCCGGTGCCCCAAATCGGACCCGGCGAAATCCTCGTCCGCGTGCGCGCCTGCGGAATCTGCCACACCGATCTCAAGAAGATCCACGACGACCTGCTCCCGCCGCCCCGCGTCTACGGTCACGAAACCGCGGGCGACGTCGCCGCCGTCGGCGAGGGCGTCGGACATCTTCACCCCGGCGATCGCGTCGCCGTCTTCCACCACATTCCCTGCCGGAAATGTTTTTACTGCGCGCGCCGCCTCTACGCCCAGTGCGCGACCTACAAGAAGGTCGGCGTGACGGCCGGGTACGAGCCCGCCGGCGGCGGCTTCGCCGAGTATGTCCGCGTCATGCCCTGGATCGTCGAGGCCGGCGTCGAGCGCGTTCCCGACGGCTGTTCCTACGAACGCGCCGCCTTCGTCGAGCCCGTGAACACCTGCCTCAAGGCCCTCGATCTCGCCGCACCCGATCCCGGCGATGTGGCGCTGGTCGCCGGACAGGGTCCCATCGGGCTGCTGTTCACGATGTTGCTGGCGCGGCGCGGCGTGCGTGTCGCCGTCAGCGATCCCATGGAGTCCCGGCGAAGACTCGGCGAACATTTCGGCGCGGAAATGGTTTTCGATCCCCGAAGCGGCCCCCTCGCCCCCGACCTGCGCGCCGCAACCGGCGGCCGTGGCGCCGACCTGGCGATTGTCGCCGTCTCGGCGCCGGGCGTCGTCGAGGAGGCTATTGCGGCGACCCGCCCGGGCGCCCGCATCCTCCTGTTCGCGCAGACCTCCGCGCGCGAGCGCATCGAGCTTCCCGGCGCCGAAATCTGCGCCGGCGAGCGGATTCTGCTGGGGTCTTACAGCGCTTCGGTCGATCTACAGAGGGAGTCCGCGCGGCTGGTTTTCGAGGGCGGACTGCCGGTGGAGGAGATCGTCACCCACCGGCTCCCGCTCGAAGAGATTGGCCGTGGAATCGATCTGGCGTTGCATCCGGATGGTAAATCGTTGAAAATTATTGTTCAACCACAGAGGTGGCCATAGTGAAACCACAGATGCTGGCGGCCGTGCTCTACGGCAAGGAAGACTTGAAGGTAGAGCCGGTGCCCGTCCCCTCCATCGAGAGCGGCGACCTTTTGGTACGCGTGCGGGCCGCGCTGACCTGCGGCACCGACGTAAAGGTGTTCCGGCGCGGCTACCACGCGCGCATGATCGTCCCGCCGGCGCTGTTCGGCCACGAGCTGGCCGGCGATGTCGTCGCCGCCGGCGGCGAGGTCTCCCGGTTCCGTCCCGGCGACCGCGTGGTCGCCGCCAACTCCGCGCCCTGCAACGCCTGCTATTACTGCGGGCGTGGCATGGAGAATCTCTGCGAGGACCTGCTGTTCAACAACGGCGCTTACGCCGAATACATCCGCATCCCGGCGCGCATCGTCGAGAGCAACACCTACGCCCTGCCCGCGCACGTCGGCTATCGCGACGCGGCGCTCATCGAGCCGCTGGCGTGCGTCATGCGCGGCCTGGAGGAATCCGGCGTCCGTCGCGGCGACACCGTCGCCGTCGTCGGCCTGGGGCCCATCGGCCTCATGTTCGTGCGCCTCGCCAAAGTCTACGGCGCCCGCGTCATCGCGCTCGGAAGGCGCGCCTCGCAGCTCGATCGCGCCGCCCACATGGGCGCCGACGACCAGTTGCTCTCCGACGACTCCTGCGATCCCGTCGGCACGGTGAAGAAGCTCACCGGCGGCCTCGGCGCCGACATCGCCGTCGAAGCCGTGGGCTCGCCCGACGTCTGGGAGATGGCCGTGCGCCTGGTGCGCCGCGGCGGCACCGTCAATTTCTTCGGCGGCTGCCCCAACGACACCCGCGTCGCGCTCGATCCGGCCCTGCTGCACTACTCCGAGATCAGTTGCAAGGCCAGCTTCCATCACACGCCCACCTATATCCGCAAGGCGCTCGAATCCGTCTCGCGCGGCGAGATCGCCGCCGCCGACTTCGTCAACCGCGAGGAACCCCTGGCGAATCTCCTCGAAGTCATGCGGCACCTGATGAGCCACAACGGGCACATGAAGACGGCGATCCTCCCGTAAAGGCGATCGCCGCGACAGGCTACATGGTCGCGCCTCCTTTACTCGCGCCCCGCGATTTCGTCGCCGATCCCCAGGCCATGGCCCGCGGCTACAGCCCCGCCGAGGCCGCCCGCTACACGCGCTGGCTCGCGACCTCGCACTACGAGAACTTCCGCATCGTCAGCTTCCTGCTCCCACGCGATCTCCATCAGGACTTCTACAACGTCTACTCCTTCTGCCGCTGGGCCGACGACCTCGGCGACGAGATCGGCGACCCCGCCGAGAGCCTCCGCCTGCTCGACTGGTGGCATGAGCAGCTTCTGGAAATGTTCGACGGGCGCGCCCGGCATCCCGTCTTCGTCGCGCTCGAGGACACCGTGCGCCGCCACCAGCTCCCCATCGCCCCCTTCGCCGATCTGATCAGCGCCTTCGAGCAGGATCAGACCGTCACCCGCTACGAGACCCTCGCCGATCTCGTCGGCTACTGCCGCTACTCGGCCAACCCCGTCGGCCGTCTCGTGCTGCTCCTGTGCGGCTATCGCGATGAAGAGCGCCTGAAGCTCAGCGACGCCACCTGCACCGGCCTGCAGCTGGCCAACTTCTGGCAGGACGTCCGCCGCGACCTCGACAAGGGGCGCGTCTACATTCCGCTCGAGTCCATCCGCAAGCACGGTTACTCGCTCGAGCGACTCGAACGCCGTGAGTTCAACCACGCCTTCCGCGCTCTCATGCAGGACCTCATCGGCGTCGCGCGCCGGTACTTCGCCGAAGGCCTGCCGCTGGCGGGCATGGTGCGCCCGCGCCTGGCGCTCGACATCGAGCTGTTCAGCCGCGGCGGCCTCAAGATCCTGGAGCGCATCGAGGCGCAGCGCTGCAACGTCCTGTTCCGGCGGCCCGTGGTCACGCGCTGGGATCGATTCGCCATGCTCGCTCGCACGCTCCCGCGTTTGCTCCGCCGGAGAACGCCGTGACGGAGCTGGCGGCGTCCTACCGGCATTGCCGGCGGATTACCCGCGGCCGCGCGCGGAACTTCTATTACGCCTTCCTGTTGCTGGACCGCCCCCGCCGCGGCGCCATCTCGGCCGTCTACGCCTTCATGCGCCGATGCGACGACCTGAGCGACGACGAATCCCTGGGCGCGCCCTCCCGCCGCCGCGAGCTTCTCGCCGCCTGGCGCGAACAGCTCGAGCGGACGCTGGCCGGGACCGCCGCGGACGATCCCATTTGGCCGGCATTTCAGGAAACCGCGGCGAAATACCGGATTCCACACCGCTATTTCTTTGAAATGATAGAGGGCGTTTCCTCCGACCTGGAGCCGCGCGACGTCGCCACGGAGGACGAGCTCGAGCGCTACTGCTACCAGGTGGCCTCCGTCGCCGGCCTCGCGCTGGTCCACATTCTCGGCTTCCGCGACCCGGCCGCGCTCCCGCTCGCCGAAAAATGCGGCGTGGCGTTCCAGATCACCAACGTTCTCCGCGACGTGGGCGAGGACGCCGCCCGGGGACGCATCTATCTCCCGCGCGAGCATCGGGAGCGCTTCGGCGTCGCCCCCGCCGATCTTCGCTCGCGCGAAACCTCGCCCGCACTGCGCAAGCTGGTCTCCTTCGAGGCCGGTCGCGCGCGCGCCCTCTACGACGCTTCGGCGCCATTGGCCGGCATGGTCGATCCCTCCGGCCGCCGCGCGCTCGCCGCGCTGATCCGCATCTATCGCGGCCTGCTCGACCGCATCGAGCGCTCCGGCTGCCGCGTCCTCGAGCGCCGCGCCCGCCTGAGCGCCGCCGAGAAAACCTGGATCCTCGTGCGCGGCCTCGCGGGACTGCCGGGCTGACCGCGGTGGCTCATTTATGGCCGCACTGACCGCGGTAGCTCATTTATGGCCGCAGATGAACGCAGATAAGACAGTTTGGAGGAATGCTAACTGCCGGGTTGACCTCCGCGCCTCCCGTCTCATCGTGCCCTTATCCTCCCTGTCTTCCCTGTCCGCCTTATCTGCGTTCATCTGCGTTCATCTGCGGCCATAATTCTTTCTCCCTCCCCCGTGCTATCCTCTACCCATATGGGGTTTCCCGCGTCCCGCCCGTAATGGAATCGACCCTCTCGGACCTCTCCGCCTCAGCCCTCGAACGCATCCGCGACGCCGCCGACTCCGCCGCCCTCGAAGCCGTCCGCGTCGAGATCCTTGGCCGCAAGGGCGCCCTCGCCGACATCTCGAAAGCCCTCGGCAAGCTCCCGCCCGATGACCGCGCCCGCGCCGGCAAAGCGCTCAACGACGCCAAGCAGTCCCTCGAAGCCGCCTTCGAAGCCCGCAAGACCGCCTTCGACCTCGCCGCGCGCGACTCGCGCCTCGCCGCCGAGTGGCTCGACCTTACCGTTCCCGCGCCCGGCGTCCGCCCCGGCAGTCTCCACCCGGTCACGCAGGTCCAGCGCGAGATCGAGGACCTCTTCACCTCGCTCGGCTTCGCCATTCTCTCCGGCCCCGAAGTCGAGACCGAATACCACAACTTCGACGCCCTCAACATCGCCTCCGACCACCCGGCGCGCGACGTCATGGACACCTTTTTCATCGAGGGCGGCCACGTCCTGCGCACCCACACTTCTCCGGTCCAGGTGCGCGGCATGGAGCGTCTCGGCCCGCCGCTGCGCATGATCGCCCCGGGCCGCGTCTTCCGCAATGAGGAGGTGGACGCCAGCCACGAGCACACTTTCTACCAGGTCGAGGGCATGATGGTCGATCGCGGCGTCTCGGTCGCGCATCTCATCTATTTCATGAAGACGCTGCTGGGCGCCATCTTCCGCCGCGACGTCACCGTCCGCCTGCGCCCCGGATATTTTCCCTTCGTCGAGCCCGGCTTCGAGCTCGATATTCAGTGCCTTCTCTGCGGCGGACCCGGCTGCGCGGTGTGCAAGCAGAGCGGCTGGGTCGAGCTGCTGCCCTGCGGCCTCGTGCATCCCAACGTGCTCCGCATGAGCGGCATTGACCCCGAGGAGTGGAACGGCTTCGCCTTCGGCCTGGGCCTCACGCGCCTGGCGATGATGCGCTACGCCATCGACGACATCCGCCTGCTGAACAGCGGCGATCTCCGGTTCTTGCAGCAATTCTGAGAGCGGCATTTATGAAGTTCTCCTACCGATGGCTCCGCGAGATGGCCGCCGCCGGCGACGACCCGAAGGCGCTCGCCGCGCTCATCACCATGAAAACCGCCGAGTGCGAAGGCGTCGAGCGCTTCGGCGGCCACCTGGAGCCGGTCTGCGCCGCGCGCGTCGTCTCCGTCGAGCCCATGGGCGATTCGCACAATCGCAAGGCCGTCGTCGACACCGGCCGGTACGGCGTTCGGACCGTCGTCTGCGGCGCGCCGAATTGCCGTCCCGGGATGATCGCGGCCTACACACCCGTCGGAACCGCCACCATCGCCGGCGTGGAAAGCGACGGCATGCTCGCCAGCGCCCAGGAACTCGGTATCGGTCGCGACCACACCGGCATCGTCGAGTTCGACGCCGCCCCCGGCGATCCGCTCCCCGGCTGCGCCGTCGATCACATCATCGAGATCGACAACAAGTCCATCACCCATCGCCCCGACCTATGGGGACACCACGGCATGGCCCGCGAAGTCGCGGCTATCGCCGGCGTGAAGCTGCGCGACCCCGTTTCGCTGGGCCGCATCCCCGCCGGCCCCGCCGCCATCGGCGTCTCCATCGACGACCTCGCGCTGTGCCCACGCTACAGCGCGCTCGTCTTCGAGAACGTCACCGTCGCCCCCTCGCCGCTGTGGCTCCAGTTCCGGCTCCAGTCCGTCGGCTTGAACCCCATCAACAACGTGGTCGACGTGACCAACTTCGTCATGGCCGAGCTGGCGCAGCCCATGCACGCCTTCGACCGCGACACGCTGCGCGGCGACATACTCGTCCGGCGTGCGCTCCCCGGCGAAAGGCTCGTCGCGCTCAACGAGGAGCCCTACCATCTCGACCCTTCGCATCTCGTAATCGCCGACGCGAGCGGCGTCATCGCCATCGCCGGCGTCATCGGCGGATTGCCGACCGGCATCACGGCGAAGACCACGCGCGTCGTGCTCGAGAGCGCGAATTTTCACGCCGGCTCGATCCGCCGCAGCTCGACGCGCCTTCGGCTGCGCACCGACGCCTCCATGCGCTTCGAAAAGGCCCAGGACCCCGCCAACACCGTGCGCGGACTCGCCCGCGCCGTCGAGTTGCTGGAACGCGTCTCGCCCGGAATCCGGCTGGTCGGCGGACTCGCCGACGTGGCGGCGCCGCGCGTCGCGCCGCCGGAGATCGATCTCTCCGCCGAATGGGTCGCGCGCCGCCTGGGCCGCGCCATCGAACCCGCCGAAGTGCGCGCGATTCTCGAATCGCTCGAGTTCGGCGTGCGCGAGACGTCGCCGCGAGTTTTCGCGGTCACGGTCCCAGGCTGGCGCGCCACCAAGGACATCTCGATCAAGGACGATCTCGTCGAAGAAGTCGGCCGCATGGTCGGCTACGGCTCCATCACTCCCCTTCCGCCCGCACTTCCGGTCACGGTCCCTCCGGCGAGCGAAGAGCGCTTATTTCACCGGCGTTTGCGCGATTTCTGCGTGTCGCGGGGATTCACCGAGGTATACAATTACTCGTTTCTCAGCGAAGACATGGAGAAGATGTTCCACGTGGAACATCGCGAGCCGCTGCGCGTGCTGAACCCCATCGCCGCCGGACAGGAGTTGCTGCGCCCCAGCCTGCTGCCGCGCATCGCGCGCAACATCGCCGACAACGCGCGCCACTTCGATTCGTTCCGGCTCTTCGAGATCGGTCAGGAGATTCACCGCCGCGCCGAAGGATTACCCGACGAGGTCCCGCATCTCGCCGCGGTCGTCTGGTCGCGGCACGGCGACGGCGCCGCGGAGCTTCTCGAATCGAAGCGCCTCGCCGAAAACCTGATGCCCGGCGTCGATGCCGCGCCCGCCGCGGCGCGAAGCTTTGAACATCCCTCGCGGGCCTGCGATCTCGTATGGCGCGGCAGCGCCGTGGGCCGCCTGATGGAGCTGCATCCCGATGTCGTCGAAGGCCGCGCCGCGGTGATCGATCTCGACCTGCGTGCGATTTTCGAGCTCGGCCCCGCGCCGGTGAAACACGAGCCGCTCAAGCGGTTCCCGTCGAGCGCCTTCGATCTCTCCGTCGTCGCCGGCGAGCGCGCCCTGGTCGCCGATCTGCGCCGGCTGCTGGTGGGACACGAGGGCGTCGAGTCGGTCGAGTTCGTGCGCGTGTATTCGGGTCCGCCGCTCGCCGCCGGCCAGAAGAGCGTCTCGTTCCGCGTCACGGTCGGCGCGCCGGACCGGACGCTCTCGTCGGAAGAAGCGGGCGCCATCCGCGACCGCATGATCGCCGGCGTCCGCGCCGCCGGCTTCGAACTGCGGGTGTGAAGTGCAACACCCGCACGCACCCCTCGAATTCCACCGCCTCGACGAAACCGAGCAGCGCCGCCGCGCCGCCGAGTTCCTCGACCGCATTCGCGCGCGGCGCAGCGTGCGCCGATTCTCCACGGAACCTTTTTCCTTCGACCTGATCGAATCCGCGGTACGCGCGGCCTCGCTCGCGCCCTCGGGTGCGAACCAGCAGCCGTGGCGATTCGTCGTCGTCTCGGACCCGGCCGTCAAGCGCGAAATCCGAATCGCCGCCGAGGCCGAGGAAAAGGAAAACTACGAGCGGCGCTTCCCGGAGGAGTGGCTCGACGCGCTGGAGCCCTTCGACACCAACTGGGAGAAGCCCTTCCTCGAGGACGCGCCATATCTCATCGCCGTCTTCCGCGTCGACTACGGGCTCGACGGCGGCCGCAAGGTAAAGCACTACTACGTGCAGGAATCGGTCGGCATCGCCGTCGGATTCCTGCTGGTCGCTTTGCATATGGCGGGACTCGCGACGCTGGTCCACACGCCCAGCCCCATGGGATTCCTCGGAAAGATTCTCGGCCGCCCGGCGAACGAGCGGCCGTACCTGTTGATCCCCGCCGGCTACCCGGCGGCGGACGCGACAGTTCCGGTCATCCGCAAGAAGGACCTCGATGAGGTCCTGGTGCGGGTGTGATGTTTCAGAACTCCAGGCGCAGCGAGAACTGAATCACGCGCGGCTGGTTGGCCTGCACGCTCAGATCCTGCAATCCCGTGGTCGGGTTCGGGCTGCCGTCCAGCGGATGGTTCAACATGTTGAAGAAGTCCGCCGTGAAGCGCGCGTTCACCGACTCGGTGATCGGGATGTTCTTGAAGATCGACGCGTCCTGGTTCCACGACCCGGGGCCGCGATAGAACGCGCGAGCGTTCCAGGAAACCGTGCCCGTAATCGGCGAGAGCCGCACGGTCCCGTTGGCGAGCGTCTGCGGCAGCCGGTTGTCGAAGGCCGCCCCCAGCGGGCGCAGCACGCGCTGTCCGCGATTGGCGTTGGTCGGCACCAGCGCCTGCAGCGCCGTCTGATCGACGTTGGACGCCAGCGTCGGGTCGAAATCGCCGCGGAACCACAGCCGCTGCGGACGATTGTTGAACGTCATCGTCAGCCGCTGATCGGCCGAAAGCGTCGGATCGCCGAACAGGTAGGCGCCGCTCGTGACGCTCTGCCAGCTTCCGCTGGCCCAGTCGCCGATGCCGGCGACCTGCCAGCCGCCGATCACGTAGTTGAGCGCGCGGCCGGAGTCGCCGCCGAACTTCTTGCCGCGTCCGAACGGCAGATCGTAGATGAAGTTCCAGCGCACGCGCTGCGCAGGAATGTTCGTCGAGTTGTAGTAGCCGAGCCGCAGCCGCTCGTCGTAGCTGAGATTACCGCCGCCGAGCAACTGGATGTTCTCCGGCACGGCGTACTGCCCGTCGACGGCGTTGATGCCGCCGTTGCCGCTGGTGAAGCCGCCGGCGTCGGTGGTCGTCAGTGAGCGCGTGAAGACATAGAACCACTGGAACGCCAGGCCGTTGGCGTAGCGCTTTTCGACCTCGGCTTGGAGCGAGTGCGTGTTCGAGTAGCCGGTATGATTGGCGGCCCCCGTCGCGAAAGCCCAGTTCGGATTCTGCCGGATGAGATCGCGGTTGCCGGGAGGATTCTGTCCCGTGCGAGCCACGTAGTTAAACTCCGGTTCCTGGTTGTTGAGCGAGAACTTCTGCTCCAGGTCACGCCCGTGGTTGCCGACGTAGCTCAACCGCAACGCGGTGTTTGAGACCAGCTCGCGCTCGATGGTAAAGTTCCAGGCCTGCGCGCGGCCGTCTTTCCAGCTCTGGGCGTCCCAGGGCGTGGTGCTCTGCGCCGAGGCCGGCAGTGTAACCACTCCCTCGGTGTTCACTGTTGCCCGGCCGACGAAGTAATCGGCGGTCGGAACAGTGCGGAATCCGAAGCTGGCTTGCGCCCCCGTGGGACCCGCGCTCAGCGGATTCGTGAACCGCAGGTTGAGCGGAGGATTGGAACGCGAGGCTTGCAGGATCTGCGAAAGGGGCATCGTCCAGAAGTACTCGCCGTAGCCGCCGCGCAGGATGGTCTTGTTCGTCAGCCGGAACGCCGCGCCGATGCGCGGGCCGAAGTTGTTATTGTCGGCCGGTATCAGGCCTTGCGGGAAACCGGCTTCCTGCGCCGTCTTCCAGGTCAGCCCGCGCGCGCGCCAGGAGGCCAGCACCGAGGGCGGAATTCCCGGCAGGTCTTCCATGCGGACGTTCTTCGGAGTGATGACTTCGAACCTGCCGACGAAGTTCGCCAGGTCGACGTTGACCAGGCGGTTGTACTTCTCCTTATATACGGTCCACTTGTCCCAGCGCAGTCCGAGATCGACGGTCAGGCGTTGCGACACCTTCCAACTGTCGTTGAAGTAGGCGCCCACTTCCTGCTGCTCGAAGTAGAAGTAGCCGCGGTTGAACTGGTCCGAGAGCGACGTCGGCAGGCCCAGCGCCAGAGACGCGATGCCATTGCCTGTGAAGGAGACCGCGTTGTCGGCGACCGGATCGTAGAGCGCCGTCCAGTTGCCACCGAAGCTGTGCGAGCCCTGCGCCTGCTGGAGCTCGCGGATGTTGTTGTACTCGTAGCGCACCTTGCCGCCGAACTTGATCGAGTGGCGGCCCTTGATCCAGGTGGTGCCGCTCTCGATGTTGTGCGCGGTCAGCCGCTCGTCCTTGCGGTTGTCGGAATCCCAGCCGAAGGTGCCGGCGCCGATGGTCGGCCAGCCGAGCGCACCGAACGGATTCGGAAATCCGAGCTGCGTGGCCCACTCGGTGAAGTCCGCCAGTGTACCGGAGGAGTTGGCGGAACGCTGCGAGACCACCAGCAGGTCGTGGAACAGGTTGGGTTTGAAGATGTGGTTCTCGCGGACGGAAAGGCCGGTGATGGGCACGTTGCCGCGCCCGGTGCCGAAGCCGTTGGTGAGCTCCTTGCGCGGGTTGCCGAAGCGCCCGCCGAACAGCTTGTTATCGCGCAGCGAGCGCGTAAAACGGCCCGAGATGCGGTCGTTGTCGGTGAACTGGTGGTCGATCTTGGTCGAGTGGCTGTAGGCGTTGGTGATGTTCGGGTAGAACTCGTCCATGTTGGACCCGACGAACGGATTCGCCTCGCGGGTCGGCAGGTGGGTGACCGATTCCATGGTCTTGTAAATCGGGTGAAGGCGGTTGCCCGGAATGAGACTATTGGCGAACGGCGTACGCAGACCCTGCGCGTTGGTGGTCAGCGGATCGTAGATCAGCGTCTGGCGGTTGCTGGCGTCGCGGATACCGCTGAAATCGCCGGCCCAAATCTGGGGCGTCGGCACCGATCCTTGCGAAAACACCAGCGACCGCTCGCGGTAGCCCTCGTAGGCGAAAAACCAGAAGGTCTTGTTGCGGCCGTCGTAGACTTTCGGAAACAGCACCGGGCCGCCGACCGAGAAGCCGTACTCGTTGCGGATCAGCTTGGCCGACGTGTTGCCGTCCTGACGCTGGCGCGCGCGCAGTCCGCCGGCGTTGTTGCGATGGGTCGCAAACAGTGCGCCGTGGACCTGGTTGGTGCCGCTCTTGGTGACCATTTCGACGGTGGCGGGACGCGCGAACTGGGCGCCCGACCCGTTGGTCTCGATGCGGAACTCGGCGATGGTATCCAGTCCCGGCTGCCAGCGCATGATGCCGCCGCCGAAGCGGTCCACCAGCGAGGCGCCGTCGAGCAGGATTTCGAGCGAGCCGAGCTTCAGGCCGTTGACGCGGGCGTTGCCGCCGCCCTCGACTCCGGGCGTCAGGTTGAACAGATTCGAGACGAAGCGCCCGTTGAGGGGAAGCTGCTCGATGCGCAGCGCGTCCTTGACGTCGCTGATGGCCATGCCCTCGGTGGTGATGATGGGGGTGACGTCCTGCACCTCAACCACGGTGTCGACGCTGCCGACATCGAGCGTCGGGTTGATCACCGCGGTCTCGCCGACCTGGAGGTTGAGCGACGCCGACCATTTCTTGAAGCCGCGCGCCTCGGCGACGATGGTGTATCGCGCCGGCGGCAGGCTGCCAATGTAGTAGATGCCGACGCTGGAGCTCTCGGCCGAGAGCCGCACGTTGGTGTCCGTATTGGTGAGCGTGATCTTCGCGGC
>CAZEVY010000099.1:0-20166 GCA_964515555.1 uncultured Solibacteraceae bacterium | reverse complement strand
AGTTGCGCTTCAGCTTGCGGTTGAGATTGGTGTGGTCGTCCCAGGAGGCGTGCAGCAGCATGACGTAGCGCACGCCGCGCTCGACCATCCGCCGCGCCAGCAGGCACTTGATCGCGTACGGCCGCGTCACCGGATTCTCGACGCCGTAGAGGTCGAGCGTGGCCTTCGACTCCTTGGAGAAGTCGAGCAGCTCCGGGGCCGACATCTGCATGCGGAAGGCCAGTTCGTAGGAGGCGATGCGCGAGGCGATCTCCGCGTCGCCGGTGGCGGCGTAGCGCTCGCCGTTGAGATCGCGCAGCGCGTCCAGTCCTTTGCGCTGCGTCTCCATGCTGACGCCCTTGGGGTTCTGCAAATACAGAATCGGCTCGCCCTGGTTGCGGAACAGGGTGCCCTGGTAGACGGACGGCATGAAGCCGCTGGCGAAATTGGTCGCGCCGCCGCTGGTGCCGACGCCCGAGGTCAGCACCACCGATCCCGGCAGATTGCGCGACTCGCTACCGAGTCCGTAGACCGTCCAGGCGCCGAGCGTGGGCCGCCCGAACTGGGTCGACCCGGTCATCAGCAGTAGTTGTCCCGGATGGTGATTGAAGGCCTCGGTGTGCATGGAGCGGACCAGGCAGATATCGTCGGCGCGGGAGGCGATATGCGGGATGAAGTCGGAGAATTCGATGCCGCTGGCGCCGTGGCGCGTGAAGGTCCGCGGACTGGCGAGGATGGCTGCGTTCGGCTTGGTAAAGGCGAGCTGAAGCTTGCTGGTGATGGAGGCGGGGGCGGGCTGGCCGTGCCACTTCGCGAGCGCGGGCTTGGGGTCGACCAGGTCCATCTGGCTGGGCGCGCCCTCCATGAACAGGAAGATGACGCTCTTCGCCTTGCCCGGGAAATGCGGAGCGCGGGGCGCGAGCGGATCGGTGCGCGCCGCGGTCAGCCCGTCGGCGGCGAGAAGGTCGGCGAGTCCGAGGAGTCCGACGCCCATGCCGGCGTGCTTGAGAAACGCCCGCCGCGACTGTATTCGGAGGAACTCGCCGTGGGTCATGCCGTTACTCCCGCGTGATGAACTCGTCCAGGTTGAGCAGCACGCGCGCGACTCCGGTCCAGGCGGCGATGGCATCGCCGCTCTCTCGCCGCGAAATCTGCGATTGCTCGTCGAGGTACTTCGCCATTCTCTCGCGCTCCGAATCGGCCGGCGCGCGCGCCAGGGTCATCCGCCAGGCGCAGGCGATGCGGTCGCCCGCGGCGCCCGGGCATTCGCGCTCGATCCGCCACGCCAGCGCCTGCGCGGCTTCGAAGAAGACCGAATCGTTCAGGAGGTTGAGCGATTGCAGGGGAGTGTTCGATCGCGGCCGCCGGGCGCAGCTCACCTGGGACTCGGGTGCGTCGAAGGTCATCAGCATGGGATACGGAGTCGTCCGCTGAAAGTGGATGTAGAGGCCGCGGCGGTAACGGTCGCGTCCCTCGGTCTCGTTCCACTTCACGCTTTGCGCATAGCCCAGCTCGGCGACGCCCTGCGGCAGCGGCGGCTGGATGCTTCTGCCGCCGATCGACGTGCTGAGGAGTCCGCTGACGGCCAGGGCGGAATCGCGCACCAGCTCGGCGGGAAGACGCAGGCGGGCCTGTCGCGCGAGCAAAACATTCTCGGGGTCGCTTGTTTCGGTGTCCCGGCGGATGTCGGACGACTGCCGGTAGGCCGACGACGTCACGATGGTCCGGATCAGCTCCTTCATGCTCCAGCCGCCGCCGGCGAACTCCGCCGCCAGCCAGTCGAGCAGTTCGGGATGGCTGGGCTTTTCGCCCTGCGCGCCGAAATCGTCGGCGGTGCGCACCAGGCCGCGTCCGAACAGCTCCTGCCACACGCGATTCACGGCCACGCGGGCTGTGAGCGGATTCCCGGGCGAGACGATCCAGCGCGCCAGCGCCATGCGATCGGACTTGGCGCCCGCGTCCGGCAGAAATCCCGGCGTGGCCGCCTCGACCGGGATGCCGTGCTGCCGCCAGTCGCCCTTGATGTGAATGTGCGCCGGAGCGGCCTCTTCGTCGTGCTCGATTACCATGGCCTGGCTGATGCCGGGCGTGGCCTGGGCGAGATCCAGCAGTTTCGCGCGAAGCTCCTTGAGTCGCGCGAGCCTGGCCTGATTCCGATTGAGATTCGGGCCCGGCCGCTCGACGAAGTAATCGGTCAGCCGGTCGCGCTCAGGCGGGGTGCGCCGCGCCGGGTCCTTCAGTAACACGCGGACGGCGCCGTCGAACATGGCTTGCATGGAGGTGAGCTGAAAGTCCCACTCCGGGCTCCTGCCGGGTTCGCGGATGGCGGCGCGCAGCAGATCCTCCCATTCGGCCTGGAGCGCCGCGATGTCGTAGTCGGCGAGCAGCTTCGCGCGGCGCTGGCGATACTCGGGCAGGGCGCGCAGATACGGGCCGACCTCGCCGGGCAGCGGCGCCTCGATGGTCTGCTCTTCGGCCGAGTGGAAGAAGGCGAAGAGCTGATAATAGTCGCGCTGCGTAATGGGATCGTACTTGTGGTCGTGGCACTGGGCACAGCCGGCGGTGAGGCCCAGCCAGGTGGTCGCGAGCGTGTTGACGCGATTGACGAGCTCCTCGAAGCGCGCCTCGCGGCGGTCGGTTCCGGCCTCGCGGTTCTTCAGCGTGTTGCGGAAGAAGCCGGTGGCGGTGCGCTGATCGGCGGTGGCGCCGGGGAGCAGATCGCCGGCGATCTGCTCGATGGTGAAGCGGTCGTAGGGCAGATCGCGATTCAGGGCGTCGATGACCCAGTGGCGCCAGCGCCAGGCGTCGGGACGCGCGAGGTCCTTCTCGTAGCCGTCGCTATCGGCGTAATGGGCGAGGTCCAGCCAGTGGCGCGCCCATTTCTCGCCGTAGTGCGGCGAGGCGAGCAGGCGGTCGACGAGCCGCTCCCAGGCGCCGGGGCGGCGATCGGCGAGATAGCTCTCGATGTCCTGGGGCGAGGGCGGCAGTCCGGTGATGTCGAGGCTGGCTCGGCGGACGAGCGTCGCCGAGGGGGCCTCCGGGGAGGGCGCGAGACCTTCCTTTTCGAGCCTCGCGAGGACGAACGCGTCGATCGGGTTTCGGATCCACTCGCGATTCTTCACCCCGGGCGGCGCCGGGCGCACCACGGGCTGAAAACTCCAGTGCGAGTTCTTGCGCGTCGCGGCGACGGGTTTGGCGGAAGCCGGCCAGCGCGCACCTTCGTCGATCCAGCGGCGCAGCGCCGCGATTTCGGCGGCAGTGAGCCGGTCGCCGGCCGGCGGCATGCGGACGCCTTCCTTGTCGCTGGAAATGCGCGCGACCAGCCGGCTGTCGGCGCTCTTGCCGGGGACGATGGCGGCGCCCGAGTATCCGCCGCGCAGGGCGCTCTCGCCATCGTCGAGCCGCAGGCCGTTCATCTGCTGGGCGGGGCCGTGGCAGGCGATGCACTTCTTCTGGAGGATCGGGCGGACGTCGCGCGTGAAATCGGTTTGCGCGAAGGCGGCCAGCGACGTCAGCAGCAGAGCGGCACAGGGGCGCGGCGCTCGCAGATTCCGTGGCCTTGCGATCGTTCGGCCGTGCCAGGCTCCGTTGTGCCGCTCAAGTTTCTGAAGAGCGTGGGAGCGCATCGGGCTACGATCTCAGTATGTCACCGCGAATGGGACGGCGGTGTGGCGGCGGGAATCAGAGGCCGTTTCGCGAACTGCCACCCTCTCATCTGTCTGCTGATTCCGGAGCATTCCGCTGGTCAAGGTCTCAGAGTAGCCCGACCTGACCCAAGCGAGGTTCAGACTCTTAACGTTCGCTGGACCACCCTCGCTCCGTCCACCAGTGAATCAGCACCCTGTTGTCACACCAAATACTCGCAGGGAGGCAATGCCTGGAGGGACACCGGATTACAGTTCACTGTCCTCTGAAATCTTCCGTTCCGGAGTTCGCGGTCATGGTCGTCTACATTCCGGATCGGCGCTTGGATAATATGTTGGCATGTTCAAGGAGGCCTGAGCGTGAACCGAAGAGACCTGCTGAAGACCACCGTCGCGCCGGCGGCGGGAATGACGATTCTCCGGAGCGGGATGCTGCTCGGACAGACCGCGCCGAGCAACCGGCTGAACATCGCACTCATCGGCGTATGGGGGCGAGGCACCGCGCACTACGCGACGCTGAGAAACGAGAACGTTGTGGCGATCTGCGATGTCAACGATCTGCGCGTCAAGGAGGCGTTGCAAATCTTCCCGAAGGCGAAGCCTTACTGGGACTGGCGCCGACTGATGGACCAGAAGGATGTCGAGGCGGTGATCATCTGCACGGCGGACCACCATCACGCCTTCATCGCCAACTGGGCGCTGAATCGCGACATGCATGTGTTCTGCGAGAAGCCGCTGGGAATCAGCGTGGATGAGGCGCGCACGGTGCGGGCGAATTATGTGAAGCGAAAATCCAAGGTCGCCACGCAGCACGGCACGCAGCGGCATGCCTTTCCGAATTTCGAAAGGCTTCGCGAGCTGATCCTGGATGGAGCGATCGGCGAGCTTCAGACGGTGCACAGCTGGGACAGCCGCCAGTTGCCGCGGCCGGGTTATCCGGCCGCCGAGGGGCAGCCGCCGGCCTACCTGCATTACGAACAGTGGATCGGACCGTCGCCGTATCACCCTTACAGTCCTCAGTACTTCGGCGGGTCGAGCGGGTTGAACTGCCTGTTCTGGAACATGTATCGGGACTTCGGCGTCGGCCAGATGGGCGATATGGGCGCGCATACGATGGACCTGGTGTGGAACGTCGTGGACTCCGGCGCGCCGACGGCCATCGACATCGATCGGGAAGTGAGCGACAAGTACGATCCAAATATCTGCCCGGTGAAATTGAAGGCCACTTTCGAGCACCCGGCCAACTCGTGGCGCGGGCCGGTGACACTCGTCTGGTACCAGGGCGGATTGAAACCGGAGTCGCCGAAGGGGTACATCGAGGTCTCGAGGATCGGCAACGGAGCCATATTCGAGGGAACCAAGGGCAGCATTCTGGCCGATTTCACCACGCGCGTGATCATCCCCAACAACGACGACGGAGACTTCACCTACTACAAGCGCCGCGGCAGAGAGCAATTGACGCCGCTCATGATGGGAACGGGACAGCCGACGCAGGGCGCGCCCCAGCGAGGCGGCGGGCGCCGGCCGGGCGGACCACCGGCGCTGCCACCGGGTATGACCAGGATGCCGAGCGCCGAGGTGGGGCCGAGCGGGTTCCCCACCGTGCAAATGATGGAGGGCAACATTCCGCCGGCCATCGGCATGCCGAACGCAAGCGTGAATGCGATTCTCGCGGCGGAAAAAGCGGGTCAGCCGCTGCCCCGTCCGGATGTCTTCCAGACCGACTGGATCGAGGCTTGCAAAGGTCGGCGCAACAACGTCACTCACGGGACCAGCAGCAAAACGCACTGCGACTTCGACTATGCGGGATCGATGATGGAGCAGATGTTGCTCGGCCTGGTGGCGCATCGTGCGGGCAAGAGGCTGGAGTACGATCCCGTCGCCGGCCGCGTGACCAACCTGGCGGAGGCTAACGACTGGCTGAAGCGCACCTATCGGCCGAACTGGAAGCTGGACGGTTAGTCACGGCTGCCGGGCGGGGATCGGGCGATACTCGATTTTCCGGATGCCGCCGGTGGTGTTGTAGGACGCGAATCCCAACGGCGCCGACAGCTTAATGTCGCCGGGGCGGAGGCTAACGGCCCGGCCGCCGATCTCCACGTTGACCACACGCTGGCCGTCGATCCACGACAGGATGCGATCGCTGGTGACTTGAAGGCGGAAGGAGTACCAGCGGGCGGTTTCGAAATTGAAGTACGAGCGGGTTTCATTGTCTGAGGCATCCCATCCGTCAATCGAGGAGATGCCGACGATGTCGCCGCCCCAGCCGCCGAGGATCCAGGTGGCAAAGTTGCCGCCGGCGGGAAAAGTAACGCTGGCGAAGAAGTCTCCGCCGAGAATGCGGGCGCCTTCGAAGCGCAGTTCGTAGTCCGACTTTGGGAAATCGCCGGACCAAGTGACGCCGTTGAAGGGACGGCCGGCGGTGAGGAGGATGGCTCCTTTCTCGATTCGCACCGCCGGGCTGCCGGCGAACGGTGTCCGCTTCCACAGGCCGAGGGTTTCGCCGTCGAACAGAGATTTCCACCCGGCCCGGTCGGGCTGTGCACGGCCGGCAACGGCAGAGCACAGGAGGATGAGGAGAAGTCGCGGCATGACGCCAGTATGATGCCACGCGACAGGGCCGGGAGGCGCAACGATCAGGCGGCTGAATGGAAGTAGCTGGCTTTGTTGCCGGCGGCGACCGTCGCCAGGATGCCGCTCGGGTCGCGGAATGCATACGATCTCGGCTCTATTGATCTGGAGGAAAAGACCCTGCAGCCGCTGGACAACCCTTTTGGCCCCCCAAAAGTGTCACCTATGTCTTAGGAACGAACTGTTACCTATGTGTCCGGTCCGGACAGAAGAAAGTTGGTCGGGGCGAGAGGATTTGAACCTCCGACCTCCTGGTCCCGAACCAGGCGCTCTAGCCAGGCTGAGCCACGCCCCGAAACTCCAGTCTATCGCGTCGCGTTGCGGCGCCGCAAGATCGGGCCGCCCGGCGACAAAAGCTTCAGCTCACCGCGCGCCGGAAGAACTCCAGGCTCGTGCGCGCGAAGCTCTCCCATCGAAACTCCGCCGTCGCGCGACGCCTCCCCTCGGCGCCCAGCCGCTCGCGCTCCACCGGCGATTCCAACAACGACGCCACCGCATTGGCGATCTCAGCCGGACTCCTGGGGTCGACCAGCACGCCGCCCGCGCCAGCCACTTCCGGCAGACACGAGACGTTCGAGGTGACCACCGGAACACCGCACGCCATCGCCTGCGCCACCGGGAATCCGAATCCTTCATAGAGCGACGGAAATACGAACACCGCCGCCGCCGCCGTCAGCGGCGCCAGATCCGTCTCGGGAACATAGCCTAGATAGCGCACGCCCGCCGTCGCTCGCAGCCGCGCCAGCGTCTTTTCCATCATCCAGCCGGACGGGCCGGCGACAACCAGCTCATGCGCCTCCCGCAACGCCTCGGGAATCCGCTGCCAGGCGTCGAGCAGCCCGTCGACGTTCTTGCGCGGCTCGATGGTCCCGACATAAAGCGCGAACGGCTTTCGCAGCGAATAGCGTTCCGCGACCGCACGCCGCGCGCCGTCGCCGGTCGCGAAGAATGCCTCGGAGACGCCCGGGTAGATCACATCGATGCGCTCCGGATCGAGGCCCGCGAGCCGCACCGCGTCGGCCTTCGAGGCCTCCGACACCGCGATCAACCGCCGCGCGCGCCCGAAGGCCCGATCGAAGTAGGCCGTGTCCGCGCGGATGTTGGCCGATGTGTGCAGCTCCGGCATCAGCCGATACGTGAGATCGTGCAGCGTCGCCGTGAGCGCCACGCCGCGCGGCGGACGGCGCACCTGGTTCGACGAATGGAACACATCGGTGGACCCCGCGAGGCGCTCCACGAGCCATTCGCCGGCGACGTTTCCCAGGAAGACCGCGCCCAGCCGCGGCCAGGTCTCGAGCGGCGGCAGTACGCTTCCGTCGTGATGGAGAGGCCCGATAGACGCGATGCGCGGGAAGACGCGAATCTCATCGGGTCCTCCGAGCGCGCGCAACGCGGCGATCCAGTGATAAA
Organism: uncultured Solibacteraceae bacterium; assembly: GCA_964515555.1. Classification (GTDB taxonomy): domain Bacteria; phylum Acidobacteriota; class Terriglobia; order Bryobacterales; family Bryobacteraceae; genus CAZEVY01. The sequence goes on along the minus strand of CAZEVY010000099.1, from coordinate 12,502 downwards.
GAAGATTCTTGATCCCGGCGCTGCGCAGCAGTAAGGGCGTGGCGTCGATGGTGACGCGCATCGGATGGACCATTGTAGCGGTATGGCGAAGGTGGTAGGCTAGCGGACAGTTGTCAGTCGTTAGTCGTCAGTTATCAGTTATCAGTCATGGGGCTTCTGGGAATCGCGCTGACGGTGATCTGCGCCGCTGCGCGCGCGCAGAATCAGTTCGAGTTCTTCGAGAAACGCGTCCGGCCGGTCCTCGCCGAGAAGTGCTACGTCTGCCATAACGCGAAGCTGGCGACGTCCGGACTGAGACTCGACACGCGCGAAGGCATGCTGCGCGGCGGATCGCGCGGCGCGGTGCTGGTCGCGGGCCACCCCGAGAGCAGCCTGCTGCTCAGGGCCGTCGCGCATGAAGACGCGAACCTCAAGATGCCGCCGGCCGGCAAGCTCCCTCCCGAGCAGGTCGCCGACCTCGCCGAATGGATCAAGGCCGGCGCGCACGACCCGCGCGGCGAGGCCGCGCCGTCGAGCGGTGGAATCGACATCGCCGAAGGCCGCAGCTACTGGGCCTTTCAGCCGTTTGCGAGGCCGAAGCCTCCGCGGGTGCGCGACACGGCTTGGCCGCGGACGCCGGTCGACGCCTTCCTTCTCGCCGCGATGGAGGCGAAAGGCGTTCTCCCCGCGCCGCAGACCGACCGCCGCACGCTCATCCGCCGCGTCACCTACGACCTGACGGGGCTGCCGCCCGCGCCGCGCGAGATCGAAAATTTCCTGAACGACCGGTCGGCGGGTGCGTTCGCCAAGGTGGTGGAGCGGCTGCTGGCGTCGCCGCACTACGGCGAGCGCTGGGGCCGCCACTGGCTGGACCTGGTGCGCTTCGGCGAGACCAGCGGCCACGAATTCGATTCCGACAAGCCCGACGCCTGGCGCTATCGCGACTATGTCATCCGCGCCTTCAACGAGGATCTGCCCTACGACCGATTCGTGCGCGAGCACATCGCCGGCGACCTGCTGCCCGAGGGGCGGCGCGCCGCCAGCGGCATGCAGCACGAGTCGATTCTCGGCACCGGATTCTTCGGGCTGCACGAGGAGCGCAACGCGGCCGACGATCTCGCCGAGGTGCAGGCCGAGAACGTCGACAACCAGATCGACGTGTTGTCCAAAACATTTCTGGGCCTCACCGTCGCCTGCGCTCGCTGCCACGACCACAAGTTCGACCCGATTCCGACGTCCGACTATTACGCGCTCGCGGGCGTCCTGCACTCGACCCGCCAGTACGAGCGCGACCTCAGCACTCCGGCCATGCGGCAGGAGATCGACGCGCTGCACCGCTCGCTCGGTGCGGCCAACGCGGGCGTCCGCGCGGTGCTCGATCCGTTGCGGCGCAAGGCGGCGGAATCGCTGAAGTCGTCGCTGCTCGCGCCGAACGAAGCCTGGAAGAAGACGCTGGAGCGCGCTCGGCGCGAGCCCGATCACGCGCTGTATCCGTTCGCGGTGTTGTCGCAGCCATCGGAGGAGCCGTTCGCCGATCGCCTCGCGAAAGTGCGCGTGGAGCTCGAAGCACGGCGCGACGGGAGTCGACCGGGCGACGTCGTGTTCGCCGATTTCGCGGGCGGAACCTACGACGGCTGGCAGGTGCAGGGCGCGGCCTTCGGCGATGCGCCTTCGCCGGCAGTCCCGCCGAACCAGGCGCTCGCCGGACACCAGGGCGGGGCCGTCGCCAACTCCTTCGGCGCGGGCGGCGACGAGCTGACGGGCGTGCTGGTGTCGCGGACGTTTCTCGCCAACAAGCGCTTCCTGCACGTGCGGATGGCGGGCACGGTCGATAAGACTCGCCGCCGCGAACACGGCGCGCTGCGATTCACCGTGCAGGTCGCCGGACGGCCGGCCTTCATCAACATGGACGTCGACGGCGTCTTCGAGTGGAAGACCGTCGGCCTGCGCCTCGCCGAGGGGCAGCACTGCCACCTGGTGATCGCCGACCGCGCGCGGGACGGGCACATCGTGGTCGACAGGATCGTGCTGTCGGACGAGAACCGCCCACCGGCGCTGCCAGCGAATCCGCGCGTCGTCGCGATGCTGGCGCGGCATGAGATCGATTCGCTGGAGCGGCTCGCGGAAGGCTACCAGCGGATCGCGCTCGAAGCGATCGAGAGTCCGGTGCAGGACGCAGAGACGCGATGGCTCGCGGCGGCGGTCGAGCCGGCGGGCAAGGTGGAAAATCTCGCGGCGGCGCTTGATGACGCGTCGAAGAAAAGCCTCGCCGCGATGCAGGCCGAGCGATCGGCGATCGCCGCGCGGATTCCGGGGGTGGCCTACGGGCTGGTGAGCGGCGAAGGGTCGCCGCGCGACGTGCCGGTCCTTCTGCGTGGAAACCAGGCGACGCCGGGTCCGATGGCGCCGCGTGGGTTCCTGCAAGTGCTCGCGAGAGGCGACGCGAAGTTTCGCGAAGGCAGCGGACGCGCGGAGCTGGCGCACGTTTTGTCGTCAGCCGACAACGCGCTGGTGGCGCGCGTGATGGTGAATCGCATCTGGAAGCACCATTTCGGAGAAGGGATCGTCCGCACGGTCGACAATTTCGGGCGCACGGGCGACCGGCCGTCGCATCCCGAGCTGCTCGACTGGCTGGCCGCGCGTTTTGTCGAGAGCGGCTGGTCGGTGAAGTCGATGCACCGGCTGATTCTCGCGAGCGCCGCCTGGAGTATGTCGAGCCGCGCGGCGGCGGCATCGGCGAAGGCCGACCCCGAGAATCGGCTTGTGCATCACGTGCCGGTGCGGCGCCTGGAGGCCGAATCGGTCCGCGACGCGGTGCTGGCCGTGGCGGGGACGCTCGACCGCACGGTCTACGGTGCGCCGGTGCGGCCGTTCGTCAGCGCCTATCAGGACGGTCGCGGGAAACCGCAGCCGGGTCCGCTCGACGGCAACGGACGGCGCTCCATCTACATCGAAGTGCGGCGCAATTTCCTGACGCCTCTCCTGCTGGCGTTCGATTATCCGCTGCCGGTGACGACGGTGGGCCGGCGCGGCACGACGACCGTGCCCTCGCAGGCGCTGATGCTCATGAACAACGAGTTCGTGGCGCAACAGGCGCGCAAGTGGGCCGAGCGCGTGACCAAGGAATCGCCGGACGCACAGGCGCGGATCGCACGCATGTTCGTCGAGGCCTATGGGCGTCCGCCGGACGCCGCCGAGATCGTCCGGGTCGAGCGGTTCGTGCGCGAGCAGTCAGCGCTGCACGGCGCGGGCGGGGAAGGGAACGCCTGGGCCGATGCCGCGCACGTGCTCATCAACGCCAAGGAGTTCATCTTCGTGAGGTAACTATGCTCAGCCGAAGGGAATGGCTCACGCGATGGTCGAACGGCTTCGGCGCCCTGGCGCTCTCGACGCTGCTCGCCGAGGACCGGCAGCGCGACCCGATGGCAGTGCGCGCGCCGCATCGCGCGGCGAAGGCGAAATCGGTCATCTTCCTGTTCATGGACGGCGGCGTCTCGCACGTCGACACTTTCGACCCCAAGCCGGCGCTGGAGCGCGATCGCGGAAAGCCGCTGCCGTTTCCAAAGGCGCCGAACGCACCGGGCAGCATCGCCGAGCTGATGCCGTCGCCGTGGAAGTTCCGCAAGTACGGACAGTCGGGGGCCGACGTGAGCGACCTGTTCCCGCACGTGGGCGCGTGCGCCGACGATCTCGCGATCATCCGCTCGATGCACGGCGAGCACTCCGAGCACACCGCGGGCAACTATTTCATGCACAGCGGCTCGTCGCTTCAGGGCCGACCCAGCATGGGCGCGTGGATCACCTACGGACTGGGCAGCCCGTCGCGGAACCTTCCGGGATTCCTGGTGCTCGACAGCGGCATGATTCCTCCGGGCGGACTCGATCTGTTCGGCAGCGGATTCCTTCCCGCGAGCCACCAGGGCATGCTGCTGCGCAATAACCCGCAGCCGGTGGCGGATCTCGCGCCGCGCGAATCGCGCTCCGAGTTGCAGCGCTCGAAGCTGCGCCTGCTCGACGAGCTCGACCGCGGAGCGATGTCGCGCGCGGGTGCGGTTCCCGAGATTGAGGCGGCCATCGCCAACTACGAGCTGGCCTTCCGCATGCAGCGCGAGGTGCCCGATCTGGTCGACCTCGCCGGCGAGAGCGAGGCCACGCGCCGGATGTACGGGCTCGGCGAGAAGGACACCGAGGAATTCGGGCGCCAGTGCCTCATCGCGCGCAGGCTGGTGGAGCGCGGCGTGCGCTTCATCGAGCTGCTCTCGCCGCGGCGGCAGGGCGTCGACCGCTGGGATCAGCACAGCAACATCGCCTTCGGCCACGAGGTGAACTGCAAGGCGACCGACAAACCCATCGCCGGATTGTTGAAGGATCTCCGCGGCCGCGGCCTGCTCGATTCGACGCTCGTCGTCTGGGGCGGCGAGTTCGGGCGCACGCCGATGGCGCAGAAGGGCGCGCGCGGGCCGGGCCGCGACCATCATCCCTACGGATTCACGATGTGGATGGCGGGCGGAGGCGTCAAAGGCGGCGTCGTCCACGGCGCCACCGACGAGTACGGTTACTACGCGGCCGAGAAGAAGGTCCACGTGCACGACCTGCACGCGACGATTCTCCACCTGCTCGGCGTCGACCACAAGAAGCTGACGTTCCACTTCTCGGGACGCGACATGCGGCTCACGGACGTGCACGGCCACGTCGTCGGCGAGCTACTTGCGTAGCGTTCTCCAGGGCCTGCTCGCGGGGCTCGCCTACTGGTCGGTCGAGTACTTCTTCACGACGACAGTCGAGCTGGCGGCCAAGGACGGCCTCGTGGTTCCCGGCTGGCACTGGCCGATGTCGGCTGCGCTCCTCGCCGCCTACTGCTTCGTTGGTGCGTTGTGCGGTCTGGCGGCGCGGGCGCTCGCGCCGGCGTCATCGAGGCTCGTCTCGACTCTGCTGTTCGTCGCGGTGTTCCTCGTCAATGGCCTGCTGGTGACGGATCGCTGGTACGACGACGAGTTTCTCCTGGTCGCCGTGGCGATTCTCGGCGCGGGCGCGTTATCGCGGGCGGACTGGCTGGCGAACCCGTGGGTCGCGAGCCTGCTGTTGGTGGCGCCGTTCTGGGCGTACCAGGAGTTCTTCGTCGCCCTTACGCGCCCGGCGCGATTGATCATATTGCTCGCGCTCGCCTCGATGGCTTTGTTCTTCGTGCTGGTCGACTGGCGATGGCTGCGCGCGCTGACACCCGAGAACGACCTGGTGTTCGCCGTGATCTTCGTCCCGATCCTGCCGGCGATCTCCTGGGTGCTGAGCGACGCCGGCGCGCCGGTGTTGTCAACTCCTCCGGCCGACGCGGCCAAGGGACCGAATATCGTGCTCGTCGTCTTGGACACGGTGCGCGCGGACCACCTGTCGATCTACGGCTACCCGAAGCCGACCGCGCCGAATCTCGCCGCATTCGCGCGCGAGGCGACCGTCTATCGGCGCGCGATCGCAGCCGGCGACGTGAGCCTGCCCTCGCACGCGTCGCTCTTCACGGGCCTGTACGCGAATCGCCACGGCGCACACAATGTGCTCCCGGAGTACCCGGTCGGCCGGCCCCTTGAGGACGACGCGGTGACGATCGCCGAGCTGCTCGCGTCGCGCGGCTATCGCACGCTCGGCGTGACAGCGAATCACGCCTATCTCGGTCCCGCGTTCGGACTCGACCAGGGATTCGAGTCGATGGACAGCCGGCGGCCGGTTCAGGTGCGGTACCAGTGGTCGCGCCACTACCTGCGCGCGGGAGTCCGGGCAATTCTCGTGCGTATGGGACGCGCGCGGGAGTGGACGCTCGCCTATCGCGAGGCCGGCGAAGTGAATGCGTCGGCGTTGGCGCTGATCGAGCAGGCCGGAGGCGGGCCGTTTTTCCTGTTCGTGAATTACATGGATGCGCAGGGACATGTCGAGGACGCGCGCGGCGATCCCGGAGCGCCCGAGATCATTCCGGGCCGGAGGAGGATGAGCGCCGATCGGCGGGCGCGGCTCGTGGAGTCGTACGACAGCGGCGTGGCGCGCGCCGATGCCGGCCTTGGCGGCCTACTGGCGCGGCTGCGCGAGCGCGGGTTGTACGGGAACTCGCTGATCGCAGTGACTTCCGACCACGGCGAGGCGTTCGGCGAGAAGGACCTCGCGGGTCACGGCGTCTCGGCGACCCACACGCTGGTGCACGTGCCGCTGATCGTCAAACTCCCGCGCCAGCGTACCGGCGCAGTCGTGGATGCGCTCGCCAGCCATGTCGACTTCCTGCCGACGGCGCTCGACCTCGCCGGACTCCCCGCGGCGCCGGTCGACGGCGTGAGCTGGAGCACGCCGCCAAAGGAGAGGTGCGTGTTCGCCGAATCGTATCCGCACCAGTCGCTCTACGACTTCAGCGAACGATTTCGCCGCGTCGAGCGAGCGGTGTATTGCGGCGACCGCAAGCTGCTGGCGCCGACCTCCGGCGCGCGGCCGATGTACGACCCCTGGTCCGATCCGCGCGAGGAGCGCGACCTGTCGGCGCAGGAACCGGAGCGCGTGCGCGAGATGGAAGTGACACTCGCCGAATGGATGAAGCTGGCGAAGCCGCGGCGCAAGGTCGAGGGTCCGCTCGATCCCGCGACGCTGGAGCGGCTGCGTTCGCTCGGCTACGTGCAGTGAGCGTCTGCGCCACAATGAAATTGTGCCGGGTCTGTTCATCGTTCTTGAGGGCGTCGACGGCGCGGGCAAGTCGGTGCAGGTCGAACTGCTCCGCCGCGCGCTGGAAGCCCGCGGTGAGCCATGCGTCGTCTCGCGCGAGCCGACCGACGGTCCCTGGGGACGCCGCATTCGCGAATCCGCCGGCGCCGCGCGCATGCCTCCCGATGAAGAGCTCCGCGCCTTCATCGAGGACCGCACCGCGCACGTGCGCGACCTGATCGCGCCGTCACTCGCCGGCGGCAAGACCGTTATCCTCGACCGCTACTTCTACTCGACCATCGCCTATCAAGGCTCCCGCGGCGGCGACCCGGCCGCGTTGCGCGCGCGCATGGAGGCGATGTTTCCCGTCCCCGACCTAGTGCTGATTCTCGATGTCGACCCGGCGGAGTCGATTCGCCGCATCTCCGAACTGCGCGGCGAGCAGCCGAATGCGTTCGAGCGGCGCGAATCGCTCGAGGGAGTGCGGCGGATTTTCCTCGGACTCGACGGCGCCAACATCCGCATGATCGACGGGAGCCTCGCCGTCGAGGAAGTGCACCGTCGGATTGTTAACGAGGTGGACGCGCTCCACTCGCGCCGCACGGTGTAGAATAGCCTCAATTCCCGACTCAAGGAGAACACTCGCATGAGCCCCTATCTGACTTTCGGCCTCGCGGCAATCGTCGCCGCCGCACCGGCGATCGCGCAGGAGAACCCACTCAGCACGGCCGCCCGACAGGCGTATAACGCGATCAAGAACAACATGTCGCGCATGGCCGACAAGATGCCCGAGGAACACTACGCGTTCAAGCCGGTGCCCGAGATCCGCACCTTCGGCCAACTGGTGGCGCATGTCGCCGACGCGCAGGCGGGTACGTGCTCGTCCACCACGGGCGAGCGCAAGAATCTCGGCGCCGCGAAGATGACTTCCAAGGCCGACCTGGTGGCCGCGCTGAAGGAGTCGTTCGCCATCTGCGACGCGGCGTTCGATGCGCTGACCGACGCCAAGGCGACGGAGCTGGTCGCGGGTCGCGGCGGGCAGCGTCCCAGGGTCTCGGTGCTGCAAGGCGTCACCACGCACACCAACGAAGAGTACGGCTACATGGCGGTGTACCTGCGGTTGAAGGGCATCGTGCCGCCGTCGAGCGAAGGACGCTGACGCCGTGTCAGGAGTCCGCTCCCTCTGGTCGCGGCTCGGCAGGTGGCTCGTCCGTCTGCTCCGCGACCGAAGGGAGCGGTGGCTGATGTGGGCGGCGGTCGTGTCACTGGCGGTGGCATTGTTGGCGCAGTCTCCGCCGAGCGCGCGGAATCCCTCGGTGATGAAGATCGTCGAGGCGGTGTCGGAGGAGCGCATCGCCGCGTCGATGAAGAAGCTGGAGAGCTTCGGCACCCGCTACATTCTCTCCGAGGACTCTCCCGGGCGCGGTATCGCGGCCGCGCAGCGCTGGCTGTTCGACGAGTTCAAGAGCTACAGCCCGCGTCTTGAAGTCGCCTACGACACGTTCACCTTGAAGAAAGGCCCGCGCATCCCGCGCGACGTCGAGCTCGCCAACGTGGTCGCCGTGCTGCCGGGGACGATCAACAAGGACCGCTACATCGTTGTCGGCGGGCACTACGATTCGATCGCGCTGCGCCGGCGCGCGCCAGGCGCGCGAGCGCCGGAAGAAGGAGCCGCGCCGCCACCGGAAGAGGGCTCCGCGCCTCCGGCCGGTGAAGTGGAGCCGCTCGCCCCGGGCGTCGCCGACAACGCCAGCGGCACGGCGGCCGTGCTGGAGCTGGCGCGCGTGATGAGCGCCTTCGAGTTCGACAAGACCCTCGTGTTCATCGCGTTCTCGGCCGAGGAGGTGGGGCTGCACGGAGCGGCGTCGTACGCGAAGAAGGCGAAGGAACAGAAACTCGCGATCGAAGCGATGCTGAACAACGACATCATCGGCAGCGACGTGGCGGGCAACGGGCGGTCGGCGAACGGGCGTGTTCGGTTGTTCGCCGAAGGCCCCGAGGATTCGCCGGCGCGGTCGCTGGCGCGCTACGTCAAGGAGGTCGGCGAGCGCTACGTGCCGTCGATGACCGTCGACCTGGTGTTCCGGCGCGACCGCTTCGGCCGCGGCGGCGATCACACAGCCTTCACGCGCGAGGGCTTCGGCGCGGTGCGCTTCACCACCGCGAGCGAGAACTACGCGCATCAGCATTCGGCCACCGACACCTTCGCGAACGCCTCGGTTCCCTACACGGCGCGGGTGACACGCATGAACGCCGCGGTGGCCGCGTCGCTGGCGCTCGCACCCAGGACCCCTGTGACTCGCCGGGAGCCGGGCGCCGCGCCTCCAGCCGCGCAGGGGCAGCAACGCCAGCGAGGCATGCTCAATCGCGGACGCTCCGGCTACGACGCCGCGCTCCAGTGGCTCTATCCGGCCCCGGAGGCAGACCTGGCGGGCTTCGCCGTGGTGATTCGCCCGACCACGTCGGCGCTGTGGGAGCGCGAGATTTTCGTGGGGAATGTCACGCAGTTCACGATTCCCGATCTCTCGATCGACGACGTGGTGATCGGCGTCAAGGCGATCGACAAGGACGGCAACCAGAGCCTGGCCGCCACCTACGAGCAGGGACCGTTCACCATCCGCGGCGCGCCGGGAGCGCAGCCGGCCAAGCCCGCCCCGGCCGCGGCCACCGGGAACCATTGATCGACCTGCACAGTCACACGACGGCTTCCGACGGAACCACGCCGCCGGAGGAGTTGATTCGGCTCGCCGTCGACACCGGCCTCGAAGCGCTGGCCATCACCGACCACGACACGCTCGCCGGATACGACGAAGCGTCGCCGGCGGCCGCCGCGGCGGGGCTCGATCTGGTGTGCGGCATCGAGATCAGCACCAAGCTGATCGACCCCGGAACGGAGAAGAAGAAGACGGTTCACCTGCTCGGCTATTTCCCCGACGGTCCCGCGCCCTCGTTCCGCGAGTGGATCCGAACGCTCCAGGATTTCCGTCGCGACCGCAACCGCCGGCTCATCGTGAAATTGCAGTCTCTCGGCCTCGACGTGACGCTCGAGGAAGTCGAATCCATCGGGCGGTCGCTCACGGGGCGGCCGCACTTCGCGCGGCTGCTGGTGCGCAAGGGCTACGCGGCGACCATTCAGCAGGCCTTCGACCAGTACCTCGACGAGTCGGCCAAGGGCTTCGTCTTCCACGAGACGCCGACGCTGGAGGAGAGCATCGGCAAGGTGCGCGAAGGCGGCGGGGTGTCCTCGTTGGCGCATCCCATCCGCCTCGGGCGGACCGCCGACCGGGAAGAGGTCCTGCTGAGAGGCTTGTGCGACGCGGGACTCGGCGCGATCGAGGTGCATCACTCCGACCACGGGCCGCTGGAGCGCGAGCGCTACGGCGGTTTCGCGAGGCGGCTTGGCCTGGCCACCACCGGCGGTTCGGATTTCCACGGGGACAACAAGCCCGACGTGAAGCTCGGCAGCGGGCGCGGCAATGTCGCCGTTCCGCGCGAGGTGCTGGAGAGGCTGCGGGAGCGCCGCTAGATTACTGGTTGTCCTTCCATTCCTCGTACCACGCCATCTGAATCGCCTCGAGCTTGCCTTCGTTGGACCCCGCCGGGTCGTCGCCGAAGTCCTCGAGTTCGACGATCCACTTGTGGAGGTCGGTGAAGCGGACCGTGAGCGGGTCGGTGTCGGGAAACTTTTCGTAGAGGGCGAGGGCGATGTTGTCGCTCTGGTCCCAAGTGAGTCCGGGCATGGGGGCCTCCTATGGTCGCGGCGATAGCGCGGCTTGGACCGCGCGCGGATTCCTGTCGATGACGGTGAGGTACGCGCGCACGGCGCCCTCCGGCTGACGCCTCGACTGTTCCCATTCCTGCAGCGACCGGGCGCTGATTCCGTACCGCCGTGCAAACTGGGTTTGCGTGAGACCGGATCGCTCCCGGATAGCCTTGACGTCGACGAAATCAGGGACGTCCACGGTTCGCGCCGGCAACTGGATTTCGCCGCGTTCGTGGCGCAAGACCTGGCGCATCCCGCGAATGAGCTGGCGGCCGAGTGTTGTGTCTCCCTGGTATTCGACCCGCGTTGGTCTTCGTGTTCTTGACGGTCGTTTCGTCATTGGACCTTCCCTTTGCCGATGAGCTTGGCCAGCTTCCTCAACTCCTTCTTCTCGCGGGCGGAGAGGTTCTCTTTTTCGCCTTTCGCATAGATCGCCATGAGGTACACCGTCAGACGGCTGAGCGGATAGAAATAGATGATCCGGACGCCGCCGCGCTTCCCCATTCCGGCTCGTCCCCACCGGGCCTTCCGGAGTCCACCCGTCTCGGGAATGATGGGGTGAATCTCCGGATTCTCGGCGATGTGCCGCTCCAGCGCCTCGCGTTCGGAGGCGGTAAGCAACCGGGAAGCCTGTTGGTCATAGTCCTCAAGCGCGATAACAGACGCCTTCATGCTACGTCACTGACGGACTGCGGTCAAGTAGCCCTCGAACGTCGGGTCGCCGGGTGAGTGGACCTGTTTGAAAACCCGCACCCCAAAACCGCTCCTGGATTCGGCGCGAGTCCGAGCACGTAGACCGTCACCACCGCCCTCAGCCGATCCTGGTCCCCTTCAACGCCCCACGAACCGCGGTGTTCATCATCGTTTCGGCGAGCTGCATCGTCGCAGCATTCAGCTTCTCGATCAGCGCGCGAATCAGCAGGTGGTCGCCGGAGTGATACCCGACCAACAGCTCATTCAACGCCGCGTCGATCGAGTGGCGCTCGTCATCCGACAGGTCGAACCAGGCGTCGTGCTGCTTGGCCTTCTCCACGGCGTTGAGAATCGTGTCGGCCTCCAGGCGCGCCTCGCGCACCTGGCGCTCGGCGAAATCCTCCTCGGCCCGGTCGACCGATTCGAGAATCATCTTCTCCACCTGTTCGTCGGTCAGCCCGTAGGACGGCTTCACCTCCACCGACTGCTCCCGGCCCGTCCGCACGTCGCGCGCCGACACGTTCAGTATCCCGTTGGCGTCGATCAGGAACCGCACCTCGACCCGCGCCATGCCCGCCGGCATCGGGTCGATGCCCTTCAGGTCGAACCGCGCCAGACTGCGGCAGTCCTTCACCAGCTCGCGCTCGCCCTGCACCACGTGCACGAGCACGTTGGTCTGCCCCTCGACCCCGGTGGTGAACGTCTCGGTGGCGCTCGCCGGAATGGTCGAGTTGCGATGGATGATCTTCGCCACCAGGCCGCCCATGGTCTCGATGCCCAGCGAGAGCGGCGTCACGTCGAGCAGCAGCTTGTCCTCGACGTCCCCCGAGAGAATCGCCGCCTGCACCGCCGCCCCCAGCGCGACCACTTCGTCGGGATTCAGCTCCGTGTGCGGGCGCGCGCGGAACAGCCGCTCCACCGCGGCGCGCACCAGCGGAATCCGCGTCGAGCCGCCCACCAGCACAACCTCGTCGATGTCCTCGACCGCGACGCCCGCGTCGGCGATACACTGCCGGCACGGCCCCATCGTGCGCTCGACCACCGGGGCGATGAGCTGATCGTACAGGTCGCGCTTCAGCTCGCGCTGGTAGCGGCGGCCCCGGTACTCCAGGTCGATGAACGCCGACGGAACGAACGACAGCCGCTCCTTGGCCGCGATCACCGCACGCCGCAGGAGCTGCACGGCCTCGTTGCTCGACGACAGGTCCTCGCCCCACTCCGAGGCGATGTCTTCGAGCGCGATGCGCAGCAGCAGATTGTCGATGTCATCGCCGCCCAGGTGCGTGTCGCCGTTGGTGGCCAGCACTTCGAAGATGCCGTCGTGCAGCTTGAGGATGGAGATATCGAAGGTCCCGCCGCCGAAGTCGTAGACCGCGACCACGCCTTCCTTGCGCT
>CAZEVY010000098.1:15604-20222 GCA_964515555.1 uncultured Solibacteraceae bacterium | reverse complement strand
ATCGCCCGCAGCCAGGCGTGTTCCGGGCCGACCGCGGCGTAGTCGAGGCCGGCCGACACCGAGTGCGTCGCCTCGATGTTGCCGTCGGCGTCCTGGAGCAGCCAGGTCCGGGTGCCTTGGAGAATGCCCTCCGCGCCGCCGGCGAACCGCGCGGCGTGACGGCCGGCGATGATGCCCTCGCCGCCGGCCTCGACGCCGATGAGGCGCACGCCCGGGTCGTCGACGAACGCGTCGAAGATGCCGATCGCGTTGCTGCCGCCGCCGACGCAAGCCAGCACCGTGTCGGGCAGCCGCCCTTCGGCCTCGAGAATCTGCCGCCGCGCCTCTTCGCCGATCACACGATGAAAGTCGCGCACCATCGAAGGATAGGGATGCGCTCCGAGCGCCGAGCCCAGCAGGTAATGCGTCGTGGCGACGTTGGTGACCCAGTCGCGCATGGCCTCGCTGATGGCGTCCTTGAGCGTGCGGCTGCCTCCGGCGACGCCGATGACGCGCGCGCCGAGCAGTCGCATTCGGAAGACATTCAGGCGTTGGCGCGCCATGTCCTCTTCGCCCATGTAGACCACGCACTCCATGCCGAACAGCGCGCACACGGTCGCGGTGGCCACGCCGTGCTGCCCCGCGCCGGTCTCGGCGATGATGCGGCGCTTGTTCATGCGCCGCGCGAGCAGCACCTGTCCGAGACAGTTGTTAATCTTGTGCGCGCCGGTGTGCAGCAGGTCCTCGCGTTTGATGTAGAGACGCGCGCCGCCGAGGTGCTCGGAGAGGCGCGTGGCGCGATAGAGCGGCGTCGGGCGCCCCGCGTAATTCTTCAGCAGATCGTCGAGCTCGGCGCGAAACGCCGGGTCCTCGCGCGCGGCCAGCCACGCCTGCTCGATCTCCTCGAGCGGCCCCATCAGCGTTTCCGGGACGAACCGCCCGCCGTACGGCCCGAAGTGTCCGCCGACCGCCTCGTGCGGGCTCACGACCGCGCCGCCCTTCGCGCCGCTTCCAGAAATGCGCGCATCCGGACGTGATCCTTGCGTCCCGGCGACGACTCGAGCCTCGAGCACGCGTCGACGCCCCAGGGCCGCACAGCCGCGATCGCGTCGGCGACGTTGGTGGCGTCGAGTCCGCCGGCCAGAACGACCTTCGCGTCGAGATTCGCCGCGAGCTTCCAGTCGAATGACCGGCCGGTCCCGCCGCGGCTTTCACCCGCCGGGGTGTCCACGACCCACGCTTCGACATTCGCGCGCTCGCCGAGCGGCGATCCTGCGGCGACCGCCCTCCATACGCGAACGCCCTCGGGCGCACCGCAATTGCCGTGAAGCTGCACGACGTCGAGAGCCAGGCTCCGCGCGATCTCGCCGATCGCCGCCGCGCTCTCATCGACGAACAACCCCACGCGCCACACACCGGCGGGAATCAGCGGCAGAATCGCCGCAGCGTCCTCCGGCCCGATGTATCGCGGGCTGCCTTTCCAGAAATTGAAGCCCAGCGCCGCGGCGCCGGCGGCGGCGGCCGCGAGGGCGTCGTCCGAGTTGGTGATGCCGCAGATTTTCGTCACCATGAGCGCGAGTCGACCCGGTTGGGTGGCGAGGAGACCTTCATCGTAGCACGCCGCTCGCGTTATCATAAAAGGCTGCGCATGAGAACGCTAACGTGGATGGCCGCCGCCACCGCCATCGGATGGGGTCAGACTGACGACATTTTCGAGAAGCGCGTGCGCCCGATTCTGGCGGCGAGCTGCCAGGCCTGCCATAACCCGAAACTCAAGACCGCGCAGCTCGATCTTTCGACGGCCGAAGGCTTCGCGCAGGGCGGCCAAAGCGGACCGCTTGTGTCGAAGGAAAAACCCGCCGAGAGCCGCCTGCTCGCCGTGGTCCGCTACGACGAGAAACTGAAGATGCCGCCCACCGGGAAGCTGAAGCCCGACGAGATTGCGGCCCTCACCGACTGGGTGGAGCGCGGCGCCGTTTGGCCCGGCGCGCCGGCCTCGCTCGCCGTGCGCAAACCGATCGGAAAGAACTTCACGGAAGAAGAGAAACGCTGGTGGGCCTTCCAGCCCGTCGCCGACCCGGCGCCGCCGCGGGTGCGCGACGAGAAGTGGATCGCGTCGCCGGTCGACCGCTTCGTGCTCGCGCGCCTGGAAGCCAAGGGCCTGCGCCCTGCCGCGCCCGCCGACAAGGCCACGCTGCTGCGCCGCGTCACCTACGACCTCACCGGCCTGCCGCCCACCGAACGCGAGATTCGCGGCTTCCTCGCCGACGATTCGCCGGACGCGTACCGCAACGTTGTCGAGCGCCTGCTGGCGTCGCCGCGTTACGGAGAGAAGTGGGGACGCCACTGGCTCGACCTCGCCCGCTACGCCGATTCCACCGGCAACGACGAGGATCACCGCTACCCGCACGCCTGGCGTTATCGCGACTACGTCATCGAGTCGTTCAACAACGACGTTCCCTTCGACCGCTTCGTGCGCGAGCAGATCGCCGGCGACCTGATGCCAGCGCCCGAGGGCGTCAATCGCCGGGGAATCGTAGCCACTGGATTCCTGGCGCTGGGCGCCAAGGCCATCGCGCAGCAGGATAAGAAGCGCATGCTCTACGACGTCTACGACGAACAGGTCGACGTCGTCTCGCGCTCCGTGCTCGGCCTGACAATGGCGTGCGCCCGTTGCCACGATCACAAGTTCGACCCCATCCTGACGCGCGACTACTACTCGATGGTCTCCATCTTCGCCAGCACGAAAAGTTTCGCCGACGCCGAGTCGCACGTCTCGTCGCTGCTCTACTCGCCGCTGGTGCCGCGAGAGGAATACGCGGCCTACCGGTCGTTCCGCGACCGCTCCAATGCTCTGCGCGCGCGCGTCGACGCCATCGTCGAGGGAGAGAAGGAGCGCTTCGGCGAAACGATGGCCCCGCAGGTGGCGCGCTATCTGGTCGCCGCCCGACGCATCGCCGGCGGCTCGGATCTCGCGGTGGTGGCGCGCGAGGAAGCGCTTCGCGAGGAAGTCCTCAAGAGGTGGGTGACTTACCTGGGCCCCTCGAAGGGCTACCGCCCGCACCTCGACGATTGGAACAACGCCGCGCCGGAGGCGGTCGACATGGTCGCGCGGTCGTATCAGAAAGGATACGAGGCGCACTTCGCCGCGTGGCGCAAGAAGATCGGCGAATGGCGGCGCAAGGTGGCCGAGGGCCAGCCGCCCTATCCGCCGAAGCCTGCCTTCGAGCCCGAGGACGACGGCTTTTTCCACGGCGTCTACATCGACCGCAACGGTCCCTTCTCGCTTCCCGAGCGCTCTCCCGACTTCGCCGCCGAAGCGCGCGACCGCATCGCAAAGCTCCGTGCCGAGATGGAGGAGATTCGCAAGGCTACTCCGCCGGAGCCCGACATGGCCTGCGCCGTCGAAGAGGGCGAGCGCGTCAATCAGAAGGTCTTCATCCGGGGCGACTACAACAATCCCGGCGAGGATGCCCCCAGAGGCTTTCCGTTAATTCTCTCGGCATTTCATCCGAAATCCCCCGAGTTTCGTGGAAGCGGCCGCCTGGAGTGGGCCGAATGGCTCACCCGCCCCGACCACCCGTTGACGCCGCGCGTCATGGCGAATCGCATCTGGCTCTGGCATTTCGGCGACGGCATCGTCCGGACGCCGGACAACTACGGCCGCATGGGCGAGCGTCCGTCGCATCCGGAGCTGCTCGATTTCCTGGCGCGCCGGTTCGTCGAGAGCGGCTGGTCGGTCAAGGCCATGCACCGGCTGATCCTGTATTCGAGCGCCTACCGCATGTCGTCGCGCGCGGACGGCGCGGCGCTCGCCGCCGACCCCGATAATCGCCTGTTTTCACGGTTCCCCCGGCGGCGCCTGCAGGTCGAGGAGATTCGCGACGGCATGCTCGCCATCGACGGCACGCTCGACCTCGCCATGGGCGGGACGCTTCAAAAAGGCGCGGGCACCGACGGCGAAAACAGCCAGGACCGCCTCAGTATCCGCTTCGACCAGCAGAAGCGCCGCACGGTTTACCTTCCGCTGCGGCGCGCCAATCTCCCATCGCTGCTCAACCTGTTCGACTTCGGCGACGCCACCACCACCGCGGGCCGGCGCCTGAACACCAACGTCGCGCCCCAGGCGCTGTTCATGCTCAACAGCGGGTTCCTCGACGAGCGTTCGACTGCCGTGGCGAAACTGCTGACGGGCGACCCCGCGGCGCGCGTCGAGAGCGTGTGGCTGCGAATCCTGAACCGCCTGCCGTCTCCCGTCGAGCGCGACGCGGGACTCAGCTACGTCGCCGGATTCCGATCGCGCGTCACGGGCGCCGCCGACCTCGACGCCTGGGCGAGCTACTGCCGAATTCTGCTCGCGTCGAACGACTTCATTTTCCTGGACTGATGGAATGACTCTTCCCACGGCACGCCCGATATCCCGCCGCGAAGCGCTGCGCGCCGCCGGATGCGGCTTCGGATTCCTTGGACTCGCCGGAGTTCTGGAACAGGCGGGTCTTCTTCACGCCGCGACCCCGTCGACGAACCCGCTCGCACCGAGGCAGCCGCATTTCACGCCGCGCGCCAAGCAAATCATCTTCCTCTTCATGCACGGCGGCCCGTCCAGCGTCGACTCCTTCGACCCGAAAGAGCGCCTCGC
>CAZEVY010000098.1:0-15504 GCA_964515555.1 uncultured Solibacteraceae bacterium | reverse complement strand
GGCAATTCCGGGTTAAAGGTCGCCGATATCGAGAAAGAGCCGATCGAATACCTGTTCCGCAAAGGATTCACCGGCGACGCGCAGCGTTACGAGCTGGAGATGTTGCAGAACATGAACCGGCGGCATGCCGCCGCGCGGCAGCCCGACCCCGAGCTCGACGCGCGCATCCAGGCCTTCGAGCTCGCGTTTCGCATGCAGTCGGAGGCGCCCGAGGCGTTCGACCTCTCTCGCGAGACTGAGTCCACCAGGCGGCTCTACGGCATGGACGAGGACGCCACCCGCGACTTCGGATGGCAGTGCCTGCTCGCCCGCCGGCTGGCGGAACGCGGCGTGCGATTCATTCAATGCACGCACAGCTACAAGTGGGACCAGCACAGCGAGCTGTTTCTGAAGCACAACGAAAACGCCCGCGAGGTCGACAAACCCATCGCGGGCCTGCTGAAGGACCTCCGCGCGCGCGGCATGCTAAAGGACACGCTGGTCGTCTGGGCGGGCGAGTTCGGCCGTACTCCCGTCTCCCAGGGCGGCGACGGGCGCGACCACAACCCTTACGGATATTCCATCTGGATGGCGGGCGGCGGCGTCAAGGGCGGTTTCACCTACGGCGCCACCGACGAGATCGGCTATCACGCTGTCGAGGATCGCATGCACATTCACGACTTCCACGCCACCGTGCTGCACTTGCTGGGACTCGACCACGAGAAGCTGACGTATCACTACAGCGGGCGCAATTTCCGGCTCACCGACGTCGCCGGAGTGGTAGCGGCGAAGCTGCTGGCTTAGCAGCCCGTGCCGAGAATCGCTCCCTAACGGTCGCGGCTCGGAAACTCACCGATTCTGCTGAGCCGCGCGCGTGAGCAAGCGGTTGTTTGGGACTTTCAATCCAGGCTGTCAGGACTGCGGCTCGCTTTCCGGGAATCCGGGCTCATGCCGCTCCGCTAATGCCTGTTCCAGCAGGTCGGAGATCTTCAGGTATTCCGCCCACTCGCGCAAATACGCGAGATCGAGCCGCTCACGCTGCACCGCGATGACGCCGAGCACGTCGTTCCACTGTTTCTCCGACACGCGCCCGCCGCGGAGAAACCACTCGAGCTTGCTCAGAATAATGTCCTCGGGTGTCGCGACGCAGAATTCCAGTAAGGGAGGCTCCACGCGCTCGGAGGTCTCCCACCGGCGGCGCCCGAACTGGACCTGTGCGAAGCGGTCGCGCGCGAGCGGGATGATATCGAATTTGTAGCTGGTCTTGAAGTGAATCACGTTGAAGGGGCGGCCGCGCCGCAGCGCGTCGCGAACCTGTCCCTCGTCGATGTAGTAGTCCGGCTCTAGGAGGCGAACCAGTTCATCGACGTATTCGGGCGGGATGGAGGCCACGATGTCGACGTCGTTGGTGGCGCGCCAAACGCCGTGAACCGAGCTCGCCAGCGAGCCGCCCACCATGTGCGGGATCTCCAGGCGGCCGAGGGCGTCGAGGAGCATGGCGAGCGCCTCGGCGGGCACGCCAATCACGGCGGGCTGCCACTTTCCGGATCCCATCCGTAGACGCGGATCACAGTCTCCCGGCCGAGTCGCCGCGCCGCGGCCCGCAGGAAGACTTCGCGGTCGCTGGCCCCCGGATACATCCGGCGCACGTTGTCCTCCGACAGCCGCATCAGCGCGGCTGACAGCTCCAACGCCGAGGCGAGCTTGTCGCCGGGCTTCATCCGCCGGTGCAACTCGATCATCACCTCGAACGCCTTCGAGTCCGTGTCCGCCATCCAGTGATATCGCGTCGCCATCGCTTCACGTCGTCGTGCGCCACACGGTGACCACCAGCGCGTGCGTCACCATGGCGCTGCGAATACTCCCCGTCGCGCGATACGCCAGGCCGCAGAAGATTCCCAGCGTGGCCGCCAGCAGCGACATCTTCCAATTCGGAAAGAATCGAAAACTCAAGTGCGCCGACCCGAACACCAGCGACGTCAGCACCAGTCCCGCCGTCGCCCCTGCCCATCGCGCCAGCCACGGCTGCAACATCCCGCGAAAGAAGAACTCCTCGCTCAGCGCCACCACGAAGAAGCTCCCCAGAAACGTCGCCGGCGCCTTCCACCACCAGTCCGGCGCGATCCGCCATTCATTGTGGCGCAGCGCGATCGCCAGGCCGATCACCACCGGCGCGCACAGCAGAAAGTACCGCACGCCGGTGAGCCACTCCGCGCGCGTCGGCAGAAACCCGAATCCCGTGCCCGGCAGCCGCCGCAGCTCCAGCACCGCGAACACGCCCAGCCGAATCCACATCAACTGCCCCAGCGCGACAGCATCGAGTCCCTCCACCGGATCCGTGTAGATCGACTTGAACACGCGCGCCAGCACCACGCCGCCCATCAGGCAGACGAAGAGGGCGTCGGCCCACGCCCTCGGAGGCGCGAGCACGTACCAGAAGGAGACCATCCCCGCCAGCGGCACGAGCATCGCCAGCGCGCCCCAGGTGAACTGCCCCGTCGGGATCGAGTAAATAAGATACGGTGCGACCGCCGACGCCGTCAGCGTCCAGGGAAGCCACGGCCCCAGCCGCATCGGGCGCCCACGCACCGCCGTGAATCCGTTGGCGAGATAGAGCGTCAACTCCACCAGGAACGCCGCCGCCACCGGAACGCCGACGCCTGCCGGTATATGCTTGTTTTGGGAGTAAAACCAGGCCGCGATGCCGCCCGCCAGCCACAACAGGATCGCCGCCGCGCGGAATGCCTGCATCGGGTTCATCTTAACATTCGGGTGTTTCGCGCAGCCCGCCGACCTCGTGCGACGCGTCGCCGAAAGCGAATCCGCCAGCGAAGCGGCCCGCGCGCACTACACCTATCGCCAGTCGGTCGAGATGTACGACACCGACGTGAAGACCCGCAAGAGCGGCTACTACCGCGAGGTGCGCGACGTCATATTCTCGCCCGCGGGCGAGCGCACCGAGCGATTCATCGTCAAGCCCGTCGTCGCGCTCGGCCGCCTCATCATGACTGAAGAAGACTTCCGCGACATCCGCGAAGTCCAGCCGTTTCTCATCACCAGGGACAATCTGCGCCTCTACACCATCCGCTATCGCGGCGAGGAGACGATCGACGGCGTCGACTGCTGGGTACTCGACGTGCGTCCGCGCCAGATGCTCGACGGCCAGCGCCTCTTCGAAGGACTCTTCTGGGTCGACCAGCGCGACTACTCGATCCTCCGCAGCGAGGGCCGCGCCGTGCCGCAGATCGTCAATCTGCGCACCGAGAATCTCTTCCCCGCCTTCACGACCTTTCGCCAGAAGATCGACGGGCATTCGTTTCCCATCCACACGCATGCCGACGACACGCTGACATTCTCCTCCGGCCCCGTGCGGCTGCGCATGACCATCAAGTTCAGCGACTATAAGCGCTTCGCCGCCGAGTCGACCATTACCTTCAAGTGAGGTACGATCTACCCTCATGCTGAGCACGATGCAGGACCATCCCCTGAATATCAACCTGCTCTTTCGAGGCGGATCGTCGGTGTACCCGGCGAGCGAAGTCGTCACCAGCACCGGCGACGGAACACGCCGCGCGACCTTTCGCGACGTCGCCGCACGCGCGGGACGGCTGGCGGGTGCACTGAAGCGGCTCGGTGTCGGACACGGCGACCGCGTCGGCACCTTCCTGTGGAACACGCAGGAGCACATCGAGGCCTACTTCGCCGTGCCGTGCATGGGCGCCGTGCTCCACACCCTCAACCTGCGGCTCTTCCCCGATCAGCTCGCCTACGTCATCAATCACGCTGACGATCGCGTCATCCTGATCGACGCGACTCTCGTCCCGCTGCTCGCGCGCGTCCGCGATCAGATCCCGGGCGTGCGCGCCTTCGTCCTGATCGGCGAGGGCGACGCCTCCGCGCTCGGTGACGTGATCCGCTATGAAGACGCGCTCGCCGCCGAATCGCCGGACTTCGACTGGCCCGAGCCCGACGAGCGCTCCGCCGCCGCCATGTGCTACACCAGCGGCACCACCGGCAATCCGAAGGGCGTCGTCTACAGCCACCGCTCGTCGGTTCTGCACTCGCTCGCCGAATGCTCCGGCGCCGCGTTCGGCTTCAACCAGTACGATCGCATTCTCATTCTGCCTTCGATGTTCCACGCCAACGCCTGGGGCCTTCCCTACGCCGCCTGGCTCTCGGGCGCCGATATCCTGCTGCCGGGCCGATTCGTGCAGGCCGAGCCGCTGTGCCGATTCATCACCTCCGAGCGGCCCACCTTCGGCGGCGCCGTACCGACCGTGTGGAACGAGGTCCTGCGCTACGCCGCCGCCAACAACGTCAGCCTGTCGTGTTTCCGCATGGCGATGTCCGGCGGATCCGCGGTGCCGCCCTCGACCTTCGAGCGATTCTGGAAAGAACACGGCGTCCGGCTCGTGCAAGGCTGGGGCATGACCGAAACCAGCCCGCTCGCCGCGCTCTCGCATCCCCCGAAGTCGGTTCCGCCGGAGGACGCCCTCGCGGAGCTCGCGCGCACCGGCCGCATCTGCGCGGGCATCGAGATCCGTCTCACTGACGGCGACCGCGTCCTGCCCTGGGACGGCGAGTCGATCGGCGAGATCGAAGCCCGCGGCCCCTGGGTCACCGGCAGCTATTACGCCGAGGACGCGCGCGACAAGTTCCACGACGGCTGGCTGCGCACCGGTGACGTCGGTGTCATCGACCCGCAGGGCGTGATTCAGATCACCGACCGCGCCAAGGACGTCATCAAGTCCGGCGGCGAATGGATCTCCTCGGTCGAATTGGAGAACGCGCTCATGGGACATCCCGACGTCATCGAGGCCGCCGTAATCGGCGTGCCCGACGAGCGCTGGGACGAGCGTCCGCTCGCCTGTGTCGTACTGAAGGAAGGCTCGACGGCGACCGTCGATGAGCTGCGCGAGTTCCTGGCCGCGCGCGTCGCCAAGTGGTGGCTGCCTGAGCGCTGGAGCTTTATCGCCGAGGTGCCGAAGACCAGCGTCGGCAAGTTCGATAAGAAAGTCCTGCGCGCGCGCTTCGCCGAAGGTCAGTTGCGCGCCGCGGACACCGCCTATGCCCGCCCTTGAGCTGACGAACCGCGCGCCGCTCGCCACCCGCTGACGACGCCGGACCGGCTTACCGCGACCGGAGGAGCGGACCTTCGTCAAGCCCCGAGCAGCTCCAGATACCGCGCTACCGCCTCGATCCCACGAAAGAAATTCGGCAGGTGAAACTTCTCGTTGGGCGCGTGCAGATTATCGTCCGGCAGGCCGAAGCCCATCATCACGCTCGGAATGCCAAGGTGTTTCTGGAATACTCCGACAATGGGAATTGACCCTCCCGACCGGATATACACCGTCTGTTTCCCGAAAATCTCGGTCATCGCCCGCGCCGACGTCTGAATGAACGGATTCGCCGGATCCACCATCGACGGCGGCCCGCCGTGCAGCGACCGGAACTCCGCCGCGACGCCGCGCGGACACGCCGCCGCGACCGCCGCCTGGAGGTGCGCGATCGCCTCCTCCGGCCGCTGATCGGCGACCAGCCGCACGCTGATCTTGGCGACCGCGCGCGCGGGGATCACCGTCTTGGCGCCCTCGCCGGTGAATCCGCCGCGAATGCCGTGAATCTCCAAAGTCGGCCGCGCCCAGGTGCGTTCGAGCACCGGAATGCCGGGCTCGCCTGTAAGCTCGCTCGCGCCGACCTCCTTTTCGAGATACGCCCGCTCGTCGAACGGCAATCGGCTCCAGGCCTCGCGCTCCTCGGCGGTCGGCGGCTGCACCCGATCGTAGAAACCGGGAATGAGAATCCTCCCGTCGCGATCCTTCAACGCCGTGACGATCTCGGCGATCGCCTGGAGCGGATTCGGCGCCGCGCCGCCGTAGACGCCCGAATGCAGATCCGTGCGCGCGCCCGTGACATGCAGCTCGCCGTAGACGATCCCGCGCAGCCCGACGCAAATCGTCGGCAGCTCCGGCGCGAACATCTCCGTGTCGCAGATCAGCGCCGCGTCCGCGCGCAGCCTCTCGCCGTGCGACGCCACGTAGGACGCGATATGCTCGCCGCCCGACTCCTCCTCCCCCTCGACGAGAAACTTCACGTTCACCGGCAGCCGGCCGCTCGTCCGCAACATCCCCTCCACCGCCTTAATGAGGATGTACGTCTGCCCCTTGTCGTCGACCGCCCCGCGCGCGAAGATGTCGTCGCCGCGAATGGTCGGCTCGAACGGCGGCGACTTCCATTCGTCGAGCGGATCGGGCGGCTGCACGTCGTAGTGTCCGTAGAGGAGCAGCGTCGGCTTGCCGGGCGCGCCGAGCCACTCGCCGTAGACCAGCGGATGCCCTTCTCCGCGAATCTGCTCGACGCTCGCGAGCCCCGCTCCGCGCAGCTCTCTCTCGACGAAGTCCGCCGCTGCGGCGACGTCCTTCTTGTGCTCCGGTGTCGTGCTGACGCTTGGGATTCGCAGGAACGCCTTCAGCCCTTCCAGAAACTCGTCGTGATGCTCCCGGTAGTAGTCCATGAAGCGCTACTCTACCATCGTGCGAGGCGTCTGTCGGCTGCCGCCCGGCCATGCTTTAATAGGGAATCCACGAAGCACCTGGAGGATGGCGATGCATACCCGCGTACTTCTCACGACCCTGCTGCTGTCGGCCCACGCCATCGCTCAGACGCCTCGCGCGCCCCGCGCCGACACCTCCGAATTCGACGTCGCCTCCAGCGAGCTCCGCCCCATCATCGAGCGCTACGTCGCCGACCGCGGCAACATCGCGCGCTTCTACAGCGTCGACGGCTCCGCCGCCCGCCGCGAACGCCTCCGGAAGTTCCACGCCGAGACCCGCGACCGCCTCGCGCGCCTCAACTTCGATGCCCTCAGTCAGGACGGCCGCGTCGACTACGTCCTCTTCCGCAATCACCTCGACCGCGAGATCAAGCGTCTCGACATCGACGCCAAGGCCGACGCCGAGATCGCCCACTACGTGCCCTTCGCGCAGTCGATCGTGGCCCTCGAGGAATCCCGCCGCAAGCTCGAACCCCTGAATCCGCGCGACGCCGCGGCGAAGCTCTCCGAGCTCGGCAAGCAGATCGACGCCGTGCGCCGCTCCATCGAATCTGAGCTGCGCAATGGGGCGAACACCGGTGAGGCGGCGCGCAACCGGCGCGTCCTCGGCAATCGCGCCGCCACGGAAGTCAACACGCTCCGCGCGACCCTCCGCGGTTGGGCCGGTTACTACAACGGTTACGACCCGATGTTCACCTGGTGGGCCGACGAGCCTTGGCGCACCGCCGACACCGCTCTTCAGAATTACGCGGCGTTCCTGCGCGAGCGCGTCGCCGGACTCCGCGTTGCAGGCGGCGCTGAGACAGCCGCGGCGCCCGTGGGTCGCGGTGGTGGCGGTGGTGGTGGACGCGGTGGCGCGGGCGGTGGCGCCGCGGGCGGCGGCTTCGGAGGACGCGGAGGAGGCGGCGGTGGCTTCGGCGGCGGGGGACTCGCCATCGCGGCGGCCCGCCCCGGCGAGAGCGACGACATCATCGGCAACCCCATCGGCCGCGAGGCGCTCCTCGCCGAGCTCGCCAACGAGATGATCTCCTACACGCCCGAGGAGCTGGTGGCGCTCGCCAACAAAGAATACGCCTGGTGCGAGAACGAAATGAAGCGCGCCTCGCGCGAGTTGGGCTTCGGCGACGACTGGAAGAAAGCGCTCGAGCACGTCAAGTCGCTCCACGTCGACCCCGGCAAGCAGCCCGAGCTCATCCGCGACCTCGCGCGCGAGGCCGAGAAATTCCTCGACGACAACAACCTCGTGACGATTCCTCCGCTCGCCCGCGAGACCTGGCGCATGGAGATGATGTCGCCCGAGCGCCAGCTCGTCAACCCGTTCTTCACCGGCGGCGAAACCATCACCGTCTCCTATCCGACCAACACCATGTCCTACGAGCAGAAGCTGACGACGATGCGCGGCAACAACGTGCACTTCTCGCGCGCCACAGTGCATCACGAGCTCATCCCCGGACATCACCTGCAAGGCTTCATGGGATCGCGTTATCGCACGCATCGCGCCATGTTCTCGACGCCGTTCCTCACCGAGGGCTGGGCGCTCTACTGGGAGCTGCTGCTGTGGGACATGAACTTCTTCAAAACTCCGCAGGACCGCGTCGGCGCGCTCTTCTGGAGAATGCACCGCTGCGCGCGTATCATCTTCTCGTTGAGCTTCCACCTCGGCAAAATGTCGCCGCAGGAGTGCATCGACTTCCTGGTCGATAAAGTCGGGCACGAGCGCGAGAACGCCATCGGCGAAGTCCGCCGCTCCTTTGGCGGCGCCTACGGCCCGCTCTATCAGGCCGCCTACCTGCTCGGCGGCTTGCAGCTTTACAACCTTCAGAAGGAGCTGGTCGGCGGAAAGAAGATGACCAACAGAGAATTCCATGATGCGGTGCTCAAGGAGAATCGCATTCCCGTCGAGATGATTCGCGCGAGTCTCACGAAGCAGCGCCTGGCGCGCGACTACACCACCACCTGGAGATTCTACGGAAACCCCTAGCGAGGTCACCATGCGAGTCAACTGGAGCGGAGTCTACCCGGCGCTGACCACGCAGTTCCGCGCCGATCAATCCCTCGACATCGACGCCACGGCGCGGCACCTCGAACACATGATCGGCGCCGGCATCCACGGCGTCATTCTGCTCGGCTCGGTCGGCGAAAACACCGCGCTCGAATACGACGAGAAGCTGACCGTGCTGCGTGCCCTGCGCGACGTCGTGGGCGGGCGCATTCCCGTGCTTTCCGGCGTCGCCGAGTACACCACCGCGCTCGCCTGCCGCTACGCGCGCGACTGCGAGCGCATCGGCCTCGACGGCCTCATGGTCCTGCCGGCGATGGTCTACAAGGCCGACCGCCGCGAGGCCATGACGCACTTCCGCACCGTGGCGCGGGCCTCCGGCCTGCCCATCATGATCTACAACAATCCGCCGTCGTATTCAGTCGATCTCACGCCCGATTGTTTCCCCGAGCTCGCCGATGAGCCCACGCTCGTCGCCATCAAGGAATCCTCCGACAACGTGCGGCGCATCACCGACGTCGTCAACCTCTGCGGCGACCGCTACATTCTCTTCAGCGGCGTCGACGACCTCGTTCTCGAGAGCGTGCTGCTCGGTGTGAAAGGCTGGGTGTCCGGCCTCGTCAACGCCTTCCCCGACGAGAATCGCGTGCTGTGGGATCTCGCGACATCGGGCCGATGGGAAGAAGCTCGCGATCTCTATCGCTGGTACACTCCGCTCCTGCATCTCGATACGAAGATCAAGCTGGTGCAGTACATCAAGCTCTGCATGGCGGAAGTCGGCCTCGGCTCGGAAACCACGCGCGCGCCGCGACTGCGCATCGAGGGCGCCGAACGCGACGATGTACTTGGGATCATCCGCAAGGCCGTGGCCACGCGTCCCCCGCTCCACGCGCTCGCCGCGCGATAGATGACAGCGCCGCACCGCATCCAGGTAATCGACTCCCACACCGGCGGCGAGCCGACGCGCGTCGTCGTCGCCGGGGGACCCGACCTCGGCGGCGGCGCCATGGCCGATCGCCTCGCGCTCCTCCGCGACCATCACGACGGCTTCCGCTCCGCCGTCGTCAACGAGCCGCGCGGCTCCGACGTTATCGTCGGCGCGCTCCTGTGTGAGCCTGTCGACCCCACGTGCGCCGCGGGCGTCGTCTTCTTCAATAACGTCGGATATCTCGGCATGTGCGGCCACGGGACCATCGGACTCGTCGTCACTCTCGCGCACATGGGCCGCATCGCGCCGGGCGTCCATCGCATCGAGACGCCCGTCGGCACGGTCGCGGCGACGCTGCATGATTCCGGCGACGTCTCCGTCGAGAACGTGCCGAGCTACCGCAGCGCCGCCAACGTCGCCGTTGACGTCGATGGCCGCCGCATCACGGGCGACGTCGCCTGGGGCGGCAACTGGTTCTTCCTCGTCGCCGACCACGGCGAAGAGATCGCGCTCTCGAACGTCGAGCGCCTCACCGAGGCGTGCTGGCGCATCCGCCGCGCTCTCGAGCGCGAAGGCGTCGCAGGCGACACCGGGGAGATCGACCACATCGAGCTTTTCGGCCCGCCCTCCAGCGCACAGCGCCGCGGCGCTGAGGCCGAGCGCTCACAAGTGTCGCAGTACCCCCCACGCGCCGCGACTGCGTTGTGCGCTGGTCCACTGGAGACCGACGCCGCCGACTCGAAGAACTTCGTCCTCTGCCCCGGCGGCGCATACGATCGATCCCCTTGCGGCACCGGCACCAGCGCCAAGCTCGCCTGTCTCGCTGCCGACGGCAAGCTCGCGGAAGGCGCCACATGGCGGCAGGAGTCGATCGTCGGCAGCGTCTTTCACGCCTCGTACAAGCGGGCCGGCGACCGCGTCATCCCCACCATTCGCGGGGCCGCCTGGGTCGACGCCGAGGCGACGCTCATCCTCGACCCGCGCGATCCCTTCCGAAGCGGCATTCGGAAATGACCACCGACGTTGTCGTCGTCGGCGCGGGCATCGTCGGCGCCGCCTGTGCCGCCGCGCTCTCACGCGCGAATCTTCGGGTCACGGTCGTCGAGCCGCACGTCACCGGCGGCGGCGCGACCGCGGCGGGCATGGGCCACATCGTCGTCATGGACGATTCCGAAGCCCAGTTCGCGCTCACACGATTCTCCGCGTTCCTGTGGAACGCGCTCGCTCCCGCGCTGCCGCCCGTCGCCGAATACGAACCGTGCGGCACCATCTGGGTCGCCGCCGACGAAGAGGAAATGGACGCCGTCCGCTCGAAGCTCGATTACTACACCACTCGCGGCGTCGACGCCGAAGCACTCGACCCGCGGTCGCTCGCCGATGCGGAGCCGAATCTGCGGCCCGGCCTCGCCGGCGGCCTGCGCGTCCCCGGCGACAGCGTCATCTACGCGCCCTGCGCCGCAGCGTGGCTGCTCTCGCAATCGCGCGCCGAGGTGGTCGCGGGAACCGTTACCAGCATCGACGACCGTGGCGTCGCCCTCGCCGACGGATCGCGCATCCCCGCCGGGGCTGTCGTGTGCGCCTCCGGCGCGTGGGCGACCGCGCTCTTCCCCGCCCTCGCGATTCGTCCGCGCAAAGGACACCTCGCCATCACCGACCGCTATCCCGGCTTCGTGCGCCACCAGCTCGTCGAGCTCGGCTATCTCAAGAGCGCGCACGGCCACGCGACCGAGTCGGTCGCCTTCAACGCCCAGCCGCGCGCGACCGGGCAGATCCTCATCGGCTCCTCGCGCCAATACGGTGCGACCCACACCGCCATCGATCGTGCGATGCTCGCCCGCATGCTGGCGCGCGCCGTCGAGTACATGCCCGCGATCGCCGGCCTCTCCATCATCCGCACTTGGACCGGCTTCCGAGCCGCGACCCCCGACAGTCTTCCGATTGTCGGCCCGTGCCCCGGCCGCGAGCGCATCTTCCTCGCGACCGGACACGAAGGCCTCGGCATCACCACGTCGCTCGGCACCGCCGAGATCGTCGCCGCGATGATCTCGGGCGTCGCGCCGCCCATCGACCCGGCGCCGTACCTCCCCACTCGCCTCCATGCCTGAGATCACGATCGACGGTCGAAGGGTACAGGTCGCCGAGGGGACGACAGTTGCCGCGGCGGCGATGCCCACGGCGTTGTGCGGCATGGGCGTCTGCTTCCAGTGCTGCCTCACGGTCGATGGCGTCCCTCACTCCCGCACCTGCCTGACGCCCTGCCGTGACGGGATGATCGTCGAACGGTGGGGCGGCGCTCCAGCGCCGCGCGCGACCCTCGAGGGTCGCGCCATCTCCACCGCCTGCGACATCCTCGTCGTCGGCGCCGGACCCGCGGGCATCGCGGCCGCGTGCGCAGCCGCCGAGTCCGGCCGACGCGTGGCCGTCCTCGACGATAACCCCGACGCCGGCGGCCAGATCTGGCGCGCCTCGCTTACATCGCCGGAAGCCTCCACGTGGATCGCGCGCTTCCGCGCATCCGGCGCCGAACTCCACGGCGGCGCCACCGTCATCGATGCGCCCTCGCCCGGCGTCCTCGACACCGACTCCGGCGCCATCCGCTACGACAAGCTCGTCCTCGCCACCGGCGCGCGCGAGCGCTTCCTTCCCTTCCCCGGCTGGACCCTTCCGCACGTCGCCGGCGCCGGCGGTCTTCAGGCGCTCGTCAAGGGCGGACTCCCGATCGCGGGCAAGCGCGTCGTCGTCGCGGGCTCCGGACCGCTGCTGCTCGCCGTCGCCGCGTATCTCCGCAAGCGCGGCGCGATCGTGCCGCTCATCGCCGAGCAGGCGCCCGCGTCGAAGCTTGCGTCCTTCGCGACCGCCCTCTCCGCCGCCAAGCTCACCGAAGCGATCGCCCTTCGATGGCAGCTTCGCGGCGTGCGCTATCGCACTGGAACCTGGCCGATCGCGACTGCCGCAGGCGAGGTGATGCTGCGCACGCGCAATCGCACGTGGCGCGAGGCCTGCGACTATCTCGCCTGCGGCTTCGGCCTTGTGCCGAATCTGGAGTTGCCGATGCTGCTCGGCTGTTCGCTGACCGGCGGCTTCGTCGCAGTCGACGACGATCAGCGAACGTCGCTCGACAACATCTACTGCGCCGGCGAGCCTACCGGCATCGGCGGCCTCGAGAAAGCGCTCGTCGAAGGGCTCATCGCCGGATACTCCGCCGCGGGCGACCCCGCGAAAGCCCGCCCCCACTTCCCCGTCCGCGCCCGCGCCCGCCGATTCCAGCAGGCACTCGACCGCGCCTTCCCCCTCCGCGACGAGCTGAAATCCCTCGCGCCGCCGGAAACCATAATCTGCCGATGCGAGGACGTCACCATCGGCCGCGTGCACGCGCACTCTTCGTGGCGATCCGCGAAGCTGCACACGCGTTGCGGCATGGGACCTTGCCAGGGCCGCGTGTGTGGTGCGGCTGTGGAGTTCATCCTCGGCTGGCAGCCCGATTCCGTGCGCCCGCCGATCTTTCCGGTTAGCGTGGCCCGGCTTAGCGAGTAGCGGCCAACTGCTTCTGAATCGACCCCTTCACCGACGGCAGATACTTCAGCGCATTGGCGTAATACACCTTGCGCAGCACATCGTCCGGCAGTCCGATCCCGTAAATCCGCCACCGCCCGTGCAGCGGCGCCCCGGTCTCCGACCGCAACTGCGCCGGGTGATCGAAATGCTCGTCGTACGTCTCCAGAAATCTCCAGTGAGGCGCCCAGAATTCGTCGATCCCGCGATTCGGATTCCCGTCCGACCCGAACAATATCCGGTCCTGGTACTTCAGGAAAAACTTCCGGATCATCAGCGGTGCCCGACCCAAATCCTGCACCGACGCCGAAATCTCCACGTCCGCGTTCGGGTACTTGTCCAGCAGCGCCGCGACCTTGTCCATGTCGTAATACAGCATCGCCACGTGCGCGTTGACGAAGCGTGTCTTCGGATGCTTGGCGTGCATGTTCTCGCGCGCCTTCTCGATCACCTCGTACGACGGCTGGCCCGTCTTGTAGTAATTCCCCTCGGGATTCGAGCGCCACAGACCCGCCTCGTAGCGCTCGTTCTCCGGCCCGATCGCGAAGAACCGTCCGTACGAATCGCTGATGTGAATCATCACCGGCTTGTTGTGCTTCGCGCACGCCGCCCACACCGGGTCGAACCGCGGATCGTCGGCCTGTATATACGACCCGTCCTTGTTCCGCAGGTCCAGCCCCAGCACCTTGTTGATCTTCAGCCCCGCCGCGCCCGCGCGAAAGCAGCGCTCGAGTTCCGCGGCCGTCTTCTGCGGCCAGCCCGGCTCATTGATGCCGTTGAAATCCACCCGCGCGAAATGAATCACGCGATCCTTATACGGCTCGCCGACCTTCATGTTGTCGTCGAAGAAGCTGCCGAACCCGCCGTCCATGTTGCAGATCACGCCGATGCCGGTCTCGTCCATCGTCTTGATGAGCTTCTGGTAGTCGGCCGCCGTCCGCAGGCTGCGCGCATGCACGTGAAAATCGATCGCCGGGAACTTCGCGCGCGTGATATTGGTTCGCGGGAATTTCATCAGCGCCTTGGGCATCGCCGGCGCCTCGGGCGTCTGCTTGAAGTCGGGATGCGAGGGGAAGCGACCGTCGGCGGACTTGCGCTCGGGCCTTTGAGCGATCGCCACCGCGACGGCGATCGCGCCCAGCGCGAAGGCTCGCGTGACCCTCATTTGACCCTCTTGGCGTTCCACTCGATCGTCTGCCCGCCGCCGACGCCCTCGACGGTGAACTTGATCGCGTCACTGCCGCTGACCTTTCCCTTGTAGGTCAGGTTCAGCTCGTTGTCCTGAAACTTCACGACGATGTTGAAGCTCACGTTGTCCCCGTCGATCTTCCCGTTGGTGATCTCCGACTTGCCGAACAGCGAGCTGACCGTCTCGCCCGTCACCTTCGCGCCGTCCACCTTGAACGTGAACGTCCGCTCCATCGTGCCTTGCGGCCCCTCGGCGGTCGCCTTCCAGTTGCCCGTGATGTCGGCGCCGAACGCGGCGCAGGCCATTGCCAGTGTCAATACCAGTAGCCGTTGCATGGACCTAATCTCCTGCATTTCCGCGCCGCGGTCAAGCCCGCCCGAAAAACTCCCCCGCCGCCGCCCGCGTCCTCTCGATATCCTCCGCCGTGTGCGCCGACGACACGAACGCCGCCTCGTACTGCGACGGCGCCAGGTACACCCCGCGATCCAGCATGTGGTGGAAGAACGCCCGAAACCTCCCCACATCCGACCGCTTCGCCGATTCGTAATCCGTCACCGGCCCCTCGCAGAAGAACCACGTGAACATCGACGCCACGCGATTCACCGCGACCGGCGCATCCGCGCACAGCCGCGCCGCGCGTTCCTCGAGTTGCGCGTACACACCCGGATTCGCCCGCAGATACCGCAGCATCGCCAGGCCCGCCGCCACCGCCAGCGGATTCCCCGAGAGCGTCCCCGCCTGGTAAATCGGACCCGCCGGCGCCACCCGCGACATCACATCCGCTCGACCCCCATACGCGCCGATCGGCAATCCCCCGCCAATCACCTTGCCCGCCGTCGTCAGGTCCGGCCGGATGCCGTAGAGCGCCTGCGCGCCGCCCGCCGCCACGCGAAAGCCCGTCATCACCTCGTCGAAGATCAGCAGCGCGCCGTGCCGCGCCGTCGCATCGCGCAGGCATTCGAGGAATCCCGGCGCCGGCGGCACGCATCCCATGTTCCCCGCCACCGGCTCGACGATGACGCAGGCGATCCGGTCCCCGCGCTCGGCGAACGCGCGCTCCACCGCACCGATCGAGTTGTACGGCAGCGCCATCGTCGTGTCCGCGAACGCCGCCGGCACGCCCGCCGTGTCCGGAATCCCCAGCGTCGCCACGCCCGACCCCGCCTTCACCAGCAGCGAGTCGACGTGCCCGTGATAGCAGCCCTCGAACTTCACCGTCAGTTCGCGACCAGTGAATCCGCGCGCGAGCCGGATCGCGCTCATCGTGGCCTCGGTGCCCGAGTTGACCAGCCGCACCATCTCCC
>CAZEVY010000097.1:0-20300 GCA_964515555.1 uncultured Solibacteraceae bacterium | reverse complement strand
GCAGGTGTTGTTCAACGTCTCCAGCATCGCGCTGTCGGCGGCGGGCGCGGCGGCGGTGTTCTCGGCCTGGAACCCGGTGGGACCGTTCCTGAGCAGCGCGCTGCGGCTGGCGAGCACGGCCTGCATCTACTTCCTCCTGAATACGGCGACGATCTCGGTGGTGATCGCGTTGACCGAGCGGAAATCGGTGGTGCGCCTGTGGCGGGAGTGCTACTTCTGGTCGTTCCCGTATTACCTGCTGGGCGCCTCCATCGCCGGCGCGATGAACTACCTGAGCGGCGTCTGGAGCTGGGAGATTTCGATTCTGATTCTGCCGGTGGTGTACCTGGTGTTCCGCTCCTACCGCGTTTACCTCGGAAAACTGGAGTCGGAGAAGGCGCACGCCGAGGAGATGGCGTCGCTGCACCTGCGCACCATCGAGGCGCTGGCGCTGGCGATCGAGGCCAAGGACAACACCACGGCCGAACATCTCTCGCGCGTACAGGTCTACGCCACCGAGGTCGGCCGCGAGCTGAAGCTGGAGGAGCGCGAGCTGAAGGCGCTTCAGGCGGCGGCGATCCTGCACGACATCGGAAAGCTGGCCGTGCCCGACTACATCATCTCCAAGCCCGGCAAGCTCACCGTGGAAGAGTACGAAAAAATGAAGATCCACCCGGTGGTGGGCGCCGAGATCCTCGAGCGCGTGCAGTTCCCATACCCGGTGGTTCCGATCGTACGGTCCCATCACGAGAAGTGGGATGGCAGCGGTTATCCCGACGGGCTGCGGGGCGAAGCCATCCCCATCGGGGCGCGCATCCTCTCGGCGGTGGACTGCCTGGACGCGCTGGCGTCGGACCGCCAGTACCGGCGGGCGATTCCGCTCGACGAGGCCATGAAGGTGGTGGCCTCGGAGTCCGGCAAGGCGTTCGACCCGAGAGTCGTCGAGGTACTGGGGGAGCGCTTCCACGACCTGGAGAAACTGGCGCGCGCGCGGGCCGGCGAGGTGGCGAAGCTCTCGCTCGACGTGAAGGTGCCGCGTGGCGAAGCGCCGGCGGCGGGATTCGAGAAGGCCGCGCCGGCGGCGTCGGCGAAGGGATCGGACCGGCTGGCGTTTCTCAATCGCATCGCCTCGGCGCGCCAGGAGGTGCTGATGCTCTACGAGCTCACGCACGACCTGGGCAGCTCGCTCAGCCTCAACGAGACGCTCTCGGTGCTGGCGCTGCGCCTGAAGAAGCTGATCCCCCACGACTGCATCGCCATCTACGTGCGCCGCGAAAACACGCTGATCCCCGAGTTCGTGCAGGGCGAGAATCACCGGCTGTTCTCATCGCTGGAGATTCCGGTGGGGCAGGGGCTTTCGGGCTGGGTGGCGGAGAACGGCAAGCCCATCGTCAACGGGAATCCTTCGGTGGAACCCGGGTACCTGGACGACGCCAGCAAGTTCAGCACGCTGCGCTCGGCGCTGGCGATCCGGCTCAACGGACAGGGCCGGGAGGGAGCGGGTGCGATGAGCGGCGTGCTGGCGCTCTATCACTCCGAGAAAGACGCATTCAGCACGGACCACCTGCGGCTGCTGATGGCCATCCACTCGAAACTATCGCTGGCGATCGAGAACGCCCTGCGCTTCCAGCAGGCCGAGCGCAACGCGGTGACCGACGCGCTCACCGGACTGCCCAACGCGCGCTCGCTGTTCCTCCACCTGGACGGCGAGCTGGCGCGTGCCCGGCGCAACAGCGGCCGCCTGGCGGTGCTGGTCTGCGATCTGGACGGCTTCAAGCAGGTCAACGACCTGCTGGGCCACCTGACCGGCAACCGAGTGCTGGCGCGGGCGGCCAGGGCGCTCAAAGACAGCTGCCGCGAGTACGATTACGTGGCCCGCATGGGCGGCGACGAATTCATCCTGGTGCTGCCCGACTTCTCACCGGATTCGATTGCGGAGCGCATCGGACGGCTCTCGATGGATGTGGCGGCGACCGGCGCCGAGCTCGGGCGCGAGGGAATGCTCTCGCTGAGCGTCGGGCACGCCCTGTTTCCCGACGACGGCGAGGACGCCGAGCAACTGCTCGCCGAAGCCGACCGGCGCATGTACGCCGTCAAACAGTCGCGCCGCCGCGCGCCCGCCTCGGACCTGAGCGCTCTGCACCGGGGCCTGGAGTCGGCCGACGGGGACCCCGCGCCGCCCCGCGACTCCCCTCGCGGGCTAACATTACCGGAGTGAACGTACTGGTCACGGGAGGCGCCGGTTACATCGGCAGCCACACCGCCAAACTGCTCGCCGCCGCCGGCCATATGCCGGTGGTGCTCGACAATCTGGAACGCGGCCACCGCTGGGCCGTGAAATGGGGGCCGCTGGAGGCGGCGGAACTGGCCGATCGCGACGGCCTGCGGCGCATCTTCGCCGAACGCGCCATCGGCGCGGTGATTCATTTCGCGGCGCACTCCATCGTCGGCGAGTCGATGCGCGATCCGGGGCTGTACTTCCGCAACAATGTCGGCGGGACGTTGGCGTTGCTCGACGCCATGCAGGAGGCGGGCGTGCGGATTATCGTGTTCTCGTCGACCGCGGCCGTCTATGGCGACCCGGTACGGGTTCCGATTCCCGAGGACCATCCGCTGGAGCCGGTGAACGCTTATGGCGAGACCAAGCTCATGATGGAACGGGCGCTGCTATGGTACACACGGGTGCACGGCTTCGGCGCGGCCTGCCTGCGCTACTTCAACGCCGCCGGCGCCGACCCGGAGGGCGAAATCGGCGAGGAGCACGATCCGGAGTCGCACCTGATTCCGCTGGCGATCGCGGCGGCGCAGGGGAGGCGCGGGGAGCTGGAGGTTTTCGGGACCGACTATGCCACGCCGGACGGCACGGCGATTCGCGACTACATCCACGTGACCGACCTGGCCGAGGCGCACCTGGCGGCGATGAATCGCCTGGCGTCGGGGCCGGAATTCCTGGTGTGTAATCTCGGGACGGGACAAGGAAGCTCGGTGCGCGAGGTGGTCGACATGGTGGGCGATGTGACCGGGCGGCCGGTTCCGGTGCGCGAGGCGCCGCGGCGGGCGGGCGACCCTCCGGTGCTGGTGGCGGACGCCAGCCGGGCGATGACGGCGCTGGGATGGCGGCCCCGGCGGTCGTCGCTGCGGACGATCGTGGAGACGGCGGCGCGGTGGCACGGTGGTCGCGGGTAGGCGCTAGAATTATCTTCGATGACGCTTTTCCCAGGAGTCTTCCGATGAACGTGACTTTGAAGCCGGAACTGGAAAAACTCATCCAGGACGAAGTCCGATCGGGCCGGTCGGCGGATACCAGCGAGTTTCTGAACAAAGCGGTTTATCACTACGTTGTGGCGCGTGACCTCGGTGAAGAGTACAGCCGCGAGGAAATCGAGAAGAAGATCGCCCGGGGGCTCGCCCAGGTCGAGCGCGGCGAGACCGTCGACGGGGGCGAGTTTTTCGACCAGCTCCGTCTGAGAGGTGAAGGCCGGCGCACGGGCGGATGACCAGCTTTCGACTCACGGCGGAGGCCGCATCGGACTTGACCGAGATCTTCGACTACGTGGCCGCCGAGGGCAGTATCGATGCGGCGTTGCGCCTCGCGGCGGAGATTGAAGGTGAGATTCAGAGGCTCGCTCGGAATCCGAGAATCGGACACACGCGCGAGGATCTGACAAGCCGCGATCTGCTCTTCTGGCCGGTATACTCCTACCTGATCATCTACCAGGCTTCTAGCCCTGTGAACATAATCGCCGTGCTTCACGGCCGCCGTGACGTAGAGAAGGTCCTCAAGCACCGAGAGTAGAGCTTGTCCGAAGCTCTTGAAACTGCAATGCCCGCGGGCGGTGTTACAGTGGGACCAAGCCCGAACAGAAGCCGTGACCACAGCTTGCGGGGATCGAAAAACGTGAGCGATTCGCGAAGTGTCGACTTGCTTGGGGTCAAGCCTGTTGCCGATGCCGTCGGGACTGTCATTACCTCCACGATGAAGGGGGCGGAGGCCTTCTGAGCCGCATTTGCCTTCCCGCGGCGAGGAGTTCGGCTATCTCCTTCACGACAAGGTGAGAAATTGGAGAGGCAAGAATGCCGCGGCTATTGCGATGCGAGCCGAGACCATCCTTGGTGCGCCCGACGAGGATAAGCCCCTTCAGGGTCATCCGCGCCTTATTGGACAAATCCTCGAGCAGGGTTCGTGGGCTGACGCTGAGGAAGTCCAGCAAATGTGGGCAGGCTTGCTTGCGTCCTCCTGCACCGAATACGGGGACGATGACAGCAACCTGATGTTTGTCGATCTCCTTTCGCGGCTCTCGGTTTCCCAGGTACGGCTACTCGATCACGCCTGTTCGAACGCAGTAAAGATACGCGCGCTCGCAGGGTGGCTTTACGCCGAAAATTATCGGACCACACTCGATGAGGTCCAGAAGATAATGCGCCTGTCGGACGTACACCGAATCGATCGAGAGCTGGATCTCTGTGCAGTCTTGGACTTCTCAACCCGATGTCCGGAGGGTTCGATCAAGTCTCCACGCGTGCCGACGTCACTCCGACGGCGTTGGCCCTTCAGATGTATGCCCGGTGCAATGGATGCTCGGGGGACCCGGCTGCGTTCTTCGGCCTTCAGCATGCGCCGCTTGCTCAAGACAAGCCGCCCCAATAAAGACTCGCTGGGCGCTTTCGATTCCAACAGGGGCCGCCCATGCGGACGATCATGGAGACGGCGGCGAGGTGGCACGGTACAATCGCCCCCAGGTAAGAGCAGGAGTGGACGATCGGCCCTGCGAGGGTCCAGCGTCGCGTTAAAGGAACGAATGGAATACCTCATAGGACTCGGCGTGGCGTTGGCGGTGGCGGGACTCGGATCGGGAGTCGGCTTCGGCCGCGATCGTTGTTTCGGCCCGACGGTGCTCATCGTGACCGCCGGATACTATGTGCTGTTCGCAGCCGTCGGGGGTTCCACGCGATCGCTCGTGGTCGAGATCGTTGTCGCATGTGGATTCGTGCTGGTCGCGGTAATCGCGTTCACAAGCAACCTGTGGCTCATACCGGGCGCCATGGCCGCGCACGGAGTGTTCGATTTCTTTCATCATTCCCTGATCCAGAATTCCGGCGTGCCGGTCTGGTGGCCGGGCTTCTGCATTGCCTTCGATGTGATCTTCGGCGGATGGCTCGGAGTGGTGCTGCTGCGACGCTCGCAGCCCGCGCTGGGCGCCGCTTCTCCTCATCCGAGCCACGATGCGCGTTCTTAGCCTGAGGGTCCCGCCGGTTGCCGTCATGCTGGTGACCGCCGTAGCGATGTGGGCAGGCTCCCGGACCGTGCCGGAATTCGCCTTCCGAATTCCCGCTCAGAACTTCATTGCCATCGCTTTCGCAGTCGCCGGAGCGGCGACCAGCATCCTGGGTGTGATGTCCTTCGTTCGAGCGAGAACAACCGTGAACCCGCTCACTCCGGACGCCTCGTCCTCATTGGTAACCTCCGGCGTGTACGCCATCAGCCGCAACCCGATGTATCTCGGGTTTCTGTTTCTCTTGCTCGCGTGGGGATTCCACCTGGCGAGCGTTCCAGGCATCCTGCTCGTTCCTTTGTTTGTCGTCTACATGAACCGTTTCCAGATCGCACCGGAGGAGGGCGCGCTCCGATCCCGTTTCGGCCCGGAGTTCGAGGCCTACAGCAATCGGGTCGGTCGATGGCTTTAAAGGAGACTGCCGCAACCCAAACCCGCGGCCATACGTCGGGTTGGTATTATAGGTCCATACATGCTTCATCGCCCGACCATGGCGTCGCTATGCGTGTGCCTCGGCGCCGCGCTGGGTTTCGCCCGGCCGCTGCCGCGCGGTAACGCATCGCCGGAAACGCAGGCGCTGCTCGACCGCGCACCGCTGCACTTCGAGGCCAATCGCGGGCAGTTCGACAGCCGCGTCCGCTACCACGCCAAGGCGCCCGGTTACGCACTCTTCCTCGGCGAGCGCGACGCCGTGGTCGCCGCGCCCGGCGGGTCCGTGCGGATCACGCTGCCGGGTTCGAATCCGCGGCCGGAGCTGGAGGGCGTCGAGCCGCTGCGGTCAACCAGCGGCTACTTTCGCGGGCGCACGGGCCACGCGCCCGCCGTCCCGCACTTCGCCAAGGTGCGCTACCGGAGTGTTTATCCGGGCATCGACCTGGTCTACTACGGCAACGGCCGCCAGGTGGAATACGACTTCGTGCTTGCCCCCGGCGCCGATCCGGCGCGCATCCGCGTGCGCTTCGAGGGCGCCCGGCGGCTGACGATCGAGAACGGCGAACTGATCATCGAAGCCGGCAACGAGACGCTGCGCCAGCGCAAGCCGCGCGTCTACCAGGAAACAGGCGACGGCGTCCAGGAGATCGCCGGCGGGTACGCCCTCGTGCGGCCCAACGAAGCAGCGTTCACGCTGGGCGCCTACGACCGCGCGCGCACGCTGGTGATCGACCCGGTGCTCGAATACTCGACCTTTCTGGGCGGCAGCAACCGCGACATCGCCACCGCCGCCGCCATCGACAACCAGGGACGCGTGTGGGTCACCGGCTACACGCGCATCATCGATTTTCCGACCACCACCACGCCCAACGGCCCCATCGCCGGCTACGACGTGTTCGTCGCGCGGCTGAACCCCTCGCGCTTCGGCGCCGAGACGCTGGAGTACCTGGCGTTTCTCGGAGGCTCGTTCGACGAGCAGGCCAACGCCATCGCCGTGGACGAGGCGGGCGGGGTCTACATCGCCGGGTCGACCAACTCGAGCGACTTCCCCATCGCCGGCGAGACTCATCAGCGGTCGCTGGTCAGCGGCAAGGACGCCTTCGTCACCAAGCTGGGCGTGCTGCCGGACGACTCGATCGTCATGTTCTACTCGTCCTACCTGGGCGGCCCCGGCGACGACGTCGCCAACGCCATCACGGGGAGCCCGAACGGGAAGATGTACGTCGCGGGATATACGACGGGCACGGAGTTCCCCACGGTCAACGCGCTCCAGGGCATCCCGCGCGGCAACTGGGACGCGTTCATCGCCGCCTTCGACCTTACCCGGGTGACGCCCAACACGCTGATCTTCTCGACGTTCCTGGGCGGGGCGAGCACGGACATCGCCACAGCGGTCGGCTTCGACCGCGAGGGCAAGTTCTACGTCGCCGGCTTCACCGCCTCGGACGATTTCCCGATCACCGCCGTGCCGTTCTTCGACATTCAGGCCGGCAAGGGCGACGCGTTCGTGCTGCGGCTCGACATCACGAAGTCGGGTCTCGAGACGCTGGAGTATTGCACCTACTACGGCGGCACCGATCTCGACGTCCCCTACGCGATGACGGTGCGGCCGGACGGCACAATCTACCTGGCCGGCTACACGCTCTCGATCAATCTGCCGCTGGGCGGCAACCCGGTGCAATCGACCAACGCCGGCAACGCCGATCTGTTCGTGGCGCGCTTCGACCTGACGCGGCCCGGGCGCGAGGCGCTGACGTTCGGCACTTACGTCGGCGGCGGCGGCGGCGACGTCGCCTACGGGATGGCGGTGGATGCTTCGGGGTTGGTGTATCTGACCGGCTACACGTCGTCGCGCGACTTTCCACTGATCGGCGCGCCGGTGCAGGCGGTCTACCTCGACGGCGGCTCGGACGCGTTCGTCACGGTGCTCGACATCGAGCGCGGGGCGTTTCTCTATTCGAGCTACCTGGGGAGCCGCGGTGTCGACGCCGGGTTCGGGATCGCGGTGGACAACGCGGGCAACATATTCCTTGCCGGCACCGTGCAAGGCGAAGGCTTCCCGATCTCGGAGAACTTCTACAAGCGCGAGCTGGGCGGGACCAGCGACGCGTTCGTCACCAAGCTGAAGCCGTAGGCGCAGCGGTTGCGATAGAGTAGCCTGAGTGTCCACCGCCGCCGAGCCGGGACTCCGCGACCCCTACGCGTTCCACGAAGACGAAGTCGAGCAGCCGCCCACGCAACTGAGGGCGATCCTGCGGCGGATCGGCCCGGGCCTGATTCTGTGCGCCTCCATCGTCGGCTCGGGCGAGCTGATCGCCACCACGACGCTGGGCGCCGAGGTCGGCTACACGGCGATGTGGGTGATCCTGCTGAGCTGCTTCGTCAAGCCGGCCATCCAGGCGGAGCTGGGGCGTTACAGCATCGCGACCGGCGAGACGGGCCTGGCGGGATTCAATCGCCTGCCCGGTCCGCGTTGGAAGGTCTCCTGGGCGGTGTGGGCGTGGCTGGGAATGATCTGCATGACGCGCATGCAGATCGGCGCCATGTTCGGCGGCGTCGCGCAGGTGTTGGGACAGCTCTGGCCGGGTGTGCCGCTCAACGTCTGGGTGGTGGGACTGCTCGGGGTCACGCTGGCGCTGTTGCTCGGCGGCGGATACGATCGCATCGAGCGGCTGGCGACCATTAAGGTGGCGCTGTTCACGATGCTGACGGTGTTGTGCGCGATCCTGCTGACGCGTCAGCCCGACGAATTCTCCTGGGGCGAGATCTGGAAGGGGCTGCAGTTCGATCTGCCCAAGGGCGGACTGACCAGCGCGGTGGCGGTGTTCGGCATCACCGGCGTCGGCGCGGCCGAGCTGTTCATGTACCCGTACTGGTGCGTCGAGAAGGGCTACGCGCGCCGGGCCGGACGCGGCGACGGATCGGCGGCGTGGAAGGCGCGCGTCACTGGCTGGAGCCGCGTGATGCACGTCGACATTCTGGCGTCGATGTTCATCTACACGCTGGCGACGATCGCCTTTTACCTGCTGGGCGCGGGCATCCTGAACAAGCGCGGCCTGGTGCCGGCCGCCAAGGACATGATCCCGGTGCTCAGCAACATCTACACGCAGAGCCTCGGCTCCTGGGCGCTGTGGCTGTTCTACGCCGGGGCCATCGCGACGCTCTACGGGACGATTTTCGCGGCAACGGCGGCCGAATCCAGGGTGGCCTCAGACCTGTGCCGGCTGCTAGGGGTTTTTCGAGCCGACGACTATGCCGCGCGGGTCCGATACCGCCGCATCTTCGTGGTCGTGCTGACGGTGATCCCGGCCTGCCTGATCCTGGTGGTCCACTCACCTGTGACGATGGTAAAAGCCGGGGGCGTGGCCCAGGCAGTGATGCTGCCGGTGATCGCGTTCGCGGCGCTGTTCCTTCGCTATCGTGCTCTTCCGAAAGAAGTTAACACGGGACGGTGGAGTACGGTCGGTCTGTGGCTGGCTTCCACTATAACCATAGTACTCATGGGCTATTACACGTTACTTTTAGTATGGTCCAAATGAAGTATTGCAGTTGGGAAAACTAGTGGTAACTTAGAGGAGGGAACAGGCATCGCTGTTGGTAGGCGGGCTGAAAACGAGTTAATACGCGGGCCGCACCCGCCCGCAGGGCAATACTGAGTTTGGCACACGTGACTCGCCCAGGGTAGTGTGCCGGCCGGTGGGTATCTTCCTCCGAGTACCCACCGGCTTTTGTTTTTCAGTCGTCAGTGATCCGTCGTCAGCCGTCAGTTGGACCCGGTGGCACATGTGACGCGGTCCTCACTGAGGGCTGAAAACTGACAACTGAAGACTATACGAACTCAGAAGCCGGATTGGATCGCGCGACCGAGACTTTTTAGTCCAGCCATGGCGCCGGCGCTGGCAGGGTACTGTGACAGCGCATCGCGGAAGGCCTGTTCGGCGATGTCGTGCTGTCCGGCGCGGGTCGCCGCCCAGCCGAGCGCTTCCAGAATGGGACGCGGATAAGCCGGCGGTTCGTTGTAGCGCAGCGACCGCTCCCGCGCAGCGGCCTCGCGCAGCGCCTTGAGAGCATCGCCCGTCTTGCCTTCGGCGAGCATCAGGTGCGCTTTCAACTCGTCGAGCGCCACGGCGATGGGCTCCGTAGTGCCTGCCTCGCCGCCAGCCACCTTCTTCAGGTCCTCGAGCGCTTTCTGCATGGACTCCATCTGACCGCGCGCCGATGCCAGATCCGATTTCGCCGCATGCGCCAGCCCGAGCGACCAGGCCGTCCACGCCCGCTGACGCGGCTTGTCCATCGGCGGGATGGCCCCGCCGAGAATATCGTCCCAGCGCTCATGCTGGACCAGTGCGCGCATCAGCGCGAACCAGCCCTGGCGATAGGCCGTGCGGTGATTGTCGGCGGCCGCGGCCTCGCGCGGATTCTCCTTGTACTCCATGAGACCGCGCGCGGCGGCCAGCGCCTGGTCGAGCCGTCCGGCGAAGGAGTGGCTGGTCGCCAGGAAATGGACATTGTGACCGTGATGCGCGTTGCCGGCGAGCGAGTCCTGCTTCATCCAGTAGACTTCGTTGTTCGCGGCGGCGGCGAAGGCGGCCGCGGCGTCATCCCATCGGCCGGT
The DNA here is from genome assembly GCA_964515555.1 of uncultured Solibacteraceae bacterium. Taxonomy (GTDB): domain Bacteria; phylum Acidobacteriota; class Terriglobia; order Bryobacterales; family Bryobacteraceae; genus CAZEVY01. The sequence goes on along the minus strand of CAZEVY010000097.1, from coordinate 10,001 downwards.
CTGCGCATAGATGTGACCGGGCATGTGCAGCGCGTGCGGAATATTCGGCGCGAGCTCGGCGTAGCGGCGGCAGCTGGTCCAGGCGTCGGCCGCGAAGGCCGAGCCTTCGAATCCGTGGATCACGTAGTGGTGGACGCCGGGGTGATCGGGCGCGTCGGCCATGAGCGACCGCAGCAGCGCGACGGCCTCCATCGATCCGGCGCGAGGCTTCTTCTCCGGCAGCACGAAGCCGCTCATGATCTGGAGCGCGAGATGGCTGCGCGCCTCGACTTCGGCGGGATACGACGCCAGCAGGCGGCGCAGCCCCTCGACGTAGCCGGCGTTGGGATCTTTCGACGAGCGGTCGCGGCGGGCCGCCACGGCCTCGATGTAGAGCTTCTCGAGCGGCGTCGCCTTGCCCTCGACGGCGGCCAGCTCGCGGGCCTTGTTCGCCGCCTCGATGGCGCGAAGCTGGGCGCCGCGCGGCTCGCCTCCGCCGCGTCCGGCGCGCTCGGAGCGGCCGTCGACCAGGTTCAACTGAAACCCCGGACGATAGTCGCCGGCGGCCACCATGGCGATGCCCCAGTGCGGCATCGGCGCCGAAGGGTCGAGCGCCGCCGCCTGGAGGAAGGATCGCTCGGCCTCGCGCTGCCAGAACGAGTGCATCTGGGCGACGCCCTGGTTGAAGAACGCCTGGGCCTCCTTGCTGACCGTGGTGATGGGGAAGTCGATGCGTCCCTGTCCCTCGAGAAGCTTCGCCGGAAGCGAAGGCGCGACGCTTCCCGGCGGCGGAACACAGGCGTCGGCCACGGGACGCTGCTGCTGAGCCGCAGCGAGTGCGCACACCCCCCATACGATCACGGCGAGTCTTCGCGACATCTACTTTCCCCTTTCCAATGCGTAGCGTACCAAATCGGACAACTGCTCCAGCCGGAACGACGATCCCTCGACCAGCGCGGCGACGCGACCGTCGCGGCCGATCACGGCGGTCGTCGAGGTGTGCACGATCATGCCTTCCTCGGCCCAGTAGACCATGCCAAAGCGCCCGGCGACGGCTTCGACATCCCGCGGCGCGCCGGTCAGCATGCGCCACGACGCCGGATCGGCGCCGAGACCCTTAGCATAGCGCGCGAGCACCGCCGGGGTGTCGTGCAGCGGATCGAGTGTGATCGAGAGAAGCACCAGGTCGGCGCCCATGCGCTCGCGGAAGCGGTGCCGGATGGAGGCGAAGCCGGCGGCCAGTCTCGGGCAGACTTCCGGAAGCGGGCAGCGGGTGTAGAGGAACTGGACCAGCACGACCTTGCCGTCGAACGAAGACAGCCGCACGGCGGCGCCGGTCTGGTCGCGCAGTTCGAAATCCGGAACGGGGTCGCCGACGGCGAGCCTCCCGGCGGGCACGGGTATCCGAAAGCCCTCGACGCCCTCGGCGGCGGCCGGCGGAACGCGCACATCGCTCGCGAAGCTGCGGCCGCGCTGGACGACCAGGCGAAATCGCACGCGTGCGCCGGGGCGGATGCCGTCGAGATCTCTGGCCTCGCGGACGCGGAACGGCATCGCCATGGCGGGCATATAGCCGGGGATGGCGCGATGCGAGGCTACGAAGGTGCGCTGCCGGGGTTCGACCGCGAGCACCATGCCCTCGACCGGATATCGCTTCGCGCAGCCGGCGGCCATCGCCGCGGCTGCGACCAGGATCGCGCGTCTCACTGAACGTAGCCCAGCGCCTTGAGGCGCTCCAGGGTGTCCGGCGCCAGGGCGCCGCCGGGGGACGAGTCGCGGGATCGCGCCACCAACCCCCGCCACGCGCGCAAGCGGGCTCGCAGGCCGGCGGCGACGGGATGGTCCTGACGGAACAGGTCGCTCGTCTCGGCCGGGTCGCGCGAGAGATCGTGGAGCTGCGGCGAGCCGGAGTCGCCTTCGATCAGCTTCCAATCGCCAGACCGGATCGCCCACTGGTTCTCGGGCAGACTGGGGTGATGCGGGTTAGGCTGCGGGCCATACGCCTCGTTGATCACGGCGCGCCCCGGAAGCGACTGTAGCCGGCGAAGGCTGCGCCCATCGAGGGACGGATCTTCGGCCTGCCCAGCGACGTCGAGGATCGTCGGGACGATGTCGGCGCCACCGGCCGGAATCGTCTCGACGGCGCCCTGGGCCTGCCCGGGATACTTGATGATGAGCGGGACATGAATCTCGCTCTGGTACAGTGTGATGCCGTGCCCCATGAGGTCGTGGTCGCCAAGCGACTCGCCGTGATCGGAAGTCACGATGATCATGGAGTTCTCTTCGAGGCCGAGTTCGCGAATCCGCGCCAGGAGGCTGCCGAGATGCGAGTCCAGATAGCCTAGGGCGTTGTCGTAGTCGGCGCGGTAATACTCGCGATCCTCCCGGCTCAACCGATGACGCCGGCGCAGGAGTTCCAGCCCGAGATCGCGGCGGTATGCGAGCGGGCGGCTCGGGCCGCCGGCGTCGAACCTTTGAAACAGATGCGTCGGGGCGCGCTGGTGCGCGTCCATGTAGTTCATGAACAGGAAGAACGGGGCCCCGCTGGAGCGGAGGCCCTTCAGGATAGCCAGGGCCCGGCGATTAATCTCCGGCGCCCTCAGCGCTTCCCGTTCCAGGTCAGGGGCCAACGCGGTGCCGCGGAACATTCGGGCCGCGGCGAATCGAAGAAAGTACGGGCGGTCCGGGCGTAAAGGCGCGGTGATGGCTCCGCAATCGTAGACATCGAAACCCCTGTCCAATCCGAACCCGGTGTTGAGGTACGCATAGTTCGCCAGTATCGCGCCGGTCCGGTATCCGAGCGCCGAAAGCGATTGCGCGATGGTGCGTCGGCCGGGCGGCAGCGCCTGGCCGTGCGGGTTCCGCTTCGTACGATGGGCGCCATGACGGCCGACGTTCAGTCCGGTCAACAGCGATGCGTGGGACGGCAGGGTGAAGTTGGAGGAGGAAACCGCTCGCGTGAATACCGAGGCAGTCCGCGCCCACTCCTTCAGGCGGGGCGTCGTGTCGCGGTGGTGGCCGTAGAGCGACATGCGATCGGCGCGAACGGTGTCCAGCACGATCAGGATGACATTGGGGAGCTTCCGCGACGCAGCCGTGTTCATCGCTCCGGGAGCGGCTTCCTGCAGTCCGCGGCTGAACGTTACGGTGAAAGCGAATGCGACGGCGCACATCCCCGCCAGCAGCTTCCAGGCGACGGCCGGCTCCTCCGTTCGCGCCAGGAAGCGTCGCGCCGGCGACCACAGCGCGAACACGATTCCGCCCGCCGCCGCCGCCGTCAGGAAGACCGCGACTGCTTCCCAGCCGGTGAGTCCGGAGGACGGCGCTCCGACCATGAGCGCCGCAGCCACCCAGGGATTGGCGAAAAACGCCAGTCGCCCGGCCCACGCCGCCGACAGGCGCGCCGCGAAAACCGCCAGGAGGAAGACGGCAGCGGCTGTCGCGAGCCAGGCGGCGAGTGACCGTTGGGCCACCAGCAGCGAATTGACCAGGAACGCGAACGCTAAAACGGAGACCGCGGCATCCTCGGCCCGCACGCGGCCGTTTGCGCGCTGGACCAGTCCCAGCACCGCGCCGCACACGGCGCCGATCGTGGCGAACGCAAGAAGAAGGGCCAGGGAGGTCTTCCAGTGCGAGTCGTCGATCACGGAGCCGTTCCTGCCGAGCGCCGCTCGCCCGACCCAAACGATGTATTCGGCCAGGCCGTAAAAAAGCCAGGCGCGCACTCCCGCGGAGATGGCGTGGCCGAGGCGGCCGGGGACGCTCAATGGCGACCCCGCGTTCCATAGAACAGCAGGACGTCGGGCCGAACCGACCAGTTCGACTCGGCGCAAGGCCCGCACTCCATGTTGTAGCCCGAGTGGATAGCGCGCACGGCGCGCGGAATCGCGACCGGGTGATCGCGGTCGTGGTAGGCCGAGACTGCCAGGCGCGGGCGATGCTTCGCGATGGTGCCGCGCCCGCCTTCGATGGCTTTCACTTCGGCGCCTTCGATATCCATCTTGATGAAATCGACGTGCGCCAGCTTCAACTCCGCGGCCAGCCTGTCGATGGTGGTCACGGGAATCTTGAGAATCTCGTGCGACCCTTCGCGATGGATGACGAAACTGTCGGCGGCGGAGTTATGCGGGTCGACGTGCAGCGTGAGGATGTCGTCGCGGTCCCAGACGCCTTTGGGGTAGACGATGACGCGCCCGGCGGCGATCTCGGCGGCGAAGTTGCGGCGCAGCACTTCGATATTTTCCGGCGCCGGCTCGATGGCGACCACCAGGGCGGCGCCCTCGTCGAGCGCCGCTCGCGTGTAGACGCCAACGTTGGCGCCGCAATCGAGCACGGTGTCGCCGCGCCGGAGCGCGACCGAGGGCGACGAGTAGATGCGCATCTCCTGCTCGGCGAGATTGAACGGCAGGACGTAGTGGCTGCCCTTGGGAATCCAGAAGCGTCCGCGGGGCGTGGTCCACAGCTCGTAGGGTGCGTCTTCTTCGAGCTTGCGGCTGGCCGCGAGAATGCGGTCCTTGGCCTGGGTCAGACGCTTGAGGTGCTCCGGACTGGTGATCGCCCGGGTGAACGGACAGACCGGGCTGCGGCCGGCCAGTACCAGCGCCGCCAGCCGCGCCGGCGCGTAGAAGTAGAAGATCGCGGCCACGGCGGCGACGGGCGCAACGACCCGAAGGCCGAACAGCAGTCTCACTGAAGTCAATGATAGCGCGGGTGGGCCAGACGACCCAAGATGGGGGCCACGGTGCGCGGCTCGGCGCACCCAAGCCGCGAGAGTTCACTCAGTCCGGCGGATCCGAAACAGCGGCGCGGCGATCGCCAGCAGGAAGAACAGCGTGAACAGCCACCCGACCGTGAGATCGGCCATGGGGCCGCGCCAGGCTTCCGGCGGCGAGTAGAAGCCGATCCCGACCGCCGCCCCGAAGCTGAGCGCGTGCCAGTACCAGCGCCGCGCGTGGAAGTGATTCAGCAGGAGCAGCGCGCACACGACGGCGGAGGTGTACGACAGGATCACCCATATCGACGACATGACGATTCTCCTTCGCCTTTGAACGGTGCAATTCTCACGCCGACCTGAGATCGGCGGGCCTGGAGGCTCCACGAGGAGATTCACAACACCGATGTCGAAAAACGCAATTCGGCGATTCGCGGTGATTCGACGGTCCGATATCGAGTTTCGCGACGCTCTCCGTCGAATAGGACCACACGCCCGTGATCGCCGAATCACGCCAGTCCGCTGAAAACATTGATCGTGAGCATCTGGCCCGGCGATTGTCCTTATGCAAAGCGGCCGAACGCGGCCATGGAGGTTCGCCATGACAGTCCTGATGGTGCTCGCGACCTTTCTCGCCTTCGCGCTGCTCGATTACCTGTTGAGCCGGCGCGAGGCCGCGGCGCCCGCCACCGCCGAGGCGGCGAAACCGCCTCTCCTCCGGCCCGTCCACGTGGACGGCTTCCCGACGCCCGGCGATCTGCGCTACCACGCCGGTCACGGGTGGATCGCGCGGGAGCGCAAGCGGCTGGTGCGCGTGGGAATCGACGCATTCGCCGCGGCGCTCGCCGGAAAGGTCGAGAAGATCGAAATGCCCAAGCCAGGCCACTGGGTCCGGCAGGGCCAGAAGGCGTTCATTCTCCACCGAAAGGGTGAAAAATCGGCAATTGCGGCGCCCATTGAGGGGGAAATCGCCGAAGTCAACCAGGAAGTCCTCGACGATCCGTCGCTGGTGCGTCGTGACCCCTACGGGCGCGGCTGGCTGATGACGGTCCACGTTCCGGACGAGGAGAGCACCAATCGCAACCTGATCCCCGGGCCGCTGGTGCGCGCCTGGATGCGCGACGCCGTGGAGCGCCTCTACGCGATACAGCCGCAGTTGGCCGGGGCCGCCGCCGCCGAAGGCGGACCGCCCGTCGACGACCTGCTCGAGGGCGTTCCCGAGGTCTCCTGGAGCGCGGCGACTGCCGAATTCTTTCTCACCTAGCCTGGAGCCGCCTTATGGTTGACGAATTGCTCTACAGGTCATTAAGCGCTGACAAGGAAGGCCGATCATGAGCCAGGCGATTCTGTTCGACAGCACCAAGTGCGTCGGCTGCCGCGCCTGCGAGGGGGCCTGCGCCGAGCGCTGGAATCTCGCCTACGACGATCGCATCGCGGCCGAGGAGAAGCTCTCGGCGCGGAAGCTCACGACCATCCGCACCGTCGGCGAGCGCTACGTGCGGCGGATGTGCATGCACTGCAACGAACCGACTTGCGTTTCCGTTTGCCCGGTGGGTGCGTTCCAGAAGACGAAGGCCGGCCCTGTCGTCTACGACGAGTCGCGCTGCATCGGCTGCCGCTACTGCATGCAGGCCTGCCCGTTCCAGGTTCCGGCCTACGAATGGTCGAGCCGGCTTCCACGCATCAAGAAGTGCGACTTCTGCGCCGATCGCCAGGCGAAGGGACAGCCGCCCGCGTGCGTCGAAGCGTGTCCGGTGCAGGCGGCGATTTCTGGCGATCGCGACGCGCTCATCGCCGAGGCGCGCGAGCGGCTGCGAAGGTCGCCGGGCGAGTATCACCCGAAAATCTACGGGGTCGACGAGGCCGGCGGGACTTCGGTGCTAATGCTCTCGGCGGTTCCGTTCGAGCAGCTCGGGCTGAAGGCGTTCGGGCCGGAGCCGCTGCCGGCGCTCACCTGGCGCGCGCTGGCGCTGGTGCCGGACGTGGCGACGGTGGGTTCGGTGCTCCTGGGCGGCATCTATTGGATCACGCACCGGCGGGAGAAGGTGGCCGCCGAAGAGGGGAGGCCGTCATGACGCCCGCGATCCCGCATCGTCCCGGGCTGCGCCTCACGCCCTGGACGGCGGTGTTCTGGATCATTATGGCGGGCGCGGCCTACGCCACCTGGGTGCGCTACGCGCACGGACTCGGAGCATCCACCAACCTGAGCGACGGCTTCCCGTGGGGCCTGTGGATCGGCTTCGACGTGCTGTGCGGCGTGGGACTGGCGGCGGGCGGATTCACGCTGGTCGCCATCGTGCACATCTTCAATATCCAGCGCTACAAACCGATCCTGCGGCCGGCGATTCTGACGGCGTTCCTGGGGTACGTGCTGGTGATCGTGGCGCTGATGTTCGATCTCGGCCAGCCGCATCGCATCTGGCATGCGCTGGTGATGTGGAATCCGCGCTCGGTGATGTTTGAAGTCGCCTGGTGCGTGATGCTCTACACGACGGTGCTGGCGCTGGAGTTCGCACCGGCGGTCTTCGAGAAGCTCGGCTGGCGCGCGCCGCTCGGATGGCTGAAGGCCATCTCGGTGCCGCTGGTCATCGTCGGCGTGATTCTCTCGACGCTGCACCAGTCGTCGCTGGGGAGCCTGTTCCTGATCGTGCCCCACAAGCTCGACGGGCTGTGGTACTCGCCGCTGCTACCGCTGTTCTTCGTGGTCTCGGCGGTGTGCGCCGGCCTGGCCATGACGATCTTCGAGAGCTGGCACTCGAGCCGAGCGTTCGGCAAGCAGATCGAGATGACGCTGCTCGGGAGCATGGCGCGGCTGCTGGCGGTGCTGCTGGCGGCCTACCTGGCGATGCGCGGGATGGACCTGGCGCGCCGCGGCGCGCTGCCTCTGATTCTGCGCAACACGACCGAATCGTGGCTGTTCGCGCTGGAGATCGCTCTGCTGATGCTGCCCTGCCTGATGCTGTTCCGCGAGGGCGTGCGCTCGAATCCGCGCGCGCTGTACGGGAATGCGCTGATGGTGATCTTCGGGTTCATCGTCAACCGGCTGAATGTGAGCGTGACGGGCCTGGAGGCGGGCTCGGGCGCGACCTACATTCCGCGGTGGACCGAGGTCATGGTGACGCTGGGCATCATCGCGCTGGGGTTCTCGATTTTCCGCGCCGCCGTGCGGCGCCTCCCGGTGTTCGCCGATGTCTGACGGCGCGCCGCGCGTCTTCGGCGCCCGCCACGCCGTTCTGCTTCTGGCGGGCATCGGAGCGATCTTCTTCGCGTTCGGCTACTGGAACCTGCGGCTCCAGCGCCGCGAGCACGAACGCATGATGGTGCGATCGGCCGACCGTCTCGCCGAAGTCATCCAGCGCAGCACCCGCTACCTGATGCTCCACAACGACCGGGCCGCACTCGACCAGGTGGTGCGCGACATCGGCGGCGACCCGGGCATCGTGCGGGTGCACGTGCACGACATGCGCAGCGCACCGCCGCCGGACACCTGGGGCGCGGCCCGGGCGCGCTTCTCGGCCGAGAACGGCGGCCGGCGCGAGTTGACGCTGATACGGCCGGTCTCGAACGAGCCGTCCTGCGCCCAGGCCGCCTGCCACGCGCATCCGGCGAGCCAGAAGGTGCTGGGCGTGATCGAGACGCGCATGGAGCTGGGGCCTGTGGCCGAGCAGCTGGCGCGGCACGAGGGGATGTTACGCGTCCTCACTCTGGCGGGCGGGGCGCTGACAGGCGGCCTGGGCCTGTTTCTGGTCTGGACGACGGTGCGGCGGCTGGAGCGCAACGTCGAGAAGAAGACCGGCGAGCTCGAGCGCGCCAACCGCGTTCTGTTCGGGGCCGAGAAGATGGCAGCCATCGGCAAGCTGGCGGCGACCGTCGCCCACGAGGTCAACAATCCGCTGTTCGGCATCCTGACCTACTCACGCCTGGCGCAGAAGGAACTGGCGCGGCCCGCGCTCGACGACCCCGCGCGCGAGCGCATGACGGCCCAACTGGGCGTGATCGAGCGCGAGAGCCGCCGCTGCGGCGACATCATGAAAAACCTGCTGACGTTCGCTCGACAGGCCCCGCGGCGGCGGCAGCCGGAGAATCTCAATCAGCTCGTGGAGCGCAGCCTGACGCTGATCCGGCACCAGGCCGAGTTGAGCGGCATCCGCGTCGAAACCGCGCTCGACGGCGCGCTACCGCCGGTGGACTGCGACGCGGGACAGATCCAGCAGGCCGTGCTGGCCATCCTGGTCAACGCCTGCGAAGTGATGAAGAACGGGGGCGCGTTGACCGTCGCCACCGAGCGGCGGGGCGATTCGGCGGCCGTGCGCATCGCCGACAGCGGGCCGGGCATCCCCGCGGAGGTACTGCCGCACATTTTCGAACCGTTTTTTTCGACCAAAGACGATCCGCATCGCACCGGTCTGGGGCTGGCGGTGGCGCGCAGCATCGTGGAGCAACACGGCGGAGAGATCGAAGCGACGCCGGCGGAGGGGCGCGGCGCGTCGTTTCTCATCTCGATTCCGCTGGGTGAGACGGCGCGGGAGCGCGCCTCGGAGGACACGGAATGTCTAGTAACGGCAAAGGCCGAATCCTGATCGTCGACGACGAGCCGGTCGTTCGCGATTCGCTGACGCAGTGGTTTTCGGCGGAGGGGTACGAGGTGACCGCCGCCGAGCACGCCCGCGAGGCGCTGGCGACGGCCGCCAAATCGCGCTTCGACCTGGCGCTGGTCGACATCAAGATGCCGGGCATGGACGGCATCGAGCTGCAACACCGCCTGGCGGGCGCCGACCCCGACCTCACGGTCGTCATCATGACGGGATACGCCACGGTCGAGACGGCCGTGCAAGCGCTGAAGCGCGGCGCCTACGATTATCTGACCAAGCCCGTAGATCCGGACGAGCTGACGCACCTGGTCGCCAAGGCGCTCGACCATCGGCGCGCGCGGCGGCAGGCCGAAGCGCTGCGAGAGAGTATCGAGCAGTCGCATCCCGGGCTGATCGGACGGAGCCCGGCGATGAAGCGGGTCGCCGAACTGATCGAGACGGTAGCCTCGACCGACGCCACCGTTCTGATCGCCGGCGAAAGCGGGACCGGCAAGGAGGTGGTGGCGCGGGCGATTCACGCCGCCAGCCCGCGGCGGCTGATGCCGATGGTGACGATCCACTGCGGCGCGCTGACCGAGACACTGCTCGAAAGCGAACTGTTCGGGCACGAGCGCGGGGCCTTCACGGGAGCGCAGTACCGGCGCAAGGGCAAGTTCGAGGTGGCCGAGGGCGGCTCCGTCTTCCTCGACGAGATCGGCGACATCAGCCTGAAGACGCAG
>CAZEVY010000096.1:0-21121 GCA_964515555.1 uncultured Solibacteraceae bacterium | reverse complement strand
TCAGCCCGTGAAGCGCAGCGATTCGACGATCGGCCGCCGCGCCGCGTTCCAGGCCGGCAGCGAGCAGCTCACCAGGCCGACCAGGGCCGCGACGCCCAGGCACAGCGCGGCCACGGAGGGCGGAACCGTCATCTGGCTGAAGTCGGCCATCATCGGCGGCAGCGTTCGCATCCACACGCAGATCGCCTGCGCCATGGCCAGCCCTAAAGCGCCGCCCACCAGCGCGATGAACACGGCCTCGGCCAGCAGGATGCCGAGAATCCCCTCGCGCGTATAGCCCAGCGTCTTCAGCACCCCGACCTCGCGCACGCGCTCGCGCACCGACATCGCCATGGTGTTGCCGCTCACCAGCAGGATCGTGAACGTCACCGCTCCGCTGATCGCCAGGATCATGAGCTTCACGTTGCCGAGGAAGGCCAGGAAGCCCTGCACGAACGCCTGCTCGGACTCGGTCTTGGTCTGCATGGGCGAGTTGCGGAACTGCTCGTCGATGGAGCGCGCCACGCGCGGGGAATCGGCCGCGTCGTTCACGCGCACGACGTAGGTGCTAACCATGTCCATGTTCGTTCCCCGCGCCCGCATGGCCTCGGTGAGATAGGCCCAGTGGAAGAACATGTTCTCGTTGTCGGCGGCGCTGTCGTAGATGGCGCGGACGGTGAGTTCGACGTCGGGGAAGAAGTCGCCCTTCAGCGGAACGCGGTCGCCGATCTTCAGATTGATGCGCCGGGCGAGCTTGCGCCCGATGACGCACGCGGTGCGCTCGCCGACAAACGCGCGCAGCTCATCCGGCTCGATCCTGTAGTCCGGGTAGACGCTGAGCAGCCGCTCGGGCTCCACGGCGAAGCGCGCGAACATGTTCTCCGGATCGCGCGCGTCCTTGTAGACTCCGCCGTACCATTGCAGAATCGTGACGGCGCTGACACCCGGCGTCTTCTCGATCTTGGCCCCGTAGGAGAGCGGCATCGGATTCGCCAGCGAGACGCGGTTGCGCGTGATCAGCCGCATGGCCGAGTCCGCGGTCGGTTCGCTAAAGTAAAAAAGGTGATAGAGCGCCGTCAGCAACCCCAGCAGGCACAGCGAAAACGCGATGCTGAGGATGGTCAGGATGCTGCGGCGGCGATTGCGCAGCGTATTCTTCACAATCAGGGACAGGTATTTCACGGCGGTTCTTTCATTGTAACCGGGGCTTGCCTGGGATGACGATTCCCGCCGACGAGAAGTTCCTGCGGGAGGCGCTGGCGCTGGCGCGAGCGGCCGAAGCCGCCGGCGAGGCGCCGGTCGGCGCGGTGGTGGTGCTCGACGGCGTAGTCATCGGACGCGGCGCCAACGCCCCCATCGCGAATAATGACCCTACCGCGCACGCCGAAATCGCCGCGCTGCGCGAGGCGGCGCGCGCAATCGGCAACTACCGTCTGACGGGCGCGACTCTCTACGCGACGATCGAGCCCTGTGCGATGTGCGCCGGCGCGCTGGTGCACGCCCGCGTCGCGCGGCTGGTGTTCGGCGCGCGCGACCTGCGCTTCGGCGCCGTCCGTAGCAAGTTCCGCATCGCCGATTCGGAGCTGCTCAATCACCGCGTCGAGGTGGTCGAGGGGGTGCTCGCCGCCGAGTGCCAGGAGCTGTTGCAGCGCTTCTTCGCCGCGCGGCGTTAAGCGCCCGCCGCAGCGTGAGTTTCTGAGCCGCGAGCGTGAGCGAGCGGTTTTTGCCACGGGCCGTTAGCCGCCGCGCGCTCCGTCGTAAGATCGATCCGTGCGCGACGCCTTCCTACGCATCGTCCTGATCGCGGGCGTCGCCGCCTTCGTGCTGACCGAAGTGCTCGGCGCGCTCGGCCTGCTGACGCCAATTCCGCTCGCGATCGCCTGGACCGCGGCCGCCGCCGCTGTGGCCTGGAAGCTCCGTCCCCGCGTGCGTCCAACGTGTCCGGGATGGCTCGATGCCGCGATGATCGCCGCGATCGCCGTAATCGCCGTCCTGGCCCTGACCGTCGCCCTGCTCAGTCCGCCGAACAGCACCGACGCCATGGGCTACCACATGCCGCGCGTCGGCGCAGGCCGGCAACGTCGCGTTCTTCCCCGTGCACTACTACTCGCAGGTCTCGCAGCCGCCGCTCGCCGAATACTTTATCCTGCACACCTGGATTCTCTCCGCCGGCGACCGTTTCGCCAACCTCGTGCAGTTCTTCGCCTTCTTCGCCTCGGCCGTGGCCGCCTCCGCGATCACCGCCGGGCTCGGCGCGTCCCGCCGCGGCCAGGTTCTCGCCGCGCTCTTCGCCGCGACTCTCCCCAACGGCATTCTGCAAGCCTCGGGAGTGAAGAACGATTGCGTCCTCGCACTGTGGCTCGCGCTGACCGCGCGCTTCGCACTCGCCTGGTTGCGCGACCCCCGCCCCGCCGATCTCGTCTCCGTCGGCCTCGCGCTCGGCCTGGCGATCCTCACCAAGAACACCGCGTACCTGTTCGGCGCGCCGCTGGTCGTCTGTCTCCTCGCGCCGTTCTGGCGCGACCCGCAACGGGCTCGCTCGCGCGGCAGCCGTCATCGCTGTCTGCGTAATGGCGATCAACGCGCCGCATTTCGCACGTAATTACGCACTGAGCGGGTCGATCCTCGGGTTCCCCACCGCCGAGGGTCCAGCAGGCCACCAGCAACTCCGCTGGACGCCCGACGCCATCACCCTCCGCGGCGCCGCATCCAATTTCCTGCGATTCTCCGCCGAGCACCTCGCGCGATCGGCGGAGTGGAACGGCCGCGTGCATCGCGCCGTCGCCGCGGCGCACCAGTGGCTCGAGGCCGATCTCCACGACCCGGCGACCACCTGGCTCGACGCGCGCTTCGAGCCTCCCCGCGTTTCGAATCACGAGGCAGACGCGCCCAATCGCCTGCACCTCGCCGGCCTGCTCCTCGCGCCTCTGGCGATCCTGGCGTCGTCGCGCGAACGCTCCGCGCGCCGGCGCCTGTCCGTCGCGCTCGCACTCGCCTTCATCGTCTTCTGCGCCGCCCTGCGATGGCAGCCCTACACGATTCGCCTGCAACTGCCGCTCTTCATTCTTGGGAGCGCGCTGCTGGGCGCCGTCGCCGGCGATATCCGGTACCGGGTCGCGCACGCAGTCCTGGCGCTTCTGCTCCTCGACGGCGCGCGACTGCCGCTCCTCGAAAACTGGGTGCGGCCCCTGCGCGGCGAGCGCAGCCTCCTCCGCACCGCCCGCGACGGCAATTACTTCGCCGACATGACGCGTTACGCCAAGAGCGGCGAGTACCGCGAGATCGCCCGCCGCATCCGCGAAGCCCGATGCGCGCGCGTGGGCATCGACAACAGCCGCTTTCACCTGGAGTATCCGCTTCAGGCGCTGCTGCGCAACGCCGATCCGGGGATGACGTTCTCCCACGCCGGCCTCTCAGACGGCCCGCCGCCTTGCGCCATCGCCTGCCTCGACTGTGCGGGGAACGACAGAAAGATCGCCGGGTACGGAGGCAACGGCGCCGCCATCGGACGCTCGCTGCTGTTCCTGCGAGGCTACTGACGAATCTCGGCGAGCGTGTCCTCGTTGACGTTCAAAGCCAGCCGTTCGGGCTTGAACGGCAGTTCGAACTCGAACTTTTTCTCCGAGTCGCCCGCCTGCAGCCAGCCCAGTCGCGATGTGCGGCCGCCCGCCGTGAAGTAAAGGCGCAGCACGTCCTTCCATCCCGCCGCCACTTTCACCGGCGCCACCGCCCCGCTCACCTTCCATTTTCCCGGCCCGGCCTCTGCGACCGCGTACCGGAACTGGTATTCCGCCACGCCCGTGCCGTAGACGTACTGGCGGAAGAACCAGTCGAGCCGCCCGTTGCCTTCGAGATCCAGCACCGGCGCCACGTGCTTCTCGGCGATCGCCTTGAAATCCTCGGTCGACGCCGCGCGGTTGTGATACGTCTGGCAGAAATCCTTCATCATGGCCGCAAAGCGCGCGTCCGGCTGCTGCTGGTTGCGCGGATCGAACAGTATCGACCGCAGCATGTTCAGCACCAGCCCGCCCTTGTTGTAGATCACCGTCGCGTAGGCCCGCGGCGAATCCGACGACCTCAGCCGCAGCCCCATCCACACCGGTCCGAGCGACTCGTAGACGCGGTTGCGCTGGTCGCGCGCCATCAGTTCCTCGCGGTCGCTTTTCAGCCGGGTGACGAACTCGCGCTCGTTTTTCCGGAACATGACGTACAAATTACCGGAAAACTGCGCGAACCCTTCCGAAATCCACTGGTCGTGATAACTCTTCCAGCCGACGCGATGCCCCCACCACTGGTGCGAGGTCTCGTGCGCCCGGAAGAAGTCGGTGATCCCCGTGTGATCCTTGATGCCCAGCGCGTTCCGCTGCGTGCCGTCCAGGAACGAGAGCGCCGAAATATAGAGCAGTCCGGGCCATCCTTGCCCGTACGAGTACGGAATGTTGGTGACCGCCAGCCGCTGGTACGGGTACGGGCCGAAAAAGTTCTCGAACAGCCGAAGGTTGTTGGCGATCTCGACGGTCATCGTCTTCGCCATGGCCGCCGGCGAAAGCGACCCCAAGGCCGGTCCCTGCACGCGCGGCGTGCCGATCGGCGAGGGCGTGTCGAAGGCCTGGGTGATCGATCGCATGTCGTCGTCGGCCTCCCGGTTCGCGTAAATCTCCACGTCGATCTGTCCGACCTTTTCGGTGGTCACCTTGTAGTCGCCGAAGGCGAAGCCCGCCACCGCCAGCGGGATTTCGCTCTTCCACGAGCTCACCCGCAGCGGCCCGTCCACCGTCTCGTTCACCTTGGCGCCGGTCGCCACCAGCACATACTTCTTCGGATTGCGGAACGTCATCTCGAAATCGGCGCGCGTGGCGAAGCTGTTTCGCCGCGTCGGATACCACCCGCCGCTCTGGCAGAAGAAGCTCCCTGCGCCGACTTTGCGAACCACGCGCCGCCCCGCGTATTCGAACTCCAGCTCGGCCTGCCGGCCCGCGACCGTCGCCTCCGGCAGCACGACGGCGATGTAGTCGCCGTGCGAGGGGTCGTCCCGGGGATCGCGCGGCTGAAAATACGGGAGAGCCGTGCTCCCCAGGCGGACGGCCGACACCCGCAGATTCGAGTCCAGCTCGAAGAGCAGCGCGCGCTCGCCGCCGGCCAGGTAATCGAGCTTCACGCGCGCCGTGGCGCGCATCTCGGCGTTCTCGGCCACGGCGGCGTCGATCTGGTAGCCGCGGATGCGGAAGTCGTCGCGCGCGTGCGGGTCGCGCCAGTTGTCGGCGGCGGAGGCGTCTCGCGCCGGGAAGCTCAGCCACGAGTCGAACACCTCGCCGCGCTCGATCCCCACCCAGCGCCCCACGCCGACCTCCTCGGCCTCCAGCGCGTCGACCCCGGCGGCGATCCAGCCCTTGTCGCGCGTCTTCACCATGGCGTGGAAAAGCGCCGTCCGCCTGCGGTCGCCCGAGAGCGCGCTCTTGAACAGCCGGGGAAGCAGCTCCGCGCCGGCGTTCTCGACAGCCTCGAGGCGCTCCTGAATCGCCCGAGGCGGCAGCGCGCGGTGGGATGCCGCGAACTGCGTCTGCTTTCCGAGCTCTTCCGCGGTCCCGTCGCTGAAAAGGAAGACCGCCTCGGAGAATTCCAAGGCAAGCGCGTCCTTTCCGACGAAAAGCCGCAGGTGATGCCGCTCGCCCTCCGTCGGCGGAGCCACATCGATTTGCCCGCGGCCCTGAAACGCCGCGGCGAATACCAGGTCGCCGGCGGGCCGGGCGAGTTGCAGCGCGCCTTCGTGGAGCGTCACGCGGATGCGGTCGCGTTCGATTTTCAGGTCCCGCACGGCGGCGGATTTTTCCGGATCGAGCGCCGGCGCGGCCAGGGATTTCCAGATCGCCGCCGGGTCCTGCGCGAGCGCCGGTAGGCAAATCAGCAGGAATAGGTGTCGCATTTCCCGAGCATATCACCGCCGGAGCGCTGCAAACACCCCTCCCTCGCCGGCCCGGCGCCGCGTTGCTATGCTGTTTGCCATGGCACGCTTCGCCTATAGCGTCATTTTCGTCAGCGACATGGATCGCTCGGTCCGCTTCTATCGCGACCACGTCGGCCTGCCGTTCAAGTTCCAGTCGCCTGACTGGTCCGAGTTCGCCACCGAGGGCTGCACCCTGGCGCTGCACAAGGCGGCGAAGCCGGCGCTCCCCGCGGTCGGCGGCAGCGACCTGCCTGCGGCCCACTGCCATCCCGGCTTCCAGGTCCCCAACCTCGACGAGTTCCACGCCCACATGACCTCGCTCGGCGTCCCCTGCCTGCGCGAGCCGCGCATGGAAGACTTCGGCGTCCGCATGGCCGTCTACGCCGACCCCGACGGCCTCCCCGTCTCGGTCAGCGATTTCCCCGGTTAGCGCGCCGCTTCGCTACAACCGAATTGTGAGATGTTACGATGCGGTCGGTGAAGGCGATGACGTCGTCTGTGTTCATGATGCTCTCGCTCGCCGCCGCCGCACTGGCGAACGCCCAGCACTCCTGCACGGTCCCGGATGCCCTCGTCGCCGGCGTGCTCGGCGGGCTCGACCGTATGGTTCTGGGCCACCCGAAGTCGGGTCCGCTGGTTATGGGTATCGCCGACCGCGGCGACATTGTGCTCGTTCACTTGCCTTCAGTTGTCGTCACTCTCGGAGGAACAGCCCACGAAATGGAGGGCCTTTTTCGATATCTCCCCAACCACGTCCGCAAGTGGGATGGCGGCGCCATGGCGGCGAGGGCAAACCAGCGCGCGGACATGATCGCTACCCACCAGTTTGAGGCCGCGTGTCAGGAGCCGCAGCCGCCGCGACCCGCACATCCCGGTCAGGAACAAGGCCTGATTGCGGTGATGCCGCGATCCGATCAAGCCCGCATGGACGCGGTGAAGCAAAAGTTCCCCGAGTGCGCCATGCGGCCCGAACCTCCGTTCCCGCAGCTTTGCGCCGCCGCGCCCCGCGAGGCGTTCTGCCGCGTGGTCCGCGACTGGAAGGATGTGCCGGTCTATCGCCGGTTGCCGCCGTCGCCGGACAGCCCACTGAAGCGATCGATCATGCAGGCGATCGTCAACAGCGTCGCGCGCGACATGCTCGCCGATCCCGGACGCAACGAGATCCTGGCCGAGGATTTCAACGTTGACGATGAGGGCGTCTCGGGCGTAGTCGTGCGCGGCAACCGCATCGTGTGGCGCTTCGGGGCGCGAATCGACAAAGACGATCCCTGCCTGGCGCAAGCCGGGGTCTACAACGGCGGCTGTGCTCCCTGTCCTCCGGAGGCGTTCCGAATCTCTCCTGCCCAGCGCCGCAAGATGCTCCGCCTCTACCCGCTCAGCCGGTAACGCACGCCGCGCCACACGATCGTGCGTCGCCCCGCCGACGCCAGGAACGCGTACAGCCAGACCCAGGTTCCCAGCGGCACCCACCACGTCAGCACCCAGCCGTGCCGGTCGAACCACGTCTTCCACGCCGGCAGCGCCGACTTCGCCAGTCCCGTGCGATTGATCCCCTTCAGCATCGCCAGACCCCACTGCGCCACCAGCGAGTACTCGCCCCACAGGCCGCCACGCCACGCCACGGCGACCGCCGCAACCATCGCCGCGCAATACACGATGTGCGCGGCGAATCCCACCCACCACAGCCTGGGCTCGTAGACACGCGTAATCGTCATCTGTCGCGCGATCCAGCCGAGCAGCTCGCGCCAGCCGATGTGGTCGGTGGAAACGACCAGCGCGCCCGGCGCGTAGACGATCGCAAGATTCGCCGCGCGCACCGCCGCCGAGAGCCGGTAATCGTCGCTCACGGCGCCGCGCCAGTACTCGGCCACGCGCGCGCGCTCGAAGACTTCGCGGCGGATCGCCATCGCCCCGCCCCACGCGAAGCGATTCGCGCCCGGGCCGAACGATCCGCCGATGACGCTGTTCCACACCGAGCGCAACAGCGACGGAAAGTCGGGCGGCTGCGGCAGGTACCAGCGGTATCCGGTCGAAGCGCCCACGCCCTCGCGCGCCAGCGGCGCCGCCAGCGCGCTCAGCCAGCCGGACTGCACGGCGCCGTCGGAGTCGGCAAAGGCGAAGATTTCCGATTCGGCGCGCGACGCGGCGATCGCCGCCAGCAGATTGTGTATCTTCTCTCCGGTGTCCACTGGCCGCTCGCCGGCGAAGACCACGCGAGCGCCCGCAGGCGCGGCGCCCGCGGGCAGGTCGGCCTCCGATCGCGCGACGACGATGAGTTCATAGTCGGGATAATCGAGCGCGGCCAACGATGCCAGGTTCTCGCGGAGGCCTTCGTCGTGTCCCTTCACCGGGACGATGACGGTGGCCGGCCACAGCGACTCCGCCGGCGCCGGCTCGGCCAAAGCGGCGACAACATACTCGGCTCGACGCCTGTCGCCGCGCAGCGACGCCAGCGCCATGGCGATCGCCAGCGCCGTCAACACCCAGAATACGACCACCGCCGTATCTTAGCTGACAGCTGACCGCTGATCGCTGATCGCTGCGCCGCTGTTACAATCGGTGTTCCCATGAGCCTGACCCCGGGGACCCGCGTCGGCCCCTACGAAATCACCGGCGCGCTCGGCGCCGGCGGCATGGGCCAGGTCTACCGCGCCACCGATACGCGACTCGGCCGCGATGTCGCGCTCAAGGTCCTGCCCCCGGAGTTCGCCGCCGATCCCACGCGCCGCCAGCGCTTCGAACAGGAGGCGCGCGCCGTGGCCGCGCTGAACCATCCCAACATCGCGGCCGTATACGACGTCGGCGAAAACTACTTCGTCAGCGAGTTGGTCGCCGGCGAACCCCTGCGCGGCGCGGGGCTGACATCGCGCAAGGTCGTCGACTTACTGGCGCAGGTCGCCGACGGGCTGGCCGCCGCGCACGCCGCCGGCATCACCCACCGTGACCTCAAGCCCGACAACATCCTGGTGACTCGCGACGACCGCGCCAAGATCCTCGACTTCGGCCTCGCCAAAGTCGACCACCGCTCCTCCGGCGTCGAGGCCACTCTCACGGCAGCCGCCGCCACCAATCCCGGCACGGTGCTGGGCACCATCGGCTACATGTCGCCCGAACAGGTGCGCGGCAGCGAAGTGGGCCATCGGTCCGACATTTTCAGCTTCGGGCTGATCGCCTATGAGCTGCTGGCCGGACGGCGCGCCTTCGACAAGCCGTCGGCGGTCGAGACCATGTCGGCGATCGCCGGTCAGGAAGCGCCGGCGCTGCCCGAGTCGGTGCCCGACGCGTTGCAGCGCATCGTGGAGCGGTGCCTGGAGAAGAATCCCGACCAGCGCTTCCAGAGCGCCCGCGACCTGGCGTTCGCGCTGCGCTCCCTGACCTCGAGCGGCGCCACGCGCGCGATCGCCGCCGTTGCGTCGCGCCGATGGCCGGTGCGCGCGCTGGCCGGGGCCGCTGTCGCCGCACTGGCCGCCGCGGCCTTCGTCGCCGGGTCGTACTTCACCGGCGGCGATCCGCCGTCCTATCGCCGCTTGACCTTTCGCCGAGGCATCGTTCAGTGGGCGCGCCTCGCACCCGACGGCCAGACCATCGTCTACAGCGCCTCCTGGGACGGCCAGCCGCGCGACGTCTACACCACCCGTCTGGGCAGCACCGAGTCGCGAGCGCTCGGAATTCCGGGCGGAAGGCTCCTGTCGATCTCCTCGGGCGGCGATATGCTGCTGCTGGCGGGCGCCGGCGCCGGATTCAGCACCGGCGACCCGAGCGGCGATCTCCACCGCGCGCCGCTGGCCGGCGGATCGCCGCGCGCGCTGGCCAAAGACGTCATTCTGGCGGATTGGACGCCGGACGGCGAGGAGATCGCCGCGGTGCGCTACGCGGGCGGCGAGAACTCCATCGAATGGCCGCTTGGCACAGTGCGCTATCGAACGCCCGCGACCGTGGAGGCCATGCGCGTTTCGCCGAAGGGAGACGGCCTGGTGTTCGCCGAGCGCCCGCCGGGAATGGGCAGCTCGTGGCAGTTGGTGTGGATGGATCGCCAGGGAACGCGGCGGCCGTTCGGCCCGAGCTGGCCGCTGGAGAAGATCTCGCTGGCATGGCGCGATCCGTCCCGCATCTGGGTCGAGTCGGGCACCTTTGCCGGGACCGAGCTGCACGAAGTCTCGCTCGAGGGGAAAGCGCGGCTTGTCTCGCAGTCGATGGCGCCGTTCCGGCTCATGGACGTCTCCGCGGCCGGGCGGGCGCTGGTGGCGCGCCAGATCTGGCGGGTCTCCGTGACGGGCGTCTCGCCCGAGCACCCCGAAGGACAGGACTATTCGTGGCTCGACGCCACGGAGCTCGACGACATCAGCGCCGACGGCTCCACGCTGCTCACCACCGAGTACGGCGAGGGCGGCGGCGTGCTCGGCTGGTCCGTCTACCTGCGCAAGGGCAGTGAGCCGGCCGTGCGGCTGGGCGAGGGACAGGCGTGCGCGCTCTCGCCGGACGGCCAGCACGCCCTCACGCTGGTGCGCGGCAATCCTCCGAAACTCGTACTGCTTCCAACCGGCGCGGGCGACCCGGTGACGCTGAAGACCGAGGGCTTCACCGATTTCATGCAAGGTATGTTCGCGCCCGGCGGCAAACGCATCGTCTTCGGAGGCACGCACAAGCGGGAGGGGAATCGCCTCTGGGTGACGGAGATCGGCGGAACGCCGCGGCCGGTCTCGCCGACGGGCGTGCAGATCGAACTGGGCCAGCAGACGGTCGCGCCCGACGGCCGTTATGTCGCCGCCTGGGGACCCGACGACCGCCTGCGTCTCTATCCGCTGGCGGGCGGCGATGAGGTCGTTGTGCCCGTGCCCGCCCGGCGCGAGAATCAACTGGATCAACTGAGCCGCTTCAGCGCCGACGGCCGATTCCTGTTCGCGATACGCGACGAGGCCCCCGAGGCCGTGATCGCGCGCATCGAGATCGCCACGGGCCGCCGCGAGGTGTGGAAGCGGATTCGCCCCACCGATCG
Source organism: uncultured Solibacteraceae bacterium (assembly GCA_964515555.1). Taxonomy (GTDB): domain Bacteria; phylum Acidobacteriota; class Terriglobia; order Bryobacterales; family Bryobacteraceae; genus CAZEVY01. Next base: position 10,202 of record CAZEVY010000096.1, on the reverse strand, counting down.
CGCCGGGATCAGGAATACCTATTGCGCCCACGTCTCCCGCGACGGGAAAAAGTGGTTCTACACGACCACGCGGCTGTTCAGCGATCTCTACGTCGTCGACGGGTGGAAGTAGGGCGACGTCTATTCGGGCAGAAAGTCGCGGTCGAGAATCTCCTCGACGCCGAACGGGCAATCCAGGGGAAATCGTTTCGCGGACAGCCCGGTTTCGATGACCGCGGCGTGTACGGCGTCGCGATAGACGCGCGCGAGTGTGCCTGGAATGCGGTCGCGGAGGCTCGGCGACTGCGAGAAGATGTCGTTCATCTCGCGGCGCTGCGTCGCGATCGTCGAACTCCAGCTTCGGCTCCTCCGCTGCGGCTGGAGATTCCACTTCAGCAGATGAACGAGGAGAACGGTCAACCGGCTCTTCACCTCGCGCGAGTCGCGTTTGCCCATGTCCTCGATCTCCTCCGCGACGTGCTCGAGATCCACCTCGGCGATGCGGCCGGACCGAATGAGGCGGGCGGTCTCCGCGGTCCAGGCGGCGAAGTCCTGGTCGTATAGACCGGCTGCGGGCAGTTTCAACGCGCGCGATCCCATACCGTTACGAGGGTATCACGCGTGGCGGCGGCCGCCGCACGCGACCGATTCAGCGCTTCAGTCCCGAGAGCCAGTTCATCACGACGGTAATGGACGTCTCGCTCGAATCCTGAGCCTGGGTCGCGATCAGGAAGCGGCGGCCGTCGGGAGAAGCGGCGTAGATCCCTATGTTGGCGCCAGCGGTGATCATCCGGGCCTCGAACAGGGCCTTTGGCACACCCGGCGTGACCGCCGCGCGATCCGCCTGGATCGGGACCGCGAAAATGTGGTTGGCGTCCCGGAAGTAGATCTCCGTTCCGTCCCGGCGCCACTGGGGCTCCAGGCCTCCGGCGGCGGAGATCTGCCACTTTCCTCCGGTGGGTGGGTAGGGCTGCACGAATACCTGGTGGGGGCCGGGGTCGTTGTTGCAATAAGCGATCCAGCGGCCGTCGGGGGAATATCGCGCAAACGACTCCTGGAACGGCGTCACCAGGAATTCCTCCTGCTTGGCGGGATTGTCGAGAGCAGCGACGTAAAGCCCCCCCAGTCCCCCGGGTCGCAGGATTCCAAATACCAGGCGCTTGCCGTCGGGAGAAACACTCCAGGGGACCTTGTTGAGATCGGACTCGATCAGTGCCCCTTCGCTGCCGGCCCCGCTGGCGAGTTTTCGATAAATCTGGCGGATTCCCTTCCGGGTGATCGAGTAGAGAATATGATTTCCGTCCGCCGACCAGACCGGGTTCGCCTCGGCATCCGGCGAAAAGGTCAATCGCGTGCGAACATCGCGGGCGAGATCGAAGACCCAGAGGTCGGAATTCGATCGCTCGTCGGACACAACCACGGCGAGCCGCTTCCCGTCGGGCGACAGCCGCGGCTCGGTGAAGGAGCCCGGAAGACCGACCTTCTCGCGCTTCCCATCGCGGTCGAACCAGGCAAGCTGCACGATCTGATCCGACGAGCGTGTATAGGCCACCACACCCGCTCGCGAGGCGGTGAACAGTCCCCAGCGCGTCGTCGCGCCCACCTGATCCGCCACCGGAAGCGGGTCCCCTTCCACCTGGAGACGCGCGGCGTCGAACGCCTGCGCCATCAAGGTCGATTCGCGCAGGAATAGCAGGTGGCCTTTTCCTCCCGCCTCGCCCGCGACGTAAACGGCGTTCGAGTCGGCGGCTGTCAGCATACGCGCGTGGTCGAGCGATTTCTCCCCCAATGCGGCGATATACACGCCCGGTTGCCGGTTGGTGAGAGCACTGTTGAAATACAGGAGGTGACGGCCATCCGGCAGGAAACTCGGGAAGCCGCCGGGCGTCGTGATCGGCGTGACCGCTCCGCCGACCGCCGGGACCCGGGCCAATCCAAACGCCGGGGTTCCGAAGACGATCACGCCATCCCGGTTCCAGGAGCCGGAAATGGTGCTCGCGGCGAGGGCGTCGCAGATGGCCTCGGGTACGCCGCCGGAAATGTCGACCCTGAGCAGTCTCGACATTGCGAAAAACCCGACGAAGCGGCCGTCGGGTGACCAGAACGGACGGGCCGCCCCTACGGTTCCCGCGATCCGCCGGGCCGCGAGCTGATCGAAGGATCGTATCCACAGGTGGGCGCGGCCATCCTGCACCGCGGTAAACGCAAGGTGGCGGCCGTCGGGGGAAAGCGCGCCGGGACCGTCGAGCAGCAGGGCCTTTTCGGGCGGCTGAATCTGGAAGCGCACCGCCCGCGCGGGCTCCTCCGCCGGACGGCGCTGAAAAAGCGCGACCACGGCGAGGAGCGCCACGGCGAGCGCCGCCGTCGCCGCCATCCACCATCGGTTCGACTTCGGCGCGCGCGACGCCACTGCCTCCGCGACCGCCGGAACCGCGCCGCCCTCCAGCAGAATCCGCGCCTCGCCGATCGCCTGGAGCCGCTGCCGCGGATCGCGCTGAAGACATCGCCGCAACAGATGTTGGATCGACGGCGTCGCGGCGGGAATCGCCGGATCGTCGCGCATCACCGAGGCGATCGTCTCGGCGGCGGTTTCGCCTCCGTAGACCTGCCTGCCCGTCAGCATCTCGCACAACACCACGCCGAACGCCCAGATATCGGCGCGCCGGTCGGCGGGCTTGCCCTTGGCCTGCTCCGGCGACATGTAGGCCGCCGTGCCGAGAATCACGCCCGCGCGCGTGGCCGCGAAGCTCATCGTCGGCGAGTGCTGCGAACTGGAGGCGACCGGGTCGTCGGCCAGCGCCTTGGCGAGGCCGAAGTCCAGCACCTTCACTTTGCCGTCCGGGGTGATCTTGATGTTGGCCGGCTTCAGGTCGCGATGCACGATGCCCCGGTCGTGCGCGTACTCCAGGGCGTCGGCGATCTGCCGCGCGATCCCGACGGCCTCGGCCTCGGCCAGCGGACCCTGGAGGTTGTCGCCCTCCACCAGCTCCATCACCAGCGCCCGCGCGCCGCCGGATTCCTCGAGACCGTACAGCGCGGCGATGTGGGGATGATTCAACGACGCCAGCACCTGCGCTTCGCGTTCGAAACGCGCCATGCGCTCCGGGTCGCCGGCGAAGAGTTCCGGCAGGACCTTGAGGGCCACCTCGCGATTCAACCGCGTGTCGCGCGCCCGCCAGACTTCGCCCATGCCGCCCGCGCCGAGTGGCGCGACGATCTCGTAGACGCCGAGTCGCGAGCCTGCTGTAAGCGCCACGCCCGGTATTGTACCTGAGGCTACGAGGGCGGGAAGTCGTGGTCGAGCATCTGCTCGGCGCGGAACGGGCATTCCGCCGGAAAGCGCTTCGGGGAGAGGCCGGTTTCCAGCGCGACGAGCCGCACCGCGTCGCGATACACGTGCTCCAGGGACTTGGCCGGGAGTCGGCGCAGGCTGGGTGACTGAACAAAGGTCTGCTGAAGCTCAACGCGCTGGTTGCCGATCGTGGAACTCCAGCTTCGCGACCTCTTGTGAGGCTGGAACTTCCGCTTCAACAGGTGGACCAGCAGGATCCGGAGCCGGCTCTCCACTTCGCGGCTGTCCCTCTTGCCCATATCTTCGATCTCCTCCGCCACGTGATCGAGATCCACTTCCCGGAAACGTCCCGCGCGAAGCAGGCGCGCGGTCTCCTCCGTCCAGGCGGCGAAGTCCGTGTCATAGAGGCTGAGGGGGGGAGATTGCAGCGCTCGCGCTCTCATTCCGCTACGAGCGTAGCATGGCGCTGATGCCGCGGCCCCTCCGCGTCCGGAGCCGCGCCGCTACTCGGGGAGGAAATCGTGGTCGAGGATCTGCTCTACGCGGAACGGGCACACGGCGGGAAAGTCCCTTTGGGCGAGACCGGTTTCGTCGCCGGTCGTTTGAACCGCGTCGCGATAGAGCTCTTCGAGCCCATCGGGCAACTGTCCCCGAACGCTCGGAGATTGTCGGAACAGGCGCCGAAGCTCGATCCGCTGATGCCTTATCGTCGCTCGCCAGCTGCGCGACCGTTTTCGCGGCTGTAACTTCCACTTCAACAAGTGGACCAACAGCACCGTGGCCCTGCTCTCCATCTCTCGATGGTGGCTCTTGCCCGCGTCTTCGATCTCCTCCGCCACGTGATCGAGATCCACTTCCCGCAAACGTCCCGCGCGAAGCAGGCGCGCGGTCTCCGCCGTCCACGCGGCGAAGTCGCGATCGTAGAGGGTGGAAGGCGGGGATTTCAGCGCATGGGAAGCCATCACCGGACTCCGTTACGAGCGTAGCACGCGCATCTATTCCTTCAGCATCGCCTCGCGCTTGGCCTTGAACTCCGTCCCCGGCTTCCACTCCGGATACCGGTCCCCCTGCGCCACCCGGAATCCGACCTCGAACAGCAGCCGCAGGTCGTCGACCGCGCCCGTGAGGTCCCAATCCGCCTTCACATCGTCGGAGACCTTGTGGTAGTCCTTCATCGTGTACTCGTCGCGCTTCTGCTGGCTGTAGCCGGGCGGCTTGCCGACGTATTCGGTCCCCGAATCCGGATACAGCGCCGGCACGCCCTGTAACGCGAACTCGAAGTGATCCGACCGGTAATAGAATCCCTTCTCCGGCTCCGGGTCCGGCTTCACCGTGCGCCCCTGCGCGCGCGCGACCTCCGTCGCGATGTCATCCAACGTCGAGTTGCCCAGGCCGACGATGGTGATGTCGCTCGTGCGCCCCCACTGATTCACGCCGTCCATGTTGATATTGGCGAGCGTCCTGGCCAGCGGATAGAGCGGATTCTGCGCGTAGTACTTCGCGCCCAGCAGACCCTTCTCCTCGGCCGTCACCGCCAGAAACAACACCGACCGCTTCGGCCCCGGCCTCAGCTTCGCGAACGCCTTGGCCAGCTCGACTAGGCCCGCCGTCCCGGAAGCGTTGTCCAGCGCGCCGTTATAGATCTGGTCGTCCTTCAGCGACTCGTCCTTGCCGAGATGGTCCCAGTGCGCCGTGTAGACCACATACTCGTCCTTGCCGGCCGCGTCCGACCCCTCCACCTTCGCGATCACGTTCCGCGACTGGATCTCGCGCAGCGTGTTCTTCACGCTGAAGGTCGCGCGCGCGCCGATCGCCACCGGCCGGAAATCCTTCGAGAGCGCCGCTTTCTTCAGCGCGTCGAAATCCTTGCCGCCCGCCTGGAACAGCTCGCGGGCTTTCTCCAGCTGGATCCAGCTCTCCACCGGCACGCGGCCCATGCTCTTATCGGCGCTGACGATCTCGAAGTTCTCCTGTCCCCAGCTCCCGCGCACCACTTCCCACGGATACGCGGCCGGCTTGGTCTCGTGCACGATGATGGCGGCGGCCGCGCCCTTCTCCGTCGCGATCTCGTACTTATAGGTCCAGCGGCCGTAGTAGGTCATGGCCGCGCCCTTGAACATCTTCCCGTCGAGCTTCGCCGGATCGGCCGGATCGGGAATCGCCGGATCGTTGATGAGCATCACGATCGTCTTGCCCTTCACGTCGACGCCTTTGTAGTCGTCCCAGCCGTACTCGGGCGCCACCACGCCGTAGCCGACGAACACCACCTCGGAGTCCTTCACCTCCACCGACCCGGTGTAGCGCCGCGAAACGCCGACGAAGTCGTCCAGCGGCTTCATGGCCAGCTTGCGCGCCCCGATCGTGAACGCCGCCGATGCCTGCGACCGGATGCCCGCCAGCGGAACTTTCTGCACGTAGGTGCCGTCGGGATTCCCCGGCTGTAGCCCGAGCACCCTGAACTGCTCGGTCAGATACGCCACCGTGCGGTCCTCGCCCGGCGTTCCGGGGCCTCGGCCCTCGAACTCGTCGGAAGCGAGTGTCTTCGTATGCCGCAGGAGGCTCTCGGTGGTCATCGAATCGAGCGCCGCTCTCGTGTCGGGCGCCGAGGGCGCGCACGCCGTCAGGAGCGCGAGCGTCAGGATAAGGGCGTTTCGCATGAAGGGAGGATAGCGCATCGAAGCCTGCGCGGCGAAAGCGATCCCGCTTTCCCCTGCCGCGCTCGCCGGCCGCTAACGCTTAATTGCGCCCCAGGTGCTTCTCCAGCCAGCCGTGCACCTGCTCGAAGAAGAACCGGCTGTTCTCGCCCTTGAGAATCCAGTGATTCTCGTCGGGGAACACCACCAGCTTGCTCGGAATCCGAAGCCGCTGTAGCACGCTCCAGTTCTCGATCGTCTGGTTGAGCGGGACCCGAAAGTCGTTCTCGCCGACCGTCAGCAGAATCGGCGTCCGGAAATTCTTGGCGTAGCGGATGGGATTCTGTTCCCGCCACGTGCGCCCCTGCTCCCAAACCGGACCGCCGTTGTTGCGCTCGCGATGGTAGATGACGTCGCTGGTCCCCCACTGCGACTCCAGGTTGATCAGCCCGGCGTGGCTGAACAGCGCCTTGTAGCGCGCCGTTGTCGCTTGCATCCAGTTGGCGAGATGCCCGCCGTAGCTCGCCCCGCCCGCCGCCTGCCGCGACGCGTCGATGAACGGGAACCGCCGGATCGCCTCGTCGGCCGCCTCGTTGATCTCCTCGCCCGGCCCCTTCAGCGGGTCGCCCTGAATATCCTGCGCGAATTTCTCGCCGAATCCCGTCGACCCCGTGTAATTCGTCATCAATATCACATAACCGGGCCGAGCCATTAAGTGGTAATTCCAACGCAGGAAGAACTGGTCGCGCCACATCGAGTGCGGACCCCCGTGCATGAACACCACCAGCGGATACCTGGCGTCCTCGCGGAAGCCCGGCGGCAGCGCGATCATGCTGTGGATTCGCTTGCCGGCCTTGCTCGTGAACCAGAACTCGCGCAGCGGGAGCCAGTCGATCTCCGCCGCCTTGGCCGCGTTGAAATCGCTCAGCGCCGCGTGACGACCGGCCGCCGCGTCGATCCGGACAACTCCCCCCGGATTCACCGCGCTGTCCCAGTTGGCCGCCAGCACCGGCGCCGCCGACCGCGTCGCGCCGCTCAGGTTCGCGTAGGCACCCAGCGTCACCTCGAAGACCAGCCGTGCGTCGCCGCCCGCCGCCGGCGTCGAGTAGAGCTTCTCGCGGCCGTTTTCCTCGGCCAGCACGTACACCATGCGGCTGTCCGGCGAAAACGCGTACGACCCCACCGAGCGGTCCAGCTTCGCCGTCACCAGCGTGCGCTCGCCCGGATTCGGCCACGCGAACATCGCCAGCCGGTCGAGGTAGTACACGTGCTCCCCGCCCCGGCTGACCGTCGCGTACAGCGCGCGCCCGTCCGGCCGGAAGCGCGGCTGCGCGTAGCTGTCGGCCCCGCTGGTGATCGCGCGCGGCTCCCCGCCAGACGCCGTCACTTGATAGAGATGCGTCGTCACGTCGTCGTACGCCGACGCGTTGCGATTCGCCGTCGCCGTGAACACGACCGCCGCCCCGTCCGGCGACCATGCCGCTTGCAGTTCCTCGCTCGAGATTCCGGCGACGCCTCCGAAGCCCGCGCCCTCGCCCAGCTTCGTCCCCGCCAGCAGATCCCGCGCCTTCGCGCCCGCCTCCAGCGGCTGGACGAAGAGATGCGGCTGCCGGTCGTCGAGCCAGTGGTCCCAGTAGCGGATCGGGAAGCTCTCGTAGACGCGCGCCGTGTACTTGCGCGCCTTGCGCTCGGCGGCGGCCTTGCGATTGGCCTCGTCGTCGCGCGCGCCCGGATACACGTTGCTGGTGAACAGCAGCCGCGCACCGTCCGGGCTGAACTGCGGCGACCCCGCGCCCGTGGAAATCGACGTCACGCGCGCCGCCTCTCCGCCGCCCAGGTCGAGCACGTAGATCTGGTTCTCCTCGTCGCCGTCCCGCCGCGCCGAGAACGCGATGCGCCGCGAGTCGCCCGACCATGTCACGCCCGACTCGCCGCCTTTGGTCGACGTCAGCCGCCGCGGCTTCGCGCTCCCGTCCGCCGGCACGATCCAGAGATCCGACACCTGGTCGCGCGCGTCATACGCCGGCTCGACCACCGGGAACACCACCCATCGCCCGTCCGGACTCACCGACGGTGCGCCGACGCGCTTCATCAGCCAGACGTCTTGATGCGAAATCGGCGATTTCGCCACCGCGGCCGCCGCAAACAGAATCAGCAGAAGTTGTTTCATTTCCCGTCCACCGTGAAGGCCAGCAGGACGTTGCCCCCCATCCCGCCCAGCGTCGAATATCCCGAGTTCACATACAGCGCCCCGCCGCCGACCACCGGGCCGGTCGCGTTCAGCGACCCGCCCTTGGCCTTCACGCCGTTCACGGTCTCGAACTCGCGCAGCGTGTCGAAGTCCCAGACGACCTTGCCGTCCTTGGTGTCATACGCCCGCAAGTGCCCGTCCATCGACCCCGAGAACACGGCGCCGGCGATCAGCGTCGCCGGGGCCATCTGCGCGGGCGTGCAGCCGCGCGTCCCCGCGCACGCCGGCTTCATCGGCTCCGTGTGCCACACTTTCTCGCCCGTCGCCACACGCAGGGCGAACAGCCCGCCGCCCGTCGTCGGATCGCGGAAGTTGATGTCCGAGAGCGGCACGTACACCGCCTCGTCGTCCGCCGCCATGCCCCACTGCACGCCGCCCAGCGCGCCGCCGCGGCCGATGCGCGTCTGCCAGACGATCTTGCCCTCCGCGTCCGGGTCGATCGCGTGCACGATCGCCGATTTCTGTCCCACCAGCAGCAGCCGCTTGCCGCCCGGAAGCTTCCGCAGAATCGGCGCCGCGCCGATGTCGACGTCCGGCCCCGCCTTCTCCGGGCAGTTCTCGCGCACCGGCGACGCGCACGCGAAATTCCAGTTGTCGTCCGGCGTCATCTGCTTGTGCCAGACCATCGACCCGTCGTCCATGCGGAACGCGATGATCGCGTCGGTGTATGTCGTCGACGGGTCGCTGTAGCCGTTGCCCGTCGCCACGTACACCAGCCGCTTCTCGATATCCAGCGCCGGCGACGACCAGATGGCCGCGCCCGCCGGCCCCATCAACTGCGTGCCCGCGGCGTTTTTCCGCGTCGGCCGCGGCGGATCCGGAATCGCGTACGACTTCCACAGAATCTTGCCGGACTCGGTGTCGAGCGCCACCACGCTCCCCCGGAATGTGCAGCACGAATAGCGCCCGCTCCCGCCGCTGACCTCCTCGTGCGACGACACGCCGAAGTACAGCCGGTTGCCGTGCAGCTTCGCGGCCCCCGTCAGCCGCGCCATCGGATGGTCCTCGACCTTGGTCTTCCACAGCAGCTTTCCCGTCGGCACGTCGACCGCGTACATGTGCGCCGTCGAATCTCCGAACATGGCCGCGTAGCGGCCCGCCTGAATCGCGCCGATGTTGATCGCCGACCGCACCGTGCCGTCGGCCTTGAACGTCCAGTACGTGCACCCCGTCGCCGCGTCGACGTTGTACACCGTGCCGTTCATGCTCCCGAAGAACAGCCGCCCGCCGATCAGCACCGGCTGCGCGACGGCGTCGAATAGGTTGGCGAAGCCGAAGGCCCATTTCAGTTTCAGGCGCGGCACGTCGGCGGCCTTGAGTCCCGCCATCGCCGCCGGCTGATACCGGCTGTTCGACGCGTCCACGCCCCAGCCCGTCCAGTACGACGAATCCGTCCGCGGCGCGGCGCCCGGCGCGCACTGCCCCATCGCCGTCTCGATGCGCGTCGCCGTGCCCTTGCCGGCGAACGCCGCCACCGCCTCCCGCTCGGCGGGCGTCAGCAGGTCGCCTTGCGCCTTCATCGTGCCCTTCTCGAGCGACGCCCGCACCGTCGCCGCCGACAGCTTCGCCATCGACTCCGGCAGCGGCGCGCGATTCTCCGCGCCTGGACTGTGGCACGCGAGGCAGTGTTTCTTGAAGAGGGCTTCGCCGTCTTGCGCCTGGCAGGCGAGGGCGCCGAGTACGGCGAGCGCGCCGCGGAAGGCGTCTGAAGCACGAAGTCGCATAAGGGAGATTATATAGGTGATAATCCCTCTCATGAAGTTCTCCGAACTCCTCCACCAGGCGATCTCGCGTTCCGAGATCCCGTTGCGCTTCGAACCCGGGGCCGAGGAGTCCGTCGCGAAGCCGGTCACCGAGCTGCTGCGCGCCTGGATCGAGTCGCACCTGCCCGAGTCCCCCTCCGACGAGTTCGACCACGGCCGCAAGGCCGCCCTCGCCCGCCTCCTCGACGAACTCGACGACCGCGCCGACATCAGCGCGGGGTAGCTGTTGAGCTGTTAGCTGTTAGCTGTTAGCTGTTAGCTGTTAGCTGTTAGCTGTTAGCTGT
>CAZEVY010000095.1:0-21170 GCA_964515555.1 uncultured Solibacteraceae bacterium | reverse complement strand
CGAAGATGTCGGGCTCGTACATCGGGGACAGCCGGATCGTCTTCGCGTAGCAGCCGCCCTCGAAGTTGAACGTGTAGCCGTCACCCCAGCCATGCTCGTCGTCGCCGATGAGGCGGCGCGCCGGGTCGGCCGAGAGCGTTGTCTTGCCCGTGCCCGAGAGTCCGAAAAACAGCGCCACCTTGCCGTCGGCCCCCACGTTGGCCGAGCAGTGCATCGGCATCACGCCGCGCTCGGGCAGCAGGTAGTTCAGAATCGTGAAGACCGACTTCTTCATCTCGCCGGCGTAGAACGTCCCGGCGATCAGCACCAGGCGCTTCTTGAAATTGATCACCACCGCGGTGGTGGAGCGTGTGCCGTGGCGCTCCGGATCGGCCTGAAGCTCCGGGGCGAACAGAATGGTGAATTCCGGCACGCTCGATGGCGCGCTTGGGGAGGGCCGCAGGAAAAGTTGAAGTCCGAAGAGGCTGTGCCAGGCGAGCTGCGTGATGGCGCGCACCGGCAGTGCGTACCCGGCGTCGGCCCCGGCCTGCAGGTCCTGGACGAAGACCTCGCGGCCGCGCCAGAAGTCGAGCATGTCGGCGTGCAGCCGGTCGAAATGCTCCTCGCTCATGGGCTGATTGACGGCGCCCCAGTGCACGGACTTTTCGGTGACCTCGTCGCGAACCACGTACTTATCGCGCGGCGATCGGCCGGTGAACTGGCCCGTGCGGACCACCAGCGCGCCGTTCTCGGCGAGGATCCCCTCGTCGCGGCGCACGGCGACCTCCACCAGTTGCGAGCAGGGAAGGCTCCACCAGGCCGTCTTCCAGTCGCGGAGTCCGTATTCGGTGAGCGGATGACGGCTCCCGCCGTCGGGGGCGTCTGGCATGGGTACGAGGTCAGTCTATCATGGTGATATGAGCGGCCTTCCGCGAATGCTCGCGACCTGGGCCGCGGCGGCGTCGGCCGTCGCCGGCGCGCAGGTGATCGAGTTCGAGTCGGGAGGCCTCAAGTACCTGACGCAGACGCGCAACGGCCTGACCGTCATGTTCGCCCACCTGCCGGCGCATGTGCGCGACTACTCCATCCTGATGGTGGCGGTCTCGAACGGCTCGTCGAAGACCTGGGCGGTGCGCCCGTCGGACTTCCAGTACGTCACCCCCGACGGCAAGGCGCGCGAGGCCCAGCCGCCGCGCCGCGTCATCGCCGAGCTGCTCGATCGCGCCAGCCGCAACGACGTCATCAAGCTGGTGACGACCTATGAGCAGACCCTTTACGGCGCCGCGCGCAACAGCTCCACAAACGGCTACGAGCAGCGCCGCCAGGCGCATTTCAGCGAGGGCGGCGGGAGCCGCGTGAAGGCGGCCGCGGCCGCCTCGGCGATCGCCTTCGTCGAGACCAAGCTGGCCTCGGGCGGGTCGACCGACGGGGCGCTGTTCTATCCCAATGAAGGCCGCCCGCTCGGCCCCGGCAAGCTGGTGGTGCAGGCGGCGGGAACGGTCTTCGAGTTTCCCACTGCGGGGACGCCGGCGGAAGCGAAATAGACCGGCGCTCTAACGGCTTCTTCGGCGGTGGAGGGGGAGGCGGCTTCGGCGGCGGTGGGATTGGCGGCGTCGGCGGCCAGCTTCCTTCAGAGCCTCCTTATCGCTCATGCGTTCCGAAGACGATACTGTTGCAGTACGTGGGCGTGCCACTTCGCGACGAGTTCCGGTTTGTGCGGCGTTTCGCGGCGGCCAGCTCGGATAGCTCCCGTTCCCGTTTGCGGATCTCATCGAATTGCGCCTCGGCCGCATCCTCGCAGGAGTGGTTCCAAAGCCGCTCGTAATCGGCGGCGATATGGGCCCACGAATAATGCAGTTTGGCCATCGTACGGATCAGCCGTTCGAGGCCGACCGCGATCGAGTAAGCCGTCAGTAGCGCGACCACGGCCGAGAACACGCCGGACACGAGGATGGCGGTGGACTCCTGCGACTTCGCGATCAACGTCGCGGCTGCCCCCGACGACAGAAAGAACGAGACTCCGGTTTGGTCTGCTTGCGGCGGCTATAGCGCGCGGTCAGATCGGCGAAATAGAGCGCACGAACTTCCGCCTTCAGCATCCCTTCCCAAACGCTGTTGGTTTGGCTTTCGTTGAGCACGGCACGGCCCTTCCTAATTATACGGCCAGGACCAGCCGCTCCTTCTGGCCGGTACGGCGCTAATCATTAGCGCACTACCTCCGGGGCCGCCCCCTTACTGCTTCGGACGCGACTCCAGCGGTATCTCCCGCGTCCCGCCCTCGGCGCCGAAAATCCGAATCACCGCCGGCTTGGCCGGCTCCGGCGGACGCGCGGCGGCGACCGTCTCAAACGGCGCCGGCGCCTCGCCCGTCACCTTCGGCCGCAGCGTGATGCGCGTCACGTCCGCCGCCGGCGACGCCTTTGCGCGCCATTGCGTCATGCCCTTCTCCAGCTCCGCCTGGTCGACGTGCAGCGCCAGGCTCACCCGCGAATGGTCGCTCGAGATCTTCACCTTCTTCAGGAAGTCCGCCGCCTTCGCGTCGCCCTGCCCCTGCAAGGCGAACAGCGCCAGAATCCCGGTGATCGCGTTGCCGATCGTGCGCGCGCCCTCTTCCGTCTTCGTGTTGAGATTCACCTGCAAGCCGAGCCCCGATTGCAGGGCCAGGCCCGCCTCGAAGCTCTCAACGTCGGCGAACATCTGCGTCGAGATGCCCGCAGCCTGCGCGTCGTCGCCCGCCAGAGCCGCCGGCGACACCGCGCCCACGAACCAGATGTCGTTGCGGTCGGCCAGCTCCGCCGCCCGCGCGAACAGGCGCGACTGCTCTGGCCCCGGCGCGCCCGCCGCGGCGTGGCTGTCGAGCGCCGCCTGCACCGCCGCGCGATCGCCGAACAGCAGAACCTGCGGGCTTACCAGCGCCACGCATTGCTCGATCTTTCCGGTCGTCGGAACCAGCAGCACGACTCCTTTATACGCCGTCGCCCGCGAACCGCTCCTGGCGATCGACTGCCGCACCTGCGCCAGGTCGAACTTGCCCTGAATGGCGGCCACGAACGGCGCGTTCTGTTTCTTGCCGGCGACTTTCCTGGCCTCGCCCGGCGAGGAGAGGAAAATGCGCTCGACGCCCGAAAGGAAACTCAGCTCGGGAATCTGCGGCAGCCCCGCCAGCTTGAGGCCGCCCATGTCTTTCTGGAACTGCTGCTTGATTTGCGCGACCAGAGGCGCATTCGCCAGCCGCTGCCACTCGACGCCCACCAGGACCTTGGCCTGCGGGTGTGCGTAGCGCCAGAAGCTCGGATGCGACGTGCTGCCCGCCGCCCCCGCCGTAACGGCGAAGACGATCGGGCAGAGAGCGAGTGCGAGGCTGCGTTTCATGAGGGTCCCCAAGGCCAGATTAGGGCTATACCGGACCCGTTCCCATCGGTCGGACACCTTAGTATATTTTCGGGATTGCCGTAGAAATCCCGGTGACCCACGCGACTCACTGACGTCTTGCAGTTACGGAGCCGCGAGCGTGAGCGAGCGGTCCGTAAAGTAAGGCATCTCGATGACCGCACACTAGCGCTTGAGACCCTTGGTCCAGTTGACCATCACGTGGATCGGCGCCACTGCCGTCTCCTCCATCAGGCAGTTGATCAGGAACCGCCCGTCGGCTGCCACATCGTAGGTGGCGCTGTACGGCCAGGCAAAGCTGTAGCCGCACGTCTTGAACAACGGCTTGGGACGGCCGAACTCGCCGGCCGCGGTCACGGCGACTGCGTGGAGTCGGTCATCGGGCGACACGTAGAACAATTCCCTGCCGCTGGCGCTCCACTTGGGCTCAGCGCCGCCGTTGTCGGAGACTCGACGGTCGATCTCCACCGCCGCCCCAGGCAGACTGCGGACGTATACCTCGAACCGGCCGGATTCGTTGGATGCAAAGGCAACCAGCCGGCTGTCGGGCGACACCGTGGGCAGGACGCCGACAAAACCCGGACGCGACAACGCCGTGGAGTCGCCGCCGGAAGCCGGTCTGTAGAACAGATTCATGCTGCTGTTGTTATACAGAAACAGGCGCCCGTCGGGCGACCAGCCTCTTGGAAAGGCGCTGACCGGCAACTTCACCAGTCTTTCTTCGGCGGAAGCGGCCACCGGCTTCTCGTAGATCTCGATGGGGCCGGCGCGATCGGACCCGAACGCGACCCGGCGGCCGTCGGGCGACCAGTGAGCCTGAAACTCGTTGGCCTCGTGAAAAGTAAAGCGCGACAGCACTCCGCTGCCCATCTCGATGATCCAAACGTCGCGATTTCCTCCGCGGCGGTCGGGCTGTGAGAGCAGCGCCCGGCGGCCGTCGGGCGACAGGCGCGGTTCACTGTACTGGCCCGGAGGGCCGACGGCCGAGAGCCGCGCGCCTCCGTGATCGAACCAATACAGCCGGCTGGTGGGGAACCCGGCGCCGCGCCATGCGAGCACCCGTCCGTCCGCCGATGCCGAGAAGGCGGCGTAGGAGCTCGGAAGCACCTGCTGCGCATTCTCGGCGACCACATGCGGCTCTCCGGAGAGAGCCAGCCGGCCGGCGTCGAAGCGCTGCGCGATCAGGCTGCCGTCGCGTACGAACAGCAGATGGCCGCCCGAGTAAAGGGCGTTGGACCGCAGCGTCATCAGACGACGCGCCGGTTCGCCGTCGAGCGATCCGGCCCAGAGTGCGTTATGGTCCGGGGCCGCGCTGCGAACCGTGTACAGAAACCATCGGCCGCCGGGCAGGAACGTCGGGTATCGATGCGAATTCTCCCGTCTTCCTTCATCCAGCGCCGTCACGGGCGTCATCGGCCCGCCGGCCGCGGCGAGCCGGTGCAGGGGAACCCGATTCTGTGGGGCGAGAATGATGGTTCCATCGGCGGCCCAATCGGCTCCCAGTCCCGCCCAATAGGTCTGCGCGGAGAAGACCGTTTGGGGCGCTCCTCCGGCCAGCGGCCGGCGGACGAGCCGGTCGTCCTGAAACCAGGCGATCTGGTCGCCGGCCGGCGACCAGAAATGAAATCCCGCTCCTTCGGACCCCTTGATCGGCGAGGCAGCGCCGCTCACGAGCGATCGCAAATAGAGCAGCTCCCCGCCGTTCTCGTCGCGCGACCCGTACACGATGTGGACGCCGTCCGGCGACACAGACGGCAGGTCGCCTCCCTGGGCCCGTACCGCCGAAGCCGGAAAGCTGAAGCGCACCACCGTGGCATCCGGCGGGCGCCCTCGAAACGCCAGTACGGCTAGAACAATCGAAGTCAGGGCTAGCGCAGCCACGGCAATCCACGTCAGCCGCCCGCGCCGCTCTCGTGTAGCCCCGGCCGCGTCGACTCCTTCCAGCACCCATCGCAGCGCCGCATGTAAGTCGCCGGCCGATTGCCACCTTTCGGCGGGATCCTTAGCCATGCACCTCCGGAGGATCCTCGCCAGCAGCGGCGGCAAGGATGCCGGCGCCGGCTCGGGCTCACGATCGAGGATGGCCGCGATCAGCTCGGCCGAGCTCGACCCGTGAAACGCCCGCCGTCCCGTGAGCATTTCATGCAGAACCAAGCCGAATGCGAAGATATCCGTTCGCGGATCCGCTTCCTCGCCGCGCAACTGCTCCGGCGCCATGTACGGCACCGTGCCCACCACCAGTCCCTCGCCCGTGAGCGCCTCGGAGATCGTGGCCGCCTCGGCGCCCGCGCGCGCCGCGGCCGTTTTGGCGAGGCCGAAGTCCAGCAGCTTGGCCCCGGTCTTCGTGACGATGATGTTGCCGGGCTTCAGGTCGCGGTGCACGACTCCCTTTCCGTGCGCCGCTTCGAGCGCGCTCGCGATATCGAGCGCCACGGCCAGCGCCTTCTCGGGCGCCAGCGGCCCCTTGAGCGCTCGCCCTTCAAGCAGCTCCAGGACCAGGTAGTCGACGCCCTCCGCCGAGCCGATGTCGAACAGCGCGCAGATATTGGGATGGTTGAGCGATGCCACCGCCCGCGCCTCGCGCTCGAATCGCTGCCGGCGTTCCGGCTGCGCGGCGATGTGCGGCGGCAGAATCTTTACGGCCACGTCGCGGCCCAGGCGCGTGTCGCGGGCGCGGTAAACCTCGCCCATGCCGCCCGCGCCGATCGCCTCGACGATCTCGTAAGGGCCGAGCCGCGTGCCCGGTGACATGTTCCTCGCCGATAGTCTATCAGCCGGTTAGTCGCGTCGGTTCATCCGCGTTGATCTGCGTTCATCAGCGGCCAAAACCCCGTCACGCCTTCGCCCGCCGGCCGCGCTCCTCGAGCGGCGTCACCGGGTCGATGAACGGCCAGAACAGCGTCCCCAACGCATACACGCCCGCCATCAAGTAGAGGAACGAATTCCAGTCGCCGCCCGTCTGGTCGAGAATACGACCGCCCAGCCATGGCGCCACGAAGCCCGCCATATTCCCCATCATGTTCATCGACCCCGAGAGAGTTCCCGCGTACTTGCCGCCGACGTCCATGCACGCCCCCCACGCGCCCGGCATCACCAGGTCGTTGCAGAAGCTCGCCATCCCCATCGCCAGCATCGCGTACAGCGGATTCGCCATCTGAATCGAGAGCACCAGCAGCAGCGACGCACCCAGAAACCCGACCGTTCCCAGCAGCCGCCGGCTCCTGGCGACGCTGCCCATCCACACCGCCGCCCGCGCCGAGATCATCCCGCAGAACATCGACCCGAAGCCGCCGAACAGCAGCGGAAACGTTGCGTACCATTTCGCCGCGTCCTGGTCGAGATGCCGCCCCTCCTGCAGGTACGTCGGCAGCCATGTGATGTAGAAGTACCAGGGGAACGAGAGGCAGAAATACTGCACCCACAGCAGCCACACCGTCGGCGACGACACCAGCTTGCCCCATGGCACGTCGCCGTGGCCCGACGCCGCCTCGTGCGCGCCTTCGAGCAGCCGCAGCTCCGCCGCGTTGACGCCCGGGTGCTTGCTCGGATCGTCGCGGAACCACACGTAGAAGAAGTACGCCCAGATCACCCCGATCGCGCCGAACACCACGAAGGCCCACCGCCAGTTCATGTAGCTGAACACGAACACCACCAGCGGTGGCGTGAACGCGCCGCCCCAGCGCGCGAAGCTCCACATGATGCCCTGGGCCTTCACCCGCTCGCGCACCGGCAGCCACGTCGTAAACGCCTTGGTGAGATTCGGGAAGCAGCCCGCCTCGCCCGCGCCGAACAGGAACCGCGTCACCAGCATCGAAGGCAGATTCCACATCGCGCCCGTCAGCGCCGTGAACGCCGACCACCACACCACGATCCGCATGAGCACCTTGCGCGGTCCCATCCAGTCGCCCAGCCAGCCGCCGGGAATCTCGAACAGCGCGTAGGCGATCGCGAACGACGAGAACACCATGCCCATCTGCTCGCGGCTGAAGCCCAGGTCCCTGCGGATGTGCGGCGCCGCCTGCGAGATGCAGACGCGGTCGATGTACGCCAGAATCGCCAGCGTGATCGCGAAGACGACCACCCAGTAGCGGGCGCGCGTCGGAGCTTGCGGGTCGGCGGTCGCGTTGTGTGCCATGGGAACCCGCTATCAGATCACGGTTGCCCGTCGCGGCGCAAATCTGGCCCCACCGCCGGCAGCGCCAACCCGCCCTTGCGCGCTACAGCACGTTGGTATCCAGTGTGGCGATGAATTGAATGCCGGGAATAATCTTCCTCGCCAGCCGCTTGTCGTGAGTCAGGAAGAGATCCACCCGCGCTTCGGCGGCACAAGCCAGGTGGATGGCGTCGCCTGAGCTTATGCCCCCCCGGCCTCGAATCTCTGCAAAAATCTCGGCCGTGGAGAGCTTGAAGTCAAGCAAGCGCAGTTCCGGCGAACGAAAGAACTCGCGAACCTTGGACACTTCATCCCACCGCTGCGTCCGGCTCGGACCCGCCAGCGTCTCGCCTACCGCGAAGACGCTGGTGCACAAAGTGTCGCCACGCTCCTCCATGCGGCGAGCGATCTGGGCCACGCGCGACTTGAACTCCGGGTGACCTTCGAACAGGTAGGCAAACAGCATCGTATCCCAGTAAACGAGGCTCATCGGGAATATCCTTCCCGTTCCTCCCGAATCGCTCGCTCGGCGCCTCCCATTTCCTTGTAAACATCCTTAAGGATTCCTTCCATCTGGAGCAGCTTTTCGAAGATGGATGAACTCCTTGCAGCCGCGGGAGCGGGTGCATGCACGGCGGCGTCCAGGAACTCGTATGTATACACAACTGTGGTGCTCGTGCCGGATGGAGGCCCGCTCGTTTCCACCAGCCGCAAGCCATTGGGATCGAGAAACTTCGGAGTCTTCAAAGCGGTGCACACGTGAGCAATCCGATTCGACATGCCCAGTTCCTTCTCGATGGTTCCGCAGCGAACCGAGAATCGCGCCTGTCGGCTTCGGCGGGCCGGCTCGACGTAACGCAAGCGCACATGGTCCCGAATCTGATTGGCTGTATACTTAGGCATGTTTGCAATATGACTGACATGTAGTCTGTCTGTCAAGCAGGCTGTAAATGCCCCGGCGCCGCCCCCCAACACGCCGTGCGACCCCTCCGGGTCCCCCCCGGCAGTACACTCGAATCCATGAGCCCCGCGCCGCTCGCCCTGGCCGCACTCCTCGCCGCGCAGCAGCCCCCCGTCGCCCAGGAACGCGACAAGGCCAGCCTCGAAGGCGCCGTCTTCAACTCCGCCACCGGCGAGCCCCTCCGCAAAGTGCGCCTCACGATCCGCATGAACGTCGCCCAGCGCGACCAGAAGCCCGGCGCGCCCACTCCCACCATGACCGTCTCCTCCGACCCCTCTGGCGCCTTCCTGTTCCCCAACGTCGAGCCCGGCGACTACCGCCTCGTCGCGCGCCGCGACGGCTTCGCCAGCCTCGAACTGGGCACGCGGCAGGCCGGCAAGAAAGTCGAGCCGATCCTGCTCGCGCCCGGCGACCGCAAGACCAACCTCAGCATCAAGTTGACCCCCTTGGGCGCCATCGCCGGCCGCGTCACCGACGAGGACGGCGATCCCGTGAAGGGCGTGCAGATCGCCGCGCTCGTGCATCGCTACACCGTGCGCGGCCGCGAGCTCGCCGAGCATCGCACCGCGTCGACCAACGACCTCGGCGAGTACCGCATCTTCGACCTGCCCGCCGGCAAGTATTACCTGCGCGCCGGCGTGCAGCGCATGCGCGCGCAATCCGCCGATGAGGCCGAGTCGTTCCTCACGTCCTACTATCCGGGCGCGCAGGACCCCACCGGCGCCGCGGCCATCGACCTCACGCCCGGCCAGCAGCTCGCCAACATCGCCATGACCGTGCGCCGCGGGCGATTCCCCACCATCCGTGGCCGCGTCGTCGCGCCGCCGGGCGCCACCGTCTCCGCCGGCATCATGCTCGCCACCGACACAGGCAGCTCCTCCACCTCCAGCTCGATCGACGACAAGGACGGCAAGTTCGAAATCTTCGGCGTCGCGCCGGGCCGTCTCCACATCATCGGCAGCTACTCGTTCGAGGGACATCGCTACACGGCGCTGATGCCGGTGCAGGTCGCCGACTCCGACATCAACGGCGTCGAGCTGCGCCCCGTCCCGCCCATGGACGTCACCGGCGTCGTGCGCATCGAAGGCGAGACCGCGACCAGGGTGACCGAGCTCAGCGTGCACCTGCAAGGACCCGGACGCAGTTACGGCGCCGGGTCGGGCTCCATCGCCCCCGACGGCGCCCTCGTGATCCGCGCGGTCGATCCTAACGTCTACCGCGTGCTGCCCGGCGCGACTGCCGGACTCTACCTGAAATCCGTACGCTGGGGCACGACCGACGTCACCGACGGCGAGATCGACCTGACCGCCGGCGTGCCGTCGCGCACCGAACTGGTGGTCGTCTTCGGCGCCGACGCCGGTGTCGTCGAGGGCGTCGTGAAGGCTGAGAACGAAGCCGCCGACGGCGCCACCATTACGCTCGTCCCCACCGGCGCGCGCCGCAGCCGCAGCTACCACAAGACCGCGACCGCCTCCGCCGACGGGCGCTTCTCGATTAAGGGCGTCGCACCCGGGAGCTATAAGCTCTTCGCCTGGGACAAGGTCGACGCCAACGCCGTGATGTACGACCCGGAGTTCCTGCGCCCCTATGAAGGCGCGGCGCTTTTGCTCGAAGTCCGGCCCTCGGAGAAAAAGAGCGCCGAGTTGAAGTTGACGATCAACCAGACGCCCTGAGCCGGATATGTTCTCCGAATACCGGCGCGTCCTTCCCTTCCTGGTCCCCTACTGGCGGCGACTGCTTCTCGTCGTCGCCATCAGCCTCGTATCCACCCTCGTCAGCCTCGCGCAACCCTACATCGCCAAGCTCATCGTCGACGACGCGCTGCTCAAGCGCGACGCCCGCGCCCTGGTCGCCATCGCCGGGCTGATGGTGCTCGCCACCGTCGGCGGCTTCGCCCTGGCGGTCTTCTCGCGCTTCCGCTACGTGCGCGTCTCGGCCGACGTGCTCTTCGACATGCGCCTCGCCCTCTACCGCCGCTTGCAGACTCTCTCGCCGCGCTACTTCGCCAAAACAAAAATGGGCGATATTGTTTCGCGCATCAACAACGACATAGCCGAGGTCCAGCGCGTCGCGGCCGATTCGGCCCTCTCCATCACCTCCAACGCCGTCTTCCTGGCCGGCAGCGTCGCCATCATGGTCTGGCTGAACACGGCGCTGTTCTTCCTGACGCTCGCGCTCGTCCCGGTGTGCGTGCTGATGCTGCGCCGCTACCAGAACCGCCTCACTGCCCAGGTGCGCGAGATGCGCGAGCGCAGCGCCGAGATCGGCAGCTTTCTCCTGGAGACGCTCACCGGCCTGCGCCTCGTCGCCGCCTCCAACGCGCAGGAGCACGAGGCCGGACGCTTCCGCACCGCCAACGGACGCTTCATCGACGCGCTCATGCGCATGCAGCTCACCGCGTCGATGACCGGCGCGCTTCCCGGAACCGCGCTCGCGCTGGCGACCGCCGCCGTGTTCCTCTACGGCGGCAAGCACGTGATCGACGGCACGATGACCGTCGGCGCGCTGGTCGCCTTTATGGCCTACTACATGCGCCTGCTCGGTCCGGTCGCCGGCGTGATGGGCATCTGGACGAACCTGTCCACCGCGCGCGCCTCGCTGAGCCGCGTCTTCGAGCTCTTCGACGCGCAGCCCGACGTTGTCGAGCGCCCCGGCGCCACGGCCCTCGAGTCCGCCCGCGGCGACATCGCCTTCCGCGAGGTCGGCTATCGCCACGATCGCGATGTACTCGTACTCGATCGCGTGTCGTTCGACATTCCCGCCGGGAGCCTGTGCGTCATCGTCGGGCCGAGCGGGGCGGGGAAGTCGACTATCGCCGACCTCATCGTCCGCTTCCAGGACCCCGCCGCAGGCGCCGTCCTTCTCGACGGTCGCGATGTCCGTGATCTCCGCCTCGCCGACCTGCGCCGCGAGGTGCTGCTGGTCGACCAGTCGCCGATTCTCTTCCACGCCAGCGTGCGCGAGAACATCGCCTACGCCCTTCCCGAGGCGACCGACGGCGAGATTCGCGCCGCCGCCCGCGCCGCCGCCATCGACGACTTCATCGCCGCGCTGCCCCAGGGTTACGACACCATCGTCGGCGAGCGCGGCCTGGCAATTTCGGCGGGCGAACGCCAGCGCATCGCCATCGCACGCGCGCTCCTGCGCCGCCCTTCGGTGCTGGTGCTCGACGAACCCACCGCCGCCGTCGACCCCGCCACCGAGCGCGCCCTCATCGACGCCGTCGTCGACCGCATGCGCGGCCGCACGGTGGTGCTCATCACGCATCGCCGCTCGGTCGCCGATCGCGCGGATTTGGTGCTGTCGCTTGAAGGCGCGCGCGTGACGGCCGTCGCGACGGCCCCCGCGTGAACCGCGTCGCCTGATATCCTTGTTTCGGAATCGGTGAACCGTCAGGAGTTTCAGTTGCTCGCATCGGAGCGTCTCGAGAATGCGAAGGCGTTGCTGGCGGCCGGCCGCTTTGCCGGTGCGTATTACTTGGCCGGGTATTGTGTCGAGTGTGGGTTAAAGGCATGCATTTCACGCAAGACGAAGGCTGATGACTTTCCGCCTAAAGACGCGAATAAGTACTACACACACGATCTGCAGAAGTTGCTCGATGTCGCCGATCTGCGAAGGACCTTGGACGACAATGCGTTACTGCGGGCAAATTGGACTCTCGTCGCAGAGTGGACGGAAGAGTGCCGATATGCCACGCGAGGTGATGTGGAAGCTGCCGACATGATCGCGGCGTTGACCGACGAAACGGACGGGGTATTTGAGTGGTTAAGACAGAACTGGTAGACGGCTTGATCGAGGACGGCGCCGCCTTGCTCCAGCAATTGGACCGTGACGGCGTTACGGTCGAATGGATGTCCTGGATCTACACGACCGATCGAGAGTACTGGAGGCTTGCAATCGGCTCGCTGCTAGCCGCTGAAGGTAGGTTCGGATACCGCAAAGTGCTGGAGGTCATGGCTCGACTCTCTCTTTCCGGACTCGACGTCACCGATGTTTCGCTGCGGGAACCGGGTCAAAGCACGTTGGAGAATGCCCTGTCGAGCGTCGAGCTGTGGGCGCGAATGGCGGCATGGAACGAGGGTGACGCTGTGGTCCCTCGAATGAGCGCGCTCGCGAGTGGCAGATCGTGGATTCGGTTTTCCAATGCCCTGGTCTATCGGTGGACAGGAGAGTCTCTCCTTGCGAACCTCGATCGGGTAATCGGAGAGGAAAGACTCGCTGAGATTGGGGATGAGGAGGCTAGATCTTCCGGGTTAAGACTTCTCTTCGACGTAGTTGGAACGCAGGTAACCATACGATTTCACCCTCAGCACGGACCCCTGAGGGGAATTGAGAACGTCAAGACGCGATTCGAGGTTGCGCTTCATCGACCGAACCGATTCCCGGATTGCAAGGTGGCGTGGCTTGATCCGGTGATATCGCCGTCGGTGGCCTGACGTCCCGCGTGAGCGTCCGCGTCGCCATCATCGATAGCGGGGTGAATCCCGTGCACCCGCACGTCGCCGGTGTCGCGGGCGGTGTCGCCATCGGCGCGCGCGAGAATTCGCCGTCCTACCTCGACTACCTCGGCCATGGCACCGCCGTCGCCGGCGCCATCCGCGAACGGGCGCCCGGCGCCGAGCTGCTCATCGCCAAGGTCTTCGACCGCACTCTCAACACCTCGCTCGACCGCCTCCTGCGCGCCATCGACTGGGCGCTCGCCGAGCGCGCCGATCTCATCAACCTCAGCCTCGGCACGACCAACGAGGCGCACCGCGCGCACTTCGAGCGCGCCGTCGCCCGCGTCCTCGCCGCCGGGGCGACGCTCATCGCGGCGCACGAAGCGCTGCCCGGGTCGCTCGCCGGCGTCGTCGGCGTCGACGTCGATTGGAGCTGTCCGCGCGAGACCTATCGCGTCGAGATGCGCGGCGGACGGCCATGTTTTCTCGCGTCAGGGTACCCGCGGCCCATTCCCGGCCAGCCGGTCGAGCGCAACCTCAGCGGCGTCAGCTTCGCGGTCGCCAACCTCACGGGCTTCGCCGCAAGGCTGGGGGGCGGGCCGGGAGTGGAGAAGCGGCTGGTGTCCTGTCGGGAATAGAAATGGATGGCCGCGGATGAACGCAGATAAACGCAGATCGGACAAGGCCATCGATCTTATCTGCCTTCATCTCCGTTCATCTGCGGCCAAATCATTCTTCCTATCGCCGGCCTCGAAACTCCGCCAGACGCGCCGCCGCCTTGCGCGTCACCCCAGCGCCCGGCCCGCGCGATTTCTTCAGCGCCTCGAAACTCGAGATCAGCAGAGGCCCGGCCTCGTCGAAGCGCCTCCGACGCGCCAGGCACGCTCCGAGAGCGCTCTCGGCTTCGGCGATTTCCCAGTTCCCCTTCGGCAGCACCTTCCGCCGGATCGCGACCGCCTCGCGCAGCATCGGTTCGGCCTCATCCGCTCTGCCGCGGCGCGCGAGATAATCGCCCAGGCCCGCGAGCGTGTAGGCGACGTGCGGATGTCCCGCCGGCAGCGCCTTGCGCCGGATGGCGAGCGCCTCCCGATAGAGAGCCTCGGCCTCCGTGTTCCCGCGGTCGTCCAGCGCCGACGCGAGATTGTTGAGGCTGATCGCCGTGAACGGATGCTGGCCGCCGAGCAGCGCGCGGACCATGTCGAGCGATTCGCGCAGCAACGCCTCGGCGCGCGCCGGGTCGCCCTTGGCCTGCAATAACTGGCCGAGGTTGTTCAGGCTCTGCACGATGTTCACGTGCCGCGGTCCCAGCGTCTTGCGGCGGATCGCCAGCGCTTCCGCGTAGAGTTTCTCCGATTCGTCGAAGCGTTCCGTGTTCTGAAGCAACAGCCCAAGATTGCTGAGGCTCTGCGCGAGATCGGGATGCGCGGCCGCCAGCTTCACGCGGCGGATCGCCAGCGACTCGCGATAGAGCGGCTCCGCTCCGGCGTAATCGCCGCGGACGAACAGGATCAGCGCCAGATTGTTCAGCGTCGTCGCCACGCGCGGATGATCGCCGCCGCGCGTCTTGCGATGAATCGCGAGCGCCTCGCGTTGGATCGGTTCGGCCTCGGCGTCGCGGCCCAGCCGGCTCAGCACCGATCCCAGATTGTTCAGCGTGTCGGCGATCTGCGGGTGATCCGCGCCGAGAGCCGTCCGCTGCAACCCCAGCGCCTCGCGCATCAGCGGCTCCGAGACCGCGTACGCGCCCTTGCCGTAGTGGAGCATCGCCAGACCCGTGAGACTGTCGGCGAAATCCGCCGGCGGCGCGCGGCCCGTGCGCCGGTGACGCGACACCGCCTCGGTGAACAGCGGCTCGGCGGCCTTGATGTCGCCCTTGCGGAGGTGCGCGAGCCCGAGATACGTCATGCTCTGCGCCAGGAGCGGGTCCTGCGGGCCGAGCGTCTTGCGCCGCAACTCGAGCGCGCGCTGCAACGTCATGATGGCCGCGTCGTAGCGTCCTTGATCGTTGAGGAGTAATCCCAGCCGGTGCGTGGCCTCGGCGACCTCGCGGTCCTCGACGCCGAAGGCGCGCGCCTTGAGAACGACGGCCTTCTCCAGCAGCGGAGCGGCGCGTTCGTACAGACCGAGCTTGTGATACACCCGCCCCACTGTCTCCATGAGCGACGACTGCACGTCGTCCTGCCCGGCCAGCCCGCGGTCGATCGACTCGGCGCCGCGGTCCAGAATCTCGCGCACCGAGACCGTCTCGCCGCGCGCGCGGTCCGGGTCGGCCACCGTGAACAGGTCGACGAACAGCTCCGAGACCCGCCGCGCCTTGTCGCGCTCGCGCGCCAGCCTCACGGCCTGCACCGCCACCACAGCCGCGAAGCCCGCCACCAGCAGAAACACGCCCGCCGCCGTCGCCACGCCCGCGCGATGCCGCCGCACGAACTTCGCGGCGCGGTATCTTCGCGTGTCGGGCCGCGCCGCCACCGGCAGTCCGTTCAGATGCCGCCCGATGTCGTCGCGCAGTTGCGCCGCGGAGTGATAGCGCCGGTCCGGCTCCTTGTGCAGCGCCTTGATACAGATTTTGTCGAGGTCGCCCGCCAGCGCCTTGCGGAGCTTGTCGAGACGCGACCCGCGCGCCCCGGCCGCCGCCTCGTCGACCGCGGCGCTGGGCGCGGCGGGTTCTTCGCCGGCTACGGCGCGCTCCAGTTCCTCCCACGAGGTGGTCTTCGCGCCGTGCGGGCGGCGGCCCGCAAGCAGCTCGTAAAGGACCACGCCCAGGCCGTAAACGTCGGTCGCCGTGGTGACGGCGCCGCCCGAGAACTGCTCGGGCGCGGCGTATTCGGGAGTCAGCGGGCGATGTCTGGTCGCGGTGAGCGCCGGCGCCGGTGCGTCCGGGGCGGCCAGGAGCTTCGCGATCCCGAAGTCGAGCAGCTTCGCCCGGCCCTCGGCCGTTACCAGAATGTTGCCGGGTTTCAGGTCGCGGTGGACCGTCAGGTTCCTGTGCGCATAATCGACGGCCTCGCAGATTGTTTGAAACAATCTCAGGCGATCCTGTATCGGGAGCCGCCGCTCGTCGCACCAGAGTGTGACCGGCGCGCCGTCCACGTACTCCATGACGTAATAGGGAAGCCCGTTCGCGGTCACCCCGCCGTCATAGAGCCGCGCGATCGCCGGATGCTGAAGCCGCGACAGGATCTGACGCTCGGCGAGAAAGCGCCGCACTGCGTCCTCCGAGGCCTGCCCCGGGCGGATCAGCTTGACGGCCACTTGCCGCTCGAATTGGCCGTCGGCGCGCTCGGCCAGAAAGACCGCGCCCATGCCGCCGCGTCCGATCAACCGCTGAAGCCGATACGGCCCGATCTCCGTGGCGCCTCCCCAGGCCGAGGCGTCGATCTCGCCGGGCGCGGCGCGGTCGAGCCGCTCGCCCAGCTCCTCGAACCAGCCGAACGCCTTCTGATGGTGATCGAGCATTGCGGCCACCTCGCCGCGCAGGCCGTCGTCCTCGCCCGAGGCGGCCAGGAACGCCGCGCGTTCGGCGGTGGGACGCTCGAGCGCGGCGTGGAACAACTCCTGGATGCGCGTGAAGCGTTCGGGACTCATAACGGCGGCGCGAGCGGCGGTTCGCCGCGCAGCTCCTTGAAGAGCCACGCGCGCGCCGCGTCCCATCCGCGCTTCACGGTCGCCGGCGACACCGTGAGCGCTTCGGCGGTCTCCTCGATCGTCAGTCCGCCGTAAAAGCGGCACTCGACGATGCGGCCGAGCCGCGCGTCGGCCCCGGTGAGGCGCGTCAGCGCTTCGTCGAGTTCGAGAATCTCCTCGCCCCGCTGCTCGGAGACTAGCGGCACGTCGTCGAGCGAGAGTTGCACGCCGGCGCGCTTGAGACTCTCGTGCCGCTTGACGTTGTCAATCAGAAGATTCCGCATCGCGACCGACGCGAAGTAGAGGAAGTGGCCGCGCGTCTCCCATCGCAGGTCGTCCCGCGCCGCCAGGTTGACGAAGGCCTCGTGGACCAGGCTGGTGGTCCCGGGCGCCTGCCGGTCGCCGATTTGGCGGCGGCGATGGCGAGCGAGCTTCCGCAGCTCGTCATAGACCACAGGCAGCCACTGACGAAGATCCTCGGAGCTCCACGCACCCGCCGGGATGCTCGCATCCGCGTCCACAGGCTCAGCGTATCACCTCGCGAGGTTTCTCACCGCTGGCATCGCGGGCAGTAGTGTGTGCCTCTCTGTCCGACGACAATTCGCCGGATCTTCGCCATTTTGCAGCGAAGACAGGGCGAACCTTGCCTCCCGTAGACGCGATGTTCCACGTGGAACATTCCGGACTCACCCCGCGCGTCGACATAATCCGAGATCGACGAGCCGCCCGCGGCGATCGCCTCGCCCAGCACCTCGCGCATGGAATCGTACAGCCGCGCCGTTCGGGTTCGCGCGATGCCCCGTGCCGGAACCCGAGGATCGATGCCGGCGCGGAACAACATTTCGTCGGCGTAGATGTTGCCGATGCCGCGAAGAAACGTCTGGTCGAGCAGCAGGCGCTTGACCATCGCGCCGCGGCGCGACAGCCGTTCGGCGAACTCGCTCGCGCCGATCTCCATCGGGTCGGGACCGTACGAGGCCGGAAGCCGCTCCATCCATCGCAGGCTGCCGAACTGGCGGACGTCGTCGAACAGGATCGTGCCGCGATCGAGATGAAACACGGCGCGCGTGTACGGTCCGCGCACGCCGTCGATGAGCAGCGCGCCCGTCATGCCGAGCTTGATGTGCACGAAGCCGCGGTCGAGCTCGAAGACCACCTGCTTGCCGTGCCGGCGCACGAGGCGAATCGTGCGCCCCTTGAGCGTTGGGCGTGGCATCGGCGAGACGCGCCGCGAAAGATACTCGACGCGTGTAATGCTGCGGCCTTCGGCGAAAGGCGCGAGCGTGCGCGCGATGGTCTCGGCTTCGGGAAGCTCGGGCACGGCTATCCGCCGGAGTCGACCAGGATGTCGCCGCCTTCCGCTTTCACGGCGTAGGTGGCGAGCTTGACTGCGGGATTGAAGTTCATCTCGCCCGTGCGGCAGTCGTACTCCCAGGCATGCCAGGGACACACGATGGTGTGGCCGTGCAGCGCGCCCTGCGCCAGCGGCCCGCCGCGATGCGGACAGGTTCCATCCACCGCGAAGAGCTCGCCGTCCACGTTGCACACCGCCACCGCGCGGCCCGCGGCCGACGTCTCCAGCATCGATCCGGGAGGAAGCATCGCCATCGGGGCGGCGCGCGTGAACGGCATAATAGGACAAGCCTATCATGCGACTTCGAACGCCGATCGTGCTCTGCGCTCTGGCGGCGATGTGCGCGTGCACCCGCGAGACCGCGCGCACCATCGGCGTGGTGCCCAAGGGCGCGAACCACATCTTCTGGCAGACGGTGCACGCCGGCGCGGTGAAGGCGGCGCGCGAGGCCGGCTTCGCGGTGGAGTGGAAGGCGCCGTCGCTCGAGATCGATTCCAGCCGCCAGATCGAGATCGTCGAATCGATGATCAACCGCCGCCTGGCGGGCATCGCGCTGGCGCCGGTGGACCGGCGCGCGCTGATCGGCGTTGTGGAGCGCGCGCATCGAGAGGGAATCCCGGTGGCGATATTCGACTCTGCGATCGACACCGAAAGGCGCATCTCCTACGTGGCCACCGACAACCGCGAGGGCGGGCGCATGGCCGCGCGGCGCCTGGCCTCGCTGCTCGGCGAAAAAGGAAAGGTCGCCGTGATCGGCTTCATGCCCGGCAGTGGCGCGACCATGGAACGCGAGGAGGGATTCCTCGAGGAACTGAAAAGGTTTCCCGCGATGAAAATGGTGGGCCTGCAGTTCGGCATGGCGGACCGCGCCAAGGCCATGGCGCTCACCGAGAATATGCTCGCCGCGCACGCCGATCTCGCGGGCCTGTTCGCCGACAACGAGTCGAGCTCGACCGGCGCCGTGCAGGCGCTCAAGGCGCGCGGAGCGCGGGGCGTGAAGCTGGTGGCATTCGACGCCTCCGAGCAGTTGGTCAACGACCTGCGCGCGGGCTGGATCGATTCGCTGGTGGTGCAGAATCCTTTCAAGATGGGCTACGAGTCGACGCGCGCTATCGTCGACCGGATCGCGGGAAAAACGCCGCCTCCGCACATCGACTCCGGCGTGCGGCTGGTGGCGGCCGCCGATCTCGCCGCGCCCGACGTGGCCGAGCTGTTGTTCCCGGACATCCGCAAGTACCTCGAACCATGAAGGACTCGCTGCGCACGCTGCTCGAAGGTACGCTCGACTACGCCGGTCTGTTTCCGCCGGCCTCGCTCGCCATGCGCGAGTCGGCGGAGAATTTCGAGCGTTATCGAGCGTCGGAGCACGCGTGGCTTCTGGGACGATTTGTCGTGCCGGCGAAACGGATGGAGGAGCTGGGCGAGCGCCATTGGCCGCTGGCGGTGCTGGTGAACATCGGCGGGACGGGCGTCGAGACGAGTCTCGACGCGACGGGCGCGAATGTCTGCACGACGATGGAGATTCCAATTGACGACACGTCCGCGATCGGCCACCTCGCGCGCGCGGGGCTGCGCGTGAAGATCCGAACCGGCGGCGTCACCGAGGACGCTGTTCCCTCGACGGGGCAGTTAGCGGCCTTTCTCATCGCCTGCCACGCCGCGCGCGCCCCCTTCAAGGCGACCGCGGGGCTGCATCATCCGCTGCGGTCAGCGGCCATGCACGGATTCCTCAACCTGTTCGTGGCGGCGGCGTTCGTGCGGAACGGGTTGCCAGAGGATGAACTGCCAACGCTGCTCGAGGAGCGGTCGGCGGACGCCTTCCGGTTCGACGACGCGGGCGCGGCCTGGCGCGGGCGGCGGCTGACGACCGCTCAACTCGCGGAATCGCGCGCGCGGTTTGCGACGGCGTTCGGGTCGTGCTCGTTCGACGAACCGGTGGCGGAGCTGACCGATATGGGACTGCTGTGAACGAGACCCACGACGCCACGCTCACGAGTTGGGTCGTCTCGGCGAACGACCCGGCGAGCGATTTCCCGATTCAGAATCTTCCGATGGGAGTCTTTCACGACAGGGCGCGCGCGCGCGTGGGTGTCGCCATCGGCGACGCGATTCTCGACGTCGGGCGATGTCTCGACGACGGCGCGTTCTCCGGCGACGCCGCCGAGGCCGCATCGCAGTGCCGCGGCGAGTCGCTCAATGCGCTGATGGCGATGGGACCACGCTATTGGACAGCGCTGCGCGCGGCGCTGAGCCGCCTCCTGCGCGCCGATTATCCGGATGCGCGCGGCGAACGCTGGCTGCATCCCGCGGCGCGGTGCACGATGCTGCTTCCCGCCGTTATCGGCGACTACACGGATTTCTACGCCTCGATCCACCACGCCACCAACGTGGGCCGCATGTTCCGTCCCGACAATCCGCTGCTGCCCAACTATAAATACGTCCCGATCGCCTATCACGGGCGGGCGTCGTCGATCGTCGTGAGCGGGAGCGAAATCCGGCGCCCGAGCGGGCAGACGCGGGCCGACGCATCGAAGCCGCCGCAATTCGGCCCGTGCCGGATGCTCGACTACGAGTGCGAGGCGGGTTTCTTCATCGGGCCGGGAAACGCGGGCGGCGAGCCCGTGCCGATCGGCGAGGCCGGCGGGAGGCTGTTCGGCGCGTGCCTGGTGAACGACTGGTCGGCGCGCGACATCCAGAGCTGGGAGTACCAGCCACTGGGGCCCTTCCTCGCAAAGAACTTTGCCACGTCGATCTCGCCTTGGGTCGTCACCATGGAGGCGCTGGAGCCGTTCGCCGTCCCGCGCCCGCCTCGGCCGGAGGGGGACCCGGCGCCGCTCGCGTATCTCGACTCGCCGCTCGATCGGGCCGTCGACATTCGCCTGGAGGTGAAGCTGGCCAGCGCGCGAATGCGCGAAGAGGGCGTGCCGCCGATGCGGCTTTCGCGCTCGTCGCTGCTCGATCTCTACTGGACTCCGGCGCAGATGATTGCGCATCACGCCTCGAACGGGTGCAACCTTCGGCCGGGCGACCTGCTCGCGACGGGCACGGTATCGGGCGCGTCGAAGGATTCGCTGGGGTGTCTTCTCGAAATCACCGCGCGCGGCGCGGAGCCGCTGGTATTGCCGACGGGGGAGCGGCGCGCATTCCTCGAGGACGGCGACGAGGTGGTCATCACCGGGTGGTGCGAACGCGCCGGGTTCCGGCGCATCGGACTGGGCGAGTGCCGCGGCGTGGCCGGTAATTAACGCTGGACTGCCCGCCCGAATC
>CAZEVY010000094.1:0-21401 GCA_964515555.1 uncultured Solibacteraceae bacterium | reverse complement strand
GGTACTCGCCGCGGATTGCGCCAGCCTCGCGCGACTCCACCTGGAAATGCCCGCGATTTCCGGGCGCGCCGCCGTTACGGCTTCAACTGGCTGACCTCGCCGGCCAGGCGACTCGCCAGCGGCTGCTCCTGTCCCGCGTACTTGCTGTTGGGCTTCTTCGAGTACGGCACCGCGACGCGCGAAGAGAGCTGCTCGAAGGTGAACGAGCAAATCCGCATGCCCGGATAGAGCGCCACCGGCATACGGCCGAGGTTGCTGAGCTCCAGCGTCGCCTTGCCCGACCAGCCCGGGTCGAACAAACCCGCCGTCCCGTGCACGATGATGCCGATGCGCCCCAGGCTCGACCGCCCTTCGAGCCGGCCGAGCACGTCGTCGTCGAGCTCCAGGCATTCCTCGGTGATCGCCAGCACGAACTCGCGCGGCTGGAGGATAAACGGGTCGCCGTCGGCCACCATGACCGTGCTCATGAGGTCCTCGATGCCGCGCTTGTCGCGCGGGTCGATGAAGGCGTGACGGCTGTGCTCGAAGACGTTGAAGACGCTGCCGAGCCGGAAGTCGACCGAGCACGACCCGAACTGCTCCGGCGCCGGCGCCGGCGAAATCTTGATCTTCCCTTCGTCCAGGTAGCGGCGGATGTCGACGTCGGAGAGCACCATACCCGGTCAGTGTAACGCCGGGGCGACCCCCTGGGCGACGCTCCCACGGAGCGCTGCGAGACAATGAAGGCGGTGAGCGCACCAAAGCCCCCGCCCCGGCAACAGCCCGACAACATCTGGGCGCACTTCGGCCGCTATTCGACGATCGCGTTCCTGATTCCGTCGGCGATGTTCATCGGCTACCTGATGGGCTACCTGCTCGACCGCCTGTTTGGCACGACGTTCCTGCGAATCGTCTTCTTCTTCATCGGCATCGTCGCCGGCTTCGTTTCCGTGGTGCGTGAGCTCTCGAAGACCAATGGACGCTGAGGGGCCGATCGCCGGCGGCGCACTCCGCCGAATCTACCTGTTCGCGATGGCGATCACGGCGGCGGGCGCCGCCGGCGGCGCGATCGCGCGCGATTGGCAATGGGGACTGAGCTTCTTCGCCGGCGGGGCCGCGTCGACGATGAACTTCCGCTGGCTCGACCAGTTCGTGGCGTCGCTCGGATCGGGCGGGCGCCCGCGGCGGCGCGTCGTCGTGTTCCTATGCTTGCGCTACATGCTGCTGGCCATGGGGGGCTATGTTATAGTGAGATACTTCGGAGCAAGACTCACCGGCCTGCTGGCGGGCCTGCTGGTGGCAGGCGCGGCGGTGATGGCCGAGATCCTGTACGAAATCTTCCATGCCAGAACATGAGCTGTGGATCACAGCGCTCTTCAATAATTACCTGGCGGGCGTAGGCAACGCGGCGCTGGAGCTAGTCGGGATGCAGGCCCACGCCAAGCCGTGGGCGAACTTCATCACCGTCGAGATTCTGGTGGTTTTGCTGATCATGCTGATCGCCGCGCTGGCGCGCCCGCGGCTCTCGGCCGACCGGCCGGGCGGGTTGCAGCACACCATCGAGATTTTCTACGGCTTCCTGCGCGGGCAGTCGGAGGAAGTGATGGGCCACCACGGACCGCACTACCTTTCGATGTTCGCGACGCTGTTTTTCTTCATCCTGTTCTGCAACCTGATCGGTATTATTCCGGCGTTCGAATCGCCGACCATGTTCCCTCCGGTGACGCTCGGCTGCGCGCTGGTGACGTTCGGCTATTACAACCTGATGGGCGTTCGCGAGCAGGGCCTCGCGAAGTACCTGGCGCACTTCACCGGCGGAGTGCCAGTGTGGCTGACGCCGCTGATGGTGCCGATTGAGATCATCAGCAACCTGGCGCGGCCGCTCTCGTTGACGATTCGTCTGTACGCCAACATGTTCGCGGGCGAGCAGGTGACGATCGTCTTTCTCATGTTGACGTATTTTCTCGCGCCGGTGGTTTTCATGGGCCTGCACGTGTTCGTCTCGTTCCTACAGGCATATGTTTTCGCGCTGCTGACGATGGTTTACGTGCAGGGCGCCGTCGCGCACGATCATTAGGACTCATGGCAAAAACGTACCGACGTTTTTGCCGGACTTATCCGCGCTCCGCGTGAGCCCGGCTGCAAGAGGATGACGGGAACCACCTCCGGGGCGCGATTCATAACGAAGGAGAAACGAAAGATGAAACTCAAGGCTGTGTTGTTGATGGTGGCGTTGTTCGCTCTGGCGGCGCCGATGATGGCGCAGGAAGGCGGCGCGGCGGCGCCGGCCAAGTCCGGCGTCAACTGGGTGGCCGTGACGTTCGGCCTCTCGATGGCGATCGCCAGCGGCATTTGCGGACTGGCGCAGGGCAAGGCGACGGCGGCGGCTGTCGAGTCGATGGCGCGGAATCCGGGAGCGGCGGCGAATATTCGCGGCGCGCTGATTCTCGGACTGGCGCTGATCGAGTCGCTGGCGCTCTACACGCTGGTGGTCGTCTTCTACCAGTTGATCGTCGGCTAGCGCAGGACTCTTCGCGGGGCGGACTTTCGGGTTCGCCCCGCATTCCCCCATGAACCTCCACGGCATTTTCCCGCCGATCGCCACGCCGTTCGACCACGAAGGCAACCTCTACAAGGCCAAGCTCCGCCACAACGTCGGGAAGTGGAACGCGCTGGCGCTGGCCGGCTACGTGGTCTGCGGGTCGACCGGCGAGAGCGTCATGCTCACGCCCGAGGAAAAGCTTCAGCTCTGGGAGTGGGTCGCCGAGTTCGCCGCGCCCGAGAAGCTGCTCCTCGCCGGCACCGGCGTCGAGAGCGTGCGCGAGACGGTGGACCTCACCAATCGCGCCGCGTCGATGGGCTACAAGGCCGCCATGGTGCGCACGCCGCACTACTACAAGAACCTCGTCAATCGCGCCGACGCCCAGGCGCTCTACTTCCGCGCCGTCGCCGACCAGTCCAGGATTCCCCTGATGATCTACAACTGGCCGCAGACCACCGGTGTCGATATCCCCGTCGAAGCCGTGGTGGCGCTCTCGGAGCACCCCAACATCGTCGCGATCAAGGAGAGTTCCGGCAATCTCGAAAAGGTCATGCAGATGATTCGCGAGGTGAAGCCCGGCTTCCAGGTGCTCGTCGGGTCGGCGCCGACGCTGCAGCCGTCGCTCGAAGCGGGCGCAGTCGGCGCTGTGCTCGCCTACGCCAACGCCGCGCCCTATTCGGTGATCGCGCTCTGGGAGGCGCACCGCACGCGCGAGACCGAGGCCGCGCGCGACTGGCAGAGCCGCATCGCCCGCGCCGCGCAGTTAGTCACGTCCAAATACGGAATTCCCGGCCTCAAGTACGCCATGGACCTGAACGGCTACTACGGCGGCCCGCCGCGCCTGCCGCTGTGTCCGGCGAGTCCCGAGGCACGCCGCGAGATCGAGGAAGCCCTCCGCGACCTGAAGGGGTAGCGCGCCGGGCATCCGCCGCCCGAGTGATAGAATCGACTCGAAGAGATGCTTCGAGTTTTCGTCACCGCGCTGGCGATCCTCGCGCTCGCGCAGGTATCGCAGCCGCAAAAACGCAAGAAGCAGGAAGACGACCTGGTCCTTCCGCCGGTCCTCGAAGAGAAGGTTCTGGGGAAGAAGAAGGCCAAGACCGAGGTCACGCAGACGCTGGAAGACCTTCCCGATCCGCCGGCGGCCATCGTCGCCGAGACGCGCAAGCTCTCCTTTCAGGTCGCGCCGATGAGCCCCAAGGGACTGCTCTCGCAGCAGGTCCGCGACGGCATCAAAGCGATCGGACGCCTCAACGGCGGCGCGAACATCGTCCGCCTGCGCGCCTTCGTGGCGGGGACCGGCGATCTGCGCCGCGTCCAGGCGGTCGTCAGCGAGGAGTTCTCCGCCCGCCGCGCCGCGCTGCCGGTGATCACCGTCGTGCAGGTCGGCGCGCTCCCGATGGAAGGCGCGCAGGTGGTACTCGAAGCCGTCTCGGCCGGGCGGCGCGACGTGAATCCGCATGGCCTGGCGTTTCTCTCCGGCCAGGCGGTCTCGGCCGACGAGGAGCTGCTCAACATCGAGCCCCTGGCGGCCAAGTCGATCGGGCAGTTGCGCACCGCGCTGGCGGGCGCCGGGCTCGCCCCCGCCGATGTGATGCGGGCGACGTGCTTCTGCTCGTCGCTGCACGACCTGGACGCGGTTCGCCGGCTGGCCGGCGCCGAGTACCCGAATGCGGCGCTGAACTTCGTGCAGATGCAGCGCGGCCACACCCGGGGGCTCGTGGAGTGCGAGGCCGTGGCGCGCCTGAAGTCGCCGCCGGGCGCGCCCTTGAAGCTGGTGAATCCGCCCGGCCTGGCTTCCTCGCCGAACTACTCGCAGGTGGCGCTGGTGGGCGCCGGGCGAGTCGCGCTGTCCGGGTCGCAGCTGGCCTTCCGCGCGCAGGACGATGACGTGCGCCTGGCCTTCGAGCGTCTCTCCAAGTCGATGGAGCCGACCGGTGCGTCGCTGCGCCATGTGGCCATGTCATCCATCTATCCGCTCAGCTCGGTCATGACCGACAAGGTGCGTGCGCTGCGCTTCGAGTTCTACGACCGCTCGCGCCCGCCGGCCAGCACCATGCTGCTGTTCGAAGGCCTGCCGTCGCTAGACGCGTCCTTCGCCGTCGACGTGGTCGCGGTGGTGGCGGATCGAGGGACGAACGGCCGCTGACGAAGCACGGGACTGAGCCGCCGCCGAAGTGAGCGGAACTTAGTGGCACCCCATGCAGCGGAACTGCCGTCCGTGGCAGATCACGCACGACGGCTTGTCGAGCTTCATCTTCCCGGTGCTATGCGCGTCGGCGAAGGCCGGTGTATGACTCGTCGGACTCAGGTGCGGGCCGCGCGCGTGGCACTGCTCGCAACTGAACGGCGGCTCGATCTGGTTGTGGCACACGATGCAGTCGGCCATCTGCGGCATGTCGGCCTTCGAGACCGCGTCCGATTCCTCCATCCCGCGATGGCAGGCCGCGCAGGCGTTCGGGCTGTTCAGGTGTCGGCGGATATCGCCCGGTGGCGCGAGGTACGTCTTCGAGTCGATGGCCGCCGCGATCAGCTTCCCGAAGTTCCCCATCTTCAGGTGCTGCAGGTGGGAGAACTTCGTCACCAGCGTCGCGCGCGGCGGCGGAATCGCCACCTTCCCGTGACACGACGCGCAGGTCCGCGCCTCCGGCAGATTGTTGTCCTCGACGCGCGTGCTTGCCGCCGCCGACGCGTGACACGCCGCGCACTGCAGGCCGAGCTTCAGATGCGCGCGGTGCGAAAACGGCTTCGACTGCGCCGATGCGGTTGCGGCGGTCAGGGCCGCGCAGACGATCAGCCTTTGTAGGAGATCCGCCAAATCTTGTTGCCGCCGTCGTCGCTCACCAGCAGGCTGCCGTCGGGAAGCTGCAACAGCCCGACCGGACGGCCCCACACTTCGACCTTGTCGGGAGACATCATCCAGCCCGTCAGGAAGTCGCGCGGCGCGCCCGCCGGCTTGCCGCCCTTGAACGGAACGAACACCACCGAGTAGCCGACCCGCTGCGCCCGGTTCCACGATCCGTGGAGCGCCAGGAACGCGCCTCCGCGATACTCGGCGGGGAACTGCCGTCCCGTGTAGAACCAGGCGTCCAGCACTGCCACGTGCGCGCCGAGGGGAACGTCGGGCACGATCGTCTTGGCCACCAGAGCGGGCTCTTCGCCTTTGCGGCGCGGGTCCTCATTCGGCCCGATGTAGGCGAACGGCCAGCCGTAGAAGCCGCCCTGCTTGATCGACGTGAAGTAGTCGGGGACCAGGTCGTCGCCCAGGTGATCGCGCTCCTGGACGGCGGCCCACAGCGTGTTCGAGCCCGGATACCATCGCATGCCGATCGGGTTGCGCGTTCCGGCGGCGAAGATCTCGTGGCCGGTGCCGTCGGGATTGTAGCGGTTAATCGCGGCGCGCTTGGGGTCTTCCCCCTTGTCGACGTTCGACTGCGACCCGACCGCCACGTACATCTTCTCGCCCTTGGCGTCGAACAGCACCGTGCGCGTGATGTGCCCCTTGGCGAAGTCCTTCATGTCGACCACCATCTCGCCGGGGCCGGCGCTCATCGCCTTGCGGTCGTACTTGTAGCGCTTCACCGCGGTGGCCTCGGCGACGTACAGGTAGTCCTTCCAGAACGCCATGCCGTAGGGACGATCGAGTCCTTCGATCAGGGCCTTGCGCTCCTCGGCCTGGAAGTTCTTGTCCTTGTCCTGGAGCACGTAGACGACGCCTTTGTTCGTCATGTCGCTCAGCAGGATCTCGCCGCCCGGTCCGGTCTCCATGAAGCGCGGCCGCTGGAAGCCCGAGGCGTACTCCTCGATCTGGAAGCCCTGGGGCAGTTGCAGGCGCGCTCCGTCGGGCCGCGCGATCACGCGGGGTCCATTTTTGGCCGACTCGGTGTGATTCGGCGGCGGGAGCTTCAGGGCGGCCTGCTGCCAGGCGAACAGGGCGCCGGCGCACACGGCCGCGAACAGGACGATGGATTTCCGCATGGTCTCAGTTTACCTTTTCACAACCGCTTCGCGACGATATCGAAACTCTGGTCGCCGAAGGAGACCTTGAATCGGATCTCGTTGCCGGCGATCTTGCCCTTGTAGTCGAACCGCCCGAAGGGGCGCTCCGCCGAGAACGAAATGTCGTCTCCGTTCAGCTTGCCGTCCTGGATCGGGGTCTCGTCCTGAGTGCCGGCGACACTGCCGGTCACCTTCGCGCCGTCGACCTTGAAGGTGAACGTGTTGGTGCGCGGCGTTCCGTCCGGCGTGGTGAACTCCGCCTTCCATTTGCCGGTGATGTCGGCGGCCAGCATCGTCGCCGCGGCGGCGATCCAGAGCAACAGGTTTCTTCTCGTCACGGGAGGTCTCCTGCTCCACACGATATCAGAGGGCGGCGGGCGCGCGGCGGTACATCTCTCCGGGTGGTCTGAAATCGCAGGCTGGATGCTATACTCGGCTTGGAGTCATGGAAATGTCCAACGATCCTCGCGAAAACTTCCATGCGAATCCGACAATTGCCGAGTTGATCGCACAGCAGGGCAAGCGTCGCGTCAGTGACCCTCGCGAACTCCTGGGTGACGTCTGGCCGGACGACGAACCGATCGAGGACTTTCTATCCGCGCTTCACGAGTGGCGCGGACATAACAAGTCCGACTCCGCCGCATGAGTGTCGTCGTTCTGGCGCCGGGAGTCGGCTGACCCGGCCTATCGTCCCCCCAGCAGCTCCTGCAACCGCGCGTAGCCCGACCGGCTGACCGGCAGCTTCACGCCCGTCGACAGCACCGCGACGCGGCTGTCCTTGCTGTACGGTTCGATGCGGTCGACGCGCTCCAGGTTCACCACGTACGACCGGTGCACGCGCACGAAGCGCGACGGGTCGAGCGACGCCTCGAGTTGCGCGATGGTCTGCTGCTTCAGGTGGCGCTTGCCCTCGGCGTGCAGTGCGACGTAATCGTCCTGCGCCTCGGCGTAGTCCAGCCGCGCCACCGGAATCACGTGCACGCGCGCGCCGTCCTTCACCACGATGCGCTCGGCGAACTCCCCGCCGCGCGCCGATGCCGCCAGCTCCACGACCGGCGCAGGCTGGCCGAGACGCGCCATCGCCCGATCCAGCGCGTTGTCGAAACGCTCGGCGGTGTAGGGCTTCAACAGGTAGTCGACCGCGTGCACCTCGAAGGCGCGCATGGCGTAGGTGTCGTAAGCCGTCACGAAGACGACGGCGGGCGCGTGCCCGGCCAGCTCCAGCACCTCGAAGCCGTCCAGCTTCGGCATCTGCACGTCGAGGAACACGATGTCCGGTTTGTGCTCGCCGATCGCCTTGACGGCCTCGAACCCGTTGGCGCACTCGGCCACAACGCAAATCTCCGGGTGACGCGCCAGGTACTCGCGGACCAATCCGCGCGCCAGTTCCTCGTCGTCGACGATGATTGCGGTCCGCGTCACGATGTCCCCAGCCCGCCCGCCGCCGGAAGCAGCACTTCGGCGCGGAACAGATCGCCCCTGCGGCCGGCGTCGAGCCGCCCGTCGTCGCCGTAGCGCGCGGCGATGCGGGCCCGCACGTTCGCCAGGCCCATTCCGCCCTGCGGCCGCGCGGGGGCCTCCGCGTCGAATCCGTTCTCCACCACCACGCGCAGAAAGCGCGGCGACCGCCGCGCCTCGATCCGGATCACGCCGCCGTCGAGCAGCGTCGCGATTCCGTGCTTGACGGCGTTCTCCACCAGCGGCTGGAACAGCAGCGGCGGCACCGGGATCGCGAGACAGTCGGGCTCGATCTCCTCCACCACTTCCAGGCGCGAACCGAATCGGACCTTCTCGACGGCCAGGTAATTCCGCGCCAGCGCGACTTCCTCCGAGAGCGGAATGTTGAGCTTCTCGCCGAGGCTGAGCGTGCTGCGCAGAAAGTCGGCCAGCAGGGCGCACATGCGGCGCGCCCGCTCGGCGTCGGCGCCGATCAGCGCGCTGATCGAGTTCAGGGTGTTGAACAGGAAGTGCGGATTCACCTGCGCGCGCAGCGCCCGCAGCTCGGCCTCGCGCGCCACCACCATCGCCTCCACCTCCCGATTCTTCGCCTCGGCCAGCGCATTGTGCTCGTAGAGCGCGTAGTGCACCGCGATCGCGACGAGGCTCAGAAGGAATGCGATCCCGAACAGCAGCGCCAGCCGGAAGTCGACCCACGCGGCAAGGCCGGGAAACAGCCCCAGGACTTCGTAGAGCAGCGCCAGGAGCTTGGCCGCCAGCATCCACAGCAGGCCGAAGGCGAGGCCGCTCGCCAGGCACGCGGCCAGCACTTTGGCCGGCGGCGTGCCGTGCAGCGGGAAGGTCCGGCAGAGCCGTCCCATCGAAAGCGTCGACGCGGCCAGGTCGGCGACCAGCGGCAGGAACAACGCCAGCCCGGCCGTCCATTCCAGGCCGCCGGAGCGCGCGAACAGCACCACGAGGAGCCCGGCGACCGGGGTCCAGGCGGCGAAGTAGAGCCCCATCCGCTTCCTGTTCGCGAAGAGCGGAATCATGACCTACTAGTTTTTCACTTCCACGCCGCCGAAGATGGCGAATCCGCGCACCACCAGCACCGGGGGCGATGTCTCCGCCTTCGGCTGCACGGTGGAGTCCTCGTATCCGCCGAAAATCGCAATGCCCTCGACGCTCACGCTCCACTCGGCGGGAATCTTGATGTCGACACCGCCGAAAATCACGTTGCAGTCGATGACCGCCGGGCCTTGCATCTTCGCCGGCGTGAGGTCGATCTCGTGGCCTCCGAAAATCGCGAACACCTGCCCGCCTTGAAAATCCGTCGAGCTGATCTTCCGTCCGACACCGCCGAACATGGCGAATTCGTTGAGCGACGCCACGGTCGACGCCGCGCCGCCGGCGCGATTCTCGAGCGCGCGCCAAAGGAACAGCAGTCCCGCCAGGATCAGGAACACCGGCCAGATCCGCGAGAACCGATACGGCATCATTCCGAGTCGATCGAGGAACCAATAGAGACCGCCGACGGCGACCACCGCGGCGATCGCGCGCTTGGAGAGCGAGCCGCTGAACATGTTGGCGGCGCCGAAGGCGATGACGATGGCCGGCGGGATGACGTCGTCGTCGAGGTGCGGGATCACGCCCAGGTTGCGGAACAGCAGAAACACGCCCACCAGGAGAACGACGGCGCCGAACAGGAAGCCCGGCGTCATCAGCGACGCGCTACGGTGCTTCACGAGCGCTCTCCCTCCGGTTGCACCGGGGCGAGCAGCATCTTGAGTCCCACCGCGATCGGCACCAGCGGCCACAACTGGACCAGTTCGCTCAGCGGGAGCAGTCCGGTCTGGTGCAGCAGGAGCGCGGCGCCGATGACGATCATGCTCAGGGCGGTTTCGACGTCTCCGTTGGCGTTGGTTCGCGTCTTGTCGTTCGTCATGGTTTGATTCTGGGGCGGCTCCGGCCTTCGGAAAACCACGAATCGGCGGACGGCGGCGGGTTACCGGCGAACGCCGGGATGGGGCCGCGTCCTGTAGAATGACGATGGCGCGCCGAAAATGGCAACGCGAATCCTCCAGCAAGTCCGCGATGCGATCTCGGACCTGAATCCCCAAGACGTCCGCAACTCCGCCGAGCGGCTGGTGCGTGTGCGCCTGGTGGCGTCGACCAGCCGAAGCTACGCGGCCATGGAGGATTTTCTGGCGCCGGCGACCATCTCGCGCAAGAAGCGCGAGGAGATCTTCGGGGCGCTGTTCCGGGAGGGCGACCCGGGCGCGCCGGAGGAGTGCGACGTCGAGATCTACGAGGAAGGGCTGCCGCGGCCCGACGGTTGCTTCGTGTTCCTGAGAGCGCAGCCCGGGCTCGCGGTCGAGGAGATCCTCCGCGAGCGGGAGGACCAGGGGCTGGCGCTGGCGCGCATGTTCCCGGCGTTCCGCCCGGGCGTGACGGGCAAAGTCATGCTGACGATCGCGCGCGAGAACGCCATGTTCGCCATTGCCACGGCGCTGCCCAACCTGGCGCCGGGCCTGACACTGCCGTGGACGCTGCCGGAAGCCGCCTCCGACACCGCGGTGCTGACGGTGAACCAGGTCCGCATGGCGTTCCTGCTGGCGGCGGCGAGCGACCGGCCGGTCGGCTATCGCGAGCAGAAGAAGGAGATCGCGGGGATTATTGCGGGCGCCTTTGGATGGCGGACCATGGCGCGCGAGCTGGCCGGCAAGATTCCATTCGGCGCCGGCGTGATTCCCAAGGCCGCGATCGCCTTCGCGGGCACCTACGTCGCGGGGCTGTCGCTGGAGCGGCTCTATCGCGTCGGCTATGGGTTGACGCGCGAGGAGCGGCGGCTGGCCTACGGCGAGGCGATCGCGCGGGGCCGGCAGGTGGCGGCCACGTTCATCGACAGTTGGAAGGCGAAGCGGCGCGCTGGGTGAGCCCATCGCGCGGTGGGTCTTTTCACCCGGTTCACGGGAACCGGACTGTCGAAACGTAAAAGGATGCACGCCGTCTAACCTGGCAGGAAACCTGCTGGTGAAACGGCGTATGCGACTTCGGGCGGTCCTTCCGGCGACCCTGGCGCTCCTCGCCCTGGTCACCCTTTCCATCCCCGCCGCCTGCCACGACTGCTGCCCGATTCCTACGACATCGTCGGCAACCGATTGCACGATCGGACCATGCGGGTCCGGCTCAACGCCGGCCGTGTGGCACGTGGGCAAGCAGGCAGTGGACGCAGGAGTCCACACCCCGACGGCGGCCGCGCCGGTGTTGATGACATCCAGTCTCGCCGCGCCGGTCCTCGAGGCGCCGCCCCATCGCCTGTACCTGAAGATTCACGCACTCCTGATCTAGCTCCAGCCGGTCATGCCAACGGTGGCGTTGGCGGGTTCCGGCCACCGCCCGAATGGGGGCGGCCCGCGGAGATTCGCGGGAACTCTTTGAAGGAGCAACGAAAATGAGAAAAACGATGTTACTGATTCTGGCGGCTGGCGCGATGTCGCTGGCCTCGGCGAGCGACCACGGCGCGCAGGCGCTGTTTCAGGCGAAGTACGGCCGCAGCTCGACGGTGAATGCCGCCGGGTCCCGGACGGCGCCGGCGCCGTCGAACGACAACGGCGCGGAGGCACGGTTCCAGGCCAAGTACGGCCGCCGTTCGCCGCAGGCGGAGCAGTCCGCGAAGTTGGCCGCCGCCGAGGCGGAGAACACCGGCCTCGACGCGCCGGCGGGCTGCTGCGGCTCCGGCTGCTGCTGACCGTCCGGCCGCCCAATGGCGAAAGTCCAAAAGGGCCGCGTGCCGACGCGCGCGGCTCTCTCGAATCGGCGCCGCGACCGCAACGGAGCGGTCTTCGCCACGGGCTGACAGGCCTTCGCTCGGCTTCGACTGGACCGTCACCCGCTACGACGACCCGCTCCAGCGCGGCTGCCTCTACCTGCCCGAAGGCTTCCACCCGATCGACCTGGCCGTAACCACGTAGCGCCATTACCCCCTGACTCCAGCTATGCAGGGCTACAATTGGTATGTTCGCGCAGGACGCATACCGTGAACCCGGACGGCACCGCCGACGCCGACAAGACTCTTAGCCTGGCAACCGGCGGGGAACGCCTCGGCCCCTATCAGCTTCTTTCTCCGATTGGACAGGGTGGCATGGGCCAGGTGTTTCTGGCCGAGGATACCCGTCTGGGCCGCAAAGTGGCCATCAAGATTTCTCATGCGCAATTCGACGCCCGCTTTCAGCGCGAGGCGCGTGCTCTGTCGGCGCTGAACCATCCGCATATTTGCGCCATATACGATATCGGGGAATCGAACGGCCGCTCCTTCATCGTGATGGAGTACCTCGAAGGCGAGACCCTCAAGGACTTGATCGCGC
This sequence comes from uncultured Solibacteraceae bacterium, assembly GCA_964515555.1. Taxonomy (GTDB): domain Bacteria; phylum Acidobacteriota; class Terriglobia; order Bryobacterales; family Bryobacteraceae; genus CAZEVY01. The sequence goes on along the minus strand of CAZEVY010000094.1, from coordinate 9,077 downwards.
GCGGGCCGCTGCCGGTCCCGCAGCTTCGCAAGCTCGCGATCCAGATCGTCGACGCCTTGGCCGCCGCTCACTCCGCCGGCATCATTCATCGCGACATCAAACCTGCCAACGCCCTGGTTAACCGGCGCGGCGATGCCCGCGTACTGGATTTCGGACTTGCCAAGCAGGTCAGCCAGCAAGCGGCCGACGATACGGGTTTCACCGGTACGGGTCTGGTGGTCGGTACCGCTCCGTATATGAGCCCCGAGCAGGTGCGCGGCGAAGAGATCGACACGCGCACCGACATCTTCTCGTTTGGCGTTCTGCTGTTCGAGATGGCGACCGGCCGCCGTGCATTTCCGGGATCCACGACCGCGGAAATCCTCGGCGGGGTCCTGCACCAAACGCCCCCCGTGCCGACCAAGCTGAACCCGTCGCTGCCCAACGCCCTGGACGCCATCGTCGCCAGATGCCTGGAGAAGAATCGCGACGATCGTTATGCGGAGATGGGCGAAGTGCAGGCGGCCCTGGAAGAGCTGGATCCGGGGAAGCCGGCAACGGCGTCGACGCTCGCCGGATCGGCCCTTGTGCCGAAACGATCGGCCTGGCGGTCGCGACGCGGGTGGGTTGGCTTGTGCGCAGCCGCGCTTGCCTTGATCGGCGCGGGAGTCGCCTACCGTTTCCGGATCGCGCCCACGGCGCCCGTCGAGAGGCCTGTTTTCGTCGTCGGGAGTTTCACCAATACCAGCGGCGACACGACTTTCGACGAGCTGCTTCGCCAGCGGCTGTTGGTCCACATGTCGGAAGCGAAGCCGGCGGACGTGGCCCCGGACGCGCGGATCCGGTTCATGCTGCAACTGATGCGCCGGACCGAGGAGAGACCGCCGACGCCGGAGCTGGCGCGCGAGGTGTGCGAACGTCTGGGCGGTATGGCCGTGGTGAACGGGTCGATCGCGAGGCTGGGCAGCGCCTACGTGCTGGGTCTGAAGGCGCTCAACTGCGCCACCGGAGGAACATTAGCCGAACATCAGACGGAGGCCCCGGAAAAAGAGAAGGTTCTGGCGGCGTTCGGAGATCTGGCGAAGCAATTGAGCCGCGGACTGGTGGAATCGGCGCGGATTCCCGGGACTCGTCCGCGGCCTCTGCCGGAAGTTACCACCCGTTCGCTCCAGGCGCTCAAAGTCTACGCGCAGGCGACTCAGGGAGACACCGATGCCGGCCCTTCTGCCATTCCGCTCTATCAGAGGGCGATCGAACTCGATCCCGAATTCGGAATGGCTTACGCCAAGGTGTCTCTTCGATACAGCGGCGTCGCGCAGGCCGGGCAGGCGCGTGCGGCCACCATCAAAGCCTACGGGCTCCGCGATCGGATGACCGAACCCGAGCGCTTGTACACCACGTTCCTTTACGAACGCCAGGTCAGGGGCAATCTGGAAAAGTCCCTCGCTGCGGTCCAGGCGTGGTTTCAGCGTTACCCGGACGACTCGCTCGCCGCCGGGCTGACTTCGGGATTCTCCAGCATGGGAACGGCGCGGTTTGAGTTGGCGATTGAAGCATCCCGGCGGTCGACTCAACTCAACCCCAAGGGCATCTATCCGTACGCTACCCGCGCCAGCGCCTTAATGAATTTGAATCGCTTCGACGAAGCCGTTCAAACGCTTCGGGAGGCCGAGGCGCATGGGCTGGATGGACTGGAACTCGGGGTGGCGCGCTACCGTCTGGCATTCCTAAGAGGCGATCGCGCCGCGATGCAACGCGAGTTGGAGAAGAGCCGAGGCAAGAGCGGATGGGAGGATTCGCTGACGCTGATCGACGGATTGGCCGCGGCCTCTCGAGGGCAGTTGCGCCTGGCATCCGAACGCATGCGGCGCGCATCCGATCTGGCGGCGCAATCGGACCGATCCGAACGGGCCGCCACCTTCGCCGCCGCGATGGCATATGTGCTGGCGCTGTTCGACAGGCCGGCCGAAGTGAGGCTCCGTCTCGACGACGCCCGGCGTCTGGCGCAATCGGGCCGCGACCTGGAGTTCGCTCTGGCGCTCCCGGCCGCGCTCGCCGGAGACGTCAGCCGGACGGAAAGCGTCGCCATGAGTCTGGATCAACGGTATCCCGAGGACACCTCCGTGCAGGCCACCTACCTGCCGGTGCTGCGCGGCCTCGCCGCCCTGCGGAACGGGCAGGCCGCCCGGGCGCTCGAAATTCTGAAGCCGGCTCGATCCACGGAACTGTATCTCCCCGGGCTCGCCTTCGATTCCGACTACGGCCACATGCTGCCGACGTATGTTCGCGGACTCGCGAATCTCGCCCTGCGCCGCGGCGCGGATGCCGCCGCGGAGTTTCAGTCCATCGTCTCCCGGACCGGCTTCAACGGTCCCGATCCGATTATCGTCGTCGCCCGCCTGCAACTGGCGCGATCGCTGGCGATGGCAGGCGACGCCGCCAAGGCGAATCGGCAGTACAGCGAGCTGCTGGAGTGGTGGAAAGAGGCGGATCCGGATCTCGGCCTGATCGCCAAGGCGAGGACCGAGCTGTCGGCCCTCCAATAGCGAGAGCCCTGACGTCGGGATTAGCCCGGACGGCGACCCTCAAACCGCCGCCCGGACCACATGCACTAAGGAGGATCGCCGTCGCGATCAGCTATTCTCCCCGCGCAAACTCACCAGCTTCTGAAGCAGACCGTCGAAGCCTTCGTGGATGGTGATCTTATCCACCTTGGCCGCGACCGCCTCCAGCGTCTCCAGCTCCTTCAGGCGAACCAGCAGCGGGTTCCCCTCCATGAGCCGCGCCGTGTTCAACAGCGACCGCGTGGCCGCCGTCTCCTCGCGCCGGCGGATCAGGTTGGCCTGCGCCTGCTTCTCCGCCGTCACCACCTGGTTCAGGATGTCGCGCACCTCGCCCGGAAGCACGATGTCCTTCAGAGCGATGGACCCGACGCGGACCCCGTACTGCTCCATCTCCCGGCGGACCTCTCCCGCCACCGACTCGTCGATGGCGGTCTTCTCCTCCAGGATCTGTTCCAGCGTCCGCTTCCCGAGCGTCTGGCGCACGGCCAGCTGCAACGTCTTGTACAGGTGATCGGTCGCGTCCTTCAGCGACTGGCGCGCCTTCACCGCGTCCACCACCTGGTAGGTCGCCCACAGGTTCACGCGAATGGCTACCTTGTCCGAAGTCAGGATCTCCTGACCCGCGACCTCCATCGCCTGCAAACGCAGGTCCACCACCTCGACGCGCGGCGACGCCGCGTTCCAGAACGCGTGCATCCCCGGCTCCAGGGCGCGCACGAAGCGGTTCTCGACGAACAGCAGCGCCGTCTTCCCCTCCTCCACCTGCGCCCAGGTCACGCGCGCCTCGGTCCCCAGCCGCGCCAGCGCCATCGCCAGCCGCTGCGGAACCTCCGGCGCCGCCTTCACGTCGATCGTCTCGGCCGACACCTCCACCGGCCCGCGCCAGTACAGCACGCGCCGCGCCGGCTCCAGCACCCCGGCGACCTTTCCGTCGAGGCGGATGATGGCCACCTGGGAGTCGCCGGTCTCCACCAGCGTGAAGAGCCGCGCCACGAGCTCGGCGCGCTCCCTCACCAGGTAGTCGGACCACTCGCTGGTGAAAACCAGCTTGCGGATCTCGTGCGTCTCGGTGCGGATGTCGCGCCCCAGCGTCCATACCCAGTGCTCGCCCGGCTCCAGGATGGTCACGAAGCGCCCGCGGGAATTCATCAGAATGCGCTCCTGGTCCCCAACCAGGATGCGCGTCAGGATCAGCATTGTCGTCCACCTCCCTCTTCGAATCGTTTGTTTCGATGACCCGGGCCTGCCCCACGACAGCCGCCGCGGGCGTTCCCTATGAGCGCACGTCGCGACTCGGCCTCGGCGTCGCCGCGGGCGCGGACACTCCGGCCTTCGTGTTGTAGGTGGCAGTTTCCAGGAAGCTCAGGGCAACGGCCGCCGCCTCCGGTCGAACCGGACGGGGCGTGCCCGGATCAGCGTGTTATTGGCTGTCGACCAGACTCAATGGCGGGATTCGAACCCGCAACCGCCGATTCAACTGATCGGTGCTCTGCAATTGAGCTACGAGCGTGACAGCGAAGTCGCCGACGCACGCCGGCATGCGGTGCTTCAGGGAAGCCGCACCGGCGAGGCTTTTCGAACCTCGACCATAGGCGTGCATAAGCATTGACCTCACTCTTTACGATTATAGGGGCGCATTCGAATTTGTCAACCACTTTCTTGTGGTGCTTATCGAAAGATGGCCCCGACTATTCCGCCAGCGCCAGGTAAAGCCACCGAAAGAGCGCCTTCGTCATCAGTGCCATGTGGACGGAAAAAGTGACTGGTCATAATATGTGGCTTATCTGTTAGGATGGACTCGTGCGGACCATCAGCGCCTCGAAATTCAAGGAGCAGTGTCTTTCCCTGCTCGATCGTCTCGACGCCGACGGAATCGTCATCACCAAGCACGGCAAGCCTGTGGGCCGCCTGCTTCCAGCGAACCAGAGCTGCGCTTCGCTCATTGGCAGCCTGAAGGGCAGAATCAAGGTTCGCGGCGACATCCTCTCGACCGGGGTGAAGTGGGATGCTGAATCTTGACACGCACATCCTGATCCATGCGCTCGGGGGCCGGTTGACGGCACGCGAGAATCGATTGCTTGCCGGGGACCAATGGGCGATTTCCGCGATCGTTTTATGGGAGCTTACTAAGCTGGCTCAGTTGGGAAGAATCGAGATGGATATCGATTCGGCGGAGTTTGCCCGCGCCCTGGCGCCCGTCGTCATCTTTCCCCTCGATTTGGAAGTGTGCCGCCATCTCGCCAGCCTCGATTTTCGCTCCGACCCCGCCGACGAGATCATCGCCGCGACCAGCATTCGTCACGGAACGCCGCTGGTGACCCGCGACCGGCGTATGCTCGCGTCGAAGGTCGTACCGCTGGCTTGATCGCGCGTTGCGGCATGACCCGCTCCTCACACATCCAATCGTGGAGGTCGCATTCGTATCCTGTCCCGAATAGAATTTACCGGCCACAGATGAATGCCGATGAACACAGATTAAGATTGAAAGGATTGTCCCATCTGCGTTAATCTGCGTTCATCTGCGGCCATATCATTCACGACCCAATCATCTCCCGCAGCCGCACCTCTACCCGCGCCGCCGACCCCTTGTCCGGCGCGATCACCAGCACCGTGTCGTCGCCCGCGATCGTCCCCGTCACGTCCGCCCACTCCTCCCGATCGAGCGCGACAGCGAGCGAATTCGCGTTGCCCGGCGTCGTGCGCAGCACCACCAGATTCTGCGCCACCTTCACCTCGGTCAGAAACTCCGCCGCCATCGTCGCCAGCGGCGGACCCGCGCTCGCGGCGCCCATCTGCCGGTACCCGTGCGGCGTCTTCACCAGCCCCAGCTCGTGGATGTCGCGCGACAGCGTCACCTGCGTCGTCTGCACGCCCACCCGCGCCAGCGCCCGCGCCAGCTCCTCCTGCGTGTGAATCCCGCCGGCGCCGATCAGCTTCAGAATCCTCGCCTGGCGCAGCTTCTTGTTCATCGCCGCATTTCATCGAGGCGCCGCGAAGCCTCGTCCAATGCCGCCGCCACCGTGCGCGGACCCGTGCCACCCGGAATCTCGCGCGACTTCATCCCCTCCGCCGGGGCCAGCAGGCGCGCCATCTCCGCCGTGAACTCCGGCGCGAACGCCGCCAGATCCACCGCCGTCCACGCCGACGGCGCCTTCCCCGCCTTCACGCTTTCCAACACGAGCTTCCCAACAAGCTGATGCGCGCGATGGAACGGCACACCCGCGCGAGCCAGCGCCTCGGCGAGATCGGTCGCCACTACCCAGCTCTCTTCGGCCGCCCTGGCCGGCGCCTCCCCGCGCAGCTTCGCCGATTCCGCCACCACCCGCGCCATCTCGAGCGACGCCGCCCACTGGTCGGCCGCCTCGAACAGCGGCTCCTTATCCTCCTGCATGTCGCGATTGTAGGTCGAGGGCAGCCCCTTCATTGTCACGAATAACGACGAATAACAGCCAAATACCCGCCCGCATTTCCCCCGAATCAGCTCCAGTGAATCGGGATTTTTCTTCTGCGGCATCAGCGACGACCCGCTCGTCACGGCGTCCGCCAGCTCCAGCCACCCGAATTCGTCGCTCGAATACAGAATCCAATCCTCCGCCAGCCGGCTCAGGTGCAGCATCGAGGTCGAGGCGGCGTGCAGGAAGTCGAGCGCGAAGTCGCGGTCCGCCGATACGTCCATGCTGTTGCGCGACACGGCCTCGAATCCCAGGTCGTGCGCGATCGCCTCGCGGTCGAACGGAAACCCGCTCCCGGCCAGCGCCCCCGACCCCAGCGGCAGCACGCTCGTCCGCCGCCGGGCCTCCCCCAGCCGCTCCCAGTCGCGCGCGAACATCTCGAAGTACGCGAGGAGATAGTGCGGCCACAGCACCGCCTGCGCCCGCCGCAGGTGCGTGTAGCCCGGCACGACCGCGTCCGGATGGCGCCGCGCCAGCCCCACCAGCGCCTCCATCAGATCCACCAGCCGCGCGCGGATGCGGTCGATCTCCCCGCGCAGCCACAATCGCGTGTCGAGTGAGACCTGCTCGTTTCTGCTGCGCCCCGTGTGGATCTTCGCCGCCAGTTCCGGCTCCAGCTCGCCGAGCTTGCGGATCGCCAGCGTGTGGACGTCCTCGTCGCTCGCGCTCTCGAAGAAGGCCGGCGCCGCGGAATCAGCGAGGATGCGGTCGAACGCCGCCACGATCCGCTCGCGCTCCCCGCCCGTGAGAATCCCGGCGCGCTCCAGGGCCCGCGCGAACGCCTGCGACCCGCGCACGTCCGCCTCGAGCAGCCGCCGGTCGAAGTGGAGCGAGCCGGAGAAGCGCTCGAAGACCTCCGACGGGCCTTCGTCGAACCGGCCGCCCCAGAGCTTCATCGCGTTACTTCTTCAGACTCGCCCGCACCTGGATCGGCAGGCCGACGAGATTGATGAAGCCCAGCGCGTCCTTCTGGTCGTATCCCGCGCCCATGGTGAAGCTCGCGATATTGAGCGAATAGAGCGAATTCGGCGACCGCCGCGCCAGCGGCTCAATCACGCCCTTGCGCAGCCGCAGCGTGACCTCTCCGGTGGTGGGCCGCGACGCCGCGTCGAAGAAGGCGTCCAGCGCCTCGCGCAGCGGCGTGAACCAGAAGCCGTTGTAGACCAGCTCGGCGTAGTCGAGCGCCAGCTTCTGCTTGTAATGAAGGATGCTCCTGTCGAGCGTCAGCGCCTCCAGCTCGCGGATCGCGAACATCAGTTGCGCGCCGCCGGGCGTCTCGTAGCAGCCCCGCGACTTCATGCCGACGAAGCGGTTCTCCACCAGGTCGATGCGTCCGATGCCGTGCTCCGCGCCCAGGCGGTTCAGCGTCTCCAGCAGCTCAACCGGTCCCAGCCGCTTGCCGTCCAACGACACCGGCGTGCCGGCTTCGAACCCGATGGTCACCTCGCCGGGCTTGTCGGGCGCCTCGTGCGGATGGCGCGTCAGCATCCAGACGTCGTCGGGCGCGGCGTTGGCCGGGTCTTCGAGCGCGCCGCCTTCGTGCGAGATGTGCCAGATGTTGCGGTCGCGCGAGTAGATCTTGGTGGTCGAGGCCGAGATCGGAACCTTGTGCTTCGCCGCGTAGTCGATGGCGTCCTCGCGGGAATTGATGCTCCACTCGCGCCACGGCGCGATGACTTTCAGGTGCGGCGCCATGGCCTTGTACGTCAGCTCGAAGCGCACCTGGTCGTTGCCCTTGCCCGTGCAGCCGTGCGCCAGCGCGTCGCAGCCGGTGCGCAGCGCGGCGTCGACCTGCGCCTTGGCCAGCAGCGGACGCGCGATCGAAGTCCCGAGCAGGTACTTGTGCTCGTAGACGCCGCCCGAACGCACCAGCCGCCACAGGTATTCCGAGACGAACTCCTCGCGCAGGTCGGCGACGTGGCACTCGGAGGCGCCCGTCTTGCGCGCCTTCTCTTCGAGGCCGGCCAGCTCGTCGGCGCCCTGTCCGATGTCGCCGCACACGGCGACCACTTCGCACTGGTAGTTCTCTTTCAGCCACGGAATGATGATGGATGTATCCAGTCCGCCCGAGTAGGCGAGCGCGACTTTCTTGGGTTTGCTCATAGAATTCCAGTATGGCGCGCCGCGCGCGCGGGCTTCACGCCAGCAGCATCAGCAGCAGCGCCTTCTGCACGTGCAGGCGATTCTCGGCCTGGTCGAAGACCGCCGACTGCGGCGAATCGATCACCCCTTCAGCGACCTCCTCGCCGCGGCGCGCCGGCAGGCAGTGCAGAAATACCGCGTCCTCCCGCGCCCGCGCCATCAGCGCCTCGTCCACCTGGTAGGAGCGGAACGCCGCCGTGCGCCGCTCGCGCTCGGCCTCCTGCCCCATGCTCGCCCAGACGTCGGTGTAGACCGCGTGCGCTCCGCCGACGGCCTCGCGCACGTCGTTGGTCACCTCGACCCGCGCGCCGTCGCTCAGCTCGCGCGCCTCCTCGACGATGGCCTCCTTCGGCTCGAAGCCCGCCGGGGCCGCCACGGTGACGTCGACGCCCAGGCGCGGCGCGTTGAGCAGCAGCGAGTGCGAGACGTTGTTGCCGTCGCCGATGTAGGCCAGCTTCAGCCCGCGCAGGCGGCCGAAGCGCTCGCGCATCGTCAGCAGGTCGGCGTGCGCCTGGCAGGGATGGTAGAGATTGCTGAGCGCGTTGACGACGGGCACGGCCGACCATCGCGCCAGCTCCTCGATGGTGTCCTGCGAAAACACGCGCGCCACGATGGCGTTCGTCCACCGGTCGAGATTGCGCGCCACGTCGCGCACCGGCTCGCGCTCGGCCACCGGTCCGGAAGAGACCACCGCGTCGCCCCCGAGCTGCTTCATCGCCAGCTCGAAGGTGAGGCGCGTGCGCAGCGAGGGCTTCTCGAACAGCAGGCTCAGGTAGCGCCCGTCGAGCGCCTTGCGGAATCGCGCCGGGGCGCGCTTCACCTGCTCGGCGAGCGCGAGCAGTTGCTGGAGCTCGGCGGCCGAGAGGTCGGTGTCGCGCCGCAGTCCGCCGGCGGCGATCTTGGCGGGAAGCGGATTGGTCACCGGGGTCGCCACGGGGTT